>JBEKJI010000021.1:0-38201 GCA_050011315.1 Gaiellaceae bacterium
AGAGCAAGCGCAGGGTCGCCGTCCGCCGCGACCGGAAGGCCTCCAACTACCTCGCTTTCCTGCACCTGGCGATGATCTTGATCCTGGCGACGTTATTTTGAGGCGATCTCCTGACACCGTTTGGCGTCGGAGCGCCCGTCCACATTGGAAAAGCCTGCTTAGACGCACCTTTCACGTTGTCGTCGCTCCTCCCGGTGCCAGACACCCGCCTGAGGACGCGTTGGACACGACTAGCCTTCTTGGTGACAGCAGCGCTCGGTCTGCTTGACGCGCGTTTCCGATCCGCTGAGAATAGGCGCGTCTATGTCTTCAGCGTGCGAGCCGTTCTATGGGTAGCCTCGCCTCGCCGTTTCTTGTTCTCATCTTCGCGGCGGGAGCCGCTGCCACCTGGGTCGCCGGCATCAGCCTCGCCAAGAGCACCGACGCTCTCGACAATCGCTTCGACCTTGGCGATGCGATCGGCGGCATGGTCTTGCTCTCGATCGCCGGCACCCTGCCCGAGATAGCGATCACCGTCTCGGCTGCCATGGAGGGACACCTCCCCCTCGCTGCCGGCAACCTGATCGGCGGGATCGCCATTCAGACGATGGTGCTGATCATCTGCGATGTCACCGCCGGGCGGAAGAGCGCGCTCACGTATCTCGTCGGGTCGCTGATTCCCGTGCTCGAGGCACTGCTCGTGGTGCTCGTCGTCTCGCTCGTCCTGATGGGCTCGCTGCTCAAGACGTCGGTCAAGATCGGTCCGGTGAGCCCTGCCTCGATCGCGATCGTCGTTGTCTGGCTGGCCGGTATTGTCGTCATCAACCGCTTCCGAAAAACGCCCGACTGGGAGGCGGTCGCACCGGGAAGCCAGCCTGGACGCCCACACCGGCGCGTTCCACATCCGAAGGTCGCCACGCCGCACGCGGGCAAGTCCACCTGGCGAGTCGCGCTCTACTTCCTTGCTGCCTGCGTCGTCACTCTCGTCGCCGGCGTCTTCCTCCAGATCGCGGGTAGTGATCTCGCCAGCCGGGCCAACATCAACGGCGTCATCTTCGGCGCAACGGTGCTTGCTCTAGCGACTGCGCTTCCCGAGATCAGCTCGGGAATCGGCGCGGTTCGTCTGGGCGATCACGGTCTCGCCATGGGCGACATCTTCGGCGGCAACGCCTTCCAGGTTTGCCTCTTCCTGGTCGCCGATCTGATCGCTATGAAACCGGTGTTGCCGACGACTGGAAATCAGAACAGCTGGCTGGCGATCCTCGGGATCGGCCTCACATCCGTCTACGCGATCGGCATCGTCTTCCGGCCCAAACGCTGTTACCTCTGGCTCGGCGCCGACTCGCTTTTCGTGATCGTTCTCTTCGCGCTCGGGATAGCCGGGCTCGTGACGATCTCGCCCTAGCGTCGCGGGGCTTTCACGCTGAGCAACCTACTTCGCTACCCGGAGTGGAATCGGCCGGCGAGGGATATATGCACTCTCGTGGTCACACGGGTTCCGCGATCGCGATTGAAATCGCGTGAATCATCGGTATACTTCGCAAAGCAACTATAGAAATTGAAGTGGTTTCGCGGACGTGGCTACCCAAGCGAACTCCCGGAAGGAGAGGAATGAAGATCGCCGACAATGTCGCCCAGCTGGTCGGAAACACTCCGCTCGTACGCCTGCGGCGCATCTCGGAGGAGAGCGGCGCCCGGGCCACCGCGAAGCTCGAGTTCTTCAACCCCGGCGGTAGCGTCAAGGACAGGATCGGCGTCTCGATGATCGACGCCGCCGAGCGCGAAGGCCTGATCAAGCCCGACACGATCGTGCTTGAGCCGACGAGCGGTAACACCGGCATCGCTCTCGCCCTCGTCTGCGCGGCGCGCGGCTACAAGTGCGCACTCGTCATGCCCGAGACGATGAGCAAGGAGAGGCGCATGTTGCTCCGGGCCTACGGCGCCGAGCTCGTGCTCACAGCGGGCGCCGAGGGCATGCCCGGCGCGATCAGCAGAGCCGAGCAGATGGCCGCCGCCGACAAGCGCTACTTCATTCCCCAGCAGTTCGAGAATCCGGCCAATCCCGAGGTGCACCGGCGCACGACTGCGGAGGAGATCTGGCGCGACACCGACGGCGAGGTGGATATCGTCGTCGCCGGGATCGGGACCGGCGGCACGATCACCGGCATCGGCGAGGTCCTGAAAGAGCGAAAGCCCGAGCTTCGCTGCGTCGCGGTCGAGCCGGACGCCTCGCCCGTTCTTTCCGGAGGCGCCAGAGGGCCGCATTCGATCCAGGGCATCGGCCCCGGCTTCGTGCCCGGTGTGCTCAACACCAAGATCTACGACGAGATCGTGCGCGTCAGCAACGAAGACGCCTTCGCCAGCGGACGCCGGATCGCCCGTGAGGAGGGAATCCTGGTCGGGATCTCGTCGGGCGCCGCGATCTGGGCGGCCGAGCAGGTTGCGCGCCGTCCCGAGAGCCGGGGTAAGTTGATCGTGGTCATTGTTCCTTCGAACGGCGAGCGCTATCTGTCGACGGCACTGTTCAGCGATCTGAGCGACTGAGGAGGCGACCAGCGTGTTCACGAAGATGCGACACGACATCCGAGCGGTGAGAGAACGCGATCCTGCCGCACGCAACTGGTTCGAGATCGTGCTCTGCTACCCGGGGCTGTGGGCCGTCTGGGGGCACCGTGTCGCGCACGTACTCTGGCGCTGGCGTCTGAAGCTCCTCGCGCGCTGGATCTCGCAGGTCGCGCGCGCGCTCACCGGAATCGAGATCCACCCCGGCGCAACGATCGGGCAGGGTCTCTTCATCGATCACGGCATGGGCGTCGTCATCGGCGAAACGGCCGAGATCGGCGCCAACGTGACTCTCTATCAGGGCGTCACTCTCGGCGGCACGAGTCTCGAAAAGGGCAAGCGCCACCCGACGCTCGGCGACGGGGTCGTGGTCGGCGCCGGCGCCAAGGTGCTCGGCGCCATCACCGTAGGCGAGTGCAGCCGGGTGGGTGCGAACGCCGTGGTCGTCAAGCCGGTGCCGGACTGCGCGGTCGTGGTCGGAGTGCCGGGCGAGATCGTGGCGACACGAGGAGCTCACATTTCTAAGACTCCCGATCTCGAGCACGGTCAGCTTCCGGATGTGCTCGGCGATGCCGTCGCCGATCTGGTCGATCGCGTCGCCGAACTGGAGCGAAAACTCAACGGCGGAATCGAGCATCACGAGCTCGCTTTCACGCGGGCCGGCGGCATCTGGCACGAGACCGACGACCCCTCGATCTGACCGGCAGGCGCTCTCGCACGAGACCGGCGACAGGGGCGGAATACTCACTCGGTCGCGGCCGTTCTTATCTGGGGAACTTGATTTGGGGACGGGATGAGGCTCGAGGGAATCCATCACATCACGGCGATCACGGGCGACGCCCGGCGCAATCTCGACTTCTACACACGGATACTCGGATTACGCCTGGTGAAGAAGACCGCCAACCAGGACGTCCCCAGCATCTATCACCTCTTCTACGGTGAGGAGCGCGGCGAGCCGGGCGCCAGCCTCGCCTTCTTCGAGTATCCGGGCATCCAGGTCGGGCGCGCGGGCGCGGGCATGATCCACCGCATCACCTGGCGAATCGGATCGGAGCAGGCGCTCGGCTTCTGGAGCCAGCGCCTGCGCGACGAGGGTCTCGAGCTCGAACGCGCCGGTATGCGCCTTCGCTTCCGCGACCCGGAAGGTCTCGGGCTCGAGCTGGCGATCACCGAGGCGGTGGACGAGCCCCTGATCGCCTCTCATCCCGAGATCCCCGCCGACCTTGCCTTGCAGGGCTTCGACTCCGTGCGCGCCTACGCGCGCGATCCCGAGCGCAGCCGCCCGCTGCTGGAGGGCACGCTCGGTTTCGAGCGCAGGAGCGACGCGGTCTGGGAGGTGAGGGGCGAGGAGCGCGGCGGCGTCTTCGTCTATGACAGCGCTCCTGTCGAGTACGGCATTCAGGGGTCGGGCACCGTCCATCACATCGCCTGGGCGTCGCCGACGCACGAGCTCCAGAACTGGCAGGGCGCCCTGCTCACAACCGGCGCGCGGCCGACTCCGATCATCGATCGTTTCTGGTTCCGCTCGATCTACTTCCGCGAGCCGAGCGGCGTTCTCTTCCAGATAGCGACGATCGATCCGGGCTTCGCCGTCGACGAGTCGCTCGAGCATTTTGGCGAGCGTCTCGTGCTTCCGCCCGCACTCGAGCATCTGCGCGGCGAGGTCGAGCCCTCCCTGACTCCACTCCCCGATCCGCGCGCCAGCTGGAGCAGGCGGTGAGCCTGACCGCGTTCGAGCGACCGGCGGCCGGCGAGGCCGAGGGAGCCCTGATCTTGCTGCACGGGCGAGGTGCCGGCGAGATGCAGCTCGCGGGCCTGTTCGATGTTCTCGATCCCGAGCGCCGACTGCTCGGCCTGGCGCCTCGCGCTCCCCACGAGCAAGTGCGGGGAAGTCGCTGGTACGCCGCCGAGAGGGCCGGAGTTCCCGAGCGGGAGTCGTTCCTGTCTTCCTGCGAGCTCGCCTCGGAGTGGTTGGACGGGCTCGGGCTTGCGCCGGAGCGGATCGTGCTCGGTGGTTTCTCTCAGGGTGCCACGATCAGCTATGCGCTCGGGCTCGGCGCGGGCCGCGAGCGGCCGGGCGCGGTGATCGCCATCTCGGGATACATCCCCGAGCTGGCCGGATGGGATCTCGACCTCCGTTCGCCGCTGCCCTCGTTCGCCGTGGGCCACGGGGTGTACGACGAGGTCATCCCGGTCGAGCTTGCGCGGGCAGCACGGGTTAAGCTGCAAGCCGCCGGTGCCGAGCTCCTCTACCGCGAGTGGCCGCTCGGGCATGCGGTCGATCCTTCCTTCCTGGAGGAGACGGCAGCCTGGCTTCGCCGATCACTGCGTCGAGGCGGAGCTAGCGCGGGCGCGTAAGGCGCCGATTCCCGCTGCAAGATCCTCGGCGACTTCCTCGAGCAAGCGGACGGCGCCGCTCGTGAATACGTACGGCTGCGAGGCGTAGACGTTGAGAACGGCGCGGACACCACCATCGGGGTCAGACAGAGGGATGGCGATGCTCGAGCGGTAGCCACGCTGGTATGCGCGCTCGCGCCACGGCCGGCCCGAGGGGTCGCTCGCGTAGTCCTCGAGAACCACGGTCTTCCCCGTGCGAGCAGCTGTTCCCGTCGGGCCTCGCCCTCGCTCCGTATCGGCCCAGGTGATGTCGACACTCGCCAGGTATCCGTCTTCAACCCCGCTCCAGGCGACCGGTCTGACCGTCTTGGCCTCGTCGTGCTCAACCGTTCCGATCCAGGCCATGCGATATCCGGCCACGTTGCAGATGATGCGGCATGTGTCGTAAAGGAGCTTCTTCTCGTCTGTTGCCTGCAGCACCGCGCGCGCGCAGTCCCGGACGGCGAGCAGCTCGCGGTTGAGCCGGAGCAACCTTTCCTCTGCCAGCTTGTAGCGGCTGATGTTCTCGTTGCTCGCCCAGCGACCGAGGTAGCGGCCATCCGGCCCGTACATCGGAGTGCACCTGTGTCTGATCCAGCGCTCGCTGCCGTCGCGAGCGGCGATGCGGATCTCGATCTCGGCATCCTCCTGTCGCTCGGATCCATGCGTGCGCTCGATGTGCTGCTCGAAGCGCGCTCTGTCGTCGACGTGAACGAGACGCTCGAAAAGACCCGGATCGGCGAGGAGCTCCTCCCGGCTGTACCCGCTCACGCTCTCGCATGCGGGTGAGAGGTAGACGTAGCCACCTTGCGGATCGAGCCAGTACTCCCAGCTGGAGACCGAGTCTGCAATCCGGCGGTACAGCTCCTCGGTGCTGAATCCAGCCGATGAGGCGTTCTCTCCGGATCGCTGAGGCGTTTCTTCCATCACGAGTCAGATCGCCCGACGTCGAGGGTCGATGATCGCACGTGCGCTGCGGGCCGTGCAACGGGCATCGCGCAGCGGCTGCGGTGTTCGCATCCCGGCGAGACTCGCCAGCACGACCTGCACCGCGGTCTCCGCGTTCGTTCTCCAGGCCGAGTGGACAGCGAGCGGGCGGCGGGTGGCCCGGGTGCGAACCCAGTAGCCGACGGTCTCACCCTCGAGCAGGAGGGGGCTGTGCGCTCCCGCCTGGTCTTCGGGCCACTCACCGGTGGCGAGCAAGGGGCGGTGGGTGACTCCGACGGTTGCGAGTCCGAGCACCGCGCCGAGATGAAGAGCCAGGCCAGCCCGGCGGGGGTGATCGCGTCCGGTCGCATCGACTAGCAGGACATCCGGCGGCTCGGGGAGTTCTCGCACGGCCTGCTCGAGCAGAGATCCCTCGCGAAGCGCCAGTAACCCGGGTCGGTAGGCCGCCCCGGCGACGCCCTCGACTACTGCGCTCGCTCCAGCGTACGCGGCCGCCGCCCAGCCGCGATCGCCCGTGTGTCCCGGCCCGGCCGAACCACGCTGAAAGCAGACGAAGCAGCCGCCGATCCGTGCAGGCCCGGAAAGTCGCCACGGGGGTTGGTGTTCGGTCGCGAGCTCGAGCTGAAGCTCTATCAAATCCGGAACAGACGACGGCCAGCCGGTCATCAGGAATCCGCGCGACCTCCTGAGGAAAGGCTAACGACTATCTCCGCATCTGTCTGTGCCGATTTCGCCGCGACTCACCGAGCGCCACGGGCCTTGACGACCGACACATAGCGATATATCGTTATACAACACGAACCTTACGAGATAGGAGAAGTTGATTTATGGACGATGCGAACTTTTTGGAACGTGGCCGCAGACCGAGGCATCATCGCCGCCGGCACGGGTCGCATCACGAGGCCGCCGCGCACCACTACGCGGGGCCACCGTTCGGCGGTCACAGGGGCAGACATCACGGGCGCAAAGCACGGCGCGGCGACATCCGAACGGCGGCGCTCTTGCTCCTCGCCGAGCAACCGCGCAACGGCTACCAGATCATGCAGGAGATCGAGGAGCGCAGCGAGGGCGTCTGGCGTCCCAGCCCGGGCTCCGTCTATCCGACCCTGCAGCAGCTCGAGGACGAAGGGCTCGTGCGCTCGCAGGAGAGCGAAGGCCAGCGTCTGATCGAGTTGACCGACGCCGGCCGCGCCGTACTCGAGGGTCGCGCTCAGGATGCGCCTCCCCCTTGGGAGCAGATGGCGGGCGGGATCAACGAGCAGACGCTCGAGCTCGGTTCGCTCGTGCGCCAGATTGGGCTCGCAGCGATGCAGGTGATGCAGGCGGGCAACGATGCGCAGGTCGAGGAGGCGCGCAAGATCCTCACCGACTCGCGCCGCGCGCTCTACCGGATCCTCGCCGAGGGCGAGACGGACTGAGCAACTCGTGCGGCCGAGCTTTCCGGAACTCGGCCGCTCTCGAGTTTTCGTCATCTAGGTTTCACACACGGCAGGGCCCGAAGCGGGCTGACAGACTCGGGGAGTGAGGGTTTCCGGTTCGCCCTGGCGAGAAGGACGAACGGACGGCGCCGAGACGAAGGGAGTGGGAGTGACGGATCGACTCGATGGCACAGTGGCGCTGGTCACCGGTGCGAGCAGCGGCATCGGCGAGGCGGCGGTACATGAACTGACCGAGCGCGGCGCCGCGGTGGCGGCAGTCGCGCGGCGCGGGGACAGGCTCGAGAAGCTGGCGGCGGAGATCGAGAGCAAGGGTGGGCGCGTGCTGGCGATCGAGACCGATATCAGCGACCGCGGGCAGGCGACCGCGGCAGTCGAGCGCACTGTCGCTGAGCTCGGCCGCCTCGATACGCTCGTCAACAACGCCGGCGTGATGCTGCTCGGCCCGATCGCGGAGGCTCCGCTCGAGGAATGGGAGCGCATAGTCGCCGCCAACGTCATGGGCCTCCTCTACTGCACGCACGCCGCGCTTTCCCATCTGCTCGCGGCCGCAGGTAGTGAGCCGCGCCGCGTGGCCGACCTCGTCAACATCAGCTCGGTCGCCGGCCGCAAGGCGAACGCCGGCTCAGGCGTCTACAACCTGACCAAGTTCGGAGTCGGAGCCTTCAGCGAGTCGCTGCGGATGGAGCTGGCCAAGCGGCATGTTCGCGTGTCGCTGGTGGAGCCGGGCTTCGTCGCCACCGAGCTGGGCGATCACATCCGCGAAGAGTTGCGCGAGTGGTCGCGGCAGCGCTACGCCGGGATCGAACGGCTCGAATCCGAGGACATTGCCGACGCGATCGCCTACATCGTCACGCGCCCGCGTCGCGTCGCCGCGACCGAAATCACCGTGCGACCTTCCGAGCAGGAGTTCTAGGAACGCAGCTCCTCGCCTGACCGCGCTCTGGTGGCGCGATCTAGGGCGTTCGTCAATCGGCACGAATCTGGCACAACTCGGGCGCTTTCTTTCGGTACCGTTTCACGACCCCGTGGGTGGGTGGCAAAGGTGGGGGGCGGCGGAACGTGGTGCCCTTGGCTCGACGTGGCGCGACGCCCGAAACAAGTCCTACGACGCGGCCACCGCCAGCACCGCCCGCGCGTAGCGGCTGACCTTGCGAGCGCGGATCTTCCCACCGGGGAGCTCGACGACAAACGCACTCGTCACCGGGACGGTGTGGTTCTGCCAGGAGGTTGCGGTTCCCGGGTAGGTGGGCAGGCGCCTGAGCGGCAGCCCGGCGACGCGGGCGAATATCCGCTCTTGCGCACGCGAGCCCTGAGAGCTGTCGACGGCTCCGAGCGATTGGTGGAACCAGATCGTGATCAGCGGTTGCAAGCGCGAGATCAGGCGATAGGCGGCCCGCGACTCGGGCTCGGACAGCCGCCGCCGGCCCGAGTAGAAGTTCCCCTTCAGGCGCCGCCAGCGCCAGGGAAAGTTACGGTTCAGGTCGACGCCGTGGGCGTTCTGGCGGGTGTGCGCCGCGTGACCGTCGGGGTTGAGGTCTGGGATGACCCAGAGGTCGGTCCCTTCCGGCGGCTCGAGCTTCAAGAGGCGCTTGGCCACCGCTATCCCGGCCGGCTCGTTGCCGTGGATGGAACCGACGACGAGTACCGTCGGGCCATTCGGGTCGCCCCGCTCGTAGGCGTAGATCGCGCGCCCGCGAACGGAGTGCCCGATTAATTGCCGTGTCGCAACGCTGCTCGACGCTCTCCCGTCGCCGGTGAAGATGATCGCGATAACGACGGCTATCGCCGCTGTGGCGAGCGCCAGGGTGAGGGCGACGAGTCGGGGCGGATTGGCGACCATGCCGGTACTAGTACTTGTACCGGAGCGGCTCCGAGAAAACCGGAGCAACCGAGGAAGCAGAGGCTGCAAGCCGCCTAGTATGTAACTGCCGTAACGAAACGCCTACGAGCAGGCGAAGTGGAGGGAGTGATTCGTGACCGGTCCGGACCGAGAGGCGAACTCGACCATCGCCGTGGTCGGCGACTACGGCGCCGAGCGTCCCACCCACAAGGCGACGCAGCAGGCGCTGGAGCACGCCGTCCAGCCGCCGCTTCGCTTCGAGTGGCTTGCTACCGAGGCGGCTGAGCAGATGAGCGACGCCGAGCTCGCGTCCTATGCCGGGCTCCTGATCTCGCCCGGCAGCCCCTACCGGAGCATGGACGGCGCCCTCAAGGCGATCCGGGTCGCGCGCGAGCAGGGAGTGCCGCTGCTTGGCACCTGCGGCGGCTTTCAGCACGTGGCGATCGAGTTCGTACGCGACGTGCTCGGCATCACCGAAGCCGATCACGAAGAGTCGAGCCCGGACGCTCGCGAGCTCGCGGTGACGAGGCTTCCCGGCTCGCTCGCCGACCAGGAGCACGAGGTTTTCTTCGCTCCGGGCTCCAGGGTGGCGGCGATCTACGAAGCTTCCGCGGCGGTCGAGCCCTTCTTCTGTAGCTTCGGGCTCAATCCCGAGTACCGGTCGGGGGTCGAGGAGCGAGGTCTCGCGATCAGCGGAACCGGGACCGACGGCGCCGCGCGTGTGTTCGAGCTACCCGAGCACCCGTTCTTCATCGCCACGCTGTACGTGCCCCAGGCGCGCTATCGGCCGGAGAATCCGCACCCGCTCGTGATGGCCTTCGTCGCGGCGGTTTCTGCGCGTATTTAAGCCTGTTCGAGTATTCGGCCGGTACTCGTTGGACGGATTCACGACGCACAGTTTTCTCCCTATTCGGGTTAGAAAACCCTCCGTTTCGGCGCTGTACCACCAAGCGGCGGCCGATGCCGGTCGATCCCTGCACCGATCGACCGATGACGTTTGTACATGACTGCAGCTGAACACGGCTCTGATCGAGCCTTTGCCCGCCTTGCGTGGGCGGTGTTGGGTATCGGAACGGCGGGAAGCGTCGTTTACGCTTTCGTCCTCTCGATCACCATCTCGAACCTCCTCTACTACTCGGTCATCACAGCCGCGCTCGGGCTCGGCTGGGTTGGGATCTTGCGTCGTCCTTTCTCGGGCCGCTGGATCGCGGTCTTGCTGGTAGCGGGCATCTCCGCCTGGCTCGTTACTGACTGGCTGTGGTGGCTGGGCGAGCTGCTCAATCGTTCGGTGCCGTTCCCCTCGCCAATCGACGCTCTCTACATGGGCGCCTATTTGCCTATGTTTGGGGCGCTTGTCTGGTTCTGGCGCCGGCACATGACGGGGGTATTCGGCGGATTGCTCGAGAGCGCGATCATCGCGACGGCTTTCAGCGTCTTCATGTGGGTGGCCGTAATCGTCCCTGCAGGCGGCCAGCCGGACAGTTCCGGTTTGTCGACATCCACCGCGATTGCCTATCCGGCGCTCGACACGATGTTGCTCGTCGGTCTCGGCCAGCTTCTTTTGGTGCCGTCGCTTCGGCACGCGCGGGCGCTCCAGGCCATGACGCTGGGGATCGCGATGTTCCTCTTTTCCGACATCGTTTACGCCTACGACACCGCCCGAGGTACCAGTGTGGAGGGCACCTGGCGCGATTGCGGTTGGCTGTTCGCCTACGTCCTCTGGGGCTTCGCTGCCTTGCACCCGTCGCTGCGCCTGCTTGGCACATCGCAGCCACGTCCGATCCGGCGATGGGTCTTTCGCACGTCTTTGCTCGCTCTGGCCTGCCTCAGCATGCCGGTCGCGCTCCTGATCGCCGTACGCAGAGAGGCCCTGGATGCCACGTTGTTCCTCGCCCTCGGCTCGTTCACGATCGTCGCAGTCTTCTTGCGGATGGGCCTGATCTTGCGCGTTCAGCAGCGCCATGAGGATGAGCTTGCCGAGACTCTCGAGAAGCTCGAGACGCTGATCGATACGGCACCGCTTGCGATCGTCGCCGTCGAGAGCAAGCGCCTCGTCACGCTCTGGAATCCAGGCGCCGAGCGGCTCTTCGGCTGGCGGGCGGATGAGGTGATCGGCAAGCGGTATCCCCTCGGCGCGAGCGAGGAGGTAACCCACAACTTCGATAGGCTCTTCTCCGGCGAAACCTTCCACGGAGAATCTACAAGGCTGCGAAAGGACGGCTCGACGATCGAGGTCATCATCTCGTCGGCGCCGCTGCGAAACCAAACGGGCGAGGCCATCGGCGCCGTCGGTCTCTTCCTCGACACCAGCGAGCTCAAGGCCCTCGAAGGGAAGCTGCTCCATTCGCAGCGGCTGGAGACGGTCGGGCAACTCGCAGGCGGCGTCGCACACGACTTCAACAACCTGCTGACCGCCATCTCCGGCTACTGCAACCTCTCGCTCGAGCGCGCGAACGGCGATCCGGAGCTAGCTCACGACCTCCGGGAGATCGCGCGCGCAAGCGAGCGCGCGACCGAGTTGACTCGGCAGCTGCTTGCCTTCGGCCGCCGCCAGGTGTTACGACCCACCACTTTCGATCTCAATCAAGCCGTATTCGAGATGAACGCCATCCTCGGCCGGTTGCTCGGCGAGCAGATCAGAATCGTCCACGCGCTCGAGCCCTCAGGGTGCTCCGTTAACACCGACCAAGGACAGATCGAGCAGGTGCTGATGAACCTCGCCGTCAATGCCCGTGATGCGATGCCGGAGGGGGGCACGCTCAGCTTCGTGACGGAGAACGTCAACCTGACTGCATCGCAGGCTGAACCACTGGCGCTCCAAGCAGGTCGTTACGCTCATCTGCGCGTCACCGACACGGGTCAGGGTATGGATAAGGAAACCCGCGAGCGCGTCTTTGAGCCTTTCTTCACCACTAAGGAGGTCGGCAAGGGCAGCGGACTCGGCCTCGCAACCGTCTTCGGCATCGTGAATCAGAGCGGCGGCCAGATCAGCGTCGAGAGCGAGCTTGGCGCAGGCACGAGCTTCGATATCTACCTTCCTTGGAGCGAGCTCGAGCCTTCGTCGGCTGCCAACGAGCAGGATCGACGGATCTCGGGCGGCTGCGAGCGCATCCTGCTTGTTGAGGACGAGCCAGGCGTTCGCGAGATCACTGCTCGGATGCTCGCGCGAAAAGGCTACGAGGTCATCGTCGCTGCCGAGCCGAAAGAGGCGCTTGACCTCGCGTCTCGAGTCGACTTCGATCTCCTTCTCACCGACATGGTGCTGCCGGACATGGACGGACGGCGACTTGCAGCCGAGCTTTGCAGCCGAAAACCCGACCTCCGCGTCGTCTACGTCTCGGGCTACCCTCGCGACGGGCTGGAAGAGGGCGACCTCGACCAAGGAACACGGTTCTTGCAGAAGCCCTACTCCGCCGATGACCTCGCCCGTACCGTTCGAGGCACGCTGGACTCCGCTCCGCTCGCCGTCATATCGCGCTAGAGGCTACTTCGGGAGTGACCCACGGGAAGATGCCCTAGGTCGAGACGATCGATGAGTTGTCGCGATCGTCTGCACGTAAAACCGCGGACGGCAATCCGCTCAGAACGCGGCCATTAGTCGGCTCGTAATCGACTCAGCTACAGCCGGTGTTCGTTCCGCAGTCGCGGCAGGTGTAGCAGCTGCCCGTCCGCACCATGCGGCCGCCGCAGCGGGCGCACTCGACCGCGTCCTCCCAGTTGTTGAAGAGCGCCTTCTGGCCCGGCGGGAGTGCCTCGGCCGGGGATGGGTCGCCGCCCTGGCCGGGGGTGCCGCCGTTCGCGTAAGCCTGGGCCAGCCGCGCTTTTACCGCGGACGAGAGGATGCCGATCTCCTCCTGCTGGTCGACCGAGAGGAAGCGCTTGCCGAGCCAGCGGAAGATGTAGTCCGGGAGTGACTTGGCGACGCGGATGTCGGGATCGTTAGTAGGGCCGGCGGGATCGAAGCGCATGTGGGCGTACTTGGAGACGAAGACCTCAAGCGGCACGCCGTACTGGAGCCCGAGCGAGATGGCGATCATGAACGCGTTCATCAACCCGGCCAGCGTGGTGCCTTCCTTGGCGATGTCCACGAAGACGTCGCCGGCCGTGTCGTCGTCGTAGATACCGACGTGGATGTAGCCCTCGTAGTCGCCGACCCGGAACTTGCGCCCGACCTCGGTGCGCTCGTCGGGCAGGCGCCGGCGCTGGGGCTTGGCGAGCAAGGTCGGGACGAGTGCCTGGGCGCCCTTGTCGTCCTTAGTCGAGAGCGGCTGAGCGAGCTTGGATCCTTCGCGGTAGAGGGCGATCGCTTTGACCCCGAGCTTCCAGGCATCCTCGAGCACCTGGGCGACGTCCTCGACCGTGGCCGATTCGGGCAGGTTCACGGTCTTCGAGATCGCGCCCGAGATAAAGGGCTGAACGGCGCCCATCATCTTCACGTGGCCGAGGTAGTGGATCGAGCGCTCGCCGATCGCGCAGTCGAAGACCGGGTAGTGCTCGTTCTTGAGGTGGGGAGCGCCGACAACGGTGTTGCGCTCGTCGATGAAGGCCTCGATCTCGGAGGTCTCGCTGGGCGAGTAGCCGAGCTTCTCGAGCGCCATCGGTACGGTCTTGTTCACGATCGTGATCTCGCCGCCGCCGACCAGCTTCTTCGACTTGACGAGCGAGAAGTCGGGCTCGATACCGGTGGTGTCGCAATCCATCATGAAGCTGATCGTCCCGGTCGGTGCGAGCACCGTGGACTGCGCGTTACGGAAGCCGTGCGCTTCGCCCAGGTCGAGCGCCTCGTCCCAGGCCTTGCGGCAGGCGGAGAGGAGCTCGCGCGGCACCGAGTCGGTGTTCTCGATGTTTCCAACCGCGGCCCGGTGCTTGCTGATGACTCCGAGCATCGCTGCGGTATTCGGCTGGTAGCCGGCGAAGGGGCCCATACGCGTGGCGATCTCGGACGACTTGCGGTAGGCGCGCCCGGTCATCAGCGCGGTCACCGCGGCGGCGTAGGCGCGACCCTCGTCGGAGTCGTAGGGGAGCCCGCGCGCCATCAGGAAGGCGCCGAGGTTGGCGAAGCCGAGCCCGAGCTGGCGGAAGCTGCGGGCGTTACGCTCGATCTCGGGGGTCGGGTAGCTGGAGTAGCCGACCAGGATCTCCTGCGCCAGCAGGACGACGTCAACGGCATGCTCGAAGGCCTCGATGTCGAGCTCGCCGTCCTCGCGGCGGAACTTCATCAGGTTGAGCGAGGCCAGGTTGCAGGCGGAGTCGTCGATGCTCATGTACTCCGAGCAGGGGTTGGAGGCGTTGATGCGGCCGGAGTTGGGAATCGTGTGCCAGCTGTTGATGGTGGTGTCGTACTGGATGCCGGGGTCGGCGCACTCCCAGGCGGCGGCGGCGATCTGGTGCAGCAGGTCGCGCGCCTTCATCGTCCTCAGCACCGACGCGTCGACGCGGGCGGTCAGATTCCAGTCGCCGTCATCCGCGGCCGCCTGCATGAAAGCGTCGGTAACGCGCACCGAGTTGTTGCCGTTCTGGTACTGGATCGAGGCCCAGTGGGGCGAGTCGAGCGACATGTCGTAGCCGGCCGCCTCGAGCACGCGGGCCTTGCGCTCCTCGGTCGCCTTGCACCAGACGAAGTCCTCGATGTCGGGGTGGTCGACGTCGAGGATCACCATCTTGGCCGCGCGCCGCGTCTTGCCGCCCGACTTGATCGTGCCGGCCGAGGCGTCGGCGCCGCGCATGAAGGAGACGGGCCCGGAGGCGTGGCCGCCCTTGGTGAGCTGCTCGTTCGAGGCGCGTAGGCGCGAGAGGTTGATCCCGGCCCCGGAGCCGCCGCGGAAGATGATTCCCTCGCGCTTGATCCATTCGAGGATCGACTCCATGTTGTCCTCGACCGAGAGGATGAAGCAGTTGTGGACGCAGACGTTGTTCGAGAGGTACTCGCCCGACTCGGTCTGGATGTCGTAGACATCCTCGACGCCCTGGAGCTCGATCGAGACGATCTCTTCTTCCCGTAGATCGGGGCACGTCTTCGCATCGCGGAGAGAGAGCGACTCGAACAGTCTCTCTCGCTTCTTGACGCTGACGAAGCCGACCAGCTCGGCGAAGCGGGCGCGCTCGGAGCCGATCGCGATCGAGAGCTCGTGCAGGTCGTGGCGATCGGGCCTCTTCTCGGGCTTATGCAGGCGGCGCGAATAGATACCGAGGACGTTGAGCAGCAGCTGGAGATCCTCGGTCCAGCGCTCGCTGATGACGGCGAAGCCGATTCGGGCGTTCTCGCAGCCGTTGTCGCGTCTCACGGTCACGTAGCCATCGGCCTGAAAAACGCTACGGAGGTAGGCCCCGATCTCGTCGTGCGATGCGGTCCAGAGACGCCTTGGGACTCTGATCTCGGTGCCACGTGCGAGCAACTCCCAGCGCTCAACGAAGGGACGAAGCACTTCGCCGTAGAGCCTGACGCGACGACACGAGACCGAACCGTCTTCTCGCGTCACCTCGCGTACGTTCCGGTGCACGTCGGGCAGGGCGATGGAGAGGTTGTGCGAGACCCAACCGAACTCGTCTTCGTCCGCAACCTGGAACTCGATTGTCAGCGATCTGTTCGTTCCGTTCTCGTACTGGCCGACAAAGCCATCCGCCTGTAGCCAGCCGGCCAGCGCGGCTTCGGCCTGAGCGACGACGGCGTCCTCGCACGATTCCAGGAGCTCGCCCGGCTCGAGCTGGGCAGGCGAGCCGGCGCCGATGGCGACGAGAGCCGGTTCGGCCACCTTCGCTCGATGCGGGTGGAGGTGCATGCGCATCCCGGGCTCGAGCTGGTCGACACGCAGCCATTCGGAAGCGGTGCGCCGTTCGCGCGCAGCCTTGACCACGTGATCTGGCGTGGCCTCGATCCACTGGCCGTTCCGGAGCGTTACGCGATAGACGGGTTTACGACCGTTGTGCTTGACGGCTCTCACGCGCGTGACTCCGTGTGAGTCGTAGATCTCTCGTCCGAGCTGCTCGCTCTCGACGATCTCTCCGATCGGCACCATGCCCTGCGGAGTCGAGACGAGAGCGTCGAAAGGCTGGCAGGCCGAGCACTGAGGTCTCTCCTCGAAGCCGACGTTGAACCAGACCGGAGAGTTGAAGGCGGCGAGCTGGTTGACGAGGATCGCCTTCAGCTCGGCCTCGAAGGTCTCGGCCTCCTCGTCGTCCGAGAAATAGCCGCCCTTGCGGCCCCACCCGCCGATCGTCGCGACGACCCGCCCTATCATCTGCTTGACGCTCCACTCGCGCTCGGGCGCGCCCATCTGGCCGCGGAAGTACTTCTGGGCGACGATGTTGGTGGAGGTTTGCGACCAGAAGCGCGGGAACTCGACGCCCTTCTGCTCGAAAACCGCCTTCTCCTTGCCCGGGATGAAGGCATCGCGCGTCTCCCACTCGATCTCGTCGAAGGGGTCGCGCCCGGGGATGGTGAAGTAGCGCCGCAGGCCGAGGCTGGCTTCGGTGTCGACGACGACGTTCTCGGGCCCCAGATCTGCCGTCTCAACCCGCTTGTCTCTGGCCGTCGCCATCTCGCTCTCTCCCTCCCAAAACCGGATCCCCGGACTCTCCCCCGCCGCCGGCCAGAAGCCCGATTTTCAGGCAATTGACCGAAGGACCTCGAAACGATAGGAGCCTTTCCGGATGGCACCTATTTTATCTGCAAACCGAGCTTTTCCGGTTGCCAAACCAGGCGCCGCGCAAGCCGGCTGCACAACTCGACATTTCTCGCCGGACGCCGCTACAACCCTACCCGTCCGCGCCCGGCTCGAAGCGGTACCCGATGCGCGGCTCCGTCAGGAAGTAGCGCGGCTGCGAAGGATCGGGCTCGAGCTTGCGCCGTATCTGCGCCAGGTAGACGCGCAGGTAGTTCGTCTCCTTCTCGTACTGGGGTCCCCAGACCGCTTTGAGAAGCTGGCGCTGCGTGACCAGCCGGCCTTCGTTGCGGACGAGGATCTCGACGATCTCCCACTCGGTCGGCGTCAGCCTCACCTCCTTGGAGTCGCGCCTGACGCGCTTAGCCGTCAGGTCGACCGTGAAGTCGCGCGTGGCCACGATCGCTTCCTCCTTGCCGGCAGGGGCGGCACGCCGCAGGGCCGCGCGCAGGCGGGCGAGGAGCTCATCCATACCGAAGGGCTTGGTGACGTAGTCGTCGGCGCCGGCATCCAGCGCGGCGACCTTGTCGGCCTCGCGCTCGCGCACCGAGAGCACAACGATCGGAACCGAGCTCCAACCGCGCAGACCGTTGATGACCTCGAGCCCGTCGATGCCCGGCAGGCCGAGATCGAGCACGACCAGATCGGGATGGTGGCCGGCCGCCAACATCAGCGCGGCTTCGCCGGTTGCCGCCTGATCGACCTCGTAGCCGCGAGCCTTCAGGTTGGTCGCCAGCGCGCGCAGGAGCTGGGGCTCGTCGTCGACGACGAGGATCCGTGTCATCTCTCCGCCCGCAAGCGAACGATCATCGTCAAGCCTCCACCGGGCGTGTCCTTGCCATCGATCGATCCCCCCATCGCCTCGACGAATCCTCTCGCAACCGCCAGGCCGAGTCCGACGCCGTTCGCGCCGGACACGTCACCGAGCTGCTGGAATGGGACGAAAATCCGCTCTCGCTCGGACTCCGGGACTCCGGGACCGTGATCGACGACACGGAGGTCGACGTACTCGTCGCCGGTGGGGTCGGCTACGACGCGCACCTCGGTTCCCCCAGGACAGTGACGGAGGGCGTTGTCGATCAGGTTGGCGAGCGCCCGCTCGAGCAGCCCTGCGTCGGCAAGTACGCGCGGCAGCGTCTCGGGAACCTCTGTCCGCACGCGGCTCGCACGCTCGCCGAGAGAGTGCAGCGCGGCCGGAACGACCTCCTCCAGTCCGATCGGCTGCGCGGTGACCGTGAGCGCTCCCGCCTGCAACCGGCTCATGTCGAGCAGGTTCCCGACCAGGGCGTTCAAGCGGTCGCTCTCCTCGTCGATCGTGCGCAGAAACTCCCGTCGCGCCTCGCTCGTCCACTTGACGTCGCGCTGGAGCAAACTCGTCACCGACGCCTTGATCGCCGAGAGAGGCGTCCTCAGATCGTGCGAGACTGCCGAAAGGATGGCCGCGCGCAGCTCGTTACCGGCGGCCATCGCTCCGACCGTTTGAGCTTCCGATTCGAGCTCCTCATGCGCAATCGACGCCTCCAGCTCGCTCACGAAGGCCTCGAGGACACGTTGCTCCTCGGCCGGCACCGGTCTGCCGGCGATCGCGAGCAGGTGGCTCGCGCCGAGATCGATCGTCTGGACAGCGTTCTCCGGGTGTCGCGGTGGCTGCTCGCCGCTCTCGGCCACGACGCCCCAGGAACCTCCCTGGCCGGCGAGCAGGGCGACGCCATCGAGTTGCAGCGCTCGTTGCAGGCGCTCGAGCAAATCGGCGACGGGAGTGTGCCCCGAGAGAGTCAGGAAGATGTCGGCTTCGGCTCGGGCCTGCTCGCCGGCGGCGGCGCGCCTGGCCGCGAGAGCGACGTAGCTGGAGAAAACGACCGCGACGACGAGAAACACGCAGAGTGCGAGTAGGTTCTCCGGCTCGCTGATGGTAAAGGTGTGGAGCGGCGGCGTGAAGTACCAGTTGGCAAGCAGGTCGCCGGCGAGCGCGGTTGCGAGCGCCGGCCAGAGACCGCCGATCATCGAGACGAAGACGACCAGAAGCAGATAGAGCAGGAGCACGCCCGGAAGCGTGATGTGGCTTCCCAGCGAGGCGAGCGTCACGGTGAGCACGGGCAGCCCGGCCGCGGCGAGCGCGAAGCCCAGTGCGATCCGCCGGCTCGGAAGCGCTCCCAGCCGGCGCCGCTTGGGAGGCGCCTGCTCGACCTCTTCGCCCTCCTCCTCGTGGCTGATCACGTGCACGTCGATGCTGGCTCCGGTGAGGCGGATGACGGTGCTGATCACCGAGCCGTGCAGTAGCTCGCCGAGCCGGCTGCGGCGGGTGGCGCCGAGAACGATCTGGTTGGCGTTGAGCGAGCGGGCCAATTCGACGAGCGCGGGGCCGACCTCCGCGCCCACGACCTCGCGGTAGCCGCCTCCGAGTGAGGCGAGGAACTCCCGCTGGGCTTGCAGGCGCTCGAGCGCCGGCCTGGCGAGGCCGTCCTGGGGCCGCACGTGCACGCCGACGAGCTCGCTGCCGCGGCGCTGCGCGATGCGGGCTGCCCGGCGCACCAGCCGCTCCCCGCGTTCGGAGCCCGACAGCGCCACGATCACTCGCTCGCGCGTCTCCCAGGGCTCGCTGACGCCGTGACGTTCCCGGTACTCCTTAATTCCCTCCTCGACCTGGTCGGCTATCCAGAGCAGCGCGAGTTCTCGTAGGGCGCCGAGGTTGCCGGCGCGGAAGTAATTGCTGAGGGCGGTGTCGACGCGGTCGGCCGGGTAGATGTCGCCGCGGGCCAGCCGCGCTCGCACGGTCTCCGGCGCGAGGTCGACCAGCTGCATCTGCGCCGCCTGCCGTACGACGGCGTCGGGAATCGTCTCCTGCTGGGTTACGCCGGTGATCTGCGTGATGACGTCGTTGAGCGACTCCAGGTGCTGGATGTTGAGCGTCGAGATGACGCTGATACCGGCATCGAGCAGCTCCTCCACGTCCTGCCAGCGCTTCTCGTTGCGCGAGCCGGGGATGTTGGTGTGCGCCAGCTCGTCCACGAGCACGATCTCGGGCCGCCGCGCCAGGATCGCGTCGATGTCCATCTCTTCGAACACCCGGTCGCGGTAGGGGAGCCGTTTGCGCGGCACGACCTCGAGCTCGCCGATCTGCTCGGCCGTGCGCCGGCGCCCGTGCGCCTCGATGAAGCCGCAGACGACGTCCTCGCCGCGCTCGCGCCGGCGCCGGCCCTCGTTGAGCATGGCGAAAGTCTTGCCCACGCCCGGCGCGGCGCCGAGGTAGATGCGGAGCTGTCCACGCGTCATAGCCATAGGTTGCTCCTATCTTCTCGCGTCGAGCGCCAGATTGAGCTCGAGTACGTTCACTCCGGGCTCGCCCAGGAACCCGAGCGAGCGCCCCGCGGTGTTCTCCCGCACGAGCGCGAGCACCTGCGCGAGCGGCACACCGCGGGTACGAGCGACCCTCGGCGCCTGCAGGCGGGCGTTCGCGGGCGAGATCTCCGGGTCGAGGCCGGAGCCCGAGGCGGTGACGGCATCGACCGGCACCGGGGTGCTCGCGGCCAGGCCGTTCAAGCGCCGGTACGCGGCTATGCGCGCGCGCACGTCTGCGAGAAGCACCGAGTTGGACGGCCCCAGATTCGAGGCACCACTCGCCGCACCGTCGTAACCCGCTCCCGCTGCCGAAGGCCGAGGTTGGAAGTAGCGGGGCCCGGCGAAGGCCTGTCCGATCAGGCGCGAGCCGATGACCACGCCGCCCCGGCGCACGAGCGAGCCCTGCGACTTGGAGGGGAAGGCGATCCGCGCCACGCCCGTCACGGCGAGCGGGTAGACGACCCCAACGAGCACGGTGAAGAAGAGGAAGACAGTCAGGGCTGGAACGAGCTGCCGGCGCATCACGAGACTCCGATCGAGCTGACGATGAGGTCGATTAGCTTGATCCCCACGAAGGGCGCAACGAGGCCGCCGAGCCCGTAGATGAGCAGATTTCGCCTCAGCACGGCGATAGCCGAGGCGGCACGGAAACGTACGCCGCGAAGCGCGAGCGGGATCAACGCGACGATGATCAGGGCGTTGAAGATCACGGCCGAGGCGATCGCCGACTCGGGGGTGGCTAGATCCATGACGTTCAGGTGCCCGAGCTCGGGGAAGACGCCCGCGAACATCGCCGGAATGATCGCGAAGTACTTGGCGACGTCGTTGGCGATCGAGAAGGTGGTCAGCGCGCCGCGGGTGACCAGCAGCTGCTTGCCGATCTCGACGATCTCGATCAGCTTGGTCGGGTTGGAGTCGAGGTCGACCATGTTGCCGGCCTCACGCGCCGCCTGGGTACCCGTGTTCATGGCCACACCGACGTCGGCCTGAGCGAGCGCCGGCGCATCGTTGGTGCCGTCGCCGGTCATGGCGACGAGGTTTCCTCCGGCCTGCTCGCGCCGGATCAGCGCCATCTTGTCCTCGGGCTTGGCCTCGGCCAGGAAGTCGTCGACGCCCGCCTCATATGCGATCGCACCCGCGGTGAGGGGGTTGTCACCGGTGATCATGACCGTGCGGATGCCCATCCGGCGCAGGTGCTCGAAGCGCTCGGCCAGCCCCTCCTTGACGATGTCCTTGAGCTGGACGATCCCGAGCGGGCGGCCATTCTCGGCCACCGCGAGCGGCGTTCCCCCCGTCTGGGCGACTCCTCCGGCGAGCTCGGTCAGCTGCTTGGGAATAGAGCCGCCGGCGTCCTCGACCAGCCGGCAGATGGCCTCGACGGCGCCCTTGCGGATCGAGCGCCCGTCCAAGTCGACGCCACTCATCCGGGTCTGCGCGGTGAAAGGCACGAGGCGGCTGTCGTGCAGCTCATGCTCGCGCAGCTCGAAGCGCTCCTTGGCGAGCACGACGATCGAGCGGCCCTCCGGCGTCTCGTCGGCGAGGCTCGCGAGCTGCGCCGCCTCGGCGAGTTCCTGCTCGCTCACCCCGTCGAGCGGGAGGAAGGCGGTCGCCGCGCGGTTGCCGAGCGTGATCGTGCCCGTCTTATCAAGCAGAAGGACGGCGCAGTCGCCGGCCGCCTCGACCGCGCGCCCGGACATCGCCAGCACGTTCCGGCGCACGAGCCGGTCCATTCCGGCGATGCCGATCGCCGAGAGAAGCGCGCCGATCGTCGTCGGGATCAGGCAAACGAGCAGCGCCACCAGCACGATCGTGCTCTGGCGGGCGCCCGAGTAGACGGCGAAGGGCTGCAGCGTGACCACGGCGAGCAGGAAGACGAGGGTCAGCCCGGCGAGCAGAATGTTGAGCGCTATCTCGTTCGGCGTCTTCTGCCGCTCGGCGCCCTCGACCAGGGCGATCATGCGGTCGAGAAAGCTGGCGCCCGGGAGCGCGGTCACACGTACGACGATCTCGTCGGAGAGCACCCGCGTACCGCCCGTGACCGCCGAGCGGTCGCCACCCGACTCCCTGATCACCGGCGCCGACTCGCCTGTGATCGCCGACTCGTCCACGCTGGCGATTCCCTCGACCACCTCGCCGTCGGCCGGTATCACCTCACCGGCTTGGACTACGACCAGGTCGTCCATCTGCAGCGCTCCGCTCGCTACATCTTCGAGTGTCCCGTCCGCACCTCTGCGGTGGGCGATCGTGATGGCGCGCGTCTTCTTCAGCTCCGCCGCCTGCGCCTTGCCTCTTCCCTCGGCGATCGCTTCGGCCAGGTTGGCGAAGAGGGTGGTGAACCAGAGCCAGGCGGCGATCGTCCAGGCGAACCTGCTCGGGTCTTTGATCGCTATCGCCGTCACGAGCACGCTGCCGATCTCGACCACGAACATGACCGGATTCCCCGCCATCAGCCGCGGGTCGAGCTTGCGCACGCTATCGAGAGCGGCCTGGCGCAGGATCGCGCCGTTGAGTAGCGAGGTTGGCTGGTTACGAAGGGTCACAGGCTCAGGTGCTCCAGGATCGGCCCGAGCGCGAGCACGGGCACGTAGGTGAGCAGAACGACGACGAGAACAACCGCCACCAGTAGCCCGGCAAAGAGCGGCGTGGCCGTCGGGAAGGTGCCGGCCGACTCGGGCACGTGCTGCTTGCGCGCGAGCGAGCCCGCCAGCGCGAGCACGAGGATCATCAGCAGGAAGCGCCCGGCGAGCATGGCGATCGCGAGCGTGGTGTTGAGCCAGGTCGTGTTCGCGCCGATGCCGGCGAAGGCCGAGCCGTTGTTGTTGGCCGCCGAGGTAAAGGCATAGACCATCTCTGTGAGACCGTGGGGGCCGTGATTGAGCAGCGCCGAGCGCGGCCCGGAGAGCGCGACCGAGGCGCCGGCCAGCGACAGAATCACGAGCGGCACCACGAGCAGGTAGAGGACGACCAGCTTCATCTCCAGTGCCTGTACCTTCTTGCCCAGGTACTCCGGCGTACGCCCGACCATCAGCCCGGCGATGAAGACGGCCAGGATGGCGAAGACGAGCATCCCGTAAAGCCCAGAGCCGGTGCCGCCGGGGCTCACTTCGCCCAGCATGATGTCGGCCAGGACGACTCCGCCCCCGAGCGGCGTGAAACTGTCGTGCATCGAATCGACGGAGCCGGTCGAGGTGTCGGTGGTGGAGACGGCAAAGAGCGCCGAGGCGGGCGCGCCGAAGCGCACCTCCTTACCCTCCATGTTCGAGCCGACGGCGCCGAGCGCCTGGACGCGCGGGTTGCCGGCGACCTCATAGTGCGTGGCCACTCCGACCGAACCGATCCAGAGCAGGAACATGGCCGCGAAGATCGCGTAGCCCTGGCGGCGATTCCCGACCAGACGGCCGAAGGCAAAGGCGAGCGCGAACGGGATCACGAGCAGCGCCCAGATCTCGAGCAGGTTGGTCAGCGCCGTCGGGTTCTCGAACGGGTGGGCTGAGTTGGCGTTGAGCGGGCCGCCGCCGTTCGTGCCCAGATCTTTGATCGCCTCCTGGCTAGCGAACGGTCCGCCGGGGATCGACTGGGTCGCGCCCGCCACGGTGTGTGCATGGGTGAAGCCGTGCAGGTTCTGGATGACTCCCTGGCTGGCGAGGATGATCGCCAGCACGGCCGCGATAGGTAGAAGTACGCGTACTGTCGTTCGCACCAGATCGACCCAGAAGTTCCCGATCGTGTCCGAGCGCCGGCGTGTCAGTCCGCGCACCAAAGCGATAGCGACCGCGATCCCCACCGCCGCCGAGAGGAAGTTCTGAACCGCCAGCCCGGCCATCTGCGTGAGGTGGCTGGCGCCGGTTTCGCCCGCGTAGTTCTGCCAGTTGGTATTGGTGACGAAGCTGACGGCGGTGTTGAAGGCGAGCGCGGGGCTCTGGGCGATCGCGTGGCTGGGGTTGAACGGGAGCCAGTGCTGCAGGCGCAGAAGCAGGTAGAGCGCGGCCACCGAGATGCCGCTGAAGATCAGGAGCGAGCCGGCGTAGACGCGCCAGGTCTGCTCACCGTGCTCGTCGATTCCGGCCGCCCGGTAGCAGAGCCGTTCGAGCGGAGCGAAGATGCGGTCGCCGGGCGCCGGCCCGCCGCCGTAGACGCGGGCGAGGTAGGCGCCGAGCAAGGGAGCGCTCACGCCGATCAGCCCGACTAGCGCGCCGAGCTGAAGCCAGCTGCTCAAGCTCATCCGAACCGGTCAGGGTTGAGCAGAGCAACGAGCAGGTACGAGAAGACGAGGAGGGAGATCACCAGTGAGCCGATATCGCCCCAGCTCACCTGCCGCTCCCCTTGTCGTCGTCTTGCTGAACGAGGATTCCGATCGCGTGCACGAAGAGCGCCATCAGGGCGAAGGCGAGCACTCCCGCGAGAACGAAGGCGAGATCGGCCACGTCTCTCGTATTACCGCAGCCGGTAGGCGGCGCGTCAATCGTTGACGCGATCCCTACGCCGGCCGCCGAGATCTTTACGCCGCCTTAGCGCTTTCCGGTTAGGCGCGAATCCAGTCCCAGGTGCGGCGCAGGCCCTCCTCGAGGCTCGTCTCGGGTCGCCAGCCGAGCTCGCGCTCGGCCTTGCCGACGTCGAGCACGCTGCGCTGCAGCTCGCCCGTGCGCGCCGGCGCGTGCTCGGCGGCCAGCACGCTCCCGGCCACCTTCCGGCAGAGGTCGTAGAGCTCGAGCACCGAGGTGGCGCGGCCGGTGCCGATGTTGAAGACGCCGCCTTCGACCTCGGCTGCCGCCAGCGAGGCTTGCACGACGTCGCCGACGTAGACGTAGTCGCGCTCCTGCTTGCCGTCGCCGAAGATCTGGCAGATCTCCCCGTCCCGTAGCCGCCCGAGGAAGATGGCGACCACGCCCGCCTCGCCGTGCGGATCCTGCCTCGGCCCGAAGACATTACCGAGGCGCAAAACGACGTTGCTCATTCCATACAGCCGCTTGTAGGTGAGCAGGTACTCCTCGCCGGCGAGCTTGGCGGTGCCGTAGGGAGCCAGCGGCCGGCGCTCGCTCGACTCGTCGGCGGGGGCGTCGCACTCCCCGTAGATGGCACCGCCGGTGGAGGCGAAGACGACCCGGGAGCCTGCGGCACGCGCCGCCTCGAGCACGCGCAGGGTACCGATCACGTTCACCTCGGCGTCGAAGTCGGGTCGCTCGATCGAGACGCGCACGTCGGCCTGGGCTGCCAGGTGGAAGCACACGTCCGGCTTCAGATCGGTAAAGACGCCGTTCAGGGGCTCGCGCACATCGAGCACGTGCAACCGCGCTCGCTCGGATACGTTCTCGCGCCTTCCGCTCGAAAGATTGTCGACCACATCGACAGAATCGCCGCGCTCGATCAGCGCGTCGACGAGGTTCGAGCCGATGAAACCGGCTCCGCCGGTAACGAGCGCACGCACGCCCCGTATCCTACTTCTCATGTTCATCTCCTTCGAAGGTCTCGACGGTTGCGGCAAGACGACGCAGGTCGAGCTGCTCGAGGCCTACCTGGAGACCAAGGACATCGAGGTGGTCGCCACCCGTGAGCCGGGCGGGACCGACTTGGGCGAGCGGCTGCGCGAGATCGTGCTCCACGGCGGCAAGGTCTCACCCTGGGCCGAGGCCGCCATCTTCGCCGCCTCGCGGGCCGAGCTGGTCGAGCGCGTGATCGAGCCGGCGCTCGCGCGGGGAGCGTTCGTCATCTCCGACCGCTTCGTCGACTCCTCGCTCGTCTATCAAGGCGTCGCGCGCGGGCTCGGGATCGAGAGCGTGCTCCAGCTCAACCTGCACGCCACCAAGGGGCTGCTACCCGACCGAACCTTCCTGCTCCTCGTCGGCGAGGAGCTATCGGAGGCGCGAGTGGGGGAGGACAGAGACCGGATGGAGCGAGAGAGCGCGGAATTCCGGCGCCAGGTGGAGGATGGATACCGGCGCCTGGCCGAGATGTTCCCGGAAAGGATCGTCGCTCTCGACGGAACGCAGCCGCGCGAGCTGATCGCACGCCAGGTCAGGCAGGCGCTGGAGGACGCCGGACAGCTGTGACCGACCCGTTCGCCACGGTCGCAGAGCAGGAGGAGGCGAAGACGCTTCTACGGGCGGCGCTGACGGAGGGAGTGGCTCATGCCTATCTCTTCCACGGCCCGGCCGGGGTCGGCAAGCGACGCACGGCGCTTCTCTTCGCGGCCGAGCTGCTCGGCGACCTGCGTCGCGTCGAGCAGGGCTCGCATCCCGACCTGTTCCTGCTCGAGCCCGTCGGCGACCAGATTCGCATCGACGAGATCAGGGCCCTCAGGCGCGACCTGCACATGCGCCCGTTCGAGGCATCGAGGCGCGTCTATCTCCTCTACTCGGCCGAGACGATGAACCGCGAGGCCGCCGACGCCCTGCTCAAGGACCTCGAGGAGCCGCCGGCCTACGCCGTCTTCGTGCTCGTCGCCGACGAGCTGGAACCGATCGCGGCGACCATTCGCTCCCGCTGCCAGGCCGTTTCCTTCCACCGCCTCTCCGAGCACGCGATTCACGAGGAGATCGTGCGCCGCGGCGGCGCCAGGGGTGAAGAGGAGATGCAGACGCTGGCGCGGATCGCCGCGGGCCGCCTCGACCGGCTCGAGCGCCTGCTCGAGCCCGCCGCCTCGGCCCGGCGCGAGCGGCTGCTCGCGGTTGCGCGTGCCGTCTACTCCGATCCCGAGTTCGATCCCGCCGGGTCGGTGCGCACGCTGCGCGAGGCGATCGAGGAACGGGGCGCCGAGGCGCGGGCGAAGGCGGAGAGTGCGCTCGAGGAGAGCGAGCTGACGAAGCGGGAGCTCGACCAGCGCCTGCGCCGGGTGCAGCGCGGCGCCGAGCGCGAGGAGCTGCTGGCGATGCTGGAGGAGCTGGCGGCCTGGTACCGCGATCTGGTTGCGGTCGCGGTCGGCGCTGGAGGCGTGCTGATTCACTCCGATCGCGCCGCCGAGCTGCGTTCCGACGGGAGCCGCGAGCGGCTGGCCGCGGCCGAGGACGCGGTCGAGATCGTCCGTGCCGCCTTCCGGCGTATGCAGGCGCTCAATCTCAACACCACGCTGGCGCTGGAGGCTCTGTTCGTGCGCCTGCACGCGCTCTTCGCCGGGGTCGAAGCTCTCGTTTGAGGATGATTCGTCGTGCCTCGCGTTCGCTGATCCCCCTACGGGACAGGAACGAAGCGCCGATAAGAGAACAGTCATTCGAATATCAACGCGCACCGCGACCATCGGGCGGAGGTAATGAGATGAAGAAGTTGAAGCACACGCGAACTTTGATTCCTGCTTTTCTTGCTCTGGCCGTCGTCTTCGTTGCCGCGGCCGGCGCTGCCCCCAGCCCGAAGAAAATGGTGCTGACTAGGTCTGACCTCTCTTCGGCCTTCGTGCCGGACGGGGCCACGCACGTTACGAACGCCGACGTCGTCGCGGGAGGCGCGGCTACCGAAGCGCAGCTCACGACTTGGGGTCGAATCGATGGATACAAGGTGGCCTTCAAGATCAAGACCAACCGGGCGGTGGCCAACAAGCTCACCGGCCCGATCTACATCGTCTCGAGCGCCAACACCTACAGTGCGGCAGCCGGAGCCCACGCCGCCTGGCTGGTGCAAGTCGCCTCGTTCAAGAAGACCGCCGGCATTCACACGGCCACGGCCCGGCGCGTAGGAAGCGAATCGAAGCTCTTCACCTATACGCAGTCGGCGAAGGTGCAGGGCGTCACCATCACCTACCTGGTCTACGTCTACACCTGGCGGAGCGGTAGCAACACCGCGTCGATCATGTGTGAGGGGATCAAGAGCCGGATCACGAAGAATGCGGCAATCAAGCTTGTGCTGAAGCAGCAAGCACGCATAAAGGGCGCGTACTCCGCCGGTTAATCCGCCGAAAGTCCGCCCTCCTGCGGAGGGCATGACGACTTTCGGCGGGGACTGAAAGGCGACCCCGAGGACGTCGTCTTGTATGCCGCGCTCGCCGTGTCGGTCGCGCCGTTTCCGCAAAAAGTCCGCCTCCCCTAGGAGGCATGACGACTTCTGGCGGGGGAGAGAAGCGATCCGGGGAATGGCGTTTGGTGAGCCGCGCCCGCCTTTTCGGTCGCGGCGGCCGGCGAAGAGTCTGACGTGGGCGCTGAGCCACGGCTTCGATAGGAAGGGGCGAGCGGATGAACGGCCGGTACGCGCCCTAACTTGAAGAGCGATGCTAGAAGCAGCTCGAGCACTGTTACAGGCGAATACCGAGACCGTCGAGTTTGAGGGCCGGGTTTGGCGCTACTCCGTGCCCTCGAAGCGTTCCTATCCCCACCAGTGGCTCTGGGATTCGGGCTTCCACGCTGTCGTCTGGTCGCTGGCAGACCCCGCCCGCGGCTGTGACGAATTGCGCTCGCTCTTTCGCTGGCAGTCGCCGAGCGGCTTTATCCCTCACGTCGTCTTCTGGCACTCCGAGCGCATCTACCTGCGCACCTGGCAGTACCTCGAGAGCGCCGGTTTCTGGAGCTTCCTGCCCCGCCGCCGACCTCGAACGACGGCCTTAACGCAGCCGCCGGTGCTGGCGACGGCGGTCGAGCGCCTGGTTCTGGCCGGCGCCGAGGATTTCCTGGCGGAAGCGCTGCCCGTGCTGGAGCGCTATTACCGCTACCTCGCCTCCGAGCGCGATCCCGACCGGGACGGCCTGATCTCAACCGTCTCGCAGTTCGAGACCGGCCTGGATTTCAGCCCCGCCTACGACCAGGCCATTGGTGCCGGTCCGCGTGCCGCACTCGAGATCGCTCTCAATTCGCGCCGTGTCGAGATAAAGAACATGCTCGCCGGCTACGACCTCGAGCGGATTTTTACTCGCGAAGATCACACCGAGGACATGCTCGTAAACGCGATCTGGATCGACAATCTGAAGGTGCTTGCGCGTCTGGCCCGCCGCGCCGGGAAGACGGAGCTCGCCGCCTGGGCTGAGGCCAAATCCAGCCAGGCGCTGCAGTCTTTGCTCGAGCGAGCCTGGGATCCCCGGCGTGGCCTTTTCTTCAATCTCGTCGGCTCCACTGAGACTCGTTCCGAGGCGAAGACAATCCAGTGTCTGCTACCGCTGCTGCTCGAGGATTTGCCGGCCGATGTCGCGGAGCGCCTGCTTGCCCACCTGACCGATCCGCACGAGTTCTGGCCCGCTTATCCCGTGCCGTCGGTTGCCTTGGATGAGCCTTCCTATACCGACGACTCCCATCTTCACGGCCTGCGCCTGATCTGGCGCGGCCCCTGCTCGATGAACACCAACTGGTTTCTGTATCAAGGGCTGCTTCGCCACGGCGAGGCCGGCTACGCGTCCCAGCTGGCCGAGCGCTCGCGGGAATTGGTCGAGCGCGGCGGCTTCAACGAGTTCTACAACGCACGTTCTGGCCGTCCGGTGGGGGCCAAGCGCTTTGGTTGGTCGACACTAGTTGCGGATATGCAGGCAGAGGCGGGTTCTGCGGAAGCCTAAGGCGCTATCCTCTTCGTCGCTGCCGACGTAGCTCAGCTGGTAGAGCACTTCACTCGTAATGAAGGGGTCCGCGGTTCGAGTCCGCGCGTCGGCTTCAACGCTGCTTCAGGTACACCGCTCGCTGCTCGCTCCGACTGACCTCGGCCTCTGTTGCCACGGTGCTTTACATAGTCAGGGCGCGTTCTCGCGGTGCCTCGCGAGACACGGGGATACCTCACACCCTCGCCGCAGCGGCGCCATCCCGCGTGGGTGCGCCGGGTCCGCTCTCACAACTAAACAAAACGAGCCCACAGGAGCATCCTTACGGCGATGGTTCGAGTGAGGCTACCCGTCTCTGAGATCGAGTCGCTCTATCGGGAGCGCTACCGCCACTTTCTCCGGGTGGCGACGGCGATAGTCGATGACGAGGCGACAGGCCACGACGCCGTCCAAGAAGCGTTCTCGCGGGTGCTTAAGAAGCGCGCGTCTTTCCGCGACGAGTGCCCGCTCGAGGCGTGGGTCTGGCGGGTGGTCGTGAATACGGCGCGCGGCCAGCGCCGGGCGCAAGCCGCACGCCGCGAGTGGCCCGAGTCGGCCGGCGGAGGAGCGAGCCTGAACGGTCGCGCGGAAAGCGACACAGGCATACGCGTCTGGATCGCGACGCTGCCAGAGCGACAGAGGCTGGCGATCTTTCTTCGCTACTTCGCCGACCTCGATTACCAGGCGATCGCGACCGCGCTCGATGTCGAGGTCGGAACGGTTTCGGCGACGCTGAGCTCGGCACACCGGGCGCTGCGCCGCTCACTCGAGGAGGTTGAACGATGATCGACCTAGATCCCCAAATCGTCTCCGAGCTTGACCGGACGTTCCCGCCTCCGAGCGGCGGGCGCGCCGACTGGCAAGACATCGTGGACCGCGCCGCGGGTCGTCGTCTCCGCATGGTGCCGAGCCGCCGACTCGTCGCGATCTCAACCGCGGTGATCGTTACGGCTGCGCTGGTCGCAGTAATGACTCCTGTGGGAGCGGCGGTCGTTCGCGGTCTCGACGGGTTCGCGGCCTGGATCAGCGGCGAACCGGGTCAGCCTGCCTCATCCGCGGAACAGCAAGCGTTTCAGCACGCCAACGAACGCTCTTGGTCCGGCTTCGCTCCCGGTACCGAGCTACGTCGTCTGATCCAGACGAGTTTGAACGGCACGAGCTACACGCTCTACGGCTTCCGGAGCGGGAATCAGCTCTGTCTTCGCCTCGTCGCCAGCGGCGCCGTATCCGCCACCTCGACGCACTGCGCGCCGCTGCAAGCGCTGCAGACGGCGAAGGAGCCCGCCCTTGTGGTTGCCGCCGACGAGCCGTTCAGCTCGACGAACGCGCCCCCGAACGACGAGGGCTTGGTGCCCGAAGTGACCTCGGCGAGCTTCGGCATCGTCTCCGACGGCGTCACACAGGTACTGCTGCGCGCGGACGACGGCAGCCACGACGCCCTCGTCGCCTCGAACGCGTTTTTATATGTGGCCGATCACCCGCAGCCCGGCGTCCTCGTCCGCAGCGTCCAAGCGGTCGCCGGCGACGGGTCGAACGTCGCCCTGCCCTTCCAGTCAGCACCCGGGATGCTCGATATGCCGCAGCCGCCGAAAGGCACTCCGCAGGGGCCGGCGCAGGTCGATCTCCGCGTGAGCGGCGGCACGATCGGCTGGTTCGACGCGCGTGAGCCAAGGGGAAAGCCGCTCCCGGCCGAGCTACGGCAATATCCGCTCTTCGCGCACGACAGGTACGTGTTCGGTCGCGTGATCCAGCCCGACCCTCAGAGTGCCGACCGCATCGCCGTCGTCCTCATCGACGGCTTCCGGGAACCCGAGAAAGGCGCCAAGGTTGCCGGTCTCTGTCTCATGATGGGCAGCGGAGAACATGCGACGGGCACATGCAACTCACTCAGCCGCCTGTTCAAGCTCGGCCCGCTCGATATCGAACTGAGCGGCTCCGGCTCAGACCAGTTCTCGCTCCTTGAAGGACTCGCGAGCGACGACGTCGCCCAGATAAAGCTGTTCCTCGCGTCCGGCGACACTGTGGACGTCCCGCTCACGGACAACGTCTTCCTCGTCCGAGTCGGCCGCGCCGCCTACCCGATCCGGCTCGTCGCCTACGACACCCAGCAGCGCGTGATCGACATCCGTACGTACGAGAGCGACGGGATGACCAGCCGCGCGCCGAGGCAGGCCTCCGCCAGCGTCCGTGAGCTCTTCCGCGTCAGCGCCGCCGACGGCACCACGGCGATCGTCCGCGCCGGTGACCCCGCGGGCGGCTATCGCTGCTATTCGATCATCTACGGCACGGGCACCCAGGCGGGAGGCTGCCCACCCTGGCCGCTCACCGACAAGATCACCGAAGGGAACCCGCTGCTACTCATTAGCGCCAACACTGCCGGGAACGACGTGTTCCTCGGTGGCCAGGTGCCAGACCAGGTGGCGTCCGTGACCGTCACGTTCACGGACGGAGCTGTCGCGAACGCCAAGACGGAAGACGGGTTCGTCGTCTACCCAATCCCCGCCGCCGAGCTCGCTAACGGCAGAACGCTACTAGCGCTCCGCGCCTACGACCGGTCCGGCGCACAGATCGCTCAACGAGGCTTTGGAATCCGAAGGTAATCCGCAACGCACGTGTGTCGCGTTTACGCGTCCTCGCCTCTCGAGATTCCACGGTAAGAAGGGGGTCCACGGTTCGAATCCGTGAGAGGGATTCCGCTAATGGAGCCAAGTCGGAGACGATCGTGGCAGCGATACGGGTCCGTCCTCGGCGTAGCTGAATCATGGCCGCGTTCCAAACCGCGAACGCCAATACCTTGCGCGGTCTTAGCGCCGCAGTAGGGAGAACGACACCATACGGTGCGTCCGCGCGTCGAGCGTGATCGTTGCGATCCGTCCGAGAATTTGCGCCCCCGGCGGTCGTCCTCCAGGACACCCTTCGCAGTTGACGGTGCGGTTGAATCTCAGCGTCACGCTCAGCGTCTTCTTCCCCCGGTGGTAGCTGATGGACGCCGGCTTCGGATCCCCAACAAACATCTTCCGCACGAGGCCTGCCTCCTTCGTAACCCACTTCGGCTGCGACTGCGTGGTCGCCGTCTGCCGTGAGCTACCGCACGCCGTGGCGAATAACACGAGCGCTGCGATTATCACTACGAGGAGCGTTGCGTTCTTCATTTCACTGTTTATACGCGACCGCTCGCCGCTTCGTCACGCCGTTTCGCAGGCATAGGCTGTCGAGCGCGGACGGCCTACCTGCCCCGTTCCGCGTTCGCCCACGTCCGCGCGGCCGAGCCGGCCGGACCTACGGAACCGGCACGGCAACGGCCGCTACGGCGCGTGTGCGAGCTGCGGCCAGGGGCTGGCGAGCCTGATCACGCGTGCGAGCTCGACCGCCGGCCAGGACGGCGGCGGGCAGCCCTTCATGCGCATCGCCTAAAATGACTGAGCCGCCTCGAGTTCCGAATCGTGATACCGGCCAGCTTCGTCACCTTCGGTGAGACCCAGATCAGAAGGTTCCGACGTAGTTTCCATGCGTATCATGGTCGCTTGGCGAACTGGCCTTCCGGGTATGGTCACTTCGACGACTTGCTCGTACTTTGTGGCTATACCAGACTAAGGAGGTATATGACTACCCTAGATTCGGGCGACCAAGCGATATTCGAAGAGGCATACCGGCAGGCACGGACGAGCCTTGACGAGCACGGCATTCCGATCGGCGCGGCGCTGGGTCTTGACGGCACGCTCATTGCTTCTGGTCATAATGAGCGGGTTCAAAACGGTGATCCAATCGCCCACGGCGAGATAGCTTGCCTTAGAAACGCCGGTCGGCGAAGAGACTACCGGCAGATGACACTTTTTACAACGCTCGCTCCGTGCGACATGTGCACAGGAGCAATCTTGCTATTCGGCATTCCGCGAGTAGTCGTCGGCGAGGCTCAAACATTTCCTGGGATGCTCGACTACCTTATATCTCGAGGAGTCGCAGTCACCCTACTAAATGACGATCGCTGCGTAGCACTAATGCGAGAATTCCAGCAGCGCTTCCCAGAGGTATGGCGAGAAGATATCGGTGACTGATCTGTCGGCTACTGCTGTCTTTCATACCGTGCGATAGAGGATCGCTCCAACTGCGAGAGCAAGTAGTGATACCAAGGCGGCGATCCACGCTAGCCGGTAGAAGACCGACCGACGATCGCGGACGTGAAGGAGGTGACTGAAATAGCTGGTCGAACTCTGAAAATCAGTCGTTTCCGTCCAAAATAAGCATATAACGATTAAGGTCAGCGCTGAGGATAAACTGGCGCAGATTAGTGCCACGATGATTGCGACGGTACCCGGTCCGCCTGTGCCCTTAGGGAGAGTTAGAGCGATTGCGGACACCCCGACCAGGATTGAATCGAACTGTAAGAGCGCTGCGGCCTTTCCGTCCAGGATGGTTAAGCAGTTATAGAGATGCTCGTGCTCGAGTTGCTGCTCCGGCGACAGGCTAAGGCCTCGGATCGCACGAAGATGTTCGGCGGTTCCGGCACCAGTTCTCTGGGTTCCTTGGAAGATGAAGTCCTTCAAGGTGACTCGCATCGCGAGATCCGCGAGCGATCGGAATGCCTGCGCTACGTGGCGGAACTTAGTTAGCATTTTCCTCATGTACATCGCCTCGGCGTTTGAGGCGTTCCGCTTAGTTCCTTCGTTGAGCACTGGCCGATCACGTAGTCGTTCGAGCGCTTCCTGTTGTCATGAGTAAATATCCCGCATCGGAGGGGATGAGTCAAATACGGTGCCAAGCATTCCGGGTTAGAAAGAGTGCGTCTACTCCTGCGAAAATGCTCCCAGCGGGATTCGAACCCGCCCTTAAAGAGCTAGACCGCGCGCCCCGCGCTTACGCGCCGGACGAAGCGCTTCTGACGAAGCTCGCCGATCGCTACTGCGTTCACCCACGTTCGCGTGGTCGAGCCAGCCGGACCTTCGGAACCGCCACGACAACGGCCGCTACGGCGCGCGTGCGAGCCGAGGCCAGGAGCCGGCGAGCCTGATCACGCGCGCGAACTCGACCGCCGGCCAGGACGGGTCGGGCAGAGCCCCTAGGTGTCCGAGCCGCCTCAGGTTTCGCATCGTCACCCCTGTCAGCTTCGTCACCTTCGGCGCCTGATCGCGTCTCTGATGGGAGAAGCGATTCGACCATCGCCTCTCTTCTGTCAAAGAGTTGCCGAGGGGATCCCTCGTTCAGGATCACCCTTCAGCTGCTCGGGCATACGGGAGACGCGATAATGCGACTGTGAACGCGCGAGATCTCGCACCACCTTCCGATGCTGAGCGGTGGCGGCTGGAGATCATCGAAAGACGTCGAGCGCATGCAGCGACATTCAGCTGGTCTGTCCCGGGTCTTGCCATCGCCGGCCAAGCGTTTCTTCTCTCGGTGGCTCTTCGCCCTGACGTAACGTCGGTTGCTCGCCTTTTTGCGGCCCTCGCCGGCTGCATCGCGGCTATCGCCGCAACCCATTTGTACGCGAAGCAGATTTACCTGTTCGATCTGTACGAAGCGTTCCTCGAAGGCGAGCGGCAGCGGCTCGGCCTGCCCGGATTGCAGACTGATGAGTTGCTCGCTGCCGGCCCCTTCCCGTCAAACACGAAATTCGCGCAGCAGAAGTGGGGAGAAACGGGCGCCGCCTGGTATTGGCTTATTGTCCGGTGGCGCTCCGCTTTTGTGTGGCTTGTCGCGCTGACCGTGTTTGTCCTAATCGATGGCGCACTCCTTGTCTACTCAATCCTCGCGCTCGTTGGGCATGACCCGCATTGGCTGGGTCGGACGGTCGCTCACTAGAGAGAGCACGTCGCGCGGGCAACGAGCGCGTCCAGGCGATGGCGGTAACCGCGATCTGTGAGTGCGTCAAGTACCTGCCTTCATCAACCTACCTTGAACACGTGTACGCGGGTGAGGCGCATTACGCCGTGCCAGGCCATGTTGTAGGTGCACCCGCTGGCGTTACCGCCGCAGACAACAGCGAGGTACGAACGGTACTTCGCGAGCGGGCCGCTGAAGTTCGCGAAGATCGTCTTCTGGCCGATCTTGCTTTTCGGGATCGAGAACTGGGTCTCGTAGACGTCCCGCTCGATCCCTCCCAGGGACGCTGCGCGCGAACCGTTGGGACAGGACTCAGGAGGCTTGTTCGTGAGCTGCACGATTTGCGTCAGGAGGGTGAACTTGATGTTGGAGGCGTTTGTCGTCGCCTTGTAGCTCAGGTTTCCCGGAGGCGCGGTCGAAACGATCGTGCCGCCGCAGGTGAACGGCTCCGTCGTACCGTGGACCGGGTCCAACCACTTTTCGCCCTGGTCGCTCCATGTTCCGTTGACGACGGCCGGGGCGCCAGAGTTCAATGTGCGTGGCACGCCGCGCGGGACCGTGCCTACGTAGAAGACCAGCGAGGGGATTGTCCCGTCCACGCTGAAAGAGCCCGTCGAGCTCTCGTGCTGGACGTCACCCACAGAGCCGGTGCCGCTGTAGGCGTTGCTGAGCGTCGTGCCCCCCTTGACGGAAACCTTGGCCTTGTAGATGTAGGCGGTGTAGTGCGGCAGCGCCGGCGAAGAATGCAGCTGCCAGCCGGGCTTGACGGTAGGTTTCACCGCCTCTGCCCCTGCCGACGCGGCCAGAAGCGCCACCCCGATCGCCAGTCCGAGCACGAGTAGATAGCAAAGCCAGCGAGTCTTCATCTTCATCACCCCTCCGTTTTCGCAGGCGCCTTCTAGCAACATTAGGCGATCCTGGCTAGTACGCAAAGCAGTTTCCGAGCACCGAGATCTTCTTACGCTCGGTTCCGAATCGGCGAGGGTTGCCGGGGCCAGGCGGTGACGTTCGCTCAGTAGGGCGCGGCACCGCCAAGTCCCCTCGGCTGTTTGCCGGCTAAGTGGGGGTCGGAGTTCGCGTCTCCTGCGTTCGCTCTAGCCTGTCCACTTGCCTCCGCTGGTGTCTCGAGATGCCCACCGTGGACACGTTAGGGCTTGAACGACCTCTAACCAGAGAATACGATAGCTTGTCGTTAGTCAATATCGCAAAAGGAGACCACCTATGACTACGGACGTACCCGAGCCCTCCAGGTCGGCGAGGTGGATCGCGCTCGGCCTCTTCTCGCTCGCTATTGCTATCGCTCTCGTGGTCGCGGTTGGTGCCAACTACGCGCGCCGAGCGTTCCAGGTCGATACGGCAAACTTCGCCCTTTTTGCTGCCTTCTACGCGGTAACACAGGGCACCGAGCGACTTCTCGAGATCCTCTCGATGTTCATTCCGCCGCGCGGTACTGATGCCCAGGCGAAGGCTGATAGGGCGATCGTCATGCTAGCCGTCGCCATGCTGGCCGGCGTCGGCGCAAGCTTGATCTTCGGCCTCTATTTCTTGCGAGCGATTGGCGTCGACTATGGCCATACGAACGAATGGGAGCGCGCGGCGGATGTCATCGTCACCGCTTTGATCATCTCCGGCGGAACGAAGCCTCTCCACGATCTCATCAAGCTGATCGAGAAGGCGCGGACGACCTGAGAATCGCCAACGGCGTCTCGCAGTGTTCCTCTACAGAAGGAGTTGAGCAATCGGCCGGTGATGCCGCGTGATCAAGAAGAGAAGGATGAATCCCGAGGCGAGGACGTCGGCCGTTTTTTCTGCGACCCGACGGGCATCTCCGGAGAGAAGTGCACGACCTGGCTGGACGGCGGCCGAACCCCACGGACGGTTCCAAGCCGCGCTCGTGCTCGTCGCGGCGATCGACGCCGGTTTCCCTGGGGAGGCTTTCTATGAAGGCTGAACCGAGTACACGTTCGCCAGCCCGGCCTCGGCCAGTGGCCGGCGGGCCCAGGCGAAGCGAGTCTGGTACCAGCCTTCGAGCGGGACGACGTCTACGCCCTCGTCGGAGGACTGGATGAACCAGTTGTCGCCGAGGTAGATCGCCGTGTGATTGATCTGCCACGCCTTGGAGCGCGGGCCCGCGGCGCCGAAGAAGATCACGTCGCCGGGCTGGAGCGCGTCGAAGCCGATTCGTTTGGAGGGCGGTACCTCGACCGACATCGTGAAGGTCGTTCGGCCGCGGATTGTCCCACTGAGAAGCCCGCCGCCCGGGTAGTGCCGGAGCTTGTAGACGCGCCAGACGAAGCCCGAGCAGTCGAAGCCGCCCGGCACCGTGCGGCCGAAGACGGTCTGCGTGCTCGGGCTCGATCCGCCCCAGATGTAGGGGTAGCCGACGAGGCTGACGGCGTAGTTGAGGATGCGCTTCTGCCAGTTGTTGAGTGTCGGCAGCGTGAGCTCGTATGAGACGTCGTCGACCCACTGCGTCTCTCCGCCCTGGAACGAGAGCACCCGCGCAACCGAGTACGCGGCCTCGGCGCGCGTGATCGGATCGGTCGGCAAGAGCTCGAGCTTTTCCTGGCTGGTCGGGTGGTTCGTGCGCAGGCCGAGTAGCCGGGCGACGGTCTCGGTGCCGAAACGCTTGGGAGGAGCCAGTCCCGCTCGCCGGGCGGCATCGCGGAATCGGGTCGCGGCGCCGGTCAGCCCGAGCTGATCGACGAGCGCCGCGTCGAATGCGCTGAGGGTTACCTGTGCACCCGGTTTCGGCGAACCCG
>JBEKJI010000022.1:0-37025 GCA_050011315.1 Gaiellaceae bacterium
CGTCGCCATACCCACGGCGATTCCCGAAGAGCCGTTCACGAGCAGGTTGGGGAAGCGGCTCGGAAGTACGACCGGCTCGCGCCGAGACTCGTCGTAGTTGGGAACGAAGTCGACTGTATCGGCCTCGATGTCCCTGAGCATCTCGGTGGCGATCTTGGCCAGCCGGCACTCCGTGTAGCGCATCGCCGCCGCCGGGTCGTCGTCGATCGAGCCGAAGTTCCCCTGCCCGTCTACAAGCGGATAGCGCAGCGAGAACGGCTGCGCCATGCGCACCAGGGTGTCGTAGATCGCCGTGTCGCCGTGCGGATGGAAGGAGCCCATCACGTCGCCGACGACGCGGGCGGATTTCTTGTACGGCCGGTTCGGCTGCATGCCTGCCTCGTTCATGCCGAAGAGCACGCGCCTGTGGACCGGCTTGAGTCCGTCGCGCACGTCGGGAAGCGCGCGGCTAACGATCACGCTCATGGCGTAATCGAGAAAGCTCGAGCGCATCTCGTCTTCGAGCTCGCGCAGCTCGATCCGCCCGGGACCGAGAGCGCCGGTGTCTACTTCAGACATCGGACATCCTCTTCGCTACCGACCCCTGGCGGAATGAAGACCCGCCGACTGGGTTCGATCGGTGGTTCGAGACAAGAACGCAGGGAGCGTTCGTTGCAGCGCTACGGGCGCGACTGAGGACACAGTATCGGGCCGCCGAGCGGGGCCAGGCGGTGGAGTGCTTTGTTTCGTCAGGGGTCATCGGCTCAAACATCTAGGAACCTGACGTCCTTCGCGTTCTGCTCGATGAACTCGCGCCTCGGCTCGACCTGGTCGCCCATCAACATCGAGAACACACGATCGGCAGTGGAGGCGTCATCTACGTCCACCCGCACGAGCAGGCGCCGCTCGGGATCCATCGTCGTCTCCCAGAGCTGCTCGGGGTTCATCTCACCTAGACCCTTGAAGCGGGAGAGCTGCACACCCTCCTTGGTGAGCTCGAGAGCCTCGCTTCGGAGTGCGTGGAAGGTCTCCGCGGTGCGCGTCTTGCGACCCTGCCCGAGTGTGAACGGCGGTAGGCCAAGCCCCGCGAGCTTCGCGTAGACGCGGCGGGCGTCGCGGTAGGTCTGCGAGTAGAGCAGCTGCTGCGGCACGGTCAAGCGCTGAGCCGCCCCGGTTTCCTTCTCGGTCACTTTGACCCGGAATCCGTCCGCGTCGGAAGATTCGACCTTGATTTCGTAGCCGTTCTCTCCCACCGCCTTGAGTGCGCGAACCAGGTCCTGTGCCGCCTCGTCCGGTACTTCGATCAGGCGGTGCGCAACGACGAAATCCGCCGCCGGCGTCCCGAAGTCGGCGCGCAGGCGGGCGACGAGGCCTTCGAGCGAGCGTAGACCGCTCGTCAGCTTCTTCCAGCGAGCCTCGCTCAGCTTCATTTCCTCGCCCGTTCGATCGCGGATCTCCAGACCGCCGAGGCGCTCGCGCACGAGCAACTCCTCGAGTTGAGCGTCCTTCTCGAAGTAGAACTCGCGGCTGTCGATCTTGACCCGGTACAGCGGCGGAATGGCGATGTAGACGTGGCCGCGGTCGAAAAGCTCCGGCATGTGCCGGTAGAGGAAGGTGAGGATGAGGGTGCGAATGTGCGAGCCGTCGACGTCGGCATCGGTCATCACGATCACGCGGTGGTAGCGGAGCTTCGAGATGTCGAACTCGTCGCCGATGCTCGTGCCGATCGCGGTGATTATCGCCTGGATCTCGTTGTTGGAGAGAACCTTGTTGATGCGGTTCTTCTCGGAGTTGATGATCTTCCCACGCAGCGGCAGGATCGCCTGGTAGGCGCGGTCGCGGCCGGCCTTGGCCGAGCCGCCGGCGGAGTCGCCCTCGACGATGAAGAGCTCCGCCGACTCCGGGTCGCGGATCGTGCAATCGGCGAGCTTGCCCGGCAGCGACGAACCCTCGAGCGCGCTCTTGCGCCGCGTTAGCTCACGCGCCTTGCGAGCAGCCTGGCGCGCACGTGAGGCCGAAATCGTCTTCTGAACGATCTGGCGCGCGTCGGTCGGGTTCTCTTCAAGGAACTCGGCCAGCTTCTGGTTGACGGTCTGCTTGACCAAGCCCTCCACCCAGGGGTTGCCGAGCTTGGTCTTCGTCTGCCCCTCGAACTGCGGATCGCGCAGCTTGACCGAGATGACCGCGGCCAGCCCCTCGCGCATATCCTCGCCTTCGAGATTGCTCTCCTTCTCCTTGAGCAGGCCTTTCTCGCGCGCGTACTTGTTCAGGGTCGCGGTCAGCGCGCTCTTGAAGCCGGTCAGGTGCGCGCCGCCCTCGTGTGTGTTGATGTTGTTCGCAAACGAGAACACCGACTCGACGTAGGAGTTGTTCCACTGCATCGCCACCTCGACGGTGCCCCGCTCGTCGCCGCCCTCGTAGTAGACGATGTGCTTGTGTACAGGCTCCTTCGCCTCGTTGATGAAGTTGACGAAGTCCTTGATGCCGCCCTTGTAGTGGAACTCGTAGCGCGCCTCTTCAGCGCGCTCGTCGATCAGGACGATCTTCAGGTCGCGGGTGAGGAAGGCCGTCTCGCGGAGTCGCTGCACCAGCGCCTGCGCGGAGTACTCGAGCTCGTCGAACACCTCGGCGTCGGGGAGGAAGGTGATGGTGGTACCGGTGTCCGAGGCCTTGCCGACGACCTCCACATCGGTCGTCGGGACGCCGCGAGCGAACTCCTGGCGGTGAACCTTGCCGTCGCGCCGCACCTCGGCGATCAGCCACTCGGAGAGCGCGTTCACGACCGAGACGCCGACTCCGTGCAGGCCGCCGGAAACCTTGTAGCCGGCGCCGCCGAACTTACCGCCCGCGTGCAGCTTGGTCAGTACCACCGTCAAGGCCGACATTCCCTGCTCAGGCATGAGGCCGACGGGGATTCCGGAGCCGTAGTCCTTGACGGTCACCGAGTGGTCGGGATGAAGAGTCACCTCGATTAGGCTGTTACGCCCTGCCAGCGCCTCGTCGACCGAGTTATCGACGACCTCGTAGACGAGATGGTGCAGGCCGCGGGCGCCGGTCGAGCCGATATACATGCCCGGGCGAAGGCGAACCGGCTCGAGGCCCTCGAGGACGGTGATGTCCTTTGCTGTATACGACGTCTCAGTCATGAAAAAAGCCCTGCAAATGGCGCGCTTACGGGCTTGACTGATTGTATCAGAACAAGCGGCTGGCGGCTGTGTATAAACAGCTACTTCGCAGCTCTGCGAGCGAGACTCGCGGCCGCCGCGCGGGCGACCAGGGCGCGTAGTTCCGCGTCCCCGATCGGTGCGGCAAACTGCTGCGCCTGCGCGAGCTCGTCGGGACCGGCTTTAGGCACCTCTGCGCCTTCCACCGAATCGGTATTCCGGCCTCGGCTGGGGATCGGGCCGGGCGCAAAGCGAAGCTCGCTCGGGCACTCCTCTGCCAGCGACTCGCGTAGGCGCGAGCGGATCATCGGCTCCAGATGCTTGAGCTCGAAAGCCCACGTCGACGAGCTGGTGTTGACGTGAAGGACGCCCTTGCGCGTTAGCCGCGCCGGCCAGGCGTTCGCCGCGATCGTCTCGCCCACCGCCTCCGGCCACAGGCTCACGAGCGGACTCGAGGCCGGCAAGCCGATCCGCTTCGCCTCTTTTCTAATCGCTCTCTCGAGACGGTCCATCAGGCGGCCTTCGCACTTCCTTCGCTCACGCGGACGACCTGGTCCGCCTCCACTGGCAGCGTACTCTCGCTCGTTGCTGTGACGATCGTCTGCCCGAGCACGGCGAGGCGCTCGGCGAGAGCCTGCCTGCGGCCGCCGTCGAGCTCCGAAAGTACGTCGTCGAGAAGCAGGATCGGGGGCCCGCCGGCCTGCTCCGCCAAAAGCTCCGCCTCGGCGATCAGCAGCGCGAGCACCGCCGCCCTTTGCTCGCCCTGTGATCCGAAGGAGCGAAGCTCGCGCGATCCCGCACAGACCAGAATCTCGTCCAGATGGGGGCCGCAGCTCGTGGTTCCGCGCTCCAGATCGCGACCCAGTCTTTGCGCGAGCAGCTGCGCAGTCAGCGGATCGCCTGAGTACTCGAGCCTGCAGCCGTCGAGCCCGAGCACGGCGGCGGCATCCGCGAAGCGCGCAGAGAGTAGCTCGATCGCCTGCCGGCGGACGAGCTGTAGCGAAGCCCCGAGGGTGAGGACCTGCTCATCCCAGGGGGATAGTGCTTCGTTCGTGCTCAGCCCGAGCCCGATCTTGCGCAGGCAGGCGTTTCTCTGCCCGAGCGCCTCGCCGTAGGCAATCGGGAGGTTCGCTCGCGCTGGCAAGAGCCGCGAGAGAGTCCGGTCGAGGTATGCCCGGCGCACGGCCGGACCGCCCTTCACGACCACGAGGCGGTCGGGGGTGAAGACGAGGGTTGGAAGCTCGCTGCGAAGCTGCTCGGTCGCGCGCAGCGCGGCTCCGTTCATTCGCGCTTGCTTGCCTTCGCCGCGCACGATCGTAACCTCGACCTCGGCGTTGCTGCGCTGTCGCTCAACGACCACGGCGACTCGTGCTGAGTCGGCGTCGAAGCGAATCAGCTGGGCATCGGCGCGTGTTCGAGGTGAGAAGCCCTGTGTGCCCACGTGCACCGATTCGAGCAGGTTTGTCTTGCCTGATCCGTTCGCGCCGACGACCAGGACGAGGCCGTCCGCCAGCTCGAGCTCGAGGCGCTCGTAGGAACGGAAGTTGCGCAGCCCGAGACGGCGGACGCTCAGCCCGCGAGGCGAATCGGCATGATCAGGTACCAGAAGCTGTCGCCCTCCGCTCGCAAAAGCCCCGGATTCAGCGGGCCGTTCAGGTTGAGCTCGACCTCGTCGCCGATCACCGATTCGATGCCTTCGCGCAGGAACTCCGCGTTGAAGCCGATCTCGAACGGCTCGCTACTAAAAGCCACCGGAAGGGTTTCATGCACTTCGCCGACGTCCTGCGTCTGGGCCGAAACGGTCAGTGACCCATCCTCAAAGCGCAGTCGGATGGGACTGGTCCGCTGCGCCATCACGGCGGCGCGGCGGACTACATCCAAGAACTCGGCTCGCGGCAGCTTGAGTGTGTGGGCGAAGGTTTCGGGATGCAGCTGGCGATGGTTCGGGAACTGGCCGTCGATGCGTCTCGTCGTGAGCGTTGTTTTCCCCGCCAGGAAGATCATGTGGTTCTCGTGGATCGCTAGCTCGAGCTCGTCGCCGGTCGAAGGAATCCGCGCGATCTCCGCGATCGCCCTCGCCGGCACGATCGCCTCGAGCTCCGGCGTTTTACCGGTGAGCGTCGTCTCTCTCACCGCCAGTCGGTAGGAGTCTGTCGCAGCCATGGTCAGCTTCCTACTGGCGTCGTTCTCACCTTTCTCAAACTGCACCAGGATCCCCGTCAGTACTGGCCGGGATTCATCTCTCGAGGCCGCTCGTGACACTCTTGCTGCGGTGTCGAGGAAGGCTTCGCGATCAACTTTGAAGGTGGCCTCGCCCTTTATCTCAGGTAGACGTGGAAAGTCATCAGGCACTGAGACATTTAGTTTGTACGACGCGCTGCCGCACCTTAGCTCAATCATCCGTGCTCCTACTGTGTGTTCTAGAACAACCCTCTCTTCACTGTTCGGGAGAGAACGACAGGCATCCACAAACACTCTCCCCGGTACTACGCTAGCGCCGTCACTCTCCACCTCCGCTTCGAGTGCTGACACGATCGAAAGTTCCATATCTGTGGCTGCAAGGCGTAGCTGACCGTTTTCGGCCGTAATAAGTATTCCCGCCAGTACCTGTACCGAGGTACGCGAAGAGACCGCACGTGAAACCATCACAACCGTCTCGGCGAGGTGCTCTCGCGAGCACGTGATCTTTATCCCGGAGCGAAGGCCCCTATCTGTTTCAATCATGAGACTTAAAACCTCGTAGTCATAGTAGGGCCTGTTAGAGATGGGGGAAATGCCGCTTTTGTCGCTTCTGGAGCGTCTTTCGGCTGAGGAGTGCGCCTGGGGAGAAAATAAGCATATGGGGAGGACGAGAACCGAGATATGACGTCTCACTCGAAATGATCACAATCTTCGATGAACCCCTCACAACTCAGTGCACCTGCTTTATGCGAGCGGTGAGCTCCTGTACGAGGTTGTAGACAGAGCGGTCTTCGCGGATGAGACGAGCGATCTTTGAGGTGGCGTGGATGACGGTTGTGTGATCACGACCACCAAACTCCTTACCGATCTTCGGCAGCGATGAGTCAGTCAGCTCGCGTGAGAGATACATCGCAACCTGACGGGGGTAAACAATGTTCTGAGAGCGTCTGTCACTACAGAGTTCGGTGAGTGAGAGACCGAAACGGTCGGCGACCTCTTCTTGGATCCGGTGGATGTTGACCTCAGCTGCCTCTGGTGGGAATACGTCGCGAAGAACATCTTGTGCGAGTTCAACGGTCATCAATCTCCCCGTGAGCGACGAGAATGCGACGACACGTGTAAGTGCACCCTCGAGCTCGCGAATGTTCGAGGAGATCAGACTGGCGATGAAGGTTAGGACCTGTGGATCGGGGACGTGGATGCCCTCGGTGTGAACCTTCTTGCGCAGGATGGCGATCCGCGTCTCGAGATCGGGCGGCTGGATGTCGGTGATTAGGCCCCACTCGAAGCGCGAGCGCAGGCGTGGCTCGAGCGTCGCCAGCTCGCGTGGCGGCCGGTCGGAGCTGAGCACGACCTGGCTGCCCGCCTCGAAAAGGGCGTTGAAGGTGTGGAAGAACTCCTCCTGGATCCGCTCCTTGCCCTCGAAGAACTGGAGATCGTCGACGAGCAGTACGTCGTAGTTGCGGTAGCGCTGCTTGAAGCTGTCGATGCGCTTGTCGCGGAGCGAGTCGATGAAGTTGTTCATGAAGTTCTCGCTCGTGACGTAAAAGACGCTCAGGTTGCGTGAGTGCTCGGAGACGTAGTGGGCGATCGCGTGTAGGAGGTGGGTCTTTCCGAGGCCGGTGCCGCCGTAGATGAAGAGCGGGTTGTAGGCGCGTGCGGGCCGTTCGGCCACGGCAAGCGCGGCGGCATGCGCGAAACGGTTGGAAGAGCCGATGATGAAGAGGTCGAAGGTGTATTTGGGATTGACGCCGTTGGGCGAGCTTCCAACCCGCGTCCATTCGCCTTCGGCTCGCCCGATCTCGGGAGCGGAGGGCTCGGCGATCAGCGCCTCGAGGGGATCGGCCACCGACAGGAGCACGCCGCATTCGCGCCCGGCCAGATCGCGAACCGTGGCGCGCAGGAGGTCGAGGAAGTGCCCCTCGATCCACTCGCGCGTGAACTTGTTCGGAACGGAGACGACGAGGAAATCGTCAGTGAGCTCATTCCCCTCGGCACCGCCGAACCAGGTCTGAAACGTGGCCTCGCTGAGCGACTCGCGAAGTCGTTCGGCGACCGCACTCCAGAGGTTTTCAGCGTTGTCTCGAAGAGATGATTCCACGCGCCTGACCGATTCCCCGCCCGCCCCGACGGAAGAGCGAGCATATCAATGCGCTCGCGATCGAACAACGGGGGTTGTTCACAGGGCGAGATACAGAGATACATGCCTTTTGCAGGGCTTATGGCACATCCACACGATTATTCACAGATGTGGAGAACTACCGCTCCGGCCGCTCGAACCGGCTAAGAACCTCACGCGCCCGCTTCTTGGGGGAGTGGAAACAACTGTGGAAAACTTATGAGCACCGGCGCTCGTCTATACTGGCGCCGCGGTCGCCCGACGGACACCGACCTTCTCTCAGCTATCAAATACCGTGAAGCGGACATACCAGCCAAACGTACGCCGGCGCAAGCGCAAGCACGGCTTTCGCGCGCGGATGAAGACCCGTACCGGGCGAGCGGTCTTGAAGCGCCGCCGAGGACGCGGCCGCAAGCGGCTATCGGCCTGACCGACGAGGCGTGCTCAGGTGGAGCGCCGGTATCGCCTCTCTCGCTCGCGAGATTTCGACACGGTCTACCGTCACGGAAGATCGATATCGACCCGCTTCTTCACTCTCTACGTGTTCCCACGCGAGGGGGGCGCCGAGGCAAGGCTCGGTCTGGCGATCCCGAGGAGCGCCGGTACCGCCGTCAAACGCAACCGTCTCAAACGTACGCTACGAGAGGCCTGGCGCGCGAAGGAGCGACCCGGAGGCCTCGATTTCGTACTGGTGGCACGCCCCGGGCTCGCCGACGCGGCGGAGTCACACGGCTTCTCGTGGCTGATCGAGCGAGTGGATGAAGTAATCGGAAAGGCAAACCCGTGAAGTACCCGGCAATAGCACTCGTCTACGTGTACCGATACACGCTCGGTCTGTTCGTGCGGCCGAGCTGCAAGTACTACCCGTCCTGCTCCAGCTACGCGATCGGGGTGCTGAAGCGCTACGGCTTCGCCCGCGGCGCGCTGCTCGCGGGCTGGCGCCTTCTGCGCTGCAACCCGTGGAGCCCGGGCGGAGTGGACATGCCCGAAGATGCGCGTCTGTTCGGGCGGTCCTGCCACGTGCACAAGGGGCAGCCGGCGTGATCCTGGCCAGTATCCTCAGCCCGCTCGAGAACCTGTTCCGAGCCATCCTCGACTGGCTGCACAACAGTGGCCATCTCCCCTGGGCCTGGGCGATCGTGGCGCTGACCGTGATCGTGCGCGTGCTGATCGTCCCGCTCACGGTCAAGCAGATCCACTCGATGCAGAGTCTGCAGGCGCACGCGCCGGAGATGAAGGAGATCCAGAAGCGCTATCGGCACGACAAGCAGCGCCAGCAGCAGGAGCTGATGCGCTTCTACAAGGAGAACAACATCAACCCAATGGCTTCCTGCCTGCCGATGCTGGCGCAGTTCCCGGTCTTCATCGCTCTTTACTTCGTCCTGAAGCACTTCTCCAAGCACCCGCCCTGCAACCTCCCGGCCCCTAAGGGCGAGAAGGCCGGGGCCGCATGCGTTGCGCGGGGCGACTTCTCCTGGCTCGGCCACCACTTCTTCCCCAACATCGCCGCCAACATCATGTCGCATTGGAGCGGCTACCTGTTGCTCGTCATCTACGTCGGTAGCCAGCTCGCATCGACCTACTTCATGTCGGCCACGGCGCAGAAGTCGCAGCGCGTGATGATGATGATCCTGCCCTTCGTAATCCTGCCCTTCATCCTCCGCTTCCCGACCGGCCTCGTTCTCTACTGGGCGACGACAAACCTCTGGACGGTCGGGCAGGGCCTGATTACGCGAACGCTGATCCCGAAGCCCGCAGCCCCGGTGAAGCGTTCCTCGCGGACGCCGACGGCCGAAGAGAGAGAGCAGGCGGTTCAGAAGCGCCCACCGCAGCCGCCGCGGCGCGTCAAACGCAAGAAGAGTAAGCGCCGCTGATGGGCGAGCTGCGAGCCGAAGTTGAAGGGGCGGACGTCGCCGAAGCGCGAGCGCGGGCGATCGAGGAGATCCGGCGCCAGGCGCCCTGGGTCGAGGAGGACGCCGTCGAGCTGCAGGTTGTCGAGGAGGGAGAGCGCGGTTTGCTCGGGATCGGAGCGCGGCCTGCTCGGGTCGTGGCCTTCGCGCAGGTGTCCGAACCTCCGAAGCGGGACGAGAGCGAGCTCGCGGCGGCGGTTCGCGACTACGCAGAACGGGTCGCTCGCGTGATCGGGGCGGAGTCACACGTCGAGCTGAACGAGGACGCGGACGGGATCACCGTGAGCTTTGCCGGCGGCGATCTCGGCGTCCTGATCGGCCGGCGCGGCCAAACCATCGAAGCGATCGAGCAGCTCGCAAATGCGATCGCCCACCACCAGCTCGGACCCGAGGCCAAGCGGATCACGGTCGACGCCGGCGGCTACCGCGAGCGCCAGAAGGTTGCCCTCAGCTATACGGCCCTGCAGGCGGCCAAGCGCGTGATCTCTAGCGGCGAGCGGCAGGCGCTCGAGCCGATGAGTCCGTTCGAACGCCGGCTCGTGCACGAGCGCCTGAAGGGATACGCCGGGGTGACCACGACGAGCGAAGGGACGGATCCAACCCGGTACGTCGTCGTTCTCCCCGCGGATGAAGCCTGAGCACGACCCGCGGCTCGAGCACTGGCTTGAAGCTTTGCTCGAGACGCCAGGGCTGACCTCGATCCGCGAGCGCGAACCGGCCCGGCAAGAGCACGTCGTAGACAGTCTGGAAGCGGTTCCCCTCGTCGCCCGCTTCGCCGGCCCGATCGCCGATGTCGGCTCGGGCGGGGGCGCGCCGGGGATCCCGCTCGCAGCCGCGTTCCCCGAGCGCGAAGTGACGCTAATCGAATCGAACGAGCGCAAATGCCGCTTTCTCGAGCGCTTCTGCGCAGATTTCCCGAATCTATGTGTGATCTGCGGCCGGGCGGAGGAACAGGCGACCGACTCCTTCGGCGTGGTGACGGCGAAGGCGCTTGCTCCGCCGGCGGTTGCGCTCGAGTGGTGCCTACCGCTCGTTAGCCCGGGCGGGGCGGCGATCCTCTTTAGCGGCGCGCTCGACTGCGATCTCGCCTCGGTGGCGCGATTGCTCGGCGGCGGCGAGCCCGAGCTGCACCCGGTCAGGGGGTCGCGCGAGCGTCTGCTGCTGCTGGTTCCCAAGCTCGTGCCGACGCCTCCGGGCTTCCCGCGGCGGCCCGGAATCGCGCGCAAGCGCCCGCTCGTCTGAGTCCTGGGACCTGTCCGCGCTCGTGGGTAGAGTGGGGTCGTATGGCAGGCCACATCTACGCGCTCGCAAACCAGAAAGGCGGCGTCGGGAAGACGACCACCGCGATCAATCTGGCCGCCTGCCTGGCCGAGGCCGGCGAGCCCGCCCTGGTGGTCGATCTCGACCCGCAGGCGAACGCAACCTCGGGTCTCGGTGAGCGTGCCAACGGCACCTCCTCCTACGACCTGCTCGACGGTGTACCGCTCGACGATTTGATCAAGCACACGCGCTTCGGCAACCTCGACCTCGTTCCCGCCAAGCCCGATCTGGCCGGCGCCGTGGTGGAGCTGGCGCAGCGCCCCGGGGGCGGCCGTTACCTGGCCGAGGCGCTCTCCGAGGCGACCGAGCGTTACCGCTTCGTCTTTCTCGACTGTCCGCCCTCGCTCGGGCCGCTGACGGTGAACGCGCTCGCCGCCGCCGATCGCGTGCTTGTGCCGGTGCAGGCCGAGTACTACGCGCTCGAGGGTCTCTCCCAGCTGATGCGCTCGATCGAGCTGGTGCGCCGGTGCCTCAACCCGCGCTTGGCGATCAGCGGTGTGCTCTTGACCATGGTGGACGGGCGGACGAGGCTTTCGGCGGACGTCGCCGAGGAGGTCAAGCGGCACTTCGGCGAGCTCGTCTTCAAGACCGCGGTGCCAAGATCGGTGCGGCTGGCCGAGGCGCCCAGCTTCGGGCTTCCCGTAATAGTCCACGACCGGCGCTCCTCGGGCGCTGAGGCCTACTGGAAGGTGGCGATGGAGCTTGTCGAGCGTGCCTAACCGAAGGGGACTAGGGCGCGGGCTCGAGGTGCTGGTCGGCGGCGCCGGCGAGTCAGACTTTGTGCACCTACCGCTGGAGATGATCCACGCCAACCCGCGCCAGCCGCGCAAGTCGTTCGGCTCGGAGGCGGCCGCCGGGCTCGCCGCCTCGGTCAAGGCGCAGGGCCTGCTGCAGCCTCTGCTCGTTCGCGCTCGCAGCGAGGGCGGCTACGAGCTGATCGCCGGCGAGCGGCGCCTTCGCGCAGCCCGCGAGGCCGGGCTGAGCACGGTTCCGGCCGTGGTGCGGGAGGCGGACGACCGCGAGAGCCTCGTCCTGGGCCTGGTCGAGAACGTCGCCCGCGAGCAGCTCTCGCCCGTCGAGGAGTCGCGCGCCTACGCCGTGCTGCTCGACGAGTTCGGACTTTCGCTGGGCGAGATCGCAGACCGGGTCGGCCGCTCGAAGCCGTCGGTCTCGAACCGTTTGCGCCTGCTCGAGCTCCCCGACGAGGTGCTGGAGATGCTCTCCTCCGGCGAGCTGAGCGAAGGCCACGCCCGCGCCGTCCTCGCCCTCCCCGACCACGATGATCGAAAGGCGCTCGCCCGCCGCGCCGCCAAGAACGGTCTCTCCGTGCGCCAGGTCGAGCAGGCGACCCGCGATGCGGGAGCACCCCGCCAGCACCGAGCTCGCCCCGAGCCGCTCGATCCCGCCCTCGCCTCGCGAGCCGCCACCGCCGCCGAGCAGCTGACCGGCTTCCGTGCTCGGATCAGCCCCGGCAAGCTCGAGATCCGTTTCGAGAACGAGACCGAGCTGGCCGAGTTGGCCGAGGCGCTCGAGCGAGCCTCCGGCTAGTCGCGTTCATTCGTGGGCGACCCGCTTGTGAATCCGCCACTGCTCCGCAAGGTCGATTGCATCCGGTTGGCGGTTGACGACCTCGACGCGGCGATCGGCTTCTACGAGAGCCTCGGGCACAACCTGATCTGGCGTCGCCCCACGACCGCGGGACTGCGACTGCCAGAGTCGAGCACAGAGCTCGTTCTCCAGACCGAGCAGCTCGGCATCGAGGTGGATCTCCTGGTCGATGACGCCGAGCGTGCCGTCGAGCGGTTCGTCGCGGCCGGAGGAACTCTCGTCAGCGGCCCTATTGAGATCGAGATCGGCCGCTGCGCCGTGGTCTCCGATCCTTGGGGGAACGCGCTCGTGCTGCTCGACATGAGCCGCGGACCTCTACCGGAGACGCGAGACCGGAACGAGGCCGGTGTCGGCGAGGGCGGGTAGAAAGACCGAGCTGGCCGAGGTGCTCGAGCAGGCGGATTGCACCTGACCTCGCTTCGGCGACCTTCCGCCACGAAGTGAGGAGGACGCTGACAGACTTCAGAGCGTATGCGTCGCCGTTCGAGAGTGCTCGCCGTCGCCGGTGCCTCGCTTGTTGTCATCGGCGGCATTCCGATCACGGTCGAGTTGGTGCGCTTCTTCCGACATCCCCGCTCGGTATTCGTAGGCTCCTTCGATTCGGAAGCGTGGCGCTCGAGCGAGCCCTGCGACGGAACGCGCGGACGGATGGTCGAGGATCTCGTCGGACACCACCTCAACCGAGGCCTGAGCTGCAGCGAGATCGCTCAGCTCCTTGGGCGGTCAGATGACCGAGACCAAACAAGGCGGAATCTCACCTGGAGCTATGAGATCGGTGGCCCATTGACCCTGCTCTCGGAATGCGGACACCTGACGATCCGCTTCGATCCGAAAGGCCGGGTGACCGGTTGGGATCGGGCCAGCGAGGACGACTAACACTCACCGCGTCTCTCGCGGATCGTTAGCCGTGCGACCGCGGAAGCTAGCGCCGGCCAGTGCCCGATCAACGAGGATTGCCTCTCGCGCTCCCGGGGCGCCGCTGAGCGTGCGAGCCCGGAGAGGGCAGTGTTGACACACGAACTCGGAGAGGATCGTGCGCTCAGCGGTGCCAGGCGGCTCCGTGGGCCGGCCGCGCCCGGCCAGCGGAGCCGCCGACCGAGTGCGCGAGATGGGCGATGGTGGATTCGAACCACCGACCTCCGCCTTATCAGAGCGGCGCTCTAACCAACTGAGCTAATCGCCCGCGCGGCTGCGGATGATAGCTCGCACGAAGGCCCGGCGCGAGCCGGGGATGAAGAGTTGGTGGTTCCCTCCGATAACCCCGAGGCTACAATCGAAAGCAGGGCCGAGCGATGATCAAGATGGAGATCTACGGGGTTAGCTTCGATCTCGTCGGCAAGACGCCGATCGTCCTGCTGAAGATGGTCGGGGGCAACAAGTTCTTGCCGATCTGGATCGGTCATCCAGAGGCGGCGGCGATCCTGATGAAGCTGCAAGAAGCGCCCGTTCCACGACCGATGACGCACGACCTTGCCGCCGACATCGTCCAGCAGCTGGGCGGCGAGGTGGTCTCAATCGCCGTGACCGAGCTGCGCGACAGCACCTTCTACGCTCGCATCACGGTGCGCCAGAACGGCACCGAGATCGAGATCGACTCCCGCCCCTCCGACGCCATCGCCATCGCCATCCGCGTCGATGCCCCCATCTTCGCCTCCGACGAGGTGATGGAGGAATCCGCGATCGAGTTCGAGGGCGAGGAGAGCGAGGAGGAGATGGTCGACCAGTTCAAGCAGTTCCTGGAGACCGTCTCCCCGGAGGAGTTCGCTCTCGGCGAAGAGGGCGAGCAGGGCGGTGAGGAAGAGACCTAGCGATAGGTCGGTCGCCGCGACCGACCTGCGCGGGCGCGGCTCACAAAACGATGTCCCCAACTCCCGCGTCACGGACCCTGGTTTCAACTCCGGCTAGCGCGCCCCGAATGTAGGAGTAGTAGGAGAAACACGCGCCGCAGGCGCGGTGGCTCGTGCGTAGAGGTACGCCGGCGAAAGTCTAGGATGGCTCCGCGGGCCGACTTTCGCCGGCAGCCTCGCGCTTGCTCAGCGCTAGCACGATCTCGTACAGCTCCAGCAGGGCTTCGTCCGGAATAGTCCCGTCGTTGGCCTCGCGCCATTCTGCGAGCAGCAGCTGCTCGCGCTCGGGATCGACGAGGGCGTACCCGCATTCCTGCTTGTGGCTCCGGATCCTGGCGGCAGCCTGCAGGCGCCGGGCGAAGGCTGCTACGAGATCCCGGTCGGCGGCGGCGATCTCCTCGCGCAGCGAAAGAAGGACGGGGTCCGCGGCTTGGTCGCTCATGGGCCGGAGATCGTAGCCCATCCGTGGACCGATCTCACTGCCAAGCTCGCGGCAACTAGTAATGGATGAGAACGCGAGTGTTGAAAGGGATGAGACCGTAGAGACGGATCGCAACCCACATCGGCACGCGCACGCAGCCATGGGAGGCCGGGTAAGGAGGCACGACCACGTAGCCGTGAATGGCGAAAGCACCGGTGAAGTAGTTCGAGTAGTACATGATCGCCCCGCCCGGGACCTTGCTGTAGACGTGGAAAACCCCGATTGGAGTGTTCCCCGACGCCCCGGTCGAAACAGGAACGATCAACGTCACCTTGCGATTGCGCACGACGTAAAGGACCTGCTTGGTCTTGTCGATCTCGACGTAGCTACCCCGCAGCCGCGGTCGCGGAGGCTTGGCGCGGTCTAGCGCTAACCACGTTGCAGCGTTCATCGAGCCGGTGCGCGGGAGACCGGCGAGCTTCTGAACCGCGTAGACCGCCTCGAGCGTATCGGCGCCGAAGACCGAGTCGGTGCGTGGAAGCGCGAAGTGATGGGCGACGAGCTCGCGCTCGAGCAGGCGCACGCTGGGCCCCCGCGAGCCGATACCAAGCGGGGGCGCCGTCACCTCGAAGTGGAACTCGCCCCCGGCTGACCGGTAGCCGTCGCGGGGCATCACCTTTACCCAGGCCGCGTAGGCCCCGCTTCGAGAGGTCGGGAGGCGGAAAGGCTTCCTGGTGCTGAAAGTGCTAGTCATGACGCGATGTCCGCGGCGCACGACTACCAGCCGGAGCTCGCCGGCGGCGGCCGGTCGCAAGCTCGAGTAGAGCAGGAGCGACTGCCCAACGATCCGCTTACCCCTCAGGGAGGTCTTGAGCCGCGGTTGGATCGGAGCGATGGTGGGATCGGACACGACCGCGCCGGAACGAGCGACGTAAGGCCCCGGGCTCTCGAGGATGAGGTTGAAGACGAAGCTGCCGTCGGCCGCGGTTAGAGTGTGCGCGACCACGTTGTCGCCGAGCAGGAGATCGACATCTACGGCGTTATTGGCCGGCAGAAGCCGTCCGCCGATCGAGCCCGTCTCGCCGTACCGGGTCACCGCCGGCGACTCGAGCTGGAGTGCCATGGATTCGATCGCGAAGGTGGTGACGACCGAGCCGTCGACACTGAACGTAACCGTGAAAGCACCCGGCGTGAATGTGTGTGCAACCGTCGCGCCGTCGGCCGTTTGGCCGTCACCGAAGTCCCAGTGATAGACAGAACCGCCGCAATCGGCGGCGGTGAAGGTCACGGGCAGCGGCGCAGGCCCGGAGAGAATGCTCGCGCCGGCGGAGCAGATAGAGGCATGTGCCGGTGCGGCAGCTCCGAGCGGTACCGCAACTAAGGCGATCGCAAGAAGCACCGGGAGCCGCATAGCTGCGCAGAATACCCCGGCCGCCGGCTCTGGGGAAGGGCGCCGAGACTCAGAGGCCGTACGCGAGCGCCAGCGCCATCCCATTGAAGAGTCCGTGAACGAACATCCCGGGAACGACACTATCCGAGCGCTCGCGCAGGTAACCGAGCCCGATCCCGAAGACCGCAAGCGGAAGGATCCCCGCAGGGATCCCGTGCATGAGCGCCCAGACAAGGGCCGGAACGATTATCGAGACGCTTCGTCCGAGAGGACGGAAGAGCCCGAAGCCGAGACCGCGAACGAACAGCTCCTCCGTAAAAGGAGCGAGAACGACGAGCGCGACGGCGTTGGCGGCGAACGCCGCGCTGTGTCCAGACTGCCAGTGCTCGGTCAGGAGTCCCTGCTCGCGCGCGGGGTTACCTCCGAACACCGAGACGATTGCGCTCGCAACGAACGTGGCGACGAGTGCAAGAAGACCCAGTCCGAACACGGCCGGAAGCGAGATCTGCGACCGGCGCAGCGCGCGCAGCTCGGGCTTGCCGTTCGAGATGGCGAAAGAGATCGCAACCCAGATAACGGCGCCGATAGCTGAACCAGCCGCGGTCGACCACTGGAAGAGCGCGTTCATCGAGCTCGTGCTACCGCTCGAGCTGTAAGCGACGAAGTTACCGACGCTGAGCAGCGCGGCGAAGACGATCCAGATCGCCAGCCTGATCGAATGCACGCGTCCGGTCACGTCCAGCCCTCGAACGCGGTTGCCAGCGGAGCCGGAGCGAACAGCATCCCGGCGGCCAGCGCGCCGGCACGATCGCTCTCCTCGTCGCCGACGTGGAGTGCGCGCTCGGGCGTCGCCGCGAGTCTCTCGATCGCGTAGCGGAAGATGCGGGGATCGGGCTTTGCAGCGCCGACCTCGGCGGACGTGACGACGAGATCGACGAGCTCGATCAAGCCGAGTTGCTCGAGTGTTTCGTCGAGCGAGTAGTCCCAGTTGGAGACAACCGCGATAGCCAAGCCTCGCCCCCGCAGATCGGATAGCACCTCAACGGCTCCCCGCTCGGGCTCGAAGCGAAACGAGCCGAGGAAGTCGGGCAGAAAGCTGTCGATGTCGAGCCCGGCAGCCAGCGCGTCGAGAAAGATCCCGCAGCACTCGCGCCTGATCTGCGCAACCGATTCGCTGTTGCGTCCGTCTAGCGCCCGCTCTCGGTAGTGGGCGAACTCGGTGCGGGAAGCGGCTTCGATTTCGTCGAGAGAGCGCTCCACGCCGTGCCTTCGCAATACGCGCTCGAGCCCGGGAAGAAAACCGGCGAGCCCGATCAGCGTCCCGCTTGCGTCGACGGTGACGCAGTCGAGATCAGCGAAACGCATCTGGGTGGAATGCTCTCGCCAGGCCGCTCAGCACCGCCGCGGCCTGGGGCCCCGGCTCGAGCAGGCTCATGTTCACGTGGACGAAGCGACCCGAGCGGATCGCCGGCAGCCAATTCAACCTCCGGTTGCGGCGCAGGTCGGCGAGAGTGACCTGCGAGTCGGAGGAGATGACGTAGACCTCCGGCTTGAGTTGGCGCAGTCGCTCGATTGGGAACGGGCCCTCTTGAGGATCGGGCCCGGCCACATCGATCCCGCCCGCCTCACTGATGATGCTGCCGATGAACGAGTTGTCGGAGACGGTCGCAAAGTGGCCGAGATCGACGAAAACGCGCACCGGCTTGGCACCGGCAATCGCCGCCTTCACATCCTCTCGCGTGCGTGCCAACTGCTTACGGACCTCCCGTCCGCGGATCGGTACGCTGGCCAGCAGGCTGATGTCGGAGAGGGCTTTCTCGATCCCGTCGAGCGTTCGGTCGGGCACCACATAAACGCTGATCTTGAGCGCCCGCGCCTGGTCGAGCGCCGCCTTGCTGACCTCCGAGCCGGTGACGATGAGCTGGGGCTCGAGCTTGCGAATGAGACCGAGATCGAGGTTGCCGGCGTTGTCGCCGACCGACGTGACCGTGATCGCGAGCGCTTCGGCGATCCTTGCGGGCGCCTGCCCGGCGACCCCGATTCGCGTGGGCGCCTTGGCCAGAGTGACCGAGTCCTGGTCGGCATCGCGAACAGATACCGGATAGAGCGGTACTCGCGCGCCGGTTGGCTCGCGCTTCTCTCCGCAAGCGCTGAACAGCATCAGGGCGCAGAAAAGCGCCGGCGCGAGCAGAACGAGCCAGGTACGAGCGAAGCGCCAAGCGCCGGGAGGACGACGAGGTGCACGAAGAGTACGCACGTCGTTGCCGATGATATCGGCGGCGGTAGATCGCCCTCGCCGCGGCCGTTCTTCAAGGAGCCGCTGAGGAAGACGCGCCTGTCCGTGGAATAGGAGCGCATGCATGACTGGCACCGGCTTGCTGTCGTCGGCGGCGTGGTGGCGTTCGCGCTACTCGTCTCGGAGATCGTCGATAGGGCGATGACGCAGCGGAAGCTCGAGCCCGGGGTGATCACCCGCTACCGCGTGCTCAGGAAAAGCATCCGCTCGGGGATCGTCTTTATCGGCGTACTTTCGGCGCTACTCGTGATTCCCGAGGTGAGAGCGGTGGCCGGGGGAATTCTCGCCTCCTCGGCGGTCGTCGGCATCGTTGTCGGGTTCGCGGCTCGCAGTACCTTCGCCAACGTGATCGCCGGCCTGATGATCGCGGTTACGCAACCCTTGCGCCTCGGCGACTTGATCGAGACGGGCGGCCAGCAGGGTGTGGTCGAGGAGATCGGTTTGATCTACACCTTCGTCAACCTGGAAGACGGCTCGAGACTGGTGATACCGAACGAGAAGCTCGCCTCGGATACCATAAGGAACGCCTCGATCCGGAGGCATGAAGCGGTTGCGCAGGTCAGTGTGCAAATACCGCTTGGACTCGATCTAGAGCGAGTCGTAAGCGGTCTGAAAGAGATGCTGGCAGGAGAGCCGGGCTTAGAGGTTTATGTGAGCGAGCTATCGGACAAGGCGACTCTTCAGGTGAGAACGATCGCGTCCGACGCCAGGTCGGCCGAGGAGGCCGAACGAACGCTCCGGCTACGCGTGCACGAGCGCTTGCGCGAACAGGGAATCCTGCCTTGAGCCCTCCGTCGAGGAAAACCAGTGCGAGCAGAAGGCGCCACGTCGCCGATGAGCAAACCGACGTCATGCGCCGCCGCCGCAGGCAGCGGAGCCGTGTTCAGCGCCGCCGCCGCACCAAGAAGATGATCCTGACCGGCTTCGGGGGTTTCGCGGCCTTGCTTGTGGTGGTCGGCATGACCGGCGCCGGGATCGTCTTCACCAACTGCGACCTTTCGAAGCTGAAGCCGGTCGCTATTGGCCAAAACTCCTTCGTGTACGCCGCCGACGGCTCGTCTCTCGGCTCGATTCAAACGGCGCAGAACCGTCAGGTCGTAGAGATGGACGAGATCTCGCCCTGGATGCCGAAAGCGGTAGTCGCGATCGAGGACAAGCGCTTCTACGAGCACGGAGGCGTCGACTACGTCGGCATCATCCGCGCTGCAATCGCCGACCTGCGCGCCAAGAAAGCCGTTCAGGGCGCATCGACGATCACCCAGCAGCTCGTCCGCAACCTCTGGATCTCCAACCACGAGCGCACCATCGACCGGAAGCTGAAAGAGGTGTGTCTCGCGCGCAAGCTCGACACCTCCTGGTCGAAGGAGAAGATCCTGACCGCCTACATGAACCAGGTCTTCTACGGCAGCAACGCCTACGGGGTCGAGGCCGCAGCTCAGACGTACTTCTCCAAGTCTGCCCGCAAGCTTACACTGCCCGAGGCGGCGCTTCTCGCCGGGCTTCCGCAGGCGCCGAGCAACTACGACCCGTTTATTAACCAGGCCGCTGCCCTCACCCGCCGCAACGAGGTTCTCAAAGCGATGGTCGACAACGGCGACATCACGCGAGCGCAGTACGCCGAGGCGGTTGCCCGACCGATCCGGCTCAAGCCCGGGAAGATGTACACGAGCATCAAAGAGCCGTACTTCTTCAGCTACGTCAAGGAAGAGCTGATCAAGCAGTACGGCGCGGAAACCGTACGCACCGGCGGCCTGAAGGTTTACACGACGATCAACCCGAGGCTGCAGCGCCTGGCGCGTAAGGCGATCAAAGACACGCTCTACTACAGCACCGATCCGGCCTCCGCGGTCATCGCTATCGATCCGCGCAACGGCGCCATCAGGGCGATGACGGGCATCATTCCGGGCCGCCCGAACAACCAGTTCAACCTCGTGGCTCAGGCCAAGCGCCAGCCCGGTTCAACCTTCAAGGTCTTCGTTCTGACCTCTGCGATCGCGCAGGGCATGAACCCCTACAGCACCTACTACACCTCGGCGCCCTTCACCTATCAGCCCTCTCCGAGCAGCGAGCCTTGGCAGGTGCACACCTACAGCAACCATTACGTGGGCTCGATCTCCGTGGCGAACGCGACGCTGCAGTCCGATAACACGGTCTACGCCCAGTTGATACTGGATACCGGTGTTCAGAATGTCGCCGACATGGCCGAAAAGCTCGGCGGCATTCATCTCGCGGGGAGGGATATCGTTCCCGCCATGGCGCTCGGAACTAGCGCCGTCTCGCCGCTCGAGATGGCCGTCGCCTACGCGACGCTCGCGGCCGGAGGCATCCATTCCGATCCGATGGCGATCACCAAGGTCGTTCTGCCCGACGGTACCGTCGACAAGAGTGCGGAATGGGGCAAGCCGAAGCGCGGGCGTGTGATCCCCGACTGGGTCGCCTACGAGGTGACGAAGATCCTCGAGCAGAACATGCTCGGCGGTACCGCCACCGGCGCCTATTTCGGTCGTATCGCGGCGGCCAAGACCGGAACGACGGAAAACCACGACGACGGTTGGCTTTGCGGCTACACGCCCCAGCTGGCGACCGTGGTTTGGATCGGATACCCGAACGCCGAGACGCCGGTGTACGTACACGGGGTCGCGATCGCGGGCGGTAACTTGCCGGCTTCGATCTGGCACGAGTTCATGGCAGGTGCTCTCTGGAACGTGCGCGTGCTCGACTTCCGGCCGCCGAAAACCGCGGCGGAGTTCGGGTACTGGCCACAGGGGCGCTACGGCTATCTGGGATCGACCAGCTCGTCGAGCACTACCACGACCACGACAAAGCGCACGACCACACAAAGCACGACGACGGAAGAAACTCCTCCTCCTCCTCCTCCTCCTCCTCCGACGATCACGCTGCCGCCGATCACGGTGCCGCCGGTCACCACGTCGACGCCTACAACGACGACCACGCCGCCACCGACAACGGAGCCAACCACGACGACCACACCGACCACGACGACCACACCGACCACGACGACGGTCGGTCCCTGACGAGGCCGGATCGTCTTTAAGGCCCTATCCCGCCAGGCCTTCACGCCCGAAGCGGCCGCCCCGGGGCGCCAGTGCCCGCCCGGACCGCTTACCGCACTACCAGTGAGCCTTCACGGTCCGTCCGACCCCTGGCATCCACGGCTCAACCCCTTCGACCGCGCATCCCTAACGGGATAGGCCTTACGTCAGCCGCGGGAGCGGCGGGCGGCTCTGAACCCGTCCCACCTCCGTGAGAGAGGCGCGAAGCGACGGAGAGCTAGCTGTGGAAGCGTTGCGTCAGGGCGCTCGCCGATCGCCGGGTAAGGCGCGTAGCGACGGACACTGAGGGCGGCAAGTTGTGCGCTGGCAGCCGTAAACGCGACCGCGACGAGCAGTAGCGGGAGCCCCAGGTAGCCGACCGCGCCGAGCTCGGTGACGTACCAGAAGACTTTCAAGCCGAGGTGCAGGCGAGACGCCAGCTCGAAGAAGACGAGCAGCGGTCCGAGGAGGCCAATAAACATCACTCCGAGCGAAGCCCAGGGCCGCCAGTCCCGTAGCTGAGGCAACCAGATCCAGGCATGAAGAGGGGGCAGAAGAAACAGGACCATGTAGCGGTTGAGAGAGGCGACGACGAGTGCTGTGACCAGCAGCAACAGCAGCGCCGCCGCGTAGCCAGCGAGCTCGTCTTCGGCACTCGTTTGGTGGTGCGGTAGAAGCCGCTCGCGGGCTATCAACCAGGCACCGAAGGCGAAAAAGGCAAAGAGCACGAGCGCGCCGAAGGGCGGAGAGACGGAGGCCGGGATATCGGGCGAGAGTGGTCTCGCCACCCCGCCGTGGAACAGACCAAAAAAGACGAAGAGCAGGAAGAGAGAAAGCACGAAGAGCCAGAAGCCGAGTCGGCGGCCGAGACTCCGTAAAGAGGGCTCGAGCGGGATCTGGCGCCGACGGCAACGAGCGAACAGGTCGACGATCGCGACGAGTGGGGGAAGAAGCGCTGCGATCAGAACCAGTTGCAGCGCCCAGCCGTGCACGAAGCGCCCGCCGAGATAGACGTATCCGGCGCTGTTGGTCTGTGGTTCAGGGGCGCCCTGGTCGAGCGCGGCGATGAGCTGTTCGGTCGCGAGCCCGATCACGGACAGATGCTCGCCCGAGATGTTCGCAGACGTGTCGGAAAGGGGAAGCGGCGGCCGGTCGCCACCGGTAGTGAACGTGATCGCAGGAATACCGCGGGCAACGAAGGGGGCTTGCTCGTAGAGGCTGAATGGGAAAGCGAGATCTAGCACCTGGTCGACGAAACCGGCGTGGGTGACTTTCGCTCCGGGCTGCTCGCTAAGAAGTTGGAATGCGGTGGCCACGAGCACCGGCGAAGGCGATCGGGGTGCGTCGCCGTTGAGGAGGATTCGAAGTGGCCCCTTCCCGGCGATGGCGTCGAGCACGATCACCGCCGCGATGTGGCCACGAGAGCCGCTGTGCCGGGCGAAGTGATCCGCGCCGATCGCGCCGAAGGCACCCCCGTCGGTGGACAGGAAGATGATCGTGTGAGCGGGCTCGGGGGGCGCAACGAGCTCCGAGTTTTTCTGGTACGCACGTGCCAGCTCGAGCATCGCGGCGGTTCCGGATGCGTTGTCGTCAGGACCGCCACTCGGCCCCTGGCCGCTGTTGTCGCGGTGAGCCAGGATGACGATCGAGGACGGCGAGCGGCCGTGAATGGTGACGCTCACGTTGGCGAGGCTCTGCTTGCCGAGACCCGGGATATCGGCCGAGAAGCGGTCGACCTTTGGAGTCAGCCCATAGTCGGCGAATTTGCCTTCGACCCAGGCTAATAGGCTGGCGCTGCTTGCTGCCCCGGGGCTGCGGTCGGCGTAGGTGTTCACCAGCTCGTCCATCGTTTGCTGGGCGGCGACTTCGCCGAATACGGGACGGAGAGAGGGAGCCGAGAGCGGCTGCCCGCGCGCGACGCTGAAGGCAGCGATGAGTAGGGGAATCGCAACGACGACCCAGGAACCGCGGTAAATGCGCGCGTTGACCGGCCGCTCGAGCGACCCCGGACGCGGCTTGATCCGCGGAGGTTTGGGCCGCATGCTGGCTCTCACCGTGTGGCTATAGTAGGCATCAGGCGGGCGCAAGGTATGGCTGACTCTCCCACGATCCTCCTCGTCGATGACGAAGACGCGATCCAGAAAATGCTTTCCTTCCCGTTGCGGCGGGATGGGTACGAAGTCATCGAAGCCCGCGACGGAGAAGCGGCGCTGGCACGGTTCGCCGAGGAGAAGGTCGATCTCGTTATTCTCGATCTGGCGCTCCCAAAGCTCGACGGGCTCGAGGTCTGCAGACGCCTGCGTGCGCGCAGTGCGGTGCCGATCATCATGCTGACGGCGCGCGATGAGGAGGTCGACAAAGTCATAGGTCTGGAGATCGGCGCGGACGACTACATCACGAAGCCCTTCTCGATACGTGAGTTCCGCAGCCGTGTGCGCGCGCTTCTGCGGCGAGCCTCGATGGCGGTGGCTACCGACCCGGGTGAGGAGATCGTCGCCGGGCCGCTCCGTCTCGATAGAGCGCGGCGTCGGATTGCGATAGACGGGCGATCGCCCGAGCTCACCTACGTGGAGTTCGAGCTCGCGCGCGTTCTCGCCGCGGCGCCCGGCCGCGTGTTCTCGAGGCAGGATCTGCTCGAAGCGGTCTGGGGTGGCTCGGAATACCGTGATCCGAGAACTATCGACGTTCATATACGGCACCTGCGTGAGAAGCTCGAGCGAGATCCGAGCAGACCGGAGCTGGTGTTGACCGTACGCGGCGTCGGCTATCGCTTCCGGGAAACGTGAAGCTGCGAAGAAGCGTCGGCGGGCAGCTCCTCGCCGCTCTCATAGGAGTGGTGTTGATCGCGCTCGCGACGACGTACCTGATGGTCGTACCGACGCTCGACCAAAACCTTGTCTCCAACCGGCTGGACGAGCTCGAGCGCTCGGCGGACAACGCCGCAGCCGTGGTCCCCAGAGTGAGCCAGCTCTACTTGCAGTCGTACGCCGAGGACAACGCTTCGGCGGTCGACGCCCGCGTCGTCGTCTTCGAGATTTTCGGCCCGCCGCTCGAGTTGCTCGTGAAAGCCGATTCGCTGAGAACAGGGACTGCGGCTATCTCGAAAGACAAGATCGCGCTAGAGGCCGCCGAGACCGGACGCGTGGTGCGCGGAACCGTGGACAGGGGAGGCGTGCTTCGCGCGGAGGTGGCCGAGCCGGCCCCGGGAACATCGAAGGTGGTTCTTCTCTCCGGTTCCCTGAGCGGCGTGAAGCGAGCCGTCTCGAGCGTGAGAAGGCAGCTCCTGGTTGCCGCCTTTCCGTCGCTCGCGCTCGCGCTCGCACTCGGTTTCTTGGGAGCGCGCGGGCTTTCACGGCGGGTGAGACGGCTCGATCGCGCCGCCGATCGAATTGCCGCGGGGGAGTTCGAGGGACCGGTCGAAGACAGCGGCGACGACGAGATCGGCGAGCTGGCTCGGAGTTTCGAGCGCATGCGGCTTCGCCTCGCGCAACTCGAGGAGGCACGGCGAGAATTCATCGCCAACGCATCTCACGAGCTGAGAACACCGATTTTCGCGCTATCGGGTTCACTCGAGCTCCTGGCCGAGGAAGAGATGGACGAGCAGAGCAGGGGGGAATTCATCGAGACGATGCGCGGTCAAGTGGAGCGCCTGCACAAGCTGGCGACCGCTTTGCTCGATCTGTCGCGACTCGACGCGGGCCTGGATCTGATTCTCGAGCCGCTCGCGCTCGCTCCTGTCGCGGAGGCGCTGGAAAAGGAGTTCAAGGCGGCGGCGGAGCTGTTGGAGCACCCGCTAACGATCTCTCTGGAGGCGTCGCCCGTCGCGCGGGTCGATGAGCAGAGGACACTCCAAATAGGCCGTGTCTTGCTCGAGAACGCTCTCGTGCACACGCCTCGCGGAACCGCGGTCGCTATCCGCGTGACGGAAAGCGGCGAAAACGGCGTGCTCACGATCGCGGACGAGGGTCCGGGCATACCCACAGCCGATCAGGAGCGTGTGTTCGAGCGCTTTTTCCGGCTGGAAGGTGAGCGGTCGTCGGGAAGCGGCTTGGGGCTTGCGATAGCCCGAGAATGGGCAATGAGGATGGGTGGAACCGTGACGCTCGATTCTCAACCCGGCTCAACAAGGTTCTCGCTTGAACTTCCGCTCGCCGACGACAAGGTCTAGCCGGGGTGCCGTTTTCACGTGGAAACGGTGTCGAGCGTAGGCAACCGCTTGCTCTACTTACACGAATGAACAGCATGGCGCGAACACAACGAGGGAATAGACTGCAGGTCTGTCGAGAAGGCGCGCTAGATTCGTCTCGGCTCGAGAACGAAGGCGCGAGAATGGGACGATGAGCTCGGAAAGCGCAGTCATCAATCTGACGATTCCGGCGAAGGCGGAGTACATCACGCTCGGCCGCCTGGCGCTGACGGCGCTCGCTCGCGCGCGAGGTTTCTCGGAAGAGACCCTTGCCGATCTAAAACTGGCGCTCACCGAGGCGTGCTCCAACTCGGTTCGACATGCATACGGGCCCGGCGACGGCACCGTCGAGCTCCTCTACGAGCTATGGCCCGACCGGCTGGTCGTCGAGGTGAGCGACGAGGGGAGCGGCTTCGAACCGCCGAGCGGCCTCGAAGAGCTGGGCGACCCCGGTGAAGGCGGGCTCGGACTCGCAATCATCCGCGAACTCGTCGACGATCTCGAAATCACCGAAAAGGCAGGCGGGGGATCACGTCTTCGATTCGTAAAAAAACTCTGCGATTGAAAGACGCTCGCAGCGGCGGCGAGAAGCGTTCGTCTCGATCGAGTCGCCCGAGGGCGATGCTGCAGCTCGTCAACACCGGCCACAAGTCGCTCTCCGACTATGGGACGATCGTCTCCCGTGGGCTGATGGAAGAGATCAAGCGGCTGGCCGAGCCGATCCAAGGCCTTCGTGTGTTGCACCTCTCGGCGACGGCGTTCGGCGGCGGAGTCGCCGAGATCCAGTACACGCTGATACCGCTGATGCGCGACGCCGGTCTCGACGTCGAATGGCGCGTCATTCACGGTCAGGAGGAGTTCTTCAACGTCACCAAGGCGGTTCACAACGCCCTCCAGGGCGATCACCGAGGCCTCTCGACCGAAGACCGCGCGATCTTCCGCCGCTATAACGAGCTCAACGCCGCGCAGCTCGACGACTCCGACTACGAAATCATCATCATCCACGATCCCCAGCCCGTCGCGGTGATCGACCACTTCCGTTCGTCGAAGGCCAAGTGGATCTGGCGCTGTCACATCGATCTCTCGACGCCGAACTCGGACGTGATCGACTTTCTGGTGCCGTCGATCTCGCACTACGATGCGATGATTTTTCATCTAAAGCAGTACATCCCCGACCGCCCCGGTCTTCCTCCGGCATTCATCTGGCCGCCGGCGATCGATCCGCTCGCGCCGAAGAACATGGCCCTGTCGAGAGAGGATGCGGCCTACATACTCGATCAATTCGGGATCGACGTCGAGCGCCCGCTCCTGACACAGGTCTCCCGCTTCGATCCTTGGAAGGATCCGCTCGGCGTGATCGACGCCTACCACCTAGTCAAGGAGAAGTTCCCAGACGTCCAGCTGGCGCTCGTCGGCTCGATGGCCCACGACGATCCCGAGGGCTGGGACTTCTACAACCGCACTCTCGCCTATGCTGACGGCGACCCGGACATCTTCATCCTCTCGAACCTGAACAACGTGGGCTCGGTCGAGGTCAACGCGTTCCAGGTCCACTCCGACGTCGTGATCCAGAAGTCGATCCGCGAAGGCTTCGGTCTGACCGTCTCGGAGGGGTTGTGGAAAGGCCGTCCGACCGTCGCCGGCCGCGTCGGCGGCATCGTCAGTCAGATCCGTGACGGTGAGACGGGCTGGCTGGTGGAATCGCCGGAGGAGTGCGCTCGCGCCTGTATCGAGGCGATGAACGATCCCGCGGGCGCGCACGCCAAGGCTCTCAAAGGCAAGGAAGACGTTCGCCGCAAGTTCCTGACGCCACGCCTATTGCGTGACTGGCTAGTGCTCTTCAACCATCAGCTCGGGAACGACACCGGCGGCGTCGAAGTCGAGATGGTGGCGAGCGTCTGAGCCCGCCGACGGGGCGGCCCTCGCTTGTTTCGGGCGACGAGCGGGTAGGCTTCAAGCGCCGTGGGTAAGCGACGATCGATCATCGTCGTCTCAAACCGGGGCCCGGTCACCTATCAATACGGGTCCGGCAATACCCGTGAAGCCGCTCGCGGCGGTGGCGGCTTGGTGACCGCTCTGGCCAGCCTGGCGAGCCACCATCGCGTCACCTGGATCGCCAGCGCGATGAGCGACGCCGATCTCGAGGCCGCTCTCGAGAGCGGTTCCGCGGGGATAGAGGAGCACGCCTACACCGGGGCGAGCTACCGCCTGCGTTTCGTAGCGCACGAACCGGCGGCGTACGACTTGTTCTACAACGTCGTCGCCAACCCGACGCTCTGGTTCATACAGCACTACCTTTGGGATCTCGTCCACCAGCCCACGCACGGCAAAGGCCGGCTCGTTCAAGCCTGGCGTGAGGGATACGTCCCGGTCAACTACGCGTTCGCGCAAGCCGTTCTCGACGAGTTGGCTCGCCAGCCTGACGCCGTCGTCTTCTTTCACGATTACCACCTCTACCTCGCGCCTCGGTTCGTCCGAAACCGGGCTCCCGAGGCCGCGCTGCTTCACTTCGTCCACATCCCCTGGGTCCAGTCTGATTACTGGCACGTTCTCCCCGCCGAGATCCGCGTCGCTATCCACGACGGTCTACTAGCCAACAACCTGGTCGGCTTTCACACGCCAAGGTGGCAGCGGAACTTCCTTCAGTCGGCCGAGGCGATCGTGGCTGGAAAGCGCAGTTCGGACGGCTCGACGATTTCCTACGCGGGCAAGCGAACACGCGTCAGCGCGCGAGCGATTTCGGTCGACGTCGCCGAGTTCGAAAAGCTGTGCGAGCACCCGCGGGTTCTCGAGCATGAGCGTCTCATCCTCGCGAAAAGACCGGAGTTCCTGGTTGTGCGTGTCGATCGCACCGATCCGTCGAAGAACATCGTGCGGGGGTTCGAGGCCTTCGAACTCCTCCTCGAGACGCACCCCGAGTTGCACAGACGGGTGACGATGCTGGCGCTACTCGACCCGTCGCGCCAGAACATCCCCGAGTACGCGGAGTATCTGGTCGCGATCGAGCGCGAGGCGCGATCCGTCAACGAGCGTCTCCGGCGTCCCGATTGGACACCGATCGATCTTCAAATCCACGACGACTTCTATCAGTCGGTGGCCGCCTACAAGCAGTACGACGCCCTGTTCGTGAACGCGATCTACGACGGCCTCAACCTCGTCGCCAAAGAGGCTCCGCTTATAAACGGCCGCGACGGTGTGCTTGTGCTCTCGGAGAACACCGGCGCGTATGAAGAACTTGGCCCCTACTCGGTAGCGGTCAACCCGTTCGACGTCCGTGCGCAGGCCGACGCGATCTTCGAGGCTCTGACGATGCCCGCCGACGAGCGCCGGCGCCGGATCGATGCGATCCGTACGCAGGTGCGTGAGCACGACCTCCGTTGGTGGATCGGAGCCCAACTGGCCGATCTCGACAGCTGCACGAACAGAGGCGACCGGCGATCGGCGCGTCTGTCTCCGGTCGCCAGGCTACGCAAGAGGGCATGACGGCAACCGAACAGTCATCGTGGGCGCCGGTCATCTGGCGCCTGAGTTCGCTCGTGAAGATCGAGCACACTCTCTTCGCGCTACCGTTCGCCTATGTGGGCGCCCTGCTCGTCCGGCGCTCAGCGGGGGCGCTACCAAGCTGGTTAGAGATGCTCTGGATTACGCTGGCGATGGTGAGCGCGCGCTCTCTGGCAATGGGGATCAACCGGCTAGTCGACCGCAAGATCGATGCTCGAAATCCTCGAACGGCAGGTCGTGAGCTTCCGAGTGGCAGGCTCAGCTCGTCCCAGGTAGCCGTCTTCTGCCTCGCCTCTCTCGCCCTGCTCGTGCTCGCTGCGTTCCGGCTCGCGCCCGCGGTTCACTACCTCTGGCCGATACCGGTGCTAGCCTTCGTCGTCTATCCCTACCTGAAGCGGGCGACCTGGCTCTGCCATCTCTGGCTGGGCGCGACCATTGGCCTGGCTCCACTCGGGGCCTGGCTGGCACTGGGTGGCCCGGTCGTGGCGGCGCCGTTCGCGCTCTGGGTTGCCGTCGCCTGCTGGATCGCGGGCTTCGACCTCTTTTACTCGTTCTTCGATCTCGAGATCGATCGCGCTCAGGGACTGCATTCCTTCGCGGTGCGCTTCGGGGTTGACGGTGTTTTCCGCGGCGGCCGCTTGCTGCATCTGGTCGCCGTGACCGCTCTCGCTTTTGCTGGATACGCGGGCCACGCCGGGGTTCTCTGGGGCCTCGGGGTCGCGGCCGTCGCGGCGCTCTTGACCTACGAGCACTTGATCGTCTCGCCGCGCGACCTACGGCGCCTGAACGCCGCCTTCTTTACGGTCAACGGAGTAATCGCCGTCGTCTTCTTGGGCTTCGTTCTCGCCGATGCGCTCCTTTTGGCTTAGAGCCCATTTCGCCGGGTCTGCATGCCCGGCGTGACCGATCCACGCCTTGATCCCCTCGAGCGCACATCTCCGACGGAATGGGCCATGCGCCTCGCACGCCTACGCTTCTATTCTCTATTCTGGCCTCGTGAGTCATCGCGGCGATACGAGAAGTAGCGGTTCGTGAACGAGACGGCGAGATCGCTGGTGGGACGACCGCTGCCGGTCCAGGCACCGACGGCGTTTGTGCGGATTCGCACGTATCGCCGTGGCCGCTGCTTCGAATGCGGCGCAAAGGGCTTTCGCTGCCGTCCCCGGCGGCGGCGCCTTCCCCGTCAGTAGTTGCGCGCTCGCCGGAGCGCCGCATGGAGCGACCGTGACAGGGCTTGGGCAATCGGCGACGAAGCGGCGAGAATAGGAGAACTCGTGCGCTTTCGCTTCATCACCTTCCTGACCGACTTCGGTCTCCAGGACGACTTCGTCGGAACCTGCCACGGGGTGATCAAGCGGATCGCTCCCGATGTCGAGATCATCGACATCACGCACGGCATCGAGCCGCGGCGCCTCCTCCACGGAGCACTGACGCTCGCCGACACGATTCCGTATATGCCGGTGGGAGTCCATCTCGCCGTCGTCGATCCGGGAGTCGGCACCGATCGTCGGGCCGTGGCGCTCGAGGACAAGAGCGGGCGGATCTACGTTGGCCCCGACAACGGCCTGCTGCTTCCGGTGGCCGAGCGGATGGGTGGGATCGCGAGCGCCCATCAGATCACCAATCGCGAGTTTTCGCTGGAAGATGTCTCGCCGACCTTCCACGGCCGCGACGTCTTCTCACCGGCGGCGGCTCATCTGGCGCTGGGCGTGCCGCTCGAGGAGATGGGGCCGAAGATCAAGGTGCCGGATCTGATCCGGCTGGACATCCCGAAGCCGGAGGTGCGCAAAGGACGGATCAAAGCGGCCATTGTCGACACCGATCGCTTCGGGAACATGCAGCTCAACCTTCGCCACACCCACCTCGAGGCTACAGGCCTCGCCGTCGGGACGCAGATCGAGCTCGAGCACAAGGGCGAGCGCTACTACGCGATCATGGCTCGCACCTTCTCCGACGCCCGCCGGGGCGACATCATGCTTTACGAGGACTCCTTCCAGAACATCGCCGTCGCCATTTCGGGCGGCGATGCGGCGGTCATGTTCGGCGCGGAGCCGGGCGACAAGATCATCATCCGTCTGCGCGAACAGTGATCGCGCTCGAGCTTCAGATACTCGCCGACACCTACGCCGTGAGCCGGCTTTCTCCCGACGCGCCGGTGCCGGAATGGGCGCAGGGAGAGCTCGTGGCGCTGACGCGGACGCCGGATGAGCTCTCGGTTGTCTCGCCGGCCGAATCGGTGCCTGCATCGGTCAAGAGCGAGCGGAGCTGGCGAGCTTTGCGCGCGACGGGGTCGCTCGACTTCTCGCTGGTTGGAATCTTTGCGGCGCTGAGCGGAGTCCTGGCGCGGGCGGATATCCCGATCTTCGCGCTCTCGACCTTCGATACCGACTACCTCCTTGTCGGTGATCGAGATCTGGAGCGAGCCGTGCGCGCTCTCGAGGTGGCGGGCCACCGCGTTGTTCCGCCAAAGAATGTTCCGGACACCGCCGCCGGGCAGCGATGAGCGGCTCGGTACGATTGCTTGGATGACCCTAAAGCAATCGCTAGCGAGAATCGACGCCGCGCGTATCCGCGCTGACTTCCCGATCTTCGATCAACTCGTCGACGGAAAGCCGCTTGCCTTCCTCGACTCCGCCGTGAGCGCACACAAGCCCCGGTTCGTGCTCGAGGCGCTGGAGGAGTTCTACGAGCACTCCTACGGCAACGTCGGGCGCGGCGTCTATGCGCTTGCAGAGCGCGCCAATGAGGCCTACGAGCAGGCCCGCGAAAAGGTACGCGAGTTCGTCAACGCTCGCTCGCCGCGCGAGATCGTCTTCACGCGCAATACGACCGAGGGCATCAATCTCGTGGCGTACGCCTGGGGTCTCGACAACCTCGGTCCCGGCGACGTGGTGCTGGCGACCGAGCTCGAGCACCACTCGAACTTCGTTCCCTGGCAGGAGGTCGCCAGGCGCACCGGCGCGACCTTCACGGTGATTCCGGTGACCGCCGAGGGAGAGCTGGAGCTAGAGGCGCTCGACGAGCTCGGGCGCGCCGGGAATGTGAAGGTGGTCGCCGTCACCGCTGTCTCGAACTCGCTTGGCACGATCGTCCCGGTCGAGAGGCTAATCCGCTTCGCGCACGAGCAGGGTGCGATCGCCGTCATCGATGCGGCCCAGGCGGCCCCGCACCGCGCGATCGACGTGCAGGCGCTCGGCTGCGACTTTCTTGCCTTCTCGGGGCACAAGATGTGCGGTCCCAGCGGCGTCGGCGTGCTCTACGGTCGCAGCGAGCTGCTGGAGCGGATGAGCCCGTTCCAGACCGGTGGCGGCATGATCCGGCACGTCTCGGTCGAGAAGACGACATGGGCCGGTCTGCCGCACAAGTTCGAGGCTGGCACGCCGCCGGTCGCCGAGGCGGTTGCGCTCGGCGCGGCGATCGACTACCTCGGCGGAATCGGGCTGGAGGCGATCTCCGCCCACGAGCACGAGCTGACCGCCTACGCGCTCGAGCTACTCGGAGAGCAGCCCGGTCTGACTCTCTACGGGCCTCCGCTCGAGCGCCGAGCCGGGATCGTCTCCTTCAATCTGGAGGGCATCCACCCGCACGATGTCGCCCAGATCCTGGACGCGGAGGGAGTGTGCGTACGCGCGGGGCACCATTGCAACCAACCTCTGATGAGCCGGCTCGGCGTCGTGGCGACGAGCCGGGCCAGCTTCTATCTCTACTCGCTGCCCGAGGAGGTCGACCGCCTCGTCGCCGGTCTCGAGCGGGCGCGCAAGGTATTCGCCTGATGAGCGTCGACGATCTCTATCGCGAGCTGATCCTCGATCACTACAAGAGCCCGCGCCATCACGGCCGCCTCGACCCCGCCGACGCCTGCGCCGAGGGGCAGAACCCGCTTTGCGGAGACGAGCTCACGGTAACGCTCAGATTTGGCGTCGACGGCGAGACGATCGAGGAGATCGCCTTCGATGGTCACGGCTGTGCGATCAGCCAGGCGGCCGCCTCGATGCTGAGCGAGGAGGTTGTGGGCCGCAGCGCGAGCGACGTGGCGGCGATCGACAAGGACGACTCCCCGTTGGTGGCGATGATGATCGAGAGCGGGACGCCGCTGACTCCGATCCGGCTCAAGTGCGCTCTGCTCGGTCTGGGCGTGCTCAAGGTCGCGCTGCACAAGTCCGTCGGCACTCCCCTCCCCGAGGAGTGGGCGGGCGTCGAGGAAGTCGAATTCGAGTAGTGCCGGCCGCGCCTACCACTCGGGATCTGGCGAGGTGATACCGGAGCCCCGCATCCGGCGCGTGCTCGAGCGTCTGGAGCAAGAGGACGCCGAGGAACGCCGGCTGGGTTTACCCCGATCCGAGCGAGCGCGCCAAATCCAGCCGGCGACCGGGCGGTTCCTGTTCGCTCTTGCCGTCGCTCGGAAGGGCTGCAAGGTGCTCGAGATCGGAGGCTCGCGAGGATACTCCGCGATTTGGCTCGCTTCGGCCGCGGCGTTTCGCGGCGGCCGCGTCGTCTCGCTCGAGCTCGATCCGCGCAAGGTCGAGGCCTGGCGCGCGAACATCGCGGAGGCGGGTCTGGACGAGTGGACGGAGTTGATCGAAGGCGATGCGTTCGAGGTTATTCCTAACCTCGAGGAGAGCTTCGACATCTGCTTCCTCGATGCCGAGAAGGACGACTACGAGAACCTCTTCGCAATAGCACGCAAGAAGATCGCAGTAGGCGGGCTGATCGTGGCCGACAACGTGCTCTCGCACTCCGAGACGCTTGCCGCCTACGTGAAGGTCCGGCAGAGCGACCCCACCCTCGTTAGCGTCACGGTGCCGCTCGATCACGGCCTCGAACTGAGCGCGATCGTCGGCCGGCCGGTCGCCGCGAGCGACCTGAGCGGGCGCGGCTCACAAGTCGCTGTCCCCAACCCCTCGCACACGGACCCTGCTCCCGACTCCGGTAGCTTGCCCCTCTCGTAAGAGCAGGCGAGTCAGCGCGCCGAAGGCGCGCAACTCGCTCGACTGGATAGCCGCCGACTTTCGGCGGCTATGTCTTGACCGCTTGCCTATCATGGCTGTACGCGGAAAGGAGGTGGTCCAGTGGAAGATTCTTGTAGTACTGGCAGCGGAGGTACCAGCGGGTAGAGGCGTGTCCCCGGGACCATCGGGAATCGCCTAGCCAGCGTAGGGGACTTGCGCACTCCGCACCGCGGTCGCTCGGCCGCAGGAAGCGCCTCTACTAATTCAACGCTGGTAACCGGACCGGAGGGCCGCCTCGTGCGGCCCTCCTTCTTGTTTGAACCTCTAACGAAACGAAGCATTCATGACGCGGCCGTCTACGGTGAGTCGATGCTGTTTCGGCACTAAACCGGCACAGTCCTGAGTACGTTTTCTCGATACCGTGCTACGCCCCGTGGGAGGGTGGGGGGAGGAGAGGTGGGTCCCGCCGCCTCGGGGACTCCGAGAAGATCTGTCACGCCCCGGCAGTAAACGGAGTTGTTGCCTTACGCGCCCAATCGAACGATCGCCATTCCGTCAAGCCCGCACGACCGCACTACGGATCTGATCCTCGAGCGACGTGAGCGGAAGCTGGAAAACCCTCCGAGTAGATTCGGTGTCGCCGACGTTGTCGCCGGCGGCGAGCATCTTCAACTGGTCGCGGGTGAACGGAAAGCCGGGCAGGCGGTCGAGCAGTGTGGCCTGAGCGCGGGCGAGTGAGAAGGGGATGTGGGCGCGCAACCGCCGCTTACCGAGCACACGCGCGATCAGGGCGTAAAGCTCGTCCCAGCTGACGCGATCAGGGCCGACGAGGTCGAAGCTGCGGTCGCGTGCGGGCCCGAGGTCGAGTCCCTTGACCAAGTGCGCAACGACGTCTTCAACCGAGATCGGCTGGATTTGCTGGGTTCCAGGGCCGAGTACGGGCGTGATCGGCGAGTAACGAACGAGGCGTAGAAAGGTGGGGAGAACGCCGCCGTCGTGCCCGAAGACGAAGCTCGGACGGAAGATCACATACTCCAGGCCCGATGCCTTGAGCAAACGCTCCTCCTCCCACTTGGCCCGGTAGTAGGGTGTGAGCTCGTGAGTGCTCTGATCGAGTCCCAGAGCGCTGACGAGGACGAACCGCTGTACTCGCGCCTCGCTCGCGGCCTCGATTAGCGCTTGCGTTCCCGACGTCATCACCCGCTCGAAGTCGCCCGCACGACCGCGGATGATGGCAACGAGATGTACCACCGTGTCCACACCGTCGCACGCCGCGCGCAGGCTCGCCGGATCGGTCATATCGCCTCGTGCAAGCGCGCAGTCCTGCGCTTCGAGCTGGCGCCCGCGCGATCTCGAGCGAATGAGGCAACGAGTCGGCTGCTCGAGCGATCGAAGAGCCGCGACGAGGTGCTTACCGATGAAGCCGGTGGCGCCTGTGACGAGAATCATGACTTTCTCGTCGCGGCGGCGAACTGAACCCTGATCGAGCGAACGGAAACGCTCACGGCAAGGATCGTATGCCCGCCGCGCGACGACTCGATCCCCGCCCGACTCCGCCAAGGGCTTTTTACTTGCAAACTGCGACCTTTTCGGTTTGTACTCGCTTGCACTTGCCGACGGGTCCGATAGGGTGGCGGCTGCGTGGTACTCGAGCCCGTCGATCCTAACGCTCGCTTTCACGAGCGGCGCCAACGTGCCCGGCACCGGCGCAAGCTTCGCCGGACTGCTTTCCTGTTCGCTCTCGTAATCGCGGCGATCTCGGGTGGAGTAGTCGTTTGGCTGGCTGGCCGCGGCGCGAGTCCGTCCACGAACGACGCCACTCCGCGCGCTGGAACCACCACCAAGGCGTCGACACAGCGGAATCGCTACCTGCCGAAGGAGATCCGCGGTATCCACGTCACCATGGGCCTCGCGTCGTTGCCGGGCAAGCTCGCTCAGTACCTCAGCCTGAAAGACGAGGGCTTGAATACGATCGCACTCGACGTCAAGGACGAGGACGGCGCGGTTGCCTTCTCCTCACCCGAAGTGCCCCTTGCCAGCGCGGTCGGCGCTGCCGGGAGCTTCTACAAACCGGCCGAAGTAGCCGATCAGGTCCACGCCGACGGCGTCTACCTGATCGGTCGCGTCGCGGTCTTCGAAGATCCGGTGCTCTCGGCCCGTAGGCCGAATATGGCGATTCAGCGCTCCGATGGCTCGCCCTGGCTCGACTCCGGAGGACTCGGCTGGACGAACCAATACGACAAGCGAGTCTGGGACTACAACGTCTCGATCGCCAAGGTTGCCGCCAGGGCCGGTTTCGACGAGATCCAGTTCGACTACGCCCGATTCCCCTCCGACGGCCCGGTCTCCAGCGCCGTTTGGCCGGGAAAGAGAAACGAGCCCGAGTCGGTGACGATCGATCGCTTCCTCACCTATGCGACCAAGCAGCTCAAGCCGTTCCGCGTCCGCGTCTCTGTCGACGTCTTCGGCCTCGCCGCCACCAACAACCTCGGCATCGGCCAGTCGCCGGGGAAGATGGCGCGGATCGTTGACGCGATCTGTCCGATGGTCTACCCATCGCACTTCGGCCCGGAGCAGTACGGTCTCCCGGATCCGCAGGCTGTGCCCGGAACGACCGTCGGCTACGCGCTAGCTGACTTTGCCGATCAGATGCACGGCAAGAAGGCCGATCTCGTCGCCTGGTTGCAGGACTTCTCGTGGAAGGGGCGCCCGTTCACGCTCGCGGATGTTCAAGACGAAGTGCTGGCCGTTCGCAGGACGAGCGCCGCCCGCGGCTTCCTTCTCTGGAATGCGACGGGCACCTATACGCCGGGAGCTCTTCAGCCCGCGGGCAGCGACACCGCGGTCGGCTGAACTAAGAGCGAGTTTCAAATGAAGCACTCCGCCGCCTGACCGCGCTCGGCGGCGCGATGCTGCGTCTTCAGTCGCACCCGTAGATCCGCTCGCTGCTATCGGAGCTCGGCTGGAAACAGAGAAACACCGGCTGAGCACGATCTCGCGGCCCGAGGACGTTGTCCTCGGACGCATCCGTATCTCTGACCGATACGAATGCGCCCTGCGTCCTGATATGGCGCGGATTTTGTCAAGGGACCAGGCCGCAG
>JBEKJI010000023.1:0-34741 GCA_050011315.1 Gaiellaceae bacterium
ACCTTAGGAACTCCTTTCAAAACGAAGCACTCCACCGCCTGGCCGCGCTCGGCGGCGCACTGCGTTGTCCTCGGTCTCGCCCGTAGCTTCGGCTACGACCGAGACACTGCTTTTCGGAGCTCGGCTGGAAACAGAGAAACACCGGCTGAGCACAATCTCGCGGCCCGAGGACGTCGTCCTCGGGCGCATCCGTATCTCTGACCGATACGAATGCGCCCTGCGTCCTAGCCTCGAACCACGATCTCGCACTCATCCAGCGCCCCTCCGCCCCCAGTCGAGCTCCCTAGCATTGCATCCACCGATCACACCCAGTCAGTGGGTCTTCATTCTGAAATGAGTTCAAGGCAGCATACTTCGCACATGTCCGATCTCTTCTCGGACGCAGCGGCGAAGAGGCTTGCCAGCCTGGCGCCGCTCGCGTACCGCCTCCGCCCGCGCACTCTCGAGGAGTTCGTGGGCCAGGAGCAGGTGCTCGGAGCCGACTCGGCGCTCAGGCGCGCGATCGCCGAGGACCGGGTCGCCTCGATGATCCTGTTCGGCCCGCCCGGCAGCGGCAAGACCACGCTCGCCCGTATCGTCGCCGAGACGACCGGCGCCGCCTTCGAGGAGCTGTCCGCCGTCTCGGCCTCGGTCGCCGATGTACGCTCGATCATCGCCCGGGCGCGCGAACGACTGGGAGCGCACGGACAGCGAACGATCCTCTTCCTGGACGAGATCCACCGCTTCAACCGCGGCCAGCAAGACGCGCTGCTACCCGCTGTCGAGGCCAGGCTGATCACGCTGATCGGCGCCACCACCGAGAACCCCTACTTCCAGGTCAACTCGGCTTTGCTCTCGCGCTGCCAGCTCTACGAACTGGTCGTGCTGTCGCAAAGCGAGCTGGAGCTGATCGTACGGCGCGGTGCGAAGGAGCTCGGGGCGGAGATCACCGACGAGATCGTCGAGGCGATCGCCAAGAACGCCGGCGGCGACGCTCGTAACGCCCTCAACATCCTCGAGCTCGCCTCGCAGACCGCCGGCGCGGAAGGCACTCAGGTCGGCGCGAACCATGTCGAGGACGCGGCCCGCAAGCGCCCGCTCGTCTACGACCGCGCCGGCGACGCCCACTTCGACTTCGCCTCGGCCTTCATCAAGTCGATGCGCGGCTCGGACGCCGATGCCGCCGTCTACTACCTGGCGTCGATGATCGAGGCCGGCGAGGATCCCCGCTTCATCGCGCGGCGGATGGTGATCTTCGCCTCCGAGGACGTGGGCCTGGCCGATCCCAGGGCGCTGCAGGTAGCCGTGGCGGCGGCGGACGCGGTCGAGTACGTGGGCCTGCCCGAGGTGCAGCTCAACCTGGCCGAGGCGGCGATCTACCTCGCCACCTGCCCCAAGTCGAACGCCGTCAAGACGGCCATCTTCTCCGCCCGCGAGGACGTGCGCGAGCACGGCAACGTGCGCCCGCCCAAGATGCTGCGCGGCTCGGGCTACCGCGGCGCCAAGGCACTCGGAAGCGGCGAGGGCTACATCTACCCGCACGACGACCCGCGCGGCTTCGAGCTCGACTACCTGCCCGAGGAGCTGCGCAATCGCCGCTACTGGCAGCCGAAGGGCGCCGGCGAGGAGCCGAAGCCCGAGCCCGAGAAGTAGGGAGCGTCAGTGAGGAGTCGCGGTCGGAATACCGGCCGCGCTCATTGCCTCCACGAGCCGGTCGTCGTAGGCGATTGCCACACCCAGCGCGTCTCCGAGTAGGAGCGCGGACGCGAGGTGAATTGCATCGAGCGAACGTAGATCAAGCGGGCCGAGCAGGGACGCATCCTCCAGCACGCGATCATCGAGCGCGATCAAGTCGAGCGCGTTCACTATCTGCTCGGCGATTCGCCTCGCTTTCACGTCTACGCGTGCGCATGCCCGCACGAGCTCGACCCTGGCGAGCGCGCTCGAGACATGTCGTTCCCACCTTTCAAGCTCGGCGCGAAGAGCATCGCTCTCCGGCTCCGGAATCGCGAGCTTTACGAGCGCGGAAGAATCGACGTAGGCGACGGCCGGCGCCGAGCTCACGCCCGCTCCGCGCGCTCTTCCGCTAGCGCCTCGCTTCCGGCACGGGAAACCGCGCGCTGAAGCGGTTGCACGGCGACCAGACCGCCGCTACCGCGCCGCATGCGTCCCTCTGCAACGAGCCTGTCCACGATGTCGCCCTCCCCGGCCCAGGGCGAGAGAACGGCCACCGACCGACCTCGCTCGGTCACAACCAGCCGCTCACCGGCGCGGACACGCCGAATGTAGCGACTGAGGTCCTGCCGTAGCTCGCGAATGCCGACTTTATCGCTCACACCCCTAATGTAGCACAATTGTAGCGTCATTCATTACCGATGATAAGGCGGGTGCCGGTACCGCGTTCCGCTGCCCCCGCTAAAGGTCACGCACCCGCGGCGTAGTGAAACGGTAGCGAGCAAAACCACACACTCTGTGCCGATTTCGTGCCGTTTCAGCGTCGCGTGAAACGAGCGTCAGAGAATCCGAGCCCCAAGCGCGCTCGCAACCAGCTCGACGGCGAGTTTCGCAGTTGCGTTCTCGCGGTCGAGGATCGGGTTGACCTCGACGATGTCGAGCGAGCCGGCCAGCCCCGACTCGGCCACCAGCTCCAGCGCCAGGTGCGCCTCGCGGTAGGAGAGCCCACCCCTGATCGGAGTCCCGACCCCCGGCGCGGCCTCGGGATCGACCGCATCCATGTCGAACGAGACGTGCACGAAGCCGGTGCCGGAGACGTCGTCGAGCGCGCGCCCCATCACCTGCTCGAGCCCGAGCCGGTCGATGTCGCTCATCGTGTAGACCTTCACCCCGAGCTCGCGCACGAGCTGCCGCTCGGGCTCGTCGAACGAGCGGGCGCCGACGACGACGATGCGGCTCGCCTGAACCATCGGCAGCGGCCACTCCTTGCTCTCGAAACCGCTGCCCGCCAATCCCAGCGCGGCGGAGAGCACCATCCCGTGCACGTTCCCAGTCGGGCTCGTCTCGGGGAGATTGAGATCGCCGTGGGCGTCTACGTAAAGGACGCCGCCCGGCCCATTTACCGAGGCCAGCGCCCCCAGCGAGCCGAGCGCGATCGAGTGGTCGCCGCCGAGCACGAGCGGGAAGGCGCCCTGATCGAGTGCCTTGTGCACGAGCCTGGCGACCTGCTCGCAGATCGCCATCACCTCGGGCAGGAAGCGCGCGTGCTCGTCGCTCAAGCTGGTCGCCTCGACGACCGGGGTCTGAACGTTGCCCCAGTCCTCGACCTGGAGCCCCATCTGCTCCAGGCGCCGCTCTAGCCCCGCGTAGCGGATGGCAGAGGGGCCCATATCGACACCGCGGCGCCCGGCGCCGAGGTCGAGCGGGGCGCCGATTACTACTACGGGCTGCGAGTTGGTGGAGCTCATCCTGGGAGTATCAACCGGACTGAGCCTCGTTGGAAGGCGAGGTGGTTGTCGTGCTTTCGACCCCGAAACGCGAAAGCAGTTCTTCGAGCGGGATCGTCTTCCCTTCGGCGATGTCGCGATCAGCCCGCTCGAGTCGCTTCGCTAGCTCGGGCGAGTTAGCGAGGATGTAGTCCTCGAGGTCTTCCTCGTCGAAGGGGTAGATCACGCCGACGGGCTTGCCTCGGTCGGTCACGACGGTCGGCTTCCCCGTCTTGCTGACGTCGTGGATGATCGCGCTGGCGTTACGCGCGAGCTGGCGGATGCCGACGACTGGCATGGTTCTGGCTCCTCGGCTCGATGGACGATGTACGTCGTTTTGTACGCACATCTGCATTGTGCCTGGACCGAGGCGCGAGGGGAAGCGCCGGTGCCGGCGTTGTTTGAGTTGTGGTGCAGATCGCGTGTGGCGTTGACGGTAGCTGTGTTGGGTGTGAGTAGTGAGTAGAATCTGCTGCCGCTTGGCGAGGTAGCTCAGTTGGTAGAGCACACGGCTGAAAACCGTGGTGTCGCCGGTTCGATTCCGGCCCTCGCCATCTTCTCCGCCGAAAGTCCGCCCGCGGAGCGGGCGTCAACTTTCGGCGGTTTTACCTCTGCGTACGAGTCACCGCGCCTGCGGCGCGTGTGCCTCGTCTGCTCCTAATTGCGGGGCGAGCTGGCCTTGATTGGAGACGGGGTCCGTGACGAGTTGGGGACGGCGTAGCGTGAGCCGCGCCCGCCATGTCGGTCGCGGCGGCCCTGGCCGCACGATCCTCTCCGAGGCCGTGGGGGTGTCCACTGTCCTCTCCGGGCTCGCACGGCCAGCGACGCTCCGAGAAAGCGAGAGGCGCAGGGGTGGGGTATGGGCGCCGTGGCCGGTTTGACGGGCGAGGTGCTGAAGTAGCGGTCGTCCGAGAGCGTTGGTTGGCCGCGCCCGCGCTTGTCGGTCGCGGCGGCGGATGTTCCTTTCCAGGGCCAGGAGCCAAACCTTGGCAGGATGCCGCTAACCCTTACCGAAACTCCCGTCTTAGTAAGGCTTAGGCAGTAATCCTTACTACAGGAAGCGACAGGGAAGGCTTGGCGCATGAGAGGAAGGCTGATCTCGTAAACCTGGGAGGCGAATCCGACGCTCTACGCGCCTGCTCGCTACAGACGCCCGTGCTCGTACGAGGCATTCGTTCCCAGGCCGCTCGCCGGGGACGCGCCGCGCCTCGATGCCTCGCTTGCCGGCGTGATCTCTGATGCAGAGGCGAAGATCGTTGCGTTGAACGCCGCCCCGCGAGCGGCCCTCGCGCCGCTCGCTCGTCTGCTCCTTCGCACCGAGTCGATCGCCTCCTCGAAGATCGAGGGAATGCAGGCCGACGCTCGCTCGCTCGCGCGCGCGGAAGCGAGGCTCGAGACAGGCGGGCGCGCCGGTCCGGAAACACTCGAGGTACTCGCGAACATCGACGCCATGCAACTCGCTATCGAGCAGGCTTCGACTGAGCACGAGCTCTCACTCGAGCAGGTCCTCGCGATACACAGGGCATTGCTCGAGCGCGCGCCTGGCTACGGCGGAGCCGGCAAGCTTCGCGCCGGTCAGAACTGGATCGGCGGAAACGACTACAACCCCTGCGGCGCCGATTACGTTCCGCCGCCGCCCGAGTTCCTCGACGATCTGCTCGACGACCTCATCGCCTTCTGCGCCGAGGAGACGCTGCCGCCTCTCGTCCAGGCCGCCGTGGCTCACGCCCAGTTCGAGACCGTGCATCCGTTCGACGACGGAAACGGTCGTACCGGCCGCGCGCTCGTCCAGGTCATCCTGCGCCGGCGCGGTCTCGCGCCGGCGTACGTTCCGCCGATCAGCGTCGTACTCGCCCGTGATCGTGATGGCTACATTCGCGGGCTGACAGCGTTCCGCGAAGAGCGGGAAGCTGAGTGGCTGACCCTCTTCGCAGTCGCCGCCGCTCGCGCTGCCGACCTCGCCGGCCGTTACCTGACCGGCGTCGCCGCCCTCGAGGAGTGCTGGCGCGAGAGACTCAGCGAGGCGGGCAAACCCCGCACCGACTCCGCGACCTGGGCCGTGATCGACGTCCTCCCGGCGCACCCGATCATCACCGTCCCGGTCGCCGTGGCGGCAACCGGCCGCAGCAAGCCTCAGGTCGATCTGGCGATCGGCCGTTTGAGCGAAGCCGGCGTGCTAGAGCCGCTATCGGACGCGAGACGAAACCGCTCCTGGGAAGCAACAGGCCTTCTCGACCTGCTCAGCGCCATTGAAAGCGAACCCGCCTGATCGAAGCTCGCCGCGATCGATACCAGATCGCAACGCCGAGCTAGGAGCCACACGAGCTAAAGGAATCGGGCGCCTTGCTCAGGTAGAAGCTCGAGACGAGTGCCGGACCGGTGTTGTGCTTCTTGGCTATGTGAGCCACGAAGACGACGTTCCCTGCCGAGGGGAAGTTGACGCCCGGGCACTGCCAGCCCCAGCCCGACCACTTGCCGTGCTGGCGCGTGACCGCCTTCGCGAGTGTCGTGCCGATGGTGGTGCCCTTGGCGGTGCGGAAGATCCCGTAGTTGGTCTCAAACGACCTCAGGCGCCCGTTCTTGAAGCCGAAGAGAGTCATGCAGGGCGAGCCGTCGACGGGGTTCGTGCCGGCGCAGTCGTACTCCCAGAGCAGGCCGCTGAAGAGGACCGGCGGGTTCTGGTTGATGTTGTGCCAGATCTTCGCGGGGCTGCCCGCCCAGGCGCGCACCTGGGCCTGGGCCGAGACGCCGATCTTGAGCGGTCCCACGCCCCTGGCGCTGATCAGGCCGTTTCCGCCCGCAGAGCCGGCCCCGGCGGGAAGCGCAAGCAGCGCGAGTGCACAGAGGAGCAGAAAGAGCGATCGCTTGCTCTTCAATCTTGCGGCGGACATGTTTACCTCCTCGCTGAGCGGCTCCAACCCGACCAGAGAAGGCTCGCGCAGAAGCGGCGGCTTTTCAAGGCGCGTCGAGAATCCGGAGCTGGTTCGCGTCGAGAAAGCGAGAAGCGCGGGCGCGGTGTTCGGGCGGGCTGCGTCCTGTTGCCCGCTTCGGGATCGGTCTACGATTGTTACTAGATGTCGGCGCTGTGGACCAATGACGGTTCGGGGTGGGCGCTTCTTTCGTCGGTCGGTTTCCCAGACGAAGCGACTCTGCACGATCTGATCGAAGAAGCGCCTGGATTGCTCCCGCTTTCCGGGGCTCCGCAGCTCGTGATGCTCGGGCGCGAGGTGGCGTTGCCAAGTGGCTCGGCTGACCTCGTCGCCGTCGAGGTGACGGGACAGCCAGTTTTTATCGAGATCAAGCTTCAGCGGAACCCCGAGGCGCGGCGGGCTGTCGTTGCCCAAGTTCTCTCGTACGCCGCCAGCGTCTACGGACTCGACGTAGAGAGCTTCGAAGGCCAAGTACTGGGGCGTCATCTGCGCGCTCGCGATTACAGCTCAATTGCGGATGCCGTCGGGCGAAGCGACGAGTCAGGAACGTTCGAAGCAGAACCGTTCACGGCCACGCTTGCCGATTGCCTGGCTACCGGCACGGCTCGGCTGGTGCTCGTCCTCGATGCGGCGCCTCCAGAGCTGATGCGCCTCGCTGGCTACCTCGAGGCGGTGAGCGAGAGGCTGGTCATCGACCTGATCACGGTCAGCGTCTATGAGGTAGGAGGACAACGTGTTCTCGTTCCACAGCGCGTCGATCCCGGCCGCGAGCAGGAGGAGCGTGTCGCGCGCGTTGCTCGACCGGCGAGTGCGACTGCTCGCTACGTGGAGGGCGCCGCCGAGTTCGTCGCGTCACTCGAGCAGGCGCCCGAAGAGAGGCGATCCGATCTGAGGGAACTCTCGGCATGGGCCGACGGATTGGAGCGGGACGGCCTGGCACGATTGGCGACCACGATGGGCAAATACTGGACGATGCTGCGCGTTCGTCTCGTGGACGAAGATGTCAGCCCAGCGATTATCTCGAATCAGGCCGGCGCGATGATGGCGATTTGGCCCAGCGTGCTTCAGAGGCGCGCCCCTGCGAGTCTCGCTCGCGTCGAACAGGCGATAGCACCGAAAACGTTCAATCCGAGTGGCGGGGCGACAAGCCCGGGTGCGATCACGCCGGAGCTGCTTGATGCCTTGGCAGCCGCGTACCAGGAGGCGGCCACGGCGAGACTCCTGACGCCACCTACCAGCTAGAAATCAGGTCGCGCCTAGAGCGACCGGGCAGCAGAACATGCCCCTGCGCAAGAACATCGTTGTGTTTACGCCAACGAATGCAACAGGAGGCTCTCAACCCGCCCGTCGGAATAGCAATCGGACGTAACGGTCGCGGCGGCGGGTGTCTTTTCTCCTAGCGACGCGCTAAACGCCGCTCTTGGCCGTTGTTAACCCGCATCGTAGCTCTTCTCGATCAACGACTTCGCTCGCTCTAGGTCTTCGATCGAGTCGATTCGGAGCTCGAGATCGCCTGTCCCGAAATGACCGACTTTCCGGACATCACGTGAGAACCCGTCTTCGAGGCTGACCTCGTCCGGGTTGATCTTTAGGAAGACCAGGAGTTGGTCTGTCTGCGGGTGAACTTCGACGCAAGCGAAGTTCTTAATTCTCCTGTACGCGAGGTAGTAGAGGGTCGTCTTCATCGAGACATCGTCACCAAGCGCGAGGAGGAACGCGTCGAGCGAGTCGTAGAGGGAACGTAGCTTCGGACTGGCTTGAGCGAGGTACTCCGTTACCGTCTTGTACGTCGACTTGCTCTGCTTACTCGCCTGAGTGATTGGCTGACCTGTCGCCTCAACAGACCCTGCAGCCCTGTTTACTAACTCCAGGGCGAAAAAGCCGTTCTCGTACCATCTGTACCTGTAAAGCTCAATGCTACGACCGATCTGGGAAACGGCGTGCTCGTCGTAACGAGTGAAGTCTCCGGCGATACAAACGAGCCGCGGTGCCGACCAGTCGATCTTGTCCTGGATATCGGAGCCGAGCGCTTTCATCGCCAGGAGAGTGAACTCGGCACGGTGATCGAGGAGCCAATCGAGATAGAAGAGACCTTGATTGATGACGTTTTCGTTTGAGGCCCGCTTGTACTCGAGGATCACGGGAGAGCCGTTCTCGTCCAGACCTAACGTGTCGATACGGCCGCCATGCACCTTGCCGGTCGAGTGCTCACTGGCGAGGAAGCGAACCCCGAGCATTGCTTCGAGGTTCCTCTCGATTAGAGCCTGTAGCGTTTTCTCGATGGCGATCGCCGACCCAGGTAGCTCGGAAGCCGTACCGTTCTCGACCCGGAAGAGCTTGATATCGCTCACGTCTCTGACTCCTCGGTGGTTGGTTGCGGCGAAAGTTCCTCCGCGATCGCCGAGAACTCCGCCAGCGCCGCCTCCAGATCCTCGACGATCTCCTGCGCAATCACCTCAGGTGCAGGGAGGTTGTCCATGTCTTCGAGCGATTCGTCGCGGAGCCAGGTGATGTCGAGGCTGGCCTTGTCGCGCTGGATCAGCTCGTCGTAGCTGAAGCGGTGGAAGCGCTCGCTCTCGGCGCGGGCCGAGCGGTCGCCGGCGGAGTAGGCGCCGACGAAGTCGCGTAGGTGCTCCTCACGGAGCGGGTTCTGCTTGAGCGTGAAGTGCATGTTCGTTCTCAGGTCGTAGACCCAAAGCTCACGCGTCCAGGGTGTCTCGGCGGCGGGCTTGCGGTCGAAGAAGAGCACGTTCGCCTTCACGCCCTGGGCGTAGAAGATGCCGGTCGGCAGGCGCAAGAGCGTGTGTGCGTCGCACTCGTGCAGGAGCTTGCGTCGAATGGTCTCGCCGGCGCCGCCCTCGAAGAGGACGTTGTCGGGAACGACGATCGCCGCGCGGCCACCGGGCTTGAGCAGCGTCTTCACGTGCTGGAGGAAGTTGAGCTGCTTGTTCGAGGTCGAGGCCCAGAAGTCGTCGCGGACGATCACGAGATCCTCGCGCTCGGCGCCGCCTTCCTCGTTGACGTAGGCGATTGAGGACTTGCGCCCGAAGGGCGGGTTGGTGAGCACCATCTCGAAGCGATCGCCCGGGTCGGCCTTGAGGGCGTCGTCCACCCGGATCGGGCTGTCGGCGTCCTCGGCGCCGATTCCATGCAGGAGCAGGTTCATGACGCAGAGACGGGCGGCGGTATCGACGATCTCCCAGCCGTGGAGCGCGTCGAACTGGAGGTGCTTCTTCTCGTCGGGATCGAGGTAGGGATAGGCGGCCGAGATGAAGCTATGCGAGGCGAGCAGGAAGCCACCGGTGCCGCAGGCGGGGTCGCAGATCCGCATATCCGGCTCGGGCCGCATCACCTCGACGATCGCTTTGATCAGCGGGCGCGGCGTGAAGTACTGGCCGGCGCCGGACTTCACGTCCTCGGCGTTCTTCTGCAGCAACCCCTCGTAAGCGTCGCCCTTGACGTCCACACCGAGCGTCATCCAGCCCTCGCGGTCGATCAGATCGACGATCAGCCGCCGCAGCTTGGCTGGATCCTGAATCCGGTTCTGGGCCTTGCGAAAGACGATACCGAGCATTCCGCCGCGCTTGCCGAGTTCTTCGAGAATGTGGCGGTAGTGCACCTCGAGATCGTCGCCGTCGCGCTCGAGCAGGCTCTGCCAGTTGAGCTCGTCCGGAACGATCGGCGGACGGTTGAAGGGCGCCCGCGTCTGTTCGTCGGCCATCTTGAGGAAGAGCAGAAACGTGAGCTGCTCGAGATAGTCCTGGTAGGAGAGCCCGTCGTCGCGGAGGACGTTGCAGTAGTTCCAGAGCCGTTGAACGAGACCGTTGTCGGTGCTCACAAGAGGGAACCCGTGTTCGTGCACGAATGCAAGTTAATAACTGACATTGTGGTAAATTGAAATTGTCATGCTTTACAAAACTCCGCAACTAGACGAACGCGAGCTGGCGGTTCTCGAGGAGATCGGGCGGCTTCGCTCCAACCTGCGCGGACAGATCGCCGTGCCGCGTCGCTGGACTGGCTCGCTTCGCCGTCTCTCGTTTGCACGCGCTGTCCAGGCTTCGAACACGATCGAAGGCTACAACGCCTCCCTCGACGACGTCGATGCCGTTCTCGCCGGCGAGGAACCGCTCGACGCAAGCGAGGAGACTCGGCAAGCGGTCGCCGGCTACCGAGACGCCATGACCTACGTGCTTCAGATCGCCGCGGATCCGCATTTTCACTTCGACGAGACGCTGGTCCGGAGCCTGCACTTCATGATGGTCGGCTACGACCTCTCCAAGAATCCCGGTCGCTGGCGTCCGGGGGCGGTCTGGGTGCGCAACGAAGCGAGCGGCGAGATCGTCTACGAGGGACCTGATGCGATGCTCGTACCGGAGCTGATGTCGGAGTTCGTTGGTTGCGTCAACGAGCCGGAGGGATCGGCTCCGATTGTTCGCGCGGCGATGGCTCATCTCAATCTCGTCCTGATCCATCCGTTCAGCGACGGGAACGGACGCATGGCGCGTTGTGCGCAGACACTGGTTCTCGCTCGCGAGCAGGTGCTCGAGCCGCCCTTCGCCAGCATCGAGGAGTACCTGGGGAGGAACACCCCCGCCTATTACACAGTGCTGGCCGAAGTGGCTCAGGGGCACTGGTCACCCGAGCGGGATACACGGCCCTGGCTTCGCTTCTGCCTCACGGCGCACCTGAGGCAAGCGAGGACGCTCATCTGGCGGGTTGAGCTCTCCGAGCTGCTCTGGGAGGCCTGCTCGCGGGAGGCTGAGAAGGCCCATCTGCCTGAGCGTGCGATCACCCTTCTCTTCAACACTGCGATCGGGCTTCGCGCGCGGAACTCCACTTATCGCGACTGGGTCGCTCAGGAAATAACCAACAACACCGCGAGCCGAGACCTTCAGGCCGTCGCGGAGGCCGGCTTGATCGTGGCTCACGGCGAGCGACGCGGCCGCTTCTACACGGCGAGCGATCGGCTTCAGCAGATCGTCAAGGAGATCCGTACGCGTAAGCCGGCGCCCGAGGCCGACCCGTTCGAGTAAAGCGTCAAGGCGCGATTCGACGGCGCCGTTGTTTGGGGGCGGGCGCCGATGCTCGCTCCGCCCTGATCCGCTCCAATAGGACCGAAGCGGGCTCGTCGCGGGGGTCCTGGGGGACGAGCTTGCCGGTGAAGGCGCGTTCGAGGATCGCGCGGCGCAGCGCAGTCGGTGGGTAGTGACGGATTGCGCGATAACAGGCATCGTGCGACTTGGCAGGCGTCGACCGAACGGTCCATGGTCTGCCACCTCTACGGTCATGTCGACCGATGTCGGACGACTATCGGCGCCGGCCCGAACGCCGAGGCCGCCAGAGCCCGTGACGGACTGCGGAATATCGCCGGATCGTTCCCGGTTCCTGAATTTGTATCGCGTGTGCCCAGCGATGGATGACGTCGCGCCTCCAAGCTGCCTCTTCTGTTACTTCGGGCCGTCGCGGATCCACCGTAGCCAGCGTGACACCGAGCTCCGCGAGAACGTCTCCGTGGTCGTCGGGCATCGCGTCGTCCCCGGACACCAGTACCCAGCCATTAGGACCGAAGTGATCAGCAAGAGCGCGGAGTAGCGGCTCGTCTTTCTCGTGATGTAGCTCGAGCTCGGAGGTTGCGACGGCGTCGCGCCCGCGAAACTTCAACTCGGTCGCGACGCGCTTATCGATATCGGCGTCAATTACTAAGCGCGCCAGTTCGATCACGGATCAAGCGGCTTCCTCGTACCGACGTACTACTCGCCACCACTCGAGAGCGTCATCGATCTCCTTGTCTCCGACCTCGTATCCCTCTCGGAGCTCTTGCCGACCTTCGGGCTTCTCCGCCAGCTCGGCGACCAGCTCCGCGGGCACTCGTGTTCCCCGGATCACCGGACGGCCGCTCAGTCGCTCGGGATCGACCTCGATGTGCTCGAGCTCGGGTAGTTCGCGGGCGGCCCAGCCGCCGCGGTGAAGTTGGCTCGCGATCCTTCGGAGGTCGTCTTCGCTGGGTAAGAGCTGCTGCCAGCCTCGGTGACCTATGTCGTAGCGAGCTTGGTCGGCTTCCACGACCAGCCGACCCTCGGACATCGCTAAAGGTGCGTGCGTCAGCGGCCAATCGTTCCCCCAGCGCTCGCGAGTAGCGGAAATCGCCCGCCGGATCTGTGTGTGAGTCACGCCGCGGTCGAGAAGCTCATGGACGACCATCGCCTCGGCGACGTCTTGGTAGCTGTAGACGCGCGGTGTCTCCTCTGATTGAGACGAACGGATGTAGCCTCTTCGCGCCCATTGGCCGATCGTCTGACCGGAGACGCCAGCCAGCCTGCCCACTTCGTGTGCCAGGTAGTGACCGCGGGGCGGCAGTTGTCGGACAACGTCGTTCATGGTTCCACCTTCCGTTTCGGATCGTACCCCGCCGGTCCTTCGGTTACTACTGTCCGAAAAGATCAGTCGTCTGATCTTGAACGCCGGGTTTTCCTCGCGGGGGTTTCGGCTGCCTGCTCCGTTTTGATCCGCTCGAGCAGAACCGAGGCGGGCTCGTCGGTTGGGTCCTGGGGGACGAGCTTGCCGGTGAAGGCGCGTTCGAGGATCGAGCGGCGCAGGGCACCGGAGCGTTTGAGCGCGGCGGTGGTCGCGGCGGCGAGGGCGTCGACGAGCGAGAGCCGGCGCTCGACCTCGGCGACGATGCGGCGTTGGTCGGAGAGAGGTGGGGTTGGGATCGACAGCCGTTTCATGCCTCCGAGGCCTAGTCGTGGACGACCGATTCCTTTGATCGATGTTGAAGCTTCTTTTTCGACCTGTGCGCTATTGAGCATCCACATGAGAAAGGCTCGATCAACGTCGTCAGCGGGACGAATTCTGATGCAATCTGCCTTTACGATTGCGAGACCAAGCCAAGGCGGTATGAGGCATGCGCGCGGCGCAGTTTCGCCGAGCGAAGCGGCAACTACGTCTCCTGCTACAACCTCGTGCTTTCGTAGACGTTCGAAGTGCGAGGGCTCTATATGGGCGCGTTCGTCGCGGAACTCTCCGTCTCCGACGTTCTGAAGTCGAACCACCCTCGGCCCGGAAGCCGTGTAATGGGACGTCTTGAGATTCGATCCGAAGGGACCGTCCGCGAGAGACGCGAATTCGCCAATAGGGCGAAGTCCCTTTACGTTTTTTTGTGCCTCAGCAAAAGCGGACGCTATGACGGATCTGCGTACGGCGTCGAGTCTTCGAGTTGCCCGGCGCAGGGACCCCTCGGCGGCGTCGAGGCGGGAGAAGTGCTCCTCGATCGCCGCCGCGATCCGCCGCTGCTCGGCGAGCGGCGGGACCGGAAACTCGACGCCAGCGAAGCGATGCGATGAAAGATGGGCGATGTTGGTCGTAATCCTCGCCTCTTTGTGGAACCGGCCAGAGTGTAGGTAATACCGAAACAGGTAGAGGCTGTATCTCCCTTCGACTTCCTCGTGCGGACGAAACCGAATCAGCGAATTCGTGAAGCACGCGCCAGGGAGTTCGCCGCGATACATCGCAGGCCGGCCTACAAGTTCCGGACTCTGACCCTCATTCAGCAAGATGTCGCCGGGCTCGAGCCGGTATCTCTCGAAATCGGCGGACGAGAACTCCATTTCCTTGACGTCTCGGAGATCGATCCGATCCTCGAACACGTTCTTGACTCTCAGGTACGGGCGCATATTCCGCCCGTCGTGATATTTCGGAGCGCGCTGCCTGCCGAGCATGACGTGTCCGGCGTCACCGACTTTCGTCCAAGCCCACCCTTCCGGTAGGTCTTTCACGCGGCCAGCGCCTCGTTCAGTTCATCGAGCAGCGAGCCCAACTCGTTGCCGAAGAGCTCGTACGCCTTGCCGAGGCCGCCCTGCTGGACGAAGGGGGCGTACTGGAAGTCGTCGGGCGTGATGGCGAGCGAGGCGGCGACGTGGTCGGCGATCTCGTCCAGCCAGCGCAGCTGTTCGGGGGTGAACTCGCGGCCGGCGGCGCGCTGGGAGGCGAGCCATGCTTCGAAGCGCTCTTCGACTAGGTCGGGGTAGGGCACCAGCTCGTCTTCCTGCTCCAGCGCGAAGCGGACGAGCGAGACGATGTCGGTGAGCACGCGCCTTCCCGAGCCGCGCACTCTGGAGCGCTCGAGCTGGGCGTAGGCCTGCCAGAGCCGCTCGGGCGTGAAGCTGTTCGGCGGCAGCTCGATTGCGCGCGCCAGCTCCCTGATCTCAGCGAAGGAGAGGCGGCGGCGGTAAGGGCGTGCGTAGAGCACTTGCAGCGCTGTGATCTCGTCCTTGTGCTCGTCCAGAAAGCGGCGGAACGACTCGACCGTCTCACGCGCGCGGTCGGCGCCCTCGAGCGAGTAGCCGGCGGCGATCACCTTGTCGCGCGTGAACTCGTCGATCAGCTGCTCGACCAGTCGCCGCGCCTCGACCAGGCGCTCGCGTAGCTCGGGACTGGTTGCGATCGGGGCGACCGCCTCGTCGAGCAGCCGCTTGCGCGCTTGAGCCCGCTCCTCGTCTGTCGGCTCAGGCTTGCCGGTCGCCTCGGCCTGCCGGTCGGGGTCGAGCGCCTCGACGATGCCGCGCGCCAGCTCGGCGATCGGCATTCCGGCCAGCTCCTCGATCTTCTCCCGCTCGACGAGCGGCAGCCGGCGATCGATCGCCACCAGCCGGCTCGCAACGCTCGAAGCGACCTCCGGCTCGCGCACGCCGTAGGAGATCTGGCGCAGCAGTTTCTCGAGCGGCACGGTCGGCTTTCGCTCGAGCGGTTGGGTGTCCATCAGGTCACTCTCGGTGACGCCGACCGCATCGACGATCACGTAGCGATCCTTGGCGAGTGCGTCGGAGGTCACCGTTTGAAACGTGTCCGGGTCGATCACGCGCACGCCGCGTCCCTTCATCTGCTCGAAGTAGGTGCGGCTCTTGACCGAGCGCATGAAGAAGACGCACTCGAGCGGCTTGATGTCGGTTCCGGTGGCGATCATGTCCACCGTCACCGCGATGCGTGGGTTGTAGGAGTTGCGGAAGGCGGCGATCAGGTCGTCGGTCTTCTGGCCGGTCGAGCGATAGGTGATCTTGACGGCGAAGTCACTGCCCTTGCCGAACTCCTCGCGCACGATCTGGACGATGTCGTCGGCGTGCGAGTCGTCCTTGGCGAAGATGAGTGTCTTCGGAACGTCGAGCCGGCCGGGGAAGATCTCGGTGAAAAGCCGGTCGCGGAAGGCGCGAATGACGGTGCGGATCTGATCCCTGGCGACGACCGCTCGGTCGAGCTCGCTCGCGGCGTAGGTGACGTCCTCGTCGAGGCGCTCGAGACGGTGGGCGCGCGTCTCGCGATTCCTGAACTGCGTCACGATCCCGGCCTCGACCTCGCCGCCCTGCTCCGAGATCTCGGTGCGGATGCGGTAGACGTCGAAGGGCACGTTGACCTTGTCGACCACGGCCTGCTCGTGCGTGTACTCCATCACCAGGTTCTGGTCGAAGAAGCCGAAGGCCTGCTTGTTCGGCGTCGCCGTGAGCCCGATCACGAAGGCGTCGAAGTAGTCGAGCACCTGGCGCCAGACGCCGTAGATCGAGCGGTGGCACTCGTCGACGACGACCACGTCGAAGGTCTCGGGCGGTACGAGCGGGTTGTAGACGACCGGCACCGGCTCGGACGGGGCGACCGAGTCGGCTGAGTGCTCGTCCAGCTCCTCGTCGAACTCGCTGTCGCCGCGCAGCACCGAGTAGAGGCGCTGGACGGTCGAGATGGTCACGCGCGCAACCGGGTCGATCCGCTGCGAGCTCAGGCGCTGGATGTTGTAGAGATCGCTGAACTTGCGCCCGTCGCCCGGCGTGGCGAACTTCTGGAACTCGGCCAGGGTTTGGCGGCCGAGGTTGGCGCGATCGACCAGGAAGAGAACGCGGCGCGCGTCGGCGAAACGGACGAGTCGGTAGGCGACATTGGCGGCGGTGAAGGTCTTGCCGGCGCCGGTCGCCATCTGGATCAACGCCCGCGGCCGGTTATCAGCCAGTGACAGCTCGAGGTTCTCGATCGCCCGCGTCTGAGCCGGCCAGAGATCGGTCGCATTGAGCGGCGGGAGTGCGCGCAGGCGGTGGCGTAGTGTGGGCGCCAATGGGCTCTTGTGGACTTCGCCGATCCACTCGGCAAGCGTCTCCGGGCGGTGGAAGCTGAAGACCTCGCGGCTACGCGCGTCCGGGTCGAGCGCGTTCGTGAAACGTGTCTCGACGCCGGTCGACTCGTAGGCAAAGGGCAGCGGTCCCTCGAGCGCCGAGGGAACCTTGTCCGGAAGCCCCTCGACGTACTTGGCGTTCTGCCACTCGACGCCTGTGAGCGTCTCTCCCTCCTTCTTCGCCTCGATCACACCAACCGCGGCGCCGTCCACGAAGAGCAGGTAGTCGACCTTACCGTGCGGCGGCGCGAGCACAAACTCGCGTATGGCGACACCGCGCGAAGCCGAGAGGTTGACCCGGTTGGCATCCTGCACCGCCCAGCCGGCGACGGCCAGCATCTCGTCGATCTTGAGGCGGGCTTTGGCTTCGGAGGTGAGGTAGGCGCTCTCGGGGTCGTTCATGTCTTGCACATCATCTCGCGAAAGCCGGGTGATCGGTTTTCGACCAGCGGAACGCCGAGTCTTTCAACTTCTACGACTCCCAAGGCGCGGCGCGCGGGACTCGGGGTCGCATCTTGCGATGCAACTACGCCGCCGGCAACGCCGAAACGAGACGCTCGGCGAGAAAGCGAACGTGGTCTGCCTGCAATGGGCCTTCCTGCCTTAGTCGTGCGCTGAGGCTCTTTGGCCACTCAACCCACACGCCACCAAGTTGAAACGGCCGCGCGAATAGAGACCATTCCGCGTCGACGAAACAGAGCACGGGCGTGATCGCAAGTTCGAACTCGTCTAGAAGCGGCTGGCCGAACGCTTCTCGGATCGCCTCGACCTGCTTCTTCATCCCGGCGATGAGCCGCGTACAGTCGCGGCGCCCGACGAATAGCCGGAGGTCCACGGAGAAGAGGCCACCTTTGTCGGCCTTGCGCACCTGGCCCTTGTAATTCTTGGCATCGACCACATAGACACCGCTTCGAGCGACCGCAATGTGATCGATGTTCGCGCGGGAGCCAGGGATTCGCCGATCGTGAAGGGCGATGATCGTCTCGTCATCGTTCAACGACTCGAGGAATCCTCCAAGCTTCCACTCGCCACTTCCGCCGACACCCCACGCGCGGGTCGATTGAGGATCGTCGGTCAGCGCCAGATAGATCCCACCAAGGCGCCCGTAACTACCCCGAATCCGTTTCTCGCGTTTTTCGTGAAGGTGCTCATACCGGCGGCGGGCAGAGGCACCGGCCTGACCACGATCAAGTGGCGTTGGCTCAGCGACCGAGGGCTCGTCGGCGCCGGTCTCAACCGACTCGGCACAGCCGATGCACGTTGCCGTCTTCGCTTCGCGATCCCAGATGGCCTCTGTACCGGGCGAAAGCTCGACGCCGCAAACCGAGCAAACGGCCTTGTAGCGAAGGCGGATGACGCGGGCATCGGTCACCGATCTCTGATTCGGCATCTCCCCTTGGCGCCTTGAGTCAACGCAAGCTCACGTGAGCCGAATGTCGAACTGCCACCCGACCAGCCGCCCGCCGAGAATGACAGCGCCCACCTGCGACGCGATACAGGCGCTCGACCGATTGAACTGCCGTCTACGAGGCCCGGCTCGCGATGACAGGAGCGGGGATTTCAGGTAAAAGGCGGGGCTGCCTCCAACTCGTCGGCATTTCCGGGTTGCGGGCGCCGCGAAACCTGAGGCGAGCGGAGGCGGCTACTAGAAACCAACACAGCCGGCGAAGCAGAGATCCAGCAGGTCGTCCTGCTCGATCCTCTCGATCGTGTAGTGACTCGCGTGCGGATCGGTGCGGACGAAACGGCGGGCCATCGACTCTGCCTCGTCGAGACTGAGCGATGCCCCGAGCAGCGTTGGCGCGAGAGTTTCGCGCGCGTATCCGAGTGCTACGTAGGCGAGCTTGGGCATCGCAGTTCCTCCACTGATAGTCATGGTCTGCATGCCCCGAGTCTCGTCGCGAGGGCCCGTTTCCACCACCGGGCCGGCACCGTAATCGGCTCGGGGACTGCCCCGGACTTGGGAGCGCCGCCCAAGAGGGCTAGCCCTGAGCGCAACTAGAGGGAACGCGCAAGGGACGGCGCCGGCGCGAATCCCGAGCCCATACTTGCTGAGTGGACGAGCCCGCCTATCTCGCGCTCACTCCTGACGAGCTCTCCCATCGCGCCGAGCAAGGCCTTGAGCTCCTAAACAGCCCCTGCCGCGTCTGCCCACGCCAATGCAAAGTCGATCGACTCAAGAACCAACCTGGCCTCTGCGGCCCCGGGCGCCGGGCGATCGTCGCCTCCGCCTTCCCCCACCACGGCGAGGAGGACTGCCTGCGCGGCCGGCGGGGCTCGGGCACGATCTTCTTCGCCGGCTGCAACCTGCGTTGCGTCTTCTGCCAGAACTGGGACATCTCGCGCCGGTTGACCGGGGAACAGGTCTCTTCCGAGCGGCTGGCCGCTCTGATGCTCGAGCTGCAGGCGCTCGGCTGTCACAACATCAACCTCGTCACGCCCGAGCACGTCGTGCCGCAGCTCCTCGAGGCCCTGCCCGATGCCGTCCGGGGCGGCCTGCGCCTGCCCCTCGTCTACAACACGAGCGCCTACGACAGCCCCGAATCCCTGCGCCTCCTCGACGGCGTCGTCGACGTCTACATGCCCGACTTCAAGCTCTGGAGCCCCGCCGTCTGCCGCCGCTACCTGAAGCGGGAGGACTACTCGCAGGTGGCGCGCACCTCGATCAGCGAGATGCAGCGTCAGGTGGGTGCGCTCGTCAAGGACGAGCGCGGTGTGGCACGCCGAGGTCTGCTCATCCGCCATCTGGTCATGCCCGGACTGATCGAGGAGACCGAGCAGATTCTGCGCTGGATCGCCGCCGAGCTGGGACCGGACTCCTACGTAAACGTGATGGCGCAGTACCACCCTGCCGGGCGCGTCGCCCGTGGCGAGTACGGCGAGATCGCCCGCCCGCTCACCGGCGAGGAGTACGAGCGCGCGCTCGCGCTGGCGGGAGAGCTCGGCCTGCGCCTGGACGGCGCCGGTTTTCCCTAGCGAGGAGATTCATCCTCAGATGCGATCGTGCGGACGTGCGACTATGAATAGAGCATGACCGCGAACCAAACAGCTCCGCGAACCCTCGCCGACGTACTAGCTCGGCGTGATGAGATCCTCGATGCCGCCGCGCGCCACGGCGCCAGGAACGTTCGCGTCTTCGGCTCGATCGTCCGCGGAGAAGCCGATGAGCGAAGCGATCTCGATCTACTGGTCGAGATGGAGCCCGGCCGCAGTCTGCTCGATCTTGCCGGCCTTCACCTCGAGCTGGAGGAGATGCTTGGTTGCGAAGTAGACATCGGCACGAAGATAAAGCCGCGTCTGCGGGAACGGATCGAAGTCGAGGCCGTTCCGCTTTGATCCGCGATCGAGACTCTCTGCTGGACATCCTCGAACAGATCGAGCTCATTCAAAACCACGGTCCGGCTGACGAGTCAGAGCTCGAGGCTGACGTAGTTCAACAGGCCGCGACTCTCCACTGGATCCAGACCATAGGCGAGGCCGCCGCGCGCATCTCGCCGGAGCTCCTGGCGCGGACGCCAGATGTGCCCTGGCGGGAGATCGTGGATATGCGCAATCTCGTCGTACACAGCTACGACCAGGTAGACCTGGCGATCGTTTGGCAGGTGCTCGAGCGCGACCTGCCCGCGCTCGAGCCTAGAATCCGCGAGATCCTGGCGTCGCTTTCCTGATCTCCGTTTGCGATCGTTCGATCCACTTCTGCGTAGAACAGTTGTAGCCTTCTCGGAGCTGACCGTGAACGGTGAGACCAAAGCCGAGCGCCGCGCCGCCCTCGAGCGCGTCCGTTCCTACTACGACGAGGAGCTGGCGGGCCTGATCGCGCACGTCGAGGAGGCGATCGACCGCTACCGCGCCGGTGAGATCGACGTGCATGCCGTCGATGAGGTGATCCACCGTTACTCGAAGGCGGCGCGCAAGCTCTGGTCGTTTTGCTGGCGGGGCGGCGGATCGCATTTCGTGTGGGTTTCCCAGATCCTCGATCACAAAGATTCCGAACTGAAGCTCGCCAGCTGGTGGGAGCAAGCAGCGCCGAGGCGCTGAATATCGCTGCCGTAGCGCCGGTCGAGTCCTGCGCGTCAATAAACATCTACGAAGCCGGCCGTTTCGTGGCGGCCGCGTCGGTGATTCGCCACTCGATGCGCTTTCCGAGCACGGCCGCGAGCTTCTCGATGGTCGAGAGCTTCGTGTCGACGCTCGCAGACTCGAGCCGCGCGACCTGCAACTGGGAGGTGCCCATCGCGGCCGCAACCTCGGTCTGCGTGAGACCGGACGCCTCGCGTTCCCTGGCCAGGATAAGAAGAAGTTCCCGGCGTTCTTCCGCCGCCTATACGAGCGCAGGAAAACTGGGGTTCCCGGCGCTTCGCTCGCGAATCACCTCGGCGAGTGCCGGATAGTCGGAACGGGCACCTCTCGTGAGCACGCGTTGCTTTTCCGTTGCGCTCCGGGATCGCAGAGGCGGATCATCGAGGAGGGAATTCATCGACAGCGAAGGAGGTGAGCCATGTCTCCGCGTGGAGGCGCACCGACGAACGAGCAGATCGTTCGACTGCTCGAAGCCGTTCGAGCGAATCTCGCCGAATCGAAGAGACAGCAAGACAAGATCGCCCGAAACGTCGAGCGGTTGCTCGCGAAGAAGACGGCATGACGTCCTCGCGTGGCGGAGGAGGAGCGAGGACTTGCGCTCCGAGTAGGAGAGGCGGATCATCGATGAGGGTTGTCAATCGAGGAGGCAGCCATGCCGCACTACCTCATTTGTTTCAGCTATCCGCCGGAGACATGGGCCGGCTTGATCGCAAATCCCGAGGATCGTCGCGAGGAGATCAAGAAGACCCTCGAGCCGCTCGGCGGTACTCTCCATGGCTACTGGTACGCCTTCGGCGACCACGACGGCTACGTGGCACTCGAGCTGCCCGACAACGTCTCGGCGGCCGCTTTCCTGGCCACCATCGCCGCGAGCGGGGCGGCAAAGGTCTCTACGGTCCCGCTCATGACCGTCGAGGAGACGCTCGAGGCGCTGAAGAAGGCGAAGGGCGTCGAGTATCGAGCTCCGGGCAAGTAGCGTCCGGAGCGGTTTCGATCGACTTCGGGGGAGCCCGGCGGGTCGCCGGGTCGCCCGGAGTCGAGTCTTCGCGAAGGTTCCTCGTCCTCCCGCTCCGGCGAGCGTCTGATTGGCATGCCGCCCGCCCCTTAAACCGGCGGCGGCTCCCAGGCGCGAGCGGCGCTCGGCCTCCACGAACACCGCCTCGGTCTCCTTTGGCTGGATCTCGCCTGATTTGATCTGCTCGGCTGAGCGCGGCGCCATTCCGCTCGAGTCGCTCGTCTACTACGAGCTCGCCGGTCGCCGAGCCGGCGCTTACGATGCCCCTTGGAGAAACGGGAGAGGAGAGACCGATGACCGGACACCCCGCGAAACCGGACCACCCGACCTCGGCGACCGGCCGCCGCTGGAGCGCGCTACTCGCGCTCGACCCCCCGCCCGGTACGACGCCTAAGCAGCGAGTATCCGGGCCAGGTCGCCGACAACGATGCGGCGCTCGGGGAAGGTCAGCTCTATCTTGCCGCCCTGCTCCTGGAATCTCGCGCGAGCGTTGAGGATGGTCAGCCCGACCAGGCTGCCGTCGGGTCCGTAGCGGGCCCCGTCGCCCTCGGCGGTGCCGTCGAAATCGACCGCGCTCGCCGGGTCGCCGACGTGCAGGTAGAGAACGTCGCCGCGGCTGTCGTACTCGACGTTGTCGAACTCGATTCCGGCGATCTTCACTTTTCTGGAGGCACCCTGCGCGCGAACGCTGTGACTATCCATCCCTCACCTCGCTCATAGTGTACGACGACCTGCAGCCAAGGAAATCTGCCGACTCGTTCGGCGAAGAACCAGATCTCGCCAGTTAGCCGGCCCTGTATCTGACGATCGGGTTCTCTGACTGCCGTCAGAATCTCGCGCAGGCTCGCGGAAAGCTCCGGATGCCTTCGCTTGATGTGGCTCCACTCGTTGTCGCCGAGAACAACCCGGCGACCATCGGGATCGAGTGTTGAAGCGATCACGTTGTCAATCTAGTCAACGAGCGGAGCGCGGCATCAGCGTTTACAAAGTCGACACACATCTACCGATCCTTTGCTCTCCATCCGAGGAGCCGATCGGGGATGGGCGCAACCCGAGCCGGCACCGGCGATCCGGTGCGCAAAACGAAGAATCCGCATCGCCCACGCCCGCACTATGAAAAACTGCCCGCAATGACCCAACACCCCGCGAAGCCCGACCACCCGATCTCACCGGCCGGGCGTAGGTGGAGCGCGCTGGTCGCGCTCGAGCCTCCGAGCCTCAGCGGCTTCGACGATCCGCTCGTCGAGTGGCGGCGCCTGTTCTCGGAGCTCCTTGGAACCTTCCTGCTGGTGCTCGTCGCCGCCGGCGGCCCCGTTGTCAGCGCGCTCAGCCACGGAGAGATCAGTCGCCCGGCCGCGGTCGCGGCGCCCGGCCTGATGGTGATGGCGATCATCCTCTTCATGGGCGCCGTCTCGGGTGCCCACTTGAACCCTGCCGTCACGCTCGCCTTCAGCCTGCGCCGGGACTTCCTCTGGCGCCGTGTCCCCGGCTACGTGCTCGCCCAGCTGGCCGGCGCCACGCTGGCCTGCCTCTTTCTCTGGGCTCTCTACGGCAAGGTCGGGGCGCTCGGCGCGACCGTGCCCGGCGCCGGCATCGCCGATTGGCAGGCGATGCTGACCGAGCTCGTCCTCACCGTCGGGCTCGCCAGCACGATTCTCGGCACGGCCTCGCGCGCGCAGAACGTCGGCCCGCTCTCCGCGCTCGCCGTCGGCGGCTACATCATCCTGGCCGGGCTCTGGTCGAGCCCGATCTCAGGCGCCTCGATGAACCCCGCGCGCTCGTTCGGCCCCGACCTCGCGCTCGCCAACTTCGACCACTACTGGGTCTACCTCGTCGGGCCGCTCGCGGGCGCCGTGATCGCGGCCGGGTTCGCCTGGATCCTGCGCGGACCGGGCGGAGACATCGGCGGCGTGACGGCCGCCCGCGGCAGGCTCGATTAGTAACTCGGTCAGCCTGGGCTCGCGATCTCAGTTACGAACCCGGCGACTTCGTGGCGAGTGCGCCGGCAGCGTGCTCGTCGCTCAGGCTGTCGAGGAACTGCTTCATGGGACGATGGCCTCGGCCTGTGCGGTAGTCGCGCCGGCGACGTTTCGGACGATTACCGTCATATGATCGCCGCGATGTCCCGCTCTCTTGCTCGTCTAGGGGCCGCCGGCTTTTTGCTCGGCGCTCTCGCCTGCTCGAGCTTGATCGGCGCCGGCGGAGCTCTGGGCCGAGATTCGGCGCCGTCTCGCGCCATGGCCACCGCGATCTCCGCGAACGCGCGCAACGCGGGTTCTAGAACGATCCGCTTTTCCGGCTATGCGTGGCAGGTCAGAAACAGCGCGATTAGCCGCAGCGGCCCGGGGCCGAACTACTTCTCCGGCCGTCGCGAGAATGTCTGGCTGGACGGGCGCGGCCTGCTGCACCTCAAGGCCGTCAAACGAGGCGGTCGCTGGTATTGCGCGGAGATTTTCACGGCCAAATCCTTCGGCTACGGCACCTACACCTTCACCCTCGCCAGCCGCGTCGACCGGCTCGACACGAACGCCGTCTTGGGCCTGTTCACCTGGGATGACGCCGCGCCCGCCTATGCCTACCGCGAGATCGACATCGAGTTTTCGAAGTGGGGCGAGCGAAGGGCTCGGAACGCGCAGTACGTCGTGCAGCCATGGCAGCACTCCGGTAACGAGCACCGTTTCAACCTGGCGCTGAGCAGCGTCTTTTCCGTTCACAGCTTCCAGTGGAGCGCCAACCGTGTTCTCTTCTCCAGCAGCCGGGGCCGTACTCCCAATCCGACCGGCGCTCTCCAGACCTGGGCCTACAGCGGCGCCGACATCCCGCCCGCGGGCGCCGGTCACGCCAGGATCAACCTCTGGCTCGTGGACGGTAAGCCGCCTTCCGATGAGCGGAGCATCGAGATCGTGGTCAAGGCCTTCCGTTTCGTTCCCGAGGCGCGACGGCCGCCCGCGGCAGGCTCGATTAGGCTCGAAAAGGCTACTCGCCTTCGGGCGGCGTGAATCCGATCGCGCGCTTCTTCGCAAGAGGAGGCGGCGCGACTAGCTCTCGTAAGACCGAGAAGACCTGAGCAAGCTGGGCGTCGTGCTCGGCGAGCCTGCTCTCGAAGTGTCTCTCCAACTCGTCGAGCTTGCGTCGCAACGCGTCCCGTACTTCGACAACCCGCCGGAGTGCGACGAAGGTGCGCATGATCTCGATGTTCACGGCGACCGCGCGATCGCTGCGAAGAACACTCGAAAGCATCGCCACGCCTTGCTCGGTGAAGACGTAGGGCGCATACCGGCGCCCTCCGCGGCCCTCGTTTGAGGTACCAATTTGGCACCTCAAAGTCTCCCACTCCTCGGGCGCGAGCCGAAAGGCGAAGTCTTCCGGGAAACGCTCCCGGTTCCGCGTCATCGCTCGCACCAGCGCCTTGGTCTCGATTCCGTACAGGTCGGCCAGATCGTGATCGAGCATGACCCGAAGCCCGCGAACGACGAAAATCCGGCCCTCGATCGCCTCGCGAGGGGACGCCGCGGCGACAACTTCTCCAGAGCTGGGCTCGAGGCTCATTTTGGCGAACCTACCCGAGGACGCAGCGCAGGAGTGTGCTCATTCAGCGCCAGTACAGCAACCTGTGCCTCTCGGACGCATAGCGATCGAGCCACGGCTCCAGCGGCTTCGCGGCTTCCAGGATGTCGCTCCAGCTGCAGGACGCGAACTCCCGAAGCGGTGAGCGGGTAAGGAGCGTCATGAAGATATCGGCGTCCACCTCGATCTTCTCGGGCGGGCCGAGGTTGATGAGTAGGAAGCCGGGTGTCTGCAGGCTCTCCGCGAGAGCCGTTCCGATCCGCCAGTTCCGAGTCAGCTCGTAGTAACCGGCGGTCGCGACCTCCTCGGGCGAGACCGCATAGAGATCGCGGCGGTCGAGGTAGCGGTCGAAATTGCGGTGGTCAGGTTGGCAATCGTTCCCGCTCCGGAACTTCGCCTCGACGAGCACAACGAGGTCGCGCCAGACGACGATCACATCCGGCTCGCTGATCGCGTTCGCAGCCTCTCCGAGCGACCGGCAGACGTCGACGAGCGCGGAGGCCGTCTCGGGGCCACGAGCGCCGCTGATCGGGACGCCCCAGAGAAGCAGCGCCGGCTCGTCCAGCGGGCGCTGCGGCGCGACGAGCGCGTCGAGGCGCCCCCGCTGCCCGAGGCCGCGGAAGACCGTCCAGGTGACCGCGTCCTCCGACGTCTCGAAGCAGAACTTGATCAGCTTGCTCTGCCGGTTTCCGCGATTGACGGCTTGACCGAGCACCTCGGCGAGCCCGGCGCGCACCTGCCTGGGCACGTTCAGCTCGGGGCTCGCCGTGATCATCTCGCGGTCGGCCTCTTTTCTCGCATTCGAGTACGCCACGCCACATTCGCAGCGGTAGATGCAGTCGTCGCGTGAGTTAACGCTTAAGCCCCGGTCGAGGCTGGCCAGGAGAGACGCATCCGGCTCGATCAGGCGCTGGCAAGCCCGACAGCGCATCGGCTCGAATCTCGTTGGTAGCCTTTCGGCCATCGGCGCTCCTCCGGCGGCTTCTCGTATCTGCAGCGTACTTCCGATCGCACTGCGATGGGCGGGCAGCCTTAGGAGGTCGAATCGGTGACGCCGACCGGATACGAGCTGTTGGTCTTCACGCCGTTACCGAGCTGGCCGAAAACGTTGCTGCCCCAGCAGTCGACGGCGCCGCCGGGCAGTAGGGCGCAAGCGTGATATTTCCCGGCGCTGATTGCCGCCGCGTTCGCGATGCCTTGAACTCGAACCGTGGTTGAGCCCGGTGCCGGCGCGCCGCCCAGTTGCCCCTCGTTGTCGCGGCCCCAGCAGTCGATCGTTCCACCGGCGAGGAGGGCGCAGCCGAAGAAGCCGCCCGCGCTGATCGCTGTGGCGCTGGAGATCCCACTCACGGCGATCGGAGTCGAGCTGGCCGTCGTCGTGCCGTCGCCGAGCTGGCCGAAAATGTTGCTGCCCCAGCAGTCGACGGTGTCGCCGGAGAGAAGAGCGCAGTTGGCGAAGCCGCCGGCGCTGACGGCTGTCGCGTTCGTGATTCCGCTGACCTGAACAGGAGTCGAGCTGCTCACCGTAGTGCCGTCGCCGAGTGCTCCGTAATCGTTCCAGCCCCAACAACTGACCGTGCCACCGGAGAGGAGTGCGCAGGTGGCGGCTGCTCCGGCGCTCACAGCGACTGCGTTCGAGATTCCACTGACCTGAACCGGAGTCGAGCTGTTCACCGTCGTGCCGTTGCCGAGCTCGCCGGCGCCGTTCACGCCCCAGCACTCGATCGTCCGGTTGGAAAGGAGAGCGCAGGTGTGGTTCGAGCCGGCGCTGAGAGCAACGGCGTTCAAGATTCCGCTGACCTGCACGGGTGTCGTTATCCCGTAAGGCGGGAGTGGAGTCTTCGTACCGTTTCCGAGCTGACCCACGGCGTTGTTGCCCCAGCACTCGACCGTACCGTTCGAAAGCAGGGCACAGCTGTGGTAATCGCCGTTGCTCACGGCGACAGCGTTCGTGATCCCGCTCACCTGAACAGCGGCCAGGGCTCCGGTTATTGTTCCGTCCCCGATCTCGCCGTGTGAGTTTTTCCCCCAGCAGCGCACCGTGCCGTCCGCCAGCGCAGCGCAGGTGTGGTAGCCGCCGGCGCTGACCGCGACAGCGTTCGAGAGCAGCGTGGGTGCGACGACCTCGAAACCGCGCAGCACGCTGTTGGCGTCGGCGGAGAGCCTCAGCCGGTACTGACCGATCGTGACCGGTTTCACTCCGAACAGTTGCTCGACGGTCATCAAGTGAGGACCTCCCTGAAAGCTCCCCCTCTGCTTGACGCTGCGCACGGTCAGCCACTTCGCACCCTGCTTGCGCGTGAGTAGGAACGAGAACTTCTTGCTCAGGTGCGAGAAGTCGACGAACGTGTACACGAGCTTGACGCTGGGCGCCTGCGACGGTAGGAATCTCGTCTTCGTCAGCCCGGCCGAGATCCTCGCTCCCGAGGACTTCAGCGGCGCCATCTGCTGCACCGCCGGAACCAGACCGTAGAGTTGACGCGACCAGTCGATACCTTCGATGATGGCTTGCGGCACTGGCAGGCGGTGCTGTCCCTTGCCGTTGACGCCGGTGATCCAGAGGCTGTGCGAGCCCCCGTTATCGCGCGCGAAGACGAGCGACTTCCCGTCCGGCGAGAAGTGTGGTCCGGGATCACCGGCGAGGCCACGGGCGACGATCCGGCGCCCTGTACCGTCGGGATGAATAACGACCAGCGCGTTATTCGATAAGAAAGCGAGCAGCCGGCCGTCAGGCGACCAGGCGGGATAGAAGGCCCCGTCGGAGTTGGGTATGGCGTGACGTCCCATTCCATTCGGGTGGACGACCCAGATGCGAAACGTCGGCCGCCCTCCCTGGTAGTAGGCGATCCAGCGCCCGTCCGCCGACCATGAAGGCGCCCGCAGCATCCAACCGCCCTCGAGTCCGCTGGCGATCGGGTGCAGCCCGGTTCCGTCGGGGCGAATGAGATAGAGGCGGGGTATTCCGTCGCCGGCTTGACCGCCGAACACGATCCAGGTTCCGTCCGGCGACCATGACGATTCCCAGGCCAAGCGACCCCGGCCGCCGTAGATGGTCCGGAGTCCGGAGCTGCCGATGGACAAGACGACCAGCGAAGACCCGTGCGCGAACGCGACCCGCCTTCCGTCGGGAGAGATAGAGGGAAACTCGTCGCCGCTCCGGCCTTCGGTCAGCCTGCGCAGATCCTGCCCGCTCGGCTCGACCGTGTAGATGTTGGAGAAGCCGTCACAGCTACTACCACGGCAGAGATGGCTCGCTGCGAAGACGATCGTGCCCGCTCGGCTCGAACCGGCACCTGCAAGCGGAATGAGCACGAGCAGCATGCCGGCGGAGAGCACGCCTACGAAGCCCCGCCATCGCACCTAATCAGAGTATCCCAAGGGAACCGCCGCCTGCCTAGCGAGCCGATGGATCGGATGGCGGCCAAGCCTGGAACGATTCGTAGCCTGGGCGCAACCCCTAGGGCCTATCCCGTTAGGGATGTGCGGTCGAGGGGGTAGAGCCGTGGATGTCAGGGGCCGGACGGGCCGTGAAGGCGCATTGGTTGCGCGTCGAACGGTCTGGGCGGCCACTGGTGCCGCGGGGCGGCCGCATCGGGCGTGTAGGCCTGGCGGGATATGTCCTTAGACCGGCGGCGGCTCCCAGGCGCGAGTGCCGCTCTCGACCTCCACGAACACGGCCTCGACCTCCATCGGTTGGATCTCGCCTGCCTTGATCTTCTCGGCCCAGTGACACGTCACCAGATGCTCGCGCTCAAGCTCGCGAAGGGGCGGCACTTCGTCCCGGCATAGGGTCGGCTGCACGAACGGGCAGCGCGTGTGGAAGCGACAGGCCGACGGCGGGTTCGCAGGGCTCGGGAGGTCGCCGGCGAGAAGGAGGGGCTTCCGCGCTCGCTCGACCTCGGGGTCGGGGATCGGCACCGCGGAGAGCAGCGAGATCGTGTAGGGGTGCAGAGGGTTCGCGTACAGCTCGGCGGCCGGCGAGATCTCGACGATCGAGCCCAGGTACATGACGGCGATGCGATCGGAGATGTGGCGGACGACCGCGAGGTCGTGCGCGATAAAGAGATACGTCAGCGAGAACTCCTTCTGCAGCTCCTCGAGCAGGTTGATGATCTGCGCCTGGATCGAGACATCCAGCGCCGACACCGGCTCGTCGGCCACGATGAAGGCGGGGTTCAGCGCGAGCGCCCTTGCAACCCCGATCCGCTGGCGCTGCCCGCCGGAGAACTCGTGCGGATAGCGACTGGCCGCATCCCGCGGCAGGCCGACGATCTCCAGCAGCTCGCTGGCTCGCCGGGCCGCCGCGCGCCGGCCGGCCAGTTTGTGCGCCCGCAGCGGCTCGCCGATGATGCGCGAGACGCTGTGGCGCGGATTGAGCGACGCGAACGGGTCTTGGAAAACGATCTGCATGCGGCGGCGCAGCACACGCATCCCCTCGGCGCCGAGCTCGCTGATGTCTTTGCCGTCAAAGATGATTCGACCGGAAGTTGGCTCGTACAGCCTCAGCAGCGTACGTCCCACCGTCGACTTGCCGCAGCCCGACTCGCCCACGAGCCCCAGCGTCTCGCCGCGGCGGATCTCGAAGGAGACGTCGTCGACCGCCTTGATGTCGCCCACGTGGCGATCGAGCACGATCCCGCTCCTGATCGGAAAGTAGACCTTGAGCCGCTCGACCTCGACGAGGTTGCCGTTGGCGCTCAACCCGCCGCCTCCTTGCGACTCCGCTGCCACTCCTCGGCCGGCACCGGATTGAAGCAGGCCACGTAGTGGCCGGGCTCGATCTCGACCAGCTCGGGAACCTCCTGCCGCGACTGCTCGACCTCGAAGCGGCAGCGCGGCTGGAACGGGCAGGCGCTGGGAAAGCTCAGCATGTCGCGCGGGGCGCCCATGATCGGGCGCAGCGCCACTCGGCGCGTGTAGTCGAGCCGCGGCACGCTCTCGAGCAGGCCGAGCGTGTACGGGTGCCGCGGCCGCCCGAACACGTGCTCGGCCGTGCCCCGCTCCATGAACATCCCGCCGTACATCACGTCGATGCCCGTGCACATCCCTGCGACCACACCCAGATCGTGCGTGATCAGGATCAGCGCCGTTCCGCGCTCGGCGACGAGCTTGCGCAGCAGGTCGAGGATCTGCGCCTGGATCGTGACATCCAGCGCCGTCGTCGGCTCGTCCGCGATCAACAGCTTCGGCTCGCAGGCGAGCGCCATCGCGATCATCGCGCGTTGCCGCATACCGCCCGAGAACTGGTGCGGGTAGTCGTGGGCGCGCTCCTTAGCGCCGGGGATGCCGACCTGCTCGAGCAGCTCGATCGCGCGTCGCATGGCCTGCCTGCGGGCCATCCCGAAGTGCGTCTCGAGCGGCTCGACGATCTGGCGCCCGATCGTCATGACCGGGTTCAGGCTCGTCATCGGGTCCTGAAAGATCATCGCGATCTCCTTGCCGCGGATTTTCCGCAGCTCGTGGTCGGAGAGCTTGAGGAGATCGCGCCCGCCGAACCGCGCGCTGCCGGCGACCACTCGGCCCGCGCGCGGCAGGATGCCGAGGAGCGCCAGCGCGGTCACGCTCTTACCGCAGCCGGACTCACCGACGATCCCCATCATCTCCCCCGGCGCGACCTTGAACGAGATGCCGTTGACGGCGTAGATCGTCCCGCGCGCCGTCCAGAACTCGACCCGGAGGTCGTCTACCTCGAGGATCGGGGAGTCGGCTCGCTCAGACACGGCCACGCAGCTTCGGGTCGAGAGCCTCGCGGAGTCCGTCTCCGATCAGGTTGAAGCCGAGCACCGAGAGCACGATCGCCACCCCCGGCGCGATCGCCAGGATCGGCGCGCTCTGCAAGTACTCGTTCACGCCCGTCAGCATCGTTCCCCACTCCGGCGTCGAGACATCCTGCGGCCCCAGCCCGAGGAAGCCGAGCCCGGCGACGTCGATGATCGCGGTCGCCATCGCCAGCGTGCCCTGCACGATCACCGGCGAGATCGCGTTCGGCAGGATGTGCGAGAAGAGAATCGCGCGCCGGCGCACTCCCACGGCCCGCGCCGCCAGCACGAAGTCCTGCTCGCGCTGCACGAGCACCGAGCCGCGCAGCAGGCGCGCGAAGATCGGCACGTTCGTGACCCCGACCGCCACCATGATCTGCCAGAGCCCCCGGCCGAGCATCGCCACAACCCCGATCGCCAGCAGCAGGCCCGGGATCGCCAGCATGATGTCCATGCAGCGCATTATGATCGTGTCGACGATGCCACCGGCATAGCCGGCGATCGAGCCCAGCACGAGCCCAATCGAGAGCCCCGACCCCGCCGCCACAAAGCCGATCAGAAGCGAGTAGCGCGCCCCGTAGATGATGCGCGACAGCTCGTCGCGGCCGTTCAGGTCGAGCCCAAGCCAGTGCGCCGCCGAGGGGCCGGGGCAGCCGCTGGTTGTGCTGCACCGCGAGAGCTCCGTGTGGAGCGGGTTCGGACTGTAGGGCGCGATCCAGGGTGCCAGTATCGCTACCAGGGCGAAGAAGGCGACCAGGCAGAAGCCGATGATGGCGACAGGGTTGCGCCGCAACCGGCTCCAGGCCTCGCGCCAGAGCCCGCTCGGCGCTCCCTCAAGCTGGAGGTCGGCCGCTTCGATCTCGGCGACACTCATGAGAGCCTGATGCGCGGGTTGATGATCGCGTAGGAGATGTCCACGACCAGGTTGACGAGGACGAAGACGATCGCGACGAAGAGAATCCCGCCCTGCAGCACCGGGTAGTCGCGGTTGGGGATCGCCGCCGTGAGCCAGCTACCGATGCCCGGCCACGCGAAGACCGTCTCAGTCAGCACGGCGCCCGAAAGCAGTAGCCCTGTCTGCAGCCCGATGATCGTCGAGATCGGAAGCAGCGCGTTTCTGAGCACGTGGCGCCGGTCGACCTCGTTCGGCGGCAGGCCCTTCGCGCGCGCCGTGCGCACGTAGTCCTCGTGCTGGACGTCGAGCACCGAGGCACGGGTGATGCGCGTGACGATCGCAAGCGGAATCGAGCCCAGCGCGATCGAGGGCAGGATCAGGTGCTTGATCGTGTCCCAGAGCGCGCCCGGGTCGCCCGCGATGATGGCGTCGAGGACGAAGAAGTTGGTCGGGTGCGCTCGCGTCGCCAGGATGTCCTCGCGGCCGATCGATGGCAGCCAGTGCAGGCGCACGGCGAAGATGTACTTCAGGATCAGGCCGAGGAAGAAGATCGGGATCGAGATCCCGATCAGCGAGCCGACCAGGCTTGCCTGGTCGAAGAGCGAGCCGTACTTCTTGGCGGCGAAGAAGCCGAGCGGAATCCCGAAGCCGATCGCAAAGATCATCGCGCCGATAGCGAGCTCGACGGTGGCCGGGAAGCGCCGCCGGATCTCGTAGGTGACCGGCCGGTAGGTCGTGATGCTCGTGCCCAGGTTGCCGCTCCCGACCGTCTTCAGATAGTCCCAGTACTGGACCGGCAGCGGCCTGTCGAGGCCGTACTGGTGGCGAACCTGCTCGACCAGTTGCGGTGTCGCGCGCTCGCCCAGAAGCGTCTGCGCGGGCGACCCGGGCAGCGCCCGGATCCAGCCGAAGACGAGGATCGAGAGCCCGAGCAGGATGGGAACGAGAAGCAACAGCCGGCGGACGATGAAGCGAAGCATTGTTCTCGTCCGCCGGCCTGCTGCTATTCCCTACTAGTAATGCAGATCTGCCCAGGGCTCGTTTACCGGTCCGATCGGGCCGGGCACGTAGCCGTGGATGTTCTTGTCCAGTGCCAGCGCGGAGCTACCCCACGCGTACGGCACCATCGGCAGGAATTTCATCACTGCGATGCTGGCCTGCTCGTAGTCCGTGGTGCGCAGAGCCGCGTTGGGCTCGGCGTCCGCCTTGGCGAGCATCGCGAACAGCGACGGATTGTTGAAGCCAAAGAGCGGCGTCTGCGATCCGAAGTGCACGTTCAGGAAGTCCTGCGGGTCGTAGTAGTCGGCGATCCAACCGAGCATGTAGACCTGGTACTTGCCCGACTGCGTTCCACCCAGGTAGTCCGGGCGCCACGGCGCTGTGTGCGGCACCACCTTGAAGCCCGCGGCGTTCAGGTTTGCCTGGAAGGCCTGGAAGATCCGCTGCGGATCCGGCATGTACGAGCGAACGACGCCCGTCGGATACCAGAAGTCGATCTTCACCGGCAGCGTCAGCCCGGCCTGCTTCAGCAACGCCTTCGACTGAGCGGGATCGAACGCGTAGTCCGGTACACCGCTCGTGGCGAAGCCGAATAGCGAGGGCGGCAGGAACTGGTTCGCCACCTCACCGGTCTGGCCGTAGATCGCCTTGATGACCGCCGCCTTGTCGAGCGCGTGGGCCATCGCCTGGCGAACGAGCAGATTGTTCATCGGCGGCTTTGCCTGGTTCAGGCCGATGTACCCGATCGAGGAGACCGGCCGCTTGAGCAACTGCAGCTTCGAGTCGTTCTGCACGGTCGAGTAGTCCTGCGGGGCCACATAGTCCATCCCCTGGATCTCACCGCTCTGCAGCGCCTGCAGTCGCGCGGCGTTGTCTGCGATCGAGCGGTAGATGACCTTGGAGATCGCGGGCTTCGGCCCGTTGTAGTTCGGGTTGGCGACGAGCACCAGCTTCACCGCCGGCTCCCACGACTGGAGCATGTAGGGCCCCGTGCCGACCGGGTTCTGGGTTGCGAACGTGCCGGTCGGGTGGAAGACGCCGGTCGAGTCGACCGTACCCGCGTCGGCGTGGTACTTCTTCAGCGCCGTCGGACTGGCGATGCTGAAGTTCGGCAGCCCGATCGCCGAGATGAAGGACGAGGAGCGCCGGTTCAGGTTCAGCGTGACCTCGCTGTCCCCGTTTGTCGTGCAGCTCTTGTAGAGGGCCTTGTCGGGCCCCGGGTTGCCGTTCGCCGGTTTCGCAAAGCCCCCGAACACCGTGTTCCAGTAGTAGCTGACGGCCGGGTTCTGAAGCGTCGCCGGGAAGTTGTACCAGCGGTCGTAGTTGTAACAGACCGCCGCGGCGTTGAACGGCGTGCCGTCGGAGAACTTCACCCCCGTACGCAGCTTGAACGTCCACGACAGCGCGTCGGCGCTTGGCGTCCAGCTCGTCGCGAGCTGCGGTACGACCTCCGAGCCGCCCGGCTTGAAGCCGACGAGGCTCTGGAAGATCTGGTTGGTGATCCGCAGTGACTCGCCGTCCGACACGAGCGCCGGATCGAGCAACACCGGATCGGCCGAGCTGGCGAACACGAACGTGGCTTTCGCCGTTTTCTTCTTGCTCGAGCCACAGCCCACCAGCAAAGCGGCGACCACGATCACGAGCAGAGTGAAGAACAAAACCTTCTTCCTCACATTCCCTCCTTTCGCTCCGTTCGAGTATTTCAGACTTCAGCCGAAAATCGTTAGCAACCAAAAAAGAACTCGCCGCCCCAATCCGCTGTGGAAAGGCCGATCCGCTTTCGGTACGAACGCCCCTTGACACCCACCGGTGTCTGGAAGTCGCCTCAGAATGAGCAGGGACCCGCACTTTGGCGGCGAACGGTTCCCGCATGAGCGAAAAACAGAAGTCTCAAGCGACGTGCAAGCCACAAAGGGCCAAGCTCCAC
>JBEKJI010000024.1:0-34658 GCA_050011315.1 Gaiellaceae bacterium
CGTGTGCAGCCCGCGCTCGGCGAAAAAGCGGGCGCGGGCCGGATCGAGGATGCGCACGACGACGCGCTCGACTCGGAAACGGCGCTGGGCGATCAGTCCGATCACGATGTTGGTGTTGTCGCCGTCCGTGGAGACGACGACCGCGTCCGCGCCCTCGATGCCGCTCTCTACCAGTACTTCGATGTCGAGACCGTGCCCGACGATGAATCGCCCGGGCCAGCGCGTTCCGAGGTTGGAGAGGGCCTCCTCGTCTTCGTCGACGACGACGACCTCCCAGCCCGCGTCGAGCAGATGGCGCGCAACCGACGAGCCGGTACGACCGCAGCCGATGATGATCGCCTTCATTCCGCCTCAGCCTAACTCATGCAGTGATGGGGCCGCCCCCGTATCGAGTGATCACGCAGAGCTTTCCTCGGGCGCAGCCTCACCCTCGAGCATCTCCTCGGGGAAGGAGACGATCATGACCTCGCAGGGCGCCTTGCGTAGCACATACTCGACCGTGGGCGAGAAGAAGCGCGACTGACGGCGCCAGCGCGGGCCGGAGCCGAGTACGATCAGATCGACACCCAGCTCCCGCGCCTGCTCGACCACCGCGGTACCGATCGAGCGCGCGTGCACGGTATAGCTCTGAATCGGTACGCCGTTCTCCTCCGCAAGCGCCCGTGCCTCATCGAGCGCCTCTTTCGCGTTTTCTTCTTCGGCCGGTAGCGTTTCGCCCAGCTTGCGAGCGGCCGGCACCTCGATGACGTTGAGCGCGACTACAGAGGCCTGGCGATCCTGGGCGACCCGCACCGCGGTCGCCATCATCTCCTCGCCGATGTCGCCCAGCTTCATCGGCACGAGGATCCTGGAAAAGCGCACCTCGGGGAGCTGCTGCTCGTCGCTAGCAACGACCTGCTCGAGCAGGCCGGCACCGCGCTGGCGGCGTACCAGCCAGTAGACGGCCAGGCCGGTTGCCAGCCAAAGAGGTCCTCCGTAGCGGGCGGCCGGGTGCGTCGCCATCGTCAGTACGAAGACGAAGACCGTGAGCAGGGCGCCGAGAAGAGCCGGCAGCGGCAGATCGCCGCCGAAAACGCGGATCGAGAGCGGAACCCGGTAGGGACGGAACCGCTCCGGTTCCGTGTAGCGAAGGCGGACTACCGCGAGCTGGGCGGCGCTGAACGCGATCAGGATCCCGAACGAGAAGAGGCTGGCGAGGAAGGTCGCCTGGCCCTGGAGTCCGCGGTTGTGCAGCGGCTCGGTCGCAACCAGAAGCCCGCCCGCGAACAGCGCGATCGCGATCAGCGACTGCGGCGAGACGAGCGTGCGGTGATGGAGACGGCCGAACGGAGCCGGCAGCATCCGGTGCTCGCCAAGGGAATGAGCGAGCCGGGCAAAGCCGGAGATCGCAGTCGTCGCCGCCAGTAACAGAATCGCGACGCCGCTCAAGCCGACGAAGACGCGCAGCGCGTCGCCGAGAAGGGTCGGAAGGTGAGGTATCAGCGCGGCGACGATCCCCATCAGAGGTGCGCGCCGCCATTCGCTGCCGAGCTCCGTTGCACCGCCCTTGACCGGGAAGGCCGAAAGACCGATCACGGCGATCAGCACGTAGACGGTGATCACAGCGCCGGCGGCCCGGAACAGGTTGCCCGGTAGCTCCGCCGGCCGGCGGCTCTCTTCCGAGAGGTTGGCGACCGTCTCGATACCGGTGTAGGCGAGCATCGCCAGCGGCAGCGCAAAGGCGAGCGCGCCCCAGGTCGGCATCGTCCCGAAATGGACTCCCGAGGCGAGGCCGTGGCGCGAGAAGAGAAACGAGAAGCCAAGGACGATCAGGAGCAGCTGCGTCATCAGGTCGAGGACGGCGAGCACGATTCCGAAGCGATAGATGCTCGGGCGGAAGACCAGCCGCATCGCCGTCAGCAGGGTCACGAGCCCGACCGCGACCAGCGTGTCGTAGGGCGAGCGCCTGAGAGTTTCCGACTGGACAGCCGCACCCAGGTAGTGGGGGACGAACAGGGTCGTCAGCGCGATCACGATCAGGTAGTCGAGCAGCAGCACCCAGCCGACGACGAAACCGGTCAGATCGTTGAAGGCACGGCGCACGAAAGTGGCCGCACCGCCCGTCTCGGGCGCCGAAGCAATCGCCTCGGCATAGGAGGCGGCGACGAGAATGAAGAGCCCACCCACGACGAGGAGCACGGCCGGTGTCAACCCGAGCGCCCGCGCAGCGACGATGCCGAGTGCGAAGTAGATCGAAGAGGCGATCTCGCCGTAGGCGATCGAGAAGAGATCGCGCCCGGCGAGAACGCGCTCGAGTCTGGGACGCTTCCGAGCCATGACTCCTCGACTCTAGCGGCGCCGGAGGAGGGCCAGACGGCCGAGCCCCGCGGCCGCGAACAGCGGCCCGAGCAGATAACCGACGAGACCTCCGCCGGCTCTCGCCGTTTGCACCACTATCGCCACGCCCAGCCCGATCAGCGCCAGCGAGGTGATCGTGATCGAGAGGCGGTAGGGGCTCATGCCGGCGCACTCTAGTGCGTCGCGTGGCGCCGGGGCGTGCTCCATTCTCCGAGCCGGCTACATCAGACCGGCGCGGACGATACCTTTCGCTCTGCAATGAAGATCTTCGTTGTCGGCGCAGGGCAGGTCGGGACGACCATTATCGAGGCGCTTCACGGCGAGCATGAGCTGACCGTCGTCGACATCGATCACGAGCGCCTCGGCGAGCTGGCGCAGAGCCACAGCGTCACCACGGTCGAGGGAAACGGCAGCAGCCGTCAGGTGCTCGAGCGCGGCGGCGTTGGCGAGGCCGATCTGTTCATCTCCTGCACGTCCCGCGACGAGGCGAACCTTATCGCCTGCCTGCTCACGCGCAAGCTGGCGCCCAAGGCGATGACGATCGCGCGCGTCTCCAACGAGGAGTATCTCGAGATCTGCCGCGACCGCTTCCTCGATGTCGACTTCGTCGTCTCCTCCGAGCTCGAGGCCGCGCTGGCCGTGTCGAGGATCATCGGCATCCCCGCCGCCAGGCAGACGGACGTCTTCGCCGACGGCCAGGTGCACATGGTCGAGTTCGAGGTGCCGCCCGGCGCCAAGCCGGGAGCGGTCATCGGTAGGCGCCTGCGCGAGAGCGCGGCGCCCTACGACTCGCGCGTCGTCAGCATCATCCGTGGCGGTCGACGGATCATCCCGCGCGGCGCCGAGCGAATCGAGCCGGGAGATCGCGTGGTCGTGCTCGGCTCGCCCAAGGCGATCCGGCTCTGGAGCGGCATCGTCGCCGGCGGCGAGCAGCGAACGGGCGACGTGGTGATCTTCGGTGGCGGGCGCACAGGCGTGGCGATCGCGCGCGTCCTTCTCTCCCAGGGCAGCCGGGTGCGTATCGTTGAGTTCAACAGCAGGCGGGCGCACGAGATCGCCGAGTTCCTGCCGCATGCGCGCGTTCTCGAGGCGACCGGGATGGATCCCGACTTTCTCGACCGCGAGCGGATCGGCAATGCCGAGGTGGCCGTCTTCGCCATGCGCGAGGACGCCAAGAACCACTACGCGGCGACTCTCGCCAAGCTGCACGGAGTTCCCTTTACGATCGCGATCGTCCATGACGCGGCCTCGGTCGAGGTGTTCGAGCGCTCGGGAATCGACGTCGCCCTCAACCCGCGCCTGATCACCTCCGAGGAGATCGTCCGCTTCGCCCACGATCCGCGCACGCGCCAGGTGTCGATGCTCGAGCGCAACCGCTTCGAGATCCTCGACGTGACCGTCCGCGCCGACAACGAGCTGATCGGCAAGCCGTTCAGCGAGCTTCCTACCGCCGGCACTGTGATCGGCGCGATCGTGCGCGGCGATAGGGCCTTCTTCCCGCACGGGCACGACCGCCTGCAGCCGGACGACCGCGTGATCGTCTTCACCGAAGCCGAACGAGCCGTTGAGCTCGAGCGCGAGCTGTGATCAGAGCTCGTCTCAGAATGAAGACCCGTCGGCTGGGTGCGATCGGTGAGTGCAAGGCTAGGGAGCTCGTCTGGGGACGGAGGGGCGCCGGATGAGTGCGAGGTCGTGGTGCGAGGCTAGGACGCAGGGCGCATTCGTATCGGACGTAGATACGGACGCGCCTGAGGACGACGTCCTCGGGCCGCGAGATCGTGCTCAGCCGGTGTCTCTCTGTTTCCAGCCGAGCTCCGAAAAGCAGCGCCTCGTTCGTAGCGGAGGCTACGGGCGAGGCCGAGGACAACGCATTGTGCCGACGAGCGCGGCCAGACGATGGAGTGCTTCGTTTTGAGAGGAGTTCCTAGCACCCAGCGGCTCAGGCGTGGAGCCAGGCGCCAGACGCTGGGCGTCAGCGTACGGGCTAGCCTGCACGCGCTCGGACGCATACTCGAGATCATCAGCCTGGCGCTGGCGGTCCCGGCTCTCGTCGCCGCCATCTACCTCGAATCGCCGCTTCCCTTCCTCGTCCCGCTGGCGATCGGGTTCGCCGTCGGGTTCGTGCTGGATCGGAGTAACCGAGGTAGGGGCCGGCTGGGGACGAGAGAGGCCTTCCTCGTTGTCACTCTGGCCTGGGTAGCCGCGGCGATCCTCGGAAGCATGCCTTACCTGCTCGCCAAGAACGGGCTCGGGCATTGGACCGACGCCTTCATGGAGTCGATGGCCGGGCTGACTACCAGCAATATCAGCATGCTCGCCGACCCCTCCTCGTTGCCTCACTCGCTTCTGTTCTGGCGTCAGTTCAGCCAGTGGCTGGGCGGCCTCGGCGTGATCGTCTTGGTGCTGGCGCTTCTGCCGCGGTTGCGAGTGGGCGGACGCGAGCTGATGGCTCCGGAGCAACCGGGCCGGGAAGTTGAGCGGCTCTCGCGGGGTGTGCAGGCGGTGATCAGGCGCTTCGGCGCGCTCTACGTCGCCCTCACAGCCGTCGCTGCGCTGACTCTGATCGGGCTCGACCTCTTCGACGTCGACGATCGTTTGAACGTCTTCGACTCGATCGGCATCGCCTTCAGTACGGTCTCTACGGGCGGGTTCTCGCCCCGTGCCGGTTCGCTCGCCGCCTACTCAACCGCCACGCAGTGGGTCGTCTTCGGGTTCATGCTGCTCGCCGGCGCGAACATCCTGCTCGTCTTCAGAGCGGTCGTCCGCCGCGAGCTGCGTTCGCTCCTACGCGACGGTGAGACGCGCCTCTACCTGGCGATCGCCATCCTGGGCGCGATCGGCGTCGCTGCGGCACTGGCCGCCGGCAGCGCCGCCAGCGGCTGGGGATCCGTGCGCGAGGGTCTTTTCCAGTCGGTCTCCTTCCTGACCACGACCGGATTCACGAACGCCAACATCGCCGCCTGGCCCTTGGCCGCGCCCGCGATCCTGGTCGGACTGGTTCTGATCGGAGGTTGCGCGTCGTCTCTCGCCGGCTCGCAGAAGATCATGCGCGTTCAGATCATCGGCAAGCTGCTGCAGCGCGAGCTGGTGCAGGCCGTGCACCCCGAGACGATCCGCCACATCCGTCGCAACCGCCGCCCGATCGACGAGCGGGCAGTGCGCGGCGTCACCGCTTTCGTGCTCATCTTCTTCGGTCTGCTGGCTCTGGGAACGCTGGCGCTCGAGCTCGACGCTGCGCGGATGAACTTCCACCTCGAGGCCTTCTCGGCGATCGCCGACGCCGCCGCCGCTCTGGCAAATGGGGGCCCCGGGCTCGGGCTCGCGGGACCGGTCGGATCCTTCGCTCCCTTCAGCGACGTGTCCAAGCTCGTGCTATCCGCACTGATGTTGCTCGGCAGGTTGGAGATAATCCCGGTTGCCGTTCTCTTCACCAAGAGCTACTGGCGCGCGTAATTCCACGAACATGCCGCCGCGAACTAGAAAACTCCTGGCTTCGAGCCTCCTGCGCAAATACGCGCGCTGGCTCGCGCCCGCCGTCTACCTCTGCGCGCTCGCGACGTTCACCTACTTCCTCGGCTTGCCGATGGCTCGCGACCGGGTGCTCGCCTGGGTCCTGCTCGGGTTGCTCGCCTTCTCGCTCACCGACCTGCGCCACGTCGCCCGCGGTCTGATCTACGACTGGGCGCCCTTCATCGCGATCCTGTACGTCTACGACGTCCTGCGCGGCCGCGCCGACAGCATGTTCTTCTCGGCCCACATCTGGCCGCAGCTGCACGCCGACCAGTGGATCGCCGCCGGACACGTTCCCACCGTCTGGCTGCAGGAGCATCTCTGGCACGGAGCGGCAAGCATCCGCTGGTACGACTACGCGCTCTGGTTCGTCTACCTGACCCACTTCTTCGCCACCATCATCGTGGCCGCGCTCCTCTGGGCGCTCCGGCCGAGCCGTTTTCGCCGTTACATGGCGGCGGTCGCGACGCTCGCCATGCTCGGATTCGCCACCTATGCTCTGTTCCCGGCTGTGCCACCGTGGATGGCCAGCAAGCAGGGAGACCTGCCACCGCTGCAGCGAATCGTCGGCGCCGTCTGGACGCACATCCCGATCTCGGCGATGGGCTCGCTCTACGATCGCGGCGTCGGCTACGCGAACGACGTCGCGGCGATGCCCTCCCTGCACGCCGCCTTCGCGATGCTGATCGCGATCTTCTTCTGGAAGTCCGCGCGCTGGCGCTGGCGCATCCTGCTCGCCCTCTATCCGTTGGCGATGGGCCTGGCCCTCGTCTACACCGCCGAGCACTACGTCTCCGACGTCCTCGCCGGCTGGGTCTACGCGGCGGTCGCCTATCTGATCGTCGAGAGGGTGGCCGACAGGCTTGCCGAGCGCTCTGCCCGTAAACGGCAGCCCGCGGTCGCCGAGAAGGCGCCCACGAGACCGGTGGAAGAGCCGCTCCCCGCGAAGGCGCCGGAGCTGGAGCCCGAGGTGGTCATCTAACCGGATCTACGCTGACACAACGCCGAGGGGGCCGCGCGGCCCCCTCGAACTTGGCGCTATGAGACTCGCTCGCTAGCCGTGGATCGAGGCGATCACGGGAATCAGCAGAATTGCGACGATGTTGGCGATCTTGATCATCGGGTTGATCGCCGGGCCGGCGGTGTCCTTGTAGGGATCGCCGACCGTGTCGCCGGTGACGGCGGCCTGATGCGCAGGCGAGCCCTTGCCGCCGTAGAGACCGTCCTCGATTGTCTTCTTGGCGTTGTCCCAGGCGCCGCCGCCGGAGGTCATCTGGATGGCCAGGAAGAGGCCGGTCACGATCGTGCCGATCAGAAGCCCGCCGAGCATGTCGGCGGAGATCAGGCCGGCCGTGATCGGAATCACGATCGGGATCAGCGCCGGCGCCAGCATCTTCTTGATCGCCGAGCCGGTGACGATCGAGACGGCGCGGCTGTAATCGGGCTTCTGCGTGCCCTTCATGATCCCGGGCATCTCCTTGAACTGCCGCCGTACCTCGTTCACCACCTGGCCACCGACGACGCCCACGGCCTGCATCGCCAGCGACGCGAAAAGGAACGGCATCAAACCGCCGACGAAAAGACCGGCGATCACCCACGGGTTGTCGAGCGCGAAATTCGTGGTGACGTGATATTGGGGAGCGTGCAGCTTGGTCGAGTACTCGGAGAAGAGCACGAGCGCCGCCAGCCCGGCCGATCCGATGGCATATCCCTTGGTCACGGCCTTGGTGGTGTTGCCGACCGCGTCGAGCGGATCGGTGATCCCGCGTACCGACTCGTCGAGATCGGCCATCTCGGCGATGCCGCCGGCGTTGTCGGTCACCGGCCCGTAGGCGTCGAGGGCGACGATCAGACCGGTCATCGAGAGCTGCGCCATGACCGCGACACCGATTCCGAACAGACCCTTCTTCGCGTCGCCGTGTCCACCGGCCAGGTAATAGGCCGAGAGGATGCCGGCGGCGATCACAATCACCGGCGCGACCGTGGCCTGCATGCCCCAGGCGAGCCCGGAGATGATGTTGGTCGCGTGTCCTGTTTGTGATGCCGACGCGATCGACTTGACCGCGTGCCAGCGAGTGCCGGTGTAGTACTCGGTGATCGCCACCAAGAGGAAGGTGATAGCGAGGCCGACGAGCGCCGGCAGGTAGAGCTGGCGGAATGAGAACTGCCCGCCGTCGTAGCCCATCATGATCGGGATGAAGCCGATCGCGGAGAGCACCGTGGCCGCGGCGACGCTCTTGTAGAGAGCGTTCATGATCGAGCCGGAGCAGCCAATACGGGCGAAGAAGGTGCCGAGAATCGACGTGAAGATCGAGACGCCACCGATCGCAAGCGGAAGCAGAATCAGCCCCGGCGACTTGAAGTGCGTAGCCAGGAGCATCACCGCGACGGCAGTGACGGCGTAGGTCTCGAACAGGTCGGCGGCCATACCGGCGCAGTCGCCGACGTTGTCGCCGACGTTGTCGGCGATGACGGCCGGGTTGCGCGGATCGTCCTCGGGAATGCCGGCCTCGATCTTGCCGACCAGGTCGGCGCCGACGTCGGCGGCCTTGGTGAAAATGCCGCCGCCGAGACGCGCGAAGACCGAGATCAGCGAGCCGCCGAAGGCGAGGCCGACCAGGTGATCGACGGTCTTACCCTGCTCGATGCCGAAGCCCGCGGTGAGGATCCAGTAGTAGCCGGCGACGCCGAGCAGGCCCAGACCGACGACCAGAAGGCCGGTCACCGAGCCGGCGCGAAAGGCGACGCCGAACGCCGGCCTCAAGCCGCCCTTCGCCGCCTCGGCCACGCGCACGTTCGAGCGCACCGAGACATTCATGCCGATGAATCCCGCGGTGGCCGACAGCACGGCGCCGACCAGGAAGCCGACCGCCGTCCCCCAGCCAAGCTTGTCGTAGAAGCCGATCAGCAGGAAGGGAAGCACCGAGACGATGGCGATCGTCGTGTACTGCTTGCGCAGATAGGCGCTCGCACCCTCCTGTACGGCATGCGAGATCTCGCGCATCCGCTCCGTCCCCGTCGGCTGCTTGAGCAGCCAAAAGATCAGAGCGACTCCATAACTGACGCCGACGATCGCCGCTACTAGCGCGAACAGCACGGCATGGTTCTGAAAAAAGTCCATGATCCTCCGCTCTCACAAGGTTCGCACCGAAGGCTGTCGGCGCGGCGTTTTTGTATCACAGAAAAGAACGCCGGGTTGGGCATAACCAAGCGCCCTCTGCTCTCTTCGAGTCGGCTCGTGGCGACTATCGAGCGAGGACCGCCGGGCCGGCTACTCGCCGCTGGACGCATCGGCCGGCGCCTGCTCGCCACTTTCGGGCTCGGCCGCGGTGCTGGTGGAAGCTTCCGGCTCGGGTTTCGCGCTCGTGGCCTCCGCGTACCCGAGCTGCAAGCTCGTAATAGCAGTCTGCAATTCGCCGGCCAGCTCGGCGGAAACCTGCTCACGTATCACGGGCTCGAGCGCCCGCAACGTATCGATTGCCAGACGCGCCTGAGCGAGATCGCGCTGATCGCCGCTCAACCGCAACGACCCGAGCGAGATGAGCCCGGTCACGGTCTGGATGACGATGTCGCCGACCTTGATCCGGCGCAGCTGCTCGGCGATGTCTTCGATGCTTGCGCCTTCAGCCGCCTGGCCCTCACTACCGGCCACCGACCCGCTCCTTTCCCCTCACCAGCTCGGCGTAGATCTCCCGCAGGCTGGCGCCTTCGTCGAAGCGAGCTATCTGCCGCTCGGCTGAGTTCTGCTCCGGAACCGCCAGGTAGGACGCCGCTCCGAGCTCTTCCGCAACCGGCATCACCCACTCGATCAGCTCTTCGACGGCCGCACGGGTCGAGCGCACCTCGCCCGTCTTCAGGTCGATCATCTCGCCCGAGAGTCCCCAGCGAATCGCGCGCCAGAGGTTCTCCTCGATCATCCGGTGCGGATGCCAGACGAGCGGCTCGTTCTCGTCTATCGCCCTGGCGCAGCGCGCGACCAGCGAGAAGGCGAGCGCCGCCAACGAGCGCGCCTCGCGCAGATCGGGCTGCGCGTCGGCGATCCTCACCTCGACGGTCGGGAAGGCGAGATGGACGCGCACGCTCCACCACAGCTGCGTGTGTTCGCCGATCGAGCCGGTGCGATAGAGGAAGCGAACGAACTGCTCGTATTCGCGCCAGTCGGCGAAGGTGTCCGGGATTCCGCAGCGGGGGAAGGTGCGAGTGAAGATCTGCGTTCGCGCGGAGTGTAGGCCGCTGTTCACATCCTCGATGAAGGGCGAGGAGGCCGAGAGGGCGAGGAGCTCGGGCAGGAAGTTGCGCATCGTGTTCGCCACCCAGACCGCACGGTCGGCGCCGTGAATGGCGACGTGCACGTGCTGCCCGAAGGTGTTGTTGCGCCAGACGACGTAGCGCAGGAGCTCGTCGTTGCGGCGGTAGTGAGGCGTGTCGATGATCCGCTGTGCTTGCCAGGGACTCCACGGGTGAGTGCCGTTCGCGCCGAGCAGGACTCCGAGCTCGTCGGCGAGTGCGGTCAGCTGCTCGCGCCGCTCGCCGATCTTCGCCGCCGCCTCGGCGAAGGTCTCGCAGCGGCCGGTCCTGACCTCTGCCTCCGAGGCGATCAGCTCTCCGACCAGATGCGACTCGACCTCGTGGCCGGCGGCGAGAGCCTGCAGCTCCTCGAAGCGGTTGTCGAGAGCGAGCGTGCCCGGATCGAGCAGCGCGAACTCCTCCTCGACCGCCGTCGTGAGGTCTTGCGCATTCTCCAGTTGCTCGTAGGCCAGTGCCAGTTGCTGGTCGGCAGAAAGCTTCTGTTCCTCGCCCATTGCTTCAAAGAATAAAGGGTTCGGCCTGATACTTCAAATAGTAAAGGGCTCGAGCAGGCGCCCGGCCACGCTCGACCAACCCCAGTTGTTCACAGCAGCGCGGCGCGCAGCCCGGCCGAGTGCCTCACGATCGGCCTCGGACAGCGACAGCAAGGCCTCGAGCTTCGCGCGCAGATCGGCGACATCGCCGCCGGCGAAGCTCGCCAGATCGCGCAGCTTGCTCGGGTACTCGCGCTCGAGACCGGCCGCGATCTCCATCAGGCCGGAATGACGAGCAACCAGCGGCGGCACGCCCGACGCCGCGGCTTCGGCAGCGACCATGCCGAACGCCTCCGGATAGATCGACGGCACCACGGCCACATCGGCGAGCGGAAGCAGCTCGACCAGGTGCCGATGCTCGAGCGCCCCGGTGAAGAGCACGCGCGCACCCGCCAGCCGCTCGAGCTCGCTCCGGTAGTCGCCGAAACCGACGACGACCGCCTTCGCATCCAGTCCCCGTAGAGCTTCGAGCAACAGGTGCACTCCCTTGTTCTCGAGCAGCTTGCCCAAGTAGACGACGGTCGGGCCCGGCTCCGAGAAGAAGGCGTTGAAACGATCGGCGTTGCCCTCGTCGGGCAGGCGCTCGTCGGCTCCCCCGGGGTTGGCCGGGTCGCGCCTCGCCTCGGCGATCAGCGCAGCCAGTGCGCCGCCCCGCTCCCGCGGAGCGAACGCCTCGATGTCAACGCCGGGCGGCACCTCGTAGATGCGGTCGTGCGCGCCAACGACCTCCTCCAGCGCCCGGCGAATGTGCTCGGAGCCCACGAAGACGGCGCTGGCATGCTCGAGACTGCGCCTCCCCCACTCCTCCAGCTCGCGGTTGCCGCGCATCGAGTACTCGAGCTCCGAGCCGTGAGCCTTGACCGCGAAGGGCGCTCCGGCGGCCGCCGCGATCGCTCCGCCTGGAAGAACATGATTGGCGAAGACGAGATCGGCCGGGAGGTGGCGGCGGAGCTCCGCGGCATTGAGCTCTGTGTAGAGCTCCAGCTCTGCCCGGCTCAGGTCCTGGAGCAGGCGCGCTTCCAGTCCCTCGTAGCAATCGAGCACAAACACCGGCAGCAGCGTCCCGATCTCGGGCCGAATCAGCGACGCCGAACCGATGTCGTAGCGCTCGGGGTGACGCTCCTGGCAGAAGAGGACGATCTCATGCCCGGAGTTGCTCCATTCACGTGCGAGCGCACGTGTGTAGACGTTGGAGCCCGTCCCGCCGAGCAGATAGCCGTGCCAGAGAAGAATGCGCACTAGTGCCCCTTCAGGTGATGCTTTCGAGGTTGTGGGTCGCTAGCACCAAGCGATCGCAGGGAGCGTTCGTACTTGAAAGTACGGTCGCGATTGAGGACAACGCAGCGCGCCGCTTGATAGCGGGCCAGAAGCCGGAGGGAATCGCCTGGAGGGGCACTCAACGCAGATTACGTGCTCGAGCCGCGCGCCAGCTCAGCCGGTCTGCACGCAGAGCGCGGACAGAAGCTCCACGGCCGGGTTGAGCGTCTGCACCGACACGCCTTCGGGAACGTCGAGCAGCGCCTCGGAGTAGTTGAAGATCGCACCCACGCCCGCGCGCACGAGCTCGTCCGCTACGCCCTGGGCGGCCTGCGCGGGAACCGCGATCACACCGGCAACGGCGCCGTGGCGCTTCACCTGCTCGGCCAGTTCGGCGACAGGGCGCACGGTCAGCGCTCCCAGCTCACGGCCGATCTTGGCCGGGTCGGAGTCGAAGACGGTCGAGATCTCGATCCCCTGCTCGGCGAAGAGACCGGAGCGGACGAGCGCCTCGCCGATCCTGCCGGCGCCCACGATCACGACCGACCTGCTCGACCGAGCGCCGAGGATGTCGCGGATGCGCTCGCAGAGGATCTCGATCTCATAGCCCGAGCCGCGCTTGCCGAACCTGCCGAAGGAGGAGAGATCGCGCCGAACCTGAGTCGCGTTGACGCCGGTGTAGAGGGAGATCTGATGTGACGAGATGCGCGTCATGCCCTCCTTCGCGGCTTGGCTCGCCACCTGCAGGTAGCGGCTGAGCCGCGCTGCGACACTCTTCCTCAATCGATTCTCCACCGAGACCTCCGAGCCTAGTTCCGGGTAAACGGCCGCAACGCTAGCAGCCACGGCGAGCTGTTCGCTCGGCGGGGCTTCCTAGAGCTCCTTCACCGCCGTGCCGCAAGCCGGGCACCGCTCCGAGAACCAGTCGAAGGGGCCGCCGCAGCTCTTGCAGGTCCACTTCCGGCTTTGCTCGTTCGCCCAGGCCTCGAGGCCGATCTCGCCCAACCTCGCCATCAGCGCCGGGGTGTCTGCGTGGTAGGGATACTTGGGATCGTCGCGGAATCGCTCGGCCTTCTCGCACGGATAGCTCTCGCACTGCAGGCAGTAGCGCAGTCCGCGCTCACGAGCGCAGGTCTTGATCTCGCAGTCTCTGCACCAGATGCTGACCTCGCTCGAGTTGCAGCCGCGACAGGTCGTGAACAGGTCGGGCTCGTACTCGATGCCGGTGCCCTTGGCCGTGGCCTGAAACGCTCCACAGCCTGGGCAGTAGAGACCGCAGTATCCGAGTGTCTCATCGCTGTCCACCTGGAAACCGTCCTCTCTTCGCTCGTCGCGTGAAGCGCCCGCCAAAGGCATCTCTCCCGGCGCTCGAGCGACACCCTAGCCGGATCAGTGCGGCGCCGTTCCGCCTGCGTTCGTCTGCACGGTCGAGCTCTGCGAGCGCGTGATCGTGAACGGGAGCGAGCGCAGCGAACGCTTGCCGCCGCCGCTCGGAACAACGACGACTCGCAGCCTGTAGTTGCCGGGCGTGAGCGTGACTCCAGCCGGGTTTCGGCCCGTGAGCCCGAACACGTAGTGACCGGGAAGCACGTCTCTCATCCTCGCCAGTACGCCGAGAAAGCGCCCGTCTGCGTTCCAGAGCTCGACATCGACCCTGGTCGCCGGCTCGATCTCTCGTTCGGATGTTCCGCCGACACGACCGAGCCCGAGCGTGAGAAGCGTCGGCGCGTTGTCGGAGGGATCGAAGCGGCGGCGCGAGAGAGTGGCCCTGGCGATCATGTCGCTCTGATCCCGCGGCACGACTCTCAGCGCCCAGGGGACGTGAAGCAAACTGCCGTTGGAAAGAAGAAGGGCGATGGTGCCTTGGGCGCTCGCGCCAGGGTGCTCTCCGATCAAACGCGCTCTCACCTTCACGAACACGCGACGGCCCGGGTTAATCAGAACTTGCTCCGGTAGAACGCGCAAACGGAGCCAGACCTGATCTCCTTGCAGGTGAGCGCTCGGAGCGACCAGCAGCGTTTGCCGACCGAGATTCCGGAGCTCGAGCCGAAGCGTCACCTGCTTCTGGTGGCCACCCAGAAGCGGGAACGTAAGCGCCTGCGGTCGGACGACGAGCGAGATCTGCTCGGTCGCCGTCAGGTCGAGAGCGCCAGCCCCCTGCGCCGTTACAGGGACACGAGCCAGCGGCTTCGACGTCGTGACCAGAAGCGACCTCAACTCGCTCTCGTCGAGCGCGGGCCTGGCCTCGGTCAGCACCGCCGCGGCTCCAGCGACGACGGCGGCGGCCGCGCTCGAGCCGCTGACCGTGGCGAAGGCGGGGTATCCCTCACTCGTCGTACCGGCGTCGGAGGTGGCGATCCCGACACCCGGCGCGACCAGGTCGGGCTTTACCGCGCCGGCGAAGGAGAGCCCGTAAGAGGAGAAGGGCGCGAGGCGCCCCTCGTCCGGATTCGCGATCGCGTAGGGCCGTCCGATCGACACGTTCACATCCTCGCCGCGACCCAGCCTGGTGCTCGCTTCGTACCCGATCCGGCCGGGAATGCTCACCACGGGGACGGTGACGTTCTCGTCCAGGCCCAGCGCGCCGCTCGGCACTGTTCCTCCGTAGAGAACGACAGCTTTCGCGCCGGCCAGCGAGGCGTTCCGAGCGGCGCCGCGGGGATCGTCTCCGGCGGGAACGAGCGCTGCTATCCCGGCCACCAGGCTGTACCCCTTCGAGTCAAAGAAGCTCTCCAGGCTCGGTGCCGGCGACAGCCCGCTCGTCGTGACGGTCTGCCGACGCGGACGCGCGAGCGAGCGGTCCAGTGGCGCTTCTGGCACCGCCGAGCCGCCCAGAGGCACGGCCCCGTTGAACAGCACCTCGAGACCGCTGCGGACCACGACACGAACCCTCTCGCTGCGCCGGCGCAGGTCGAGCGCGCCTACGGTGAGCGCTTCGTCGACGCCCCCGGGAGCACCGATCGTGCCGAAGGTCGCTCCGGCCGCTCCGTCATTGCCCGCGGGCGCGACGACGAGCGTGTCGAGCGCCGCCGCCCCTCGCACGGCCCGCGCCTCAGGCCCGTCGGCGAAGCCCGCCAGCGGCGCCGAGACTCCCACCAGGGCGATACGGGCGCCATCGTGGGCGTCCCCGTCCCCGTTCGGATCGACGGCGCGCTCGAGCCCGGCGATCAGCTGGTCGGTGCGGCCGTAGACCTCGTAGGCACCGCTCGCATCACGCTGCCAGCCGGCGACACGAATCGGGAAGATCGAGGCGCCCGGCGCTACTCCACCGAGGGCGCCCGGTCCGACGACGATGCCGGCCAGCTGCGTGCCGTGGCGCTCGAGCTCCGAGCGATTGTCTGGATTGGGCGCGGCGCTCACGTCGGGATCGCCGCCGACGACGTCCACCCCCGGCACGACGTGACCGCGCAGGTACTCGTGTAGACGGTCGACGCCGGTATCGAGAAGAGCCACCGTCACATCCTCGCCGTCGTAGGGCGACAGGCTCACCTGCGGGTGATATCCGTTGGTCAGCGCGGGCGGGTTACCGAGCGACTCGACATCGATCGACGCCGGGTAGGTGACCCGCACCGGATAGACGCCGAGCACCTCTGGTGAGCGCTCGAGCACGGCGATCGCGCCGGCATCGAGGGCTGCCGAGAACCCGTTCAGAACGCGAGTGAAGCTGTACTCCGGATCGATCGCGGCGCCGCGAAGGGCGAGCTTGGCGATGATCGTCTTCTGATCCGAGGACGCCTCGGCGGCCCACTCGCGCTCCTGGTCGTCGCTCGCAAGGCCTCCGGCCTCGGACACGCGCGAGGCCAGCGACGGGGCGCGCAGGACGACGAGAGCCCGCTCCCCGACCGAGACGTCCGAGCGGGGAGAGCCGGCGAGTCCAACCCAGTCGGCCGCGCCGCCCGCCCGCGATCGGTTCCCGTTGTCTCTGAGCACGAGCCCGAGCCAGATCGCTCCGACGAGGAAGAGCACAACCGGTGCGAGTCGCGCGAGCCGAGATTTAAGCAAGCTGCCGGGAGGCATAGGCATCTAGTCCAAGATAGCCGGACGGCTGCAGGGGTTCGAGGAAGCGCGCCGCCGAAGCGATCATGGCCGCGTTGTCGGTACAGAGCTCGAGCGGAACCAGCGCGGCGCCGGCGAGCGCCGATCGCAGCTCTGAGTTGGCGCCCACTCCGCCCGCGACCGCTATCTGTCCGGCGCCGATCTCCGTGGCCGCCCGCAACGTCTGCTCGACGAGCGCACGCACGATCGCATGCTGGTAGGAGGCCGCCAGATCAGCGCGCCGGCACTCGAGCTCGCCTAGCGGGAGCCCGCGCACCTCGTAGAGAAGGGCTGTCTTGAGCCCCGAGAAGGAGAAGTCGAAACCGTTCACGCGCGCCACCGGAAAGGCGTAGGTGCTCGCATCTCCCTCCTGCGCCAGTCTTTCGATCGCGGCGCCGCCCGGGTAGCCGAGCCCGAGCAGCCGCCCCCCCTTGTCGAAGGCCTCGCCGGCCGCATCGTCGAGCGTCGTTCCGAGCAGGCGAAAGGAAGCGTGCTCCCGAACGTCGAGTAGGAGCGTGTGACCGCCGCTGGCAAGCAGGCAGAGAAAAGGCGGCTCGAGCGCCGGCGGGTCGAGGTAGAGGGCCGCGACGTGCCCGAGCAGATGGTCGACCGGCACCAGCGGCAGCCGCCTCGACCAGGCAATCGCCTTGGCCGCGGCGATCCCCACGAGCAGCGCTCCGATCAGGCCCGGCCCCTGCGTGACGGCAACCGAGTCGACCTCGTCGAGAGTCGTCTGCGCCTCCTCGAGCGCGGCGCGTAGCACGGGAACGATCAACTCCAGATGACGACGAGAGGCGACCTCGGGCACAACGCCGCCGAAGCGGGCGTGAAGCTCGGCCTGTGAGGAAACGACGTTGGCGCAGAGACGACCCGAGTCGTCGAGGAGCGCCGCCGCGGTTTCGTCGCAGGACGTCTCGATCGCCAGGATCATCTGCTCGAGCTCGTTTCGAGATAGGCGCGCGTAGTGCCGGAAGGCTAGCCCCTGGCGCCTCGCTCAGGTCTCGTCGGCGTCCTTCCACATGATCAAGGCGTCCTCGTGGTTGTCGAGGTAGTAGCCGCGGCGAACGCCGCGAGCCTGGAAGCCGAGCTTCTCGTAGAGGTTGATCGCAGAGCGGTTCGACGGTCGCACCTCGAGTGTGTAGCCACGCTCGGCGGCGCCCTCTGTACGCGCGAAGAGCTCCTCGAGCAACTGCGTGGCCACGCCCTGGCGGCGCCAGGCGGTATCCACCGCCACATTCATGACGTGCCAGGCATCGACGTAGCGCGAGACGATCAGGTACCCGATCAGCCTCCCTTGCCCGAAGGCGCCGAGGCTGATTGAGCTCGACTTGACCAGCTCGCCGGCGAACATCGCCCGCGACCAGGGCAGCGGATAGGAGCTCCACTCGATCAACACGATCTGATCGAGGTGCCCGAACTCGAGCGGAGCGATCTCGAACTCGGGCGGCGGTAGGCGAGCCGGGTCGCTCATGAGGAGCCGAGCGCTTTCTCGGCGTCGGGGACGCGCAGGTATAGAGGCTCGACCTCCTCCGCCGGGCCGAAGCCGGCGGCCAGTGCGACGTGGAAACGAGCCCGGACGAGGTGCAGCTCGCTGGAGTCGGGAGGTACCTCGGCGCCGGCTCGCTCGAGCAGCGCCCGGTAGCGAACAGCACCGTCGCCGACGCAGAGCGTCCCGCGCTCGAGCGCGAGCTCCTCGGGCCGCATCACCACGGGATCGCCTTCGGCCAGCGTGAAGATCTCCTTACGGCTCCCGTCGATCACCGGTAGCGCGCCCGGCGCCGCCGCCGCCAGAGCCGCCAGAGTGGAGACACCCGCCAGCGGCAGATCGAGAGCGAGCGCAAGGCTGCGCGCGGTCGCCAGCCCGATCCGGATGCCGGTGAAGCTGCCGGGCCCGGTGCCGCAGACGATCCGGTCGAGGTCGCCGGGAACCAGGCCGTTTTCGGCCAGCAGCTCTTCGGCCGCTGCCAGCACCGCCACCGCCCGCGACTCCCGCTCGCCCAGAACCTCCCCGTCCCTGACCAGCGCGCAGCTCGCACGCGGGGTGGCGGTGTCAAGGGCGAGTGTGAGCACGGGTCAGCTGGTCGAGGAGGACGGCATCCGGATTCTCGATGGTAATCCGTCTATGGGTTCCGTCATCGTGCTCGATCGACACTAGCGCGCGTGGCGACGGCAGCATGCCCGCTCCCGCCTCGGGCCACTCCACGAACACGACGGCATCCAAGAAGTACGGCTCGAGGTCGCCCCACTCCGCGGCCGAGACACCGTCGTAGCGGTAGAGGTCGAGGTGCGAGACGGTGACCCTGCCCTGATAGCGATGCCCGATCGTGAAGGTCGGGCTCGTCACCGGCCCTTCGACGCCAAGCGCCCGGCAGGCGCCGCGTACGAAGGTCGTCTTCCCGGCGCCGAGCTCACCGGCGACGGTGACGACATCCCCGGGCTCGAGCGCTGCAGCGAACGTACCCGCGAGCTGCTCGGTCTCCTCGGCGGAGAGGCTGACGAAGACCATCGACTAGAAGAGCCCGAGCTGGGACTCGGCTTCCCGGGCGCCGGGCTCCTCGTTGTGAGCGGGCTCGGGCACCGCCTCGACGGGGGTGACCGGCGCCTGCCGGCGACCGAGCAGCTCCGGCAGACGGCGGAAGTCCTCCTCGAGCACGCGCAGCATCGCCTGGGTGTAGAGCGCGGCGGCGGGATGGTAGATCGGATAGAGCAACACCTGGGTCTGCCCCAGACGGACGTCCTGCTCGCGCCCGTGTACTCGCGTGATCCCGGTCGGGTTGCCGGAGAGGAGCTTGGTCGCGAAGTTGCCGAGGGTCGCGACCACGCGCGGCTGGATCAACTCGATCTGCCGGAAGAGATGCCCCTGGCAGGCCTCGATCTCGTCGCCGAGCGGGTCGCGATTGCCGGGTGGGCGGCACTTGAGCACGTTGCCGATGAAGACGTCGTCCCTCGTCAGCCCGATCTCGCCCAGCAGCCGCTCGAGCAGCTTGCCGGCCGCGCCCACGAAGGGAAGGCCCTGCTGATCCTCGTGGAAGCCGGGCGCCTCGCCCACGAACATCAGCTCGGAATCGGGATCGCCGGAGCCGAAGACAACCTGGGTGCGCGTCTCGGCCAGGCGGCAGGCAGTGCAGGAGGAGACGGCTGAACGAAGCGCCGCGAGCTCGGAAGCTCGGGACTCGCTAGCAGCTGCCACCGCATCCACCGCAGTTTCCACCCGCGCAGCTGCCGCAGGACTTGCCGGGCCCTCCCTTGGTGGCGAAGCTCGAGTACTTGCGGGTCACGTTCTTGGCCGCGCAGCTCGGGCAGGCCGGCGTCTCGTCCGCGTGCACGAGCTCCTCGAAATGGCGCTCGCACTTCATACAGACGTATTCGTAGATCGGCATCTGTCGCAGTGTAGACAGCGCCGCAGATCTCAGGCCGGTAGCGCCGGCGGCACACTCGCTCACTCGCGAACTACACTCTCCTTGGACGCCCGGTATCCGCATCGGAACTGGAGCAAGGTGATGAGCCCAGCAAAGAGAAGGCAGGCGACGTGAAGGTCGTTCGCACCATAGGTGAACTGCGCAGCGCGCTCGAGCCGCTCCGCGGCGGCCGCATCGGGTTGGTGCCGACGATGGGCGCCTTCCACGAGGGCCACCTGACCCTGCTCCGCAAAGCCCGTGAGGAGTGCACCACCGTCGTCTGCAGCCTGTTCGTCAACCCCACCCAGTTCGGACAGGGCGAAGATCTCGAGCGCTATCCCAGAAACGAGGCGCGCGACTTCGAGCTGGCCCGGGCCGAAGGCGTCGACTTTCTCTTCGCCCCCGCGCCGGAGGTGATCTACCCGCCCGGCTTCGAGACCTGGGTCGAGCCGGAAAGGCTATCGCTCGAGCTGGAGGGAGTGATCAGGCCGACGCACTTCCGCGGCGTCGCCACGATCTGTCTCAAGCTCTTCAACATCGTCCGGCCCGATCTCGCCTACTTCGGCGCCAAGGACGCGCAGCAGCTCGCCGTGATCGAGCGGCTCGTGCTCGACCTCGATCTGGAGCTCGAGATTCGCGCCGTCGAGACCGTCCGCGACGACGACGGTCTGGCGCTCTCCTCTCGCAACGCCCACCTCTCCCCCGCCGAGCGCAAGGTTGCGCTGGCGCTACCACGGGCGCTCGAGTTCGGCGCCAGAGCCGGGCGCGAAGGCGGCGACCCGGTCGTGACTGCGCGCAACGCGCTCGTCGAGGAGCCGGGCCTCAAGACCCAGTACGTCGCCGTGGCCGACTACGCCGGGCCACGCCTGCTAGCCGCGGTCAAAGTCGGCCGAACGCATTTGATCGACAACGTCCCTCTGAAAGGAACGAAGTAATGAGTACTCCGCCTGCGGGGAAGCTGGTACTTCCCGAGCTCGCCGCGATGAAGCGCCGCGGCGAGAAGATCGTCATGGTCACCGCCTACGACGCCCCGGGCGCCCGCTTCGCCGAGGACGCCGGTATCGACATCCTCCTGGTCGGCGACACGGCCGCCATGGTGGTGCTCGGGCACGAGTCGACCACCGTTCCGGTGACCGTCGAGGAGATGCTCCTCCTCACCCGCACGGTCGCCCGGGCCGCGCAGCGTCCGATCGTCGTCGGCGACATGCCTTTCGGTTCCTACCAGATCTCCGACGAGGATGCCGTTCGCAACGCCGTTCGCTTCGTCAAGGAAGCGGGCGCCGACGTGGTCAAGCTCGAGGGCGCCGGCCCTTCGGTCTCCCGCGCACGCGCGATCGTCGCCGCCGGCATCCCGGTGATGGGCCACATCGGCCTGACACCACAGTCGGCGACCATGCTCGGAGGCTTCAAGACGCAGGGCAAGACGGCAGAGCGCGCGCTCGAGCTGGTGAACGAGGCGATCGAGCTGGAGCGGGCCGGTTGCTTCTCGCTCGTTCTCGAGGCCGTGCCGGCCGCGGTCGCCACCCACATCACGGAGTTGCTCGAGATCCCCACCTTCGGCATCGGCGCCGGCGCCGGCTGCGACGGCCAGGTGCTCGTCTACCACGACCTACTCGGCCTCAGCGAGGGCCATCTCCCCCGCTTCGTCAAGCGCTACGCGAACCTCTCCGGCGAGATCAAAGAAGCGCTCGCCGCCTACGCCGAAGAGGTCAGAAGCGGCGCCTTCCCCGACGAGGAGCACTCCTACTCAATGGACGAGGCGGAGCTGGCCGAGTTCGAGACGCGCATGGCAAGTGAAGGGCGCGCTTCTCGCGCCTAACCACGCTGCCCTACCGATCACATTCTGTCCGGACGTATACAACCGTCAACTGCCTTTGGTCATTCGCCTTCGGTGAAGGTCGCATTCTTCGGATGAAGGTGGCCATCGGAGCAACCACGCAGGATTCATGCCCTCCGTAAAGCCGTCTGGCAGTACGCCCAACCAGAAATACCGGAATCCGAGTCTTACGGAACTCATCGCTCCGTCCTAATTTTCATCGCAGGGGCGCCTTACAGGTTCGACCTCCCCTAGGTTCCGGGGAAACCGGCGCCCCTAAACAAGCTCCGGCTCCCCCTTCGCGTCAAGCCACGCCTGGTAGACGAACCAAGCTTCACGGCTGCCAGCATGCTCCTTTAGCCAGCCGCGGATCGGCTCACGAACGAATTCCAGCTCACCCTTCGCATTAAGCCACGCCTGGTAGACGAACCGGGCTTTAGGACTGTTGGCGTGCTCCCTCAGCCAGTCGCGAATCGGCTCACGAACGAGTTCCAGCTCACCCTTCGCGTTAAGCCACGCCTCGTAGACGAACTCGGCTTCGAGTCTGCCACCGTGCTCTTTCAGCCAAACGCGGATCGGCTCACGAACGAATTCCAGCTCGCCCTTCGCATTGAGCCACGCCTTGTAGACGAACTCGGCTTCGAACCTACCACCGCGCTCTTTCAGCCAAGCGTGGATCGGCTCACGAACGAATTCCAGCTCGCCCTTCGCATCTAGCCACGCCTGGTAGACGAACTCGGCTTCGGGGCTGCCACTGTGCTCTTTCAGCCATTCGCGAATCGGCTCACGAACAAGTTCCTGCTCGCCCTTCGCGTCGAGCCACGCCTTGTAGACGAACTCGGCTTCGGGGCTGCCACTGTGCTCTTTCAGCCATTCGCGAATCGGCTCACGAACAAGTTCCCGCTCGCCCTTCGCGTCGAGCCACGACCGACAAACGAAGTCGGCCCCTGCTTCAGGGTTGGCGACGTGCTCTTTCAACCAAACGCGGATCGGCTCACGAACGAGTTCCCGCTCGCCCTTCGCGTCGAGCCACGCTTGGTAGACGAAACTCGCTTCGGCGCCGCCGCCGTCCTCCTTCAGCCATTCGCGAATCGGCTCACGAACGAGTTCCAGCCCGCCCTTCGCATTAAGCCACGCCTTGTAAACGAAACTCGCTTCGAGGCTGCCACTGTGCTCTTTCAGCCATTCGCGAATCGGCTCACGAACGAGTTCCAGCCCGCCCTTCGCATTAAGCCACGCCTTGTAAACGAAACTCGCTTCGAGGCTGCCACCGTGCTCCTTCAGCCAAGCCCGGATCGGCTCACGAACGAATTCCAGCTCGCCCTTCGCGTCGAGCCACGACCGACAAACGAAGTCGGCCCCTGCTTCAGGGTTGGCGACGTGCTCTTTCAGCCAAACGCGGATCGGCTCACGAACGAGTTCCCGCTCGCCCTTCGCGTCGAGCCACGACCGACAAACGAAGTCGGCCCCTGCTTCAGGGTTGGCGGCGTGCTCCCTCAGCCAAGCACGGATCGGCTCACGAACGAATTCCAGCTCCCCCTTCGCGTCTAGCCACGCCTGGTAGACGAACTGGGCTTCGAGGCTGCCACCGTGCTCCTTCAGCCAGTCGCGAATCGGCTCACGAACGAATTCCCGCTCCCCCTTCGCGTCGAGCCACGCTTTGTAGACGAACTGGGCTTCGAGGCTGCCAACGTGCTCCTTCAGCCAGTCGCGAATCGGCTCACGAACGAGTTCCCGCTCCCCCTTCGCGTCGAGCCACGCCTTGTAGACGAAACTCGCTTCGGGGCTGCCAACGTGCTCCTTCAGCCAGTCGCGAATCGGCTCACGAACGAGTTCCAGCTCCCCCTTCGCGTCTAGCCACGCCTGGTAGATGAACTGCGCTTCGAGGCTGCCAACGCGCTCCTTCAGCCAGTCGCGAATCGGCTTACGAACGAGTTCCAGCTCGCCCTTCGCATCGAGCCACGCCTTGTAGACGAACCGCGCTTCGAGGCTGCCAACGTGCTTCTTCAGCCAGTCGCGAATCGGCTCACGAACGAGTTCCAGCTCCCCCTTCGCGTCTAGCCACGCCTGGTAGACGAAACTCGCTTCGGGGCTGCCGCCGTGCTCCTTCAGCCAAGCGCGGATCGGCTCACGAACGAGATCCAGCTCGCCCTTCGCGTCGAGCCACGCCTTGTAGATGAACTGGGCTTCGAGCCTATTACCGTGCTCCTTCAGCCACGCCCGGATCGGTTCACGAACGAATTCCCGCTCGCCCTTCGCGTTAAGCCACGACCGACAGACGAAGTCGGCCCCGGCTTCAGGGCTGGCGGCGTGCTCGTTCAGCCAAACGCCGATCGGCTCATGAACGAATTCCAGCTCACCCTTCGCGTCTAGCCACGCCTTGTAGACGAACCGGGCTTCGAGCCTGCCACCGTGCTCTTTCAGCCATTCGCGAATCGGCTCACGAACGAGATCCAGCTCGCCTTTCGCATTGAGCCACGCCTGGTAGATGAACTGGGCTTCGAACCTACCGCTATGCTCCTTCAGCCAGCCTCGAATCGGCTCACGAACGAGATCCAGCTCGCCGTTCGCGTTAAGCCAGGACCGGAGAAAGAAGGAGCCCACTCCCAAGTGTGAGAGTCGATCTATCCATTGCCTGAGCGTCCCAGACTGCTTTTGATTAAGGTCATGTCCGACTGCGCGACCGCCTACTTCTCCGAACGCGTAGAGTGCGCTACGGTCAGACTCGATGCCCCGCCAGATTCCGTGATCCGATCCCAGGATATCGACAACCTCTTTGGCGGAGAGCAGGGGTGTTCGGAGGATTGCTGACCGAGATTCAAACCAGGGTTCGGCGTCTTCTCTTAGCGCAGCATCGATAACGCGACCCCACGCCACGGCTTTCATCTCTGGGAGCTCGATGAGTCGCTCGAGTGCCGACAAAGCCGATCCGACCTCGCCCGTCTCTCCTGCAAGCTTCAACAGATCTCGCGCGAAGACATCGATCGTGCGCGGGATCGATGTTAGATATCCCGCAACGATCTGATCTATCAGCACATCATGAATCGCACGCCAGGTGTCTTGACCTCTTTCCGAGACACACTCGATCCAGCCGTCGGCAGAAAGCTTATCAATTAGACTCTGGAATGGTTCAGACGGTATAGACGCCAGACGGTCAGCTGTAATCGGGAAGACACCGCAGAGAAGTGCGAGACTCCGAGTGATCGCGGACTCACCAAACGAACGCTCAACTCGTCTGGCAATCCAACCTCCGAAGTCGCCCATTCCGAGCAGTTCATTTAGGTCTGTCTCTCGCTCCGAGGCTTGGAGGTACGCGAGGAAGACGGCGAGGATTGGCCGGTCCCCTGCGACTTTGAGGTGTCGCCTGTCCGCAGCGAGACCAGTCTGCTCGAGTATGTACTTAACGGTGTAGTGTCTGTAGGAACTAAGCCATTGCGACGCCGGGTCGGCAGCAAGCGGCGAGATATTTACGACGTGTTGCCCGCGGATTCCGGACACCCTCGGAAGGTAACTCGTCCGGCAGTTCGCGACGTAGCGAATCTTGTACTCGAACGTCGCGGCTAATGCCATCAACTGTTCTACGAGTTGAGCGAACCGCGGCTGGTTTTCTACATAATCAACAACAATGAGGATAGGCTCGCCCGTAGGTACACGCTCGGTAAGACGTTCGATAGCGGCGTCGGTGAGAGCGGGTTCTGTGCGTAGTACTGTCCATCCTTGATTCAGTGCGGCGTATCCGATTTCGAGCATAAGTCTGGTCTTACCGATACCCCCTTCACCCGCGATTAATATCCCTGGCGTCTCGGGCATCTGCAGAATGTCGACTAGGGCTTCTTCGTCTGCGATTTCGAGATGCGAAGCGGCCGGCTTCAGCGAGAGGTGTTCTCGGATGGAGTAGTAGGGCAGTCGGTGATTGCCGAGGTATTCGCGGAACGTTCCAATCTCTCCAGAGTCTTCCAGCGGAACAAGGCCTATCGCGCGCGTGCCGGGAAACCATCGGAAGCGAATGCGTGCATTCGATAGCGCCAGTAGCTGCGTCCAGTCAAGAACCCGGACGCTCGCGTTACGCAGATGCGAGAGATGAGCCCTCTGTGCTAGCGTTTGGAAAAAGCCGCCGATCTCGGTTTTGAGTTTGTCGACTTGTGCTTGATTAGCAAAAACCGCGCTAGTGCAGAAGACGTATTCTTGAATCGGATTATCCCGCTGGTACCATGGTTCGTACTGGCTCTGGCCGTGGCTAGGTCCATCCGATTCGATAAGATTTCTATCTAGATTGTCGGCAACCTCGCGCCAACGCGCCTGCGTCTCCGGTAAACCATCTTTGCCGACGAGCTTGCATTCGCCCACAATCCGCGACGTTTCTGTGTCGAGACTGAAATCGATCGCTCCATCCTTCCCACGCTCCGGAAACAGATGGAGACCTGGGTATTCGCGCTCGAGGACCTCACAGGCAAAGCGAGCGAAAGCGTTGCTCAGAGAATCGGCGCAGAAGTTCGAGCTGAGTTCTTCGCGTCTGAACCGCGGTACACTCGCCATCTTCTCGCATTCTGGCGCAAGTCAATGTTGTGCGTAAGGTCAGCGTGCCGAATGGGCGCAACGCTCGGAGGCATGGAGCGCGGGCGAAGGTTCGACTTCGCGCTCCCACCTCAACGTAAGCAGACGGCGGTCCAGAGCCGTTAAGGGATATACCAAATGCTCACTCAGGCCGCGGCTACGCTCTCGGGTAACACCTGGCGCAGGTAGCGCCCCGTGTGACTCGTCTCGATCCCGGCCACCTGCTCGGGCGTGCCGGTGGCGATCACCTCGCCGCCCTCCTCACCGCCCTCGGGACCGAGGTCGATGATCCAGTCGGCCTGCTTGATCACGTCCAGGTTGTGCTCGATCACGACCACGGTGTTGCCGGCGTCGGCGAGGCGCTGCAGCACCTCGAGCAGCTTCTCGATATCGGCGAAGTGCAGGCCGGTGGTCGGCTCGTCGAGGATGTAGAGCGTGCGCCCGGTGGCGATCTTCGACAGCTCGGCGGCCAGCTTGACCCTCTGGGCCTCGCCGCCCGATAGCGTCGTCGCCGGCTGGCCGAGCTTGACGTAGTCGAGCCCGACGTCGTGCAGCGTCTGCAGGCGGCGGCGGATCTTGGGGATCTTGACGAAGAAGTGGAGCGCCTCTTCGACCGACATCTCGAGCACGTCGGCGATCGACTTGCCCTTGAAGTGCACCTCCAGGGTCTCGCGGTTGTAGCGGCGCCCGTGGCAGGTCTCGCACGGCACGTAGACGTCGGGCAGGAAGTGCATCTCGATCTTGATCTGGCCGTCGCCGCGGCAGGTCTCGCAGCGGCCGCCGCGCACGTTGAAGGAGAAGCGCCCCGGCCGGTAACCGCGCACCTTGGCCTCCGGCGTGAGCGAGTAGAGCTCGCGGATGTGGGTGAAGAGGTCGGTGTAGGTGGCCGGGTTGGAACGGGGCGTGCGCCCGATCGGCGCCTGGTCGATGTCGATGACCTTGTCGAAGGCCTCGATGCCCTCGATATCGTCGTGATCGCCCGGCTTGACGCGCGCCCTCTGCAGGCGATTGGCGAGCGCCTTGAAGACGATCTCGTTCACCAGCGTCGATTTGCCCGAGCCCGAGACGCCGGTGACGCAGACGAACTTGCCGAGCGGGAACTCGACATCGATCCCCTTCAGGTTGTGCTGGCGGGCGCCAAGCACCCGGAAGGAGCCGCGCTCCTCGACGCGACGCTCGGGAACTACGATCGAGCGCCGGTGTGAGAGGAAGTCGCCCGTGACCGAACCGAGCGCCTCGGCAATCAGCTCGGCCGGCCCCTCGGCCACGACCTCTCCCCCGTGCTCGCCGGCTCCCGGCCCCATGTCCACGATCCAGTCGGCCGAGCGCATCATCTGCTCGTCGTGCTCGACCACGATCACGGTGTTGCCGATGTCGCGCAGGCGCTCGAGCGTCACGATCAGGCGCCCGTTGTCGCGCTGGTGCAGCCCGATCGAGGGCTCGTCGAGGATGTAGAGCACACCAACGAGCTGCGAGCCGATCTGGGTCGCCAGGCGCAGCCGCTGCGCCTCTCCGCCCGAGAGCGTCGCGGAGGCGCGGTCGAGCTGCAGGTAGCCGACGCCGACGTCGTCGAGGAAGGTGAGACGGGCGTGGATCTCACGGATGATCCGTTCGCCGATCAGAGACTCCGTCTCGCTCAGCCCCAGCTCCTCCAGGAAGGCGCGCGCCCGCGTCACCGACATTCCGGTGAACTCGTGGATGTCCTTACCGCCGACTGTCACCGCCAGCACCTCGGGCTTGAGCCGAGCGCCGTGGCAGGCCGGACACGGTCTCAAGCTCATGAACTCCTCGATGCGCTCACGTGAGGTCTCGGAGTCGGTCTCGCGGTAGCGGCGGGAGAGGTTGGCCAGCACGCCCTCGAACGAGGTCGAGTAGGAGCGCCGGAAGCCCATCCGGTTGCGGTAGCTGACGTGAATGCGCTCGCCTTTGGTGCCTTTTAGAACGAGGTCGCGCTCGCGCTCGGAGAGATCCTGCCAGGGCGTCTCCAGATCGATGCCGTAGTGCTCGGCGAGGCCCTGGATGATGCCTTCGTAGTAGCCGTTGTGGCCAACCGGCCAGGGCGCGACCGCACCCTCACTGATCGAGAGCGCGGGATCTGGGATGACCAGCTCGGGGTCGATCTCCTGCTGCGAGCCGAGTCCGGTGCAGCGCGGGCAGGCGCCGTGCGGTGAGTTGAAGGAGAAGACGCGCGGCTCCAGCTCCGGCAGGCCGATGCCGTGCTCCGGGCAGAGCAGGTTCTCGGAGAAGGTCATCGGCTCGCCGTCTTGGACGTCGATCGTGACAAGACCTTCCGCGAGCTGGGCGGCGGTCTCGATCGACTGGGTCAGGCGCGTGTGGAGATCGGGGCGCATAACGAGGCGATCCACCACCACCTCGATCGTGTGCTTGAACTTCTTGTCCAGCTCGATCGTCTCCTCGAGCAGGTGCTGCTCGCCGTCCACCTTCACGCGAGTGAAGCCCTCGGCGCGCAGGTGCTCGAGCAGGTCTTTGAACTCGCCCTTGCGGTCGCGCGCTACGGGTGCGTTGACTGTGAAGCGCGTCTCCTCGGGCAGGCGCAGCACCTGGTCGACGATGGTGTCGATCGACTGGCCGGCGATCGGGCGGCCGCAGACGGGGCAGTGGGGCCGGCCGACGCGTGCGTAGAACAGGCGCAGGTAGTCGTAGATCTCGGTGACCGTTCCGACCGTCGAGCGCGGGTTACGCGAGGTCGTCCTCTGGTCGATCGAGATCGCCGGCGAGAGCCCTTCGATCGACTCCACGTCGGGCTTCTCCATCATCTGCAGGAACTGGCGCGCGTAAGCCGAGAGCGACTCGACGTAGCGGCGCTGACCCTCGGCGTAGATCGTGTCGAAGGCGAGTGAGGACTTGCCCGAGCCCGACAGCCCCGTAATGCAGATCAGCTTGTAGCGCGGCAACCGGACCGTGATGTCCTTGAGGTTGTGCTCCTTAGCGCCGTGGACGATCAGCTCTTCGCCATTGTTCCCGCTCGTCATTTCGAATCCAGTCTAGCCCTGCCCGAAAGAGCGAACAGGTGTTCGCCTGCGGAGAGTATCACCGCCCGGGCGGACGTGAGGCCATAGCATGCTCCCGGCGCCGCCCGGCGCACGCGAAAACGCACACGAGATCGTTTTTCTTCCCGCGACTTCGGCTCTCAGGCGGCGAGCCGATACCCGGTCACGCGGCGCTCGATGACGCCGGTTCCAGTGATCGTCCCCGGGGAAGAGCGCTGCGTCCAACTCGGTACGAAACCGGCACATTCAGATGCGCCTTTGTTAGATACCGTGTTCCGCCCCGTGGGAGGGTGGGGGGAGGCGGGTGGATTAGCGAGGTGCCCGAGACTCCGAGAAAGTTGAGCTAGCGCTCGCTCCGTAGGTCGTCAATCGGGGCGGGTTCTCAGGCGGCGAGCCGCGAGCCGGTCAAACCGGCGACGAACTCGTGCAGCCCGGCGGGCTCCGGCACGAAGTCGACCTCGAGCTCGCCCGCGATCAGCGTCCCGTAACCGAGTAGGCGCCCCGGCAGCGTCTGCTCCAACTCGACGGCGCCGAGAGACGAGAGGCGCACGGTCGCGGTTCGGCGCCGGATCACGCCGGAAACGATGTAGAGCTGATCGGTCGTGAGCACGAGCTTGGTTCGATCCCAGCGCCAGACAGCGCGCAGCGCAATCAGCGCGGCCAGCGCCATCACGACGACGCCGCCCGCCGAGTAAGGCCATCCGATCGCAACCAGCGCCGCGCCCACTGCAGCGAGAACGAGCGCCTTCGAAAGGCTGCCGGCAAGCACGATCCCGTGCCTGCGCGTCTCGTAGAGCACCTGCTCGGGTGAGGAACGACGCATGAGCCTGCGTTCGATCCCCGGATTTGATTACCTTCGCGCGCGCCGCCGCTAGCGGTGCTTCTTGCGCCGACCGAAGAGCACACCGCCGGCCGCAAAGCCGAGCCCGAAGGTGCCGACCGCGAAGGAGCCGATGGCGATCGCCTTGCGCGTGCCGGAGAGCCGCTGCCAGCGACCCAGCGCCTCTTCCTCTTCAGGGGTCAGCTCCTCACCACGGCGCTTCTTACGCGCCGCGCCACCGGCCCGGAGACCGAGGTAGAGATCGTCGAATACTTCCGCGGACTCGGCTGATTCGTCGGCCATGGGCTGGAGTGTATAGGGTGCCACGCAGGTGGCTGTACGAGTTCTGCACCTGTCCGATCTTCATCTCGGCTCGCGAGGCGGCCAGATCGGCGGCCCGGGCCTGGCGGAGCTGATCGAGCGGGCAAGCCCGGAGCTGGTCGTCGTCGGCGGCGATCTGGCGAACCGCGGCCGCAGGAAGCAGTTCGAGCAGGCGGCGGCTTTTCTGCGCTCTCTCGGCCCGGCCGTGGCCGCGGTGCCGGGGAATCACGACCTCCCCTACACCTTCCCGGCCCGCTTCGTTCATCCCTGGCGCGAGTTCGAGCGCCAGTGGGCGACGACCGAGCCGATCCACCGCTCCGAGCAGCTGCTTGCGATCGGGCTCAATTCGGCCCGGCCCTGGCGCCAGCAGTCCGGAAAACTACGGCGTGACTCGCTAGCGCGAGCGGCGCGCCTGCTCGCCGAGACCCCGCCCGAGGTCTATCGCCTCGTCTTTCTCCACCACCATCTGGCCTGCCCGCCCTGGCGCGCGCGCAAGCGCCCGCTTTCGGGGCGCAGAAACGTGTTGCGCAAGCTGGCGGAGGGTGGCGTCGACCTCGTCGCCTCGGGGCACATTCACCAGGGCTCGGCGATCGAGCGGCACGAGTTCGACGTCGGCGCCGGGATCAGGCCGCTGGTCGTTACGACCGCGCCGGGACTCGGTCGTCCGCGCCCGCGCCGGCAGCGGGAGGCGCACGGGCTCCAGCTCTACGGCTTCGACGAGGGTGAGATCACGGTCGAGACCTACATCTGGCGAGAGAACGAGCTGCGCCTGACCGGCGAGCGGCGTTTTCCGCGCTAGCGTCCGATAAACCGCTGTCCGAGCGCAGAAGACCGGCGAGCGCTCTTGACAGATCACGGTTTTGCTCACAGCGTAATTGCTATGAGTGAGATCGAGAGCTCGCCTCGCGCTCAGACTCGGCGCCGCGCCGCCCTTGCAGTTACTTACTCCTCACTGCCGATCGGAGTTGTGTCCGGGATCTTGATCGCACCTGACAACGGCTCCGTTTTCCTGATCATGCCCGCACCGGTCTTCCTGACCGCGCTCGCGTTCGGAAGAGAAGCGTGGCCGTCGCGCACGCGTGGAGACGTGATCAAGGCCGGATTGTGCGCGTACATCACGTTTGCGTTGACGCTCTTCGGTTTCGCGCTGCTCTTCTTCGTCGGGCCGGATATTCCGACGATCGTAGATGTCCTCAGCGTCTTACTCGGTCTGTCGGTCTACGGCCTCGGTGCATTAGTCGTCGCACGGGAGCGCTCGTCGCTCGCTGTCACTTGGTCAATCGTCGCCTTTGCTTCGACGACGGCCATGGGCCTCACCTGGTTGGTGTGGGCTACGAAGTTCTGGACGTTGCGTTAACTCCGGCTAGCTGTCGAACACGGTCTGCGCCGCCAGTTCGGCTCCGGCTCGCTACCCGAACGCGGCCAGCACGGGGCCGGGATCCCCAGCGCCCTCGCGCAGCACGCGTGGCTCCGCTCCGGTGAGATCGATGACGGTCGACGGCACGCCCGGCAGCTCGCCCGCGTCGATCACTACAGCGACCGCTGCGCGCATCTCCTCGGGGACGTCCTCGATCGATCTCGGATCGGGCTCGTAGTGGTGGTTGGCACTCGAGGCAGCCACCGCACCGAAGAGCTCAAGCACCTCACGGGCCGGCCGTGGCAGATCGGGAACGCGAACACCGATCGTCTCCTCCCGCCCGGGCGAGAGCCGGGGCAGGCGCCGCTTGGGGTTCGGGAGCACGAGAGTGTAAGCGCCCGGCAGGAGCTCTTCCAGCAACCCCTGCCAGCCGGCACGAAGCTCGGGGATGCAGTCGATCAGCGCTTCCGTGGAAGCGGCGACGAGCGCGATCGCCTGCGAAGGCCGCTTCTTCAGCTCGTCGATCCGGCCGACCGCCGCCACATTGTGCGCCGAGGCACAGAGCCCGTAAACGGTGTCGGTCGGGAGTACGACCAGGTAGCCCGCCTGTAGTGCCGCAACCGCATCCTCGACGATCCCCATAGCCGCTCGCTACTACTCTGACAGAACCGGTAACCGGTTGATGATCGCGTGACGGAAGGAACCGTCGGCGCGGATCTCCTTGACCACGATCGCGACCCGAAGCTCCTCGTCGAGCTTTCCCCAGCTCGAGAGCAGAAGCTCGTCGGCATCACCTTCGAAGCGCACCGGATAGGGATCCTCGGCGAAGGGCAAAATCGGGTCGCCGTCGCCGCGGTAGGTGTGCAGGCAGAGCCCGTCGCCCGGCTCGAGCCGTGACGCTTCGAAGAAGGCGTGGCCCGTCTTGCCGATCTTCGAGAGCAGGAGCTTTTTCCCGGTCACGAGCGCGGTGATGCGCGGCGTCCAGATCGGCGGATCCTCCTCGACCGAACGCGACCGCAGCGCCTGCTCGAACGAGCCACCCTCCGCGAGCGCCTCGACCACGGTCTTGACCTGGTCGCCGTTGCCGACGATGTGCGTCTCGCCGACCGAGCAGAGCGCCGTGTAGAGCGTGAAGGTGCCGTCCACCTGCTTGGACAGGTCAGCGGTCGCGGTGCGGATCTGGCCCTCCTGCTCGATCAGCACGCGATTGCGAGAGTTCTCGCTGCGGCCGCTCAACCAGTAGAGCTGCAGCCAGCTCTCTCCGTCCGCGGAACGGCCGGCGATCAAACCGCGTCCCGAGTATCGATCGCTGGGAAATCCCTCTACGGCCATCTCGCCTCCACCACTCTTTCTCGTCCGGTCAGGTCGGGGGTGATCGTAACCGCCTCGTAGCCGAGGTCGCCGAGAAGAGCCGCGTAGGCGCTCTGCTGCCCCTCCCCCAGCTCGACCGCAAGCCAGCCGCCCGGGACGAGTAGCCCGCGCGCGCGATCGGCCAGCGTCTCGGACACTCCGACTCCCACCAATGCCTCCCTCGGCTCCCAGTCGCGCACCTCCGGCTCGAGCGTCTCGATCTCTCCCGGCAGGACGTAGGGCGGATTGGCGACGACCAGGTCGAACTCGCCTTCGATCGGGTCGCGAATGTCGCCCTGGCGAAGCTCGATCTCGAGCCCGCACGCTTTCGCGTTCTCGCGCGCCAGCGCGAGTGCATCCGCCGAGGAGTCGAGCGCCGCGACCTGTGCGCCCGGGTGCTCGTCGGCGAGCGCCAGTGCGATCGCTCCCGAGCCTGTGCCGGCGTCGAGGATGCGCGGCGTCTCCAGTCCTTCGATCAGCACAAGCGCGCGCTCGACCAGTATCTCCGTCTCGGGCCGGGGCACCAGCGCACGCGCGTCCGTCTTCAGCGTCAGGCGCCGGAAACCCCACTCGCCGAGCACGTAGGCGAGCGGCTCGCGTCTGCCTCGGCGCTCGACCAGCGCCCGCGAGCGCTCGCGCTCCTCGGGGTTGAGCGGGCGGTCGAGATCCATATAGAGCTGAACGCGGCTGAGGTCGAGTGTCTGCGCGAGGATCAGCTCGGACTCGAAGCGGGCGCGCTCGATTCCCCGGCGGGCCAGATAGTCGCTCGCGCCGGTAAGCGCCTCGCGCAGGGTGACGGCGCCCGTGGACGGGCTCACGCCGTCGCAGCCTCGAGCGCTCGACGGCGCTCCTCGGCCGAGAGAGCATCGGTGAACTCCCCGAGATCGCCGTCGAGAATCTGGTCGAGCCGATAGAGCGTCAGCTTGATGCGGTGGTCGGTGACCCTGCTCTCGGAGAAGTTGTAGGTGCGGATCTTCTCCGCCCGTTCGCCGGAGCCGATCTGCGATCGCCTGGCCGCCGCCTGCTCGGCCTGCTGGCGCTCGCGCTCGCGCTCGTAGAGGAGGGCGCGTAGCACCCGTATCGCGCGGGCCTTGTTCTGGAGCTGCGAGCGCTCGTCCTGCATCGAGACGGCGAGCCCGGTCGGCAGGTGGGTGATACGGACAGCGGAGTCGGTCGTGTTCACCGACTGGCCGCCCGGCCCGGTCGAGCGGAAGACGTCGATCTTCAGCTCCTGCTCGTCCAGTTCGACCTCGACCTCGTCGGCCTCGGGCATCACCGCCACAGTTGCCGTCGAGGTGTGGATCCGTCCTTGCGACTCGGTTGTGGGCACGCGCTGAACGCGGTGAGTTCCGCCCTCCCACTTGAAGACCGAGTAGGCGCCGTCGCCCTTGATCGCGAAGCGCACCTCTTTGACGCCGCCCGCCTCGCTGAGGCTGGACGAGAGCTCCTCCCAGCGGAAGCCCTTCCGCTCGGCGTAATGCGTGAGCATGCGCAGGACGTCGCCGGCCCAGAGAGCAGCCTCGTCGCCGCCGACTCCCTGGCGAATCTCGATGATCACGTCCTTGGAGTCGGCCGGGTCGCGCTCGATCAGCGCCAGGCGTAGTTCCTGCTCGAGCCGCTCCAGCTCCGCTTCGGCCTCCGCAGCCATCGATGCCAGCTCGGGATCGTTGTGCGCATCGCCGAGGTCGGCCTGCGCTTGCCGCCACTCGTGCGCCAACTTGTAGGGGCCTTCCAGTTCTTTCAGGCGCCGACCCGCCTTGGCCGCTTCGCGGTGATCGTTGTAAACGGCAGGATCGGACATGCGTTCCTGGGCTTCCGTGTAGGAGCGCTCGAGTTCCTCCACCAGGTGTTCGATGCCGGCCATGGGAACGATGCTAGCGGGCGCGGCGCTCTTTCTCGCCCATCGCGTTTTACGCCGGGCGCCTCAGGCCGGTGTCAGGAGATCGCCTCAAAATAACGTCGCCAGGATCAAGATCATCGCCAGGTGCAGGAAAGCGAGGTAGTTGGAGGCCTTCCGGTCGCGGCGGACGGCGACCCTGCGCTTGCTCTTC
>JBEKJI010000025.1:0-33015 GCA_050011315.1 Gaiellaceae bacterium
GCTCGGAGAGGGGGAGGGCGGCGAGGCGGGCGAGCTGTTCGTAAACGGCGTGGCGCGAGATCGAGTAGCCGTGCACGCGACCTCGGTCGTAGGTCGGCAGGCGCTGGGCGAGTGCGGCGATGGTGGTGATCGTGCCGGCGTTACCGATCGCGGCCCGGGGCTCGTGCAGGACGGCGGCAGGAATCCGGTCGATCAGGAGTTCGCGCACGATCGTGGCGCAGTGCTCGAGCTCGGCCGGCGTGGGCGGGTCGCTGTGCAGGTAGCGCTCGGTCAGGCGTACGGCGCCGATATCGAGGCTGACGTGGAAGCTGGGGCCGTTCGCGTCGCCGATGACCAGCTCGGTCGAGCCGCCGCCGATGTCGACGACCAGTACCGGCTGCGAGAGAGTTCGCCCGATCGTCGCGCCGCGGAAGGCCAGCAGCGCCTCCTCGTTCCCCGAGAGCAGCCGTACCCTGAAGCCGAACCGGCTCTCGACCTCCTTCAGGAACTCGTCGCCGTTCGAGGCGTCGCGAACGGCGCTGGTGGCGAGTGCGAGCGCGCGATCAGCGCCGAGCTCGCCGACGATCTCGAGATAGCCGGCGAGCGTCTCGAAGACGCGCTCGATGCCGGCCTCGGAGAGGCTGCCGCTCCTGTCCACTCCCTCGCCCAGGCGCGTGATCGTCGTGCGGCGCTCGAGCTCCTCCAACGACGAGCCCGAGACCTCGGCCACGATCAGCCGGGTCGTATTGGTGCCGATGTCGATCGCTGCGACGGGCACGGAGCGCTACTTGCTCGGGACGAAGGCCCGGGCGCGAGCCAGGATCGCCTCGGCCTCGGCGAGCACGCTCCTGATCAGGCGGACGCGCGTGTAAGCGGTGCGAAAGCGGACGAGACTCGCCTGCAAGCGCTCGAATGCGCGCGTTGCGGCCTCGAGCTCGCCGGCGGTGCGCTCGCCCGAGTGGGCGATCCGCTGCAGCTCGGCGCCGAGCTCGCTGCGCAGGCTCTTCAGCGCCCTTCTCGTCTCGAGCGCCCGCACGACCACGAAGACGGCGCCGGCGACAAAGGCGGCGACGAGGACGGCGAGCGCGGCCCAGAAGGCGATCACTCCGTCGATGCTAGCAACGAGGGGCGCGAGCACCCTCCCTGGCGGCCCCGGAAAGGGCATTTCTGGAGCTATAATGAGCAACGCGACGCGGGGTGGAGCAGTCAGGTAGCTCGCCGGGCTCATAACCCGGAGGTCGCAGGTTCAAATCCTGCCCCCGCTATTTGAAAAGCCCGCTACGCGGGCTTTTCTGTTTCTGTCTCTTTCGCTCCTCGCGCAAACGGATCTGCGAGGGTTTGACATGCCAGACGCCGGGAACGAGTGTGGGCGGACAAGATGCGAAACGACCGTGTGACCGAGGAGAGGCACCCGAGGTGATCCTGGTAACCGCGGCGAACGGGCGGACCGGCCGGAGCGTGGTCCGGACCCTGGCTCGTGCCGGGCACCGCGTGCGAGCGTTCGACATCTCCACTGACGTCGAACAGCTCGTCGATGAGGGAGCAGCGGAGGCTCTCGTCGGCGACCTGCTCGACCCGGACGACCTTCGCCGGGCAGTCGAGGGTGTCAAGGCGGTCGTCCATATCGGGCCCCCCATGCATCCCCGGGAGGCCGAGATGGGTCACGGCGTCGTGGCGGCCGCCCGCCAGGCCGGGGTGGAGCACTTCGTGCAGTTCTCGGTCACGCACCCCCAGCTCGAGCCGCTCCTGAACCACCAGGCCAAGTTGGCAGTGGAACGCGTGCTGCTGCTGTCCCGGATGCCGTTCACCATTCTCCAGCCCATGCACTACATGCAGAACATCGACGTGGCACGCGTGGTCGCAGACGGGATCCTGCGCCAGCCCTACTCGCTCGACACGCGCCTGGCCCATGTCGACCTGGAAGACGTCACCGAGGTCGCCGCCAAAGTGGTGGGTGAGGGGCGGCACCATCACCACGCCACCTACGAGCTCTGCGGCGACGATTTCCTCAACGCTCACGAGCTGGCCCAGGCGATCTCCGCCGAGTCCGGGCGCCCGGTCGCTGCCGAGCAGGTCCCGTTCCCTGCGGGCGCGACCGCTGGACCCCGACCATCCGAAGAGGACGACTACCGCCTCGACGCCCTGTTCCGGCTCTTCGACCACTACGGACGCTACGGCATCACCGGCAACCCGAACGTGCTCGGCTGGCTGCTGGGACGCCGACCGACGAGCTTCGCCGAGTACGTGCGCCGGAGTCTGGCCGCCCGCCGGCCCTAGGGGCCTTGACTGAGACTTCCTTCGAGGACTTTCCCGTCGCTCGTAGAGTGGTGGTCAGGGCATCGTCGTCGCCTCGACGGCCTTCGCGGCCGGGATCATCGACCGGCCCTTCTACGCCGTGTCGATCCTGCTGGTCGTGGTCAGCTCGCTCGTAGCCGGCTCCTGGCGCGAGCGCGTCCCCAGGGAGCACCTGCTCGCTCGTTCGGAGGGCGTTGCGGAAGCGGAGCCGGCGGCCGCTCCGGTTGCCTGACCTTGCAGGCGTCCTGCGACCGGGCGGTTGAGCCTTCGAGCGACTAGGCGGCCGCGGCGATCTCGGCTGTTCGCACGCGCCAGTCGGCGAGATAGGCGGGCAGTCCCGAGCGCAGGTAGGCGACGACAACCTGCTCGTCCTTCTCGCATGGGAGCAGGGTCTTCCAGGTTGCCAGGTGCTCGGGCCGGTGGAAGTCGCCGGAGGCCACCGCCGGCAGTCCCGCCCTGGCGACCCAGTCGAAGATATCCGTCCGGTTCGCCAGCTCGAAGCGATCGACCAGCGTCTGGAGCGAGCGCCATTCGCGTCCCCAGCGGGCAGTCTTGGCGCGTGTGGTGGCGGCCGCGGCCCGGGCCGAGTAAGGGTGGGCCGCGATCAGCGCCGCGCCGGCGGCACGTGCTTCCGCGAGCGCCGCCTCGAGCCCCGCGTCGGGCGAGACGAACGTGTCCAGGCCGATTGCGAGGGCATGCGCGGCGAAACTCGGATCGGGATCGTTGAAGGTCAGCTCCAGACCCGGGATCACGAGCAGTTCGTAGCGCTCGAGCGCCCGCTCGCACTCCGCCCGGACCTCCGCCAGGTAAAGCTGAAAGTTGAGCGCGTTCACGTGCTCGGGCCGGTCGTTTTGACGCGGCGACCGGGCATCGTTTCCACGCACGACGTGATCGGTTAAACAGAGCACGTCGAAGCCGTTCTCGCCGTAGAGGTCGACCAGCTGGCGCAACTGTAAGACGCCGTCGCTCCAGGTCGAGTGCGCGTGGAGCTCGCAGAGCAGAGCCGCCGTCGTATTCATACCTATATCGACGGCAAAAGCCCTGATTTGTCGGTAAAGCGCCTCGGCGGCCAAGCTAGTGGGGCGGACGTCTCTTCGCTGAGGAGCCGCTCCGGGCGTTCGCGGGCAGGATCATCGACCGGCCCTTCTATGCCGTGCTGATCCTGCTTGCCGTGGTCAGCTCGCTCGTGGCCGGCTCCTGGCTGGAGCGCGTCCCCAGGGAGCACCTGCTCGTTCGTTCGGAGCGTGTGGCGGAACGGGAGCCGGAGCCCGTTCCGGTGGCCTGAGCTTGATGGCGAGATCCGATCGCCGCCCTCGCCATCGAGTCGGAGGGCGGCGATCGGGTTTTGTATTAGCTCTGCAGGTGGTCGATCATGTCGATGCCGGTCATGTTCAGGTAGCCACGCCACATCGTGGGGAGGTAGTGGCGCCCGCTCGCCGCTGACGGCCAGTTGTGCCAGTACTGCGTTACGTAGTAGGCCCACAAGGGCTCATACCAGAGCGGTATTACCGGGAACATCTGGAGGGAGATCTTCTCGAGCCGGTCGGTTATCGCTTTTCTCCTCGTGAGATTGGCGAGTGGGGTGCGGTCGAGCTTCTGGACGAGCGACCAGGCCGTGGTATTCGCATACCGCTCGAAGTTTGCGAACGTCTGTCCCGGAAGCGCGAGGATCGGAAGATGGAACAGGTAGTCGAAGTATGTCCACGGACTCCCGGTCATCAGGGTGATGTCGTCGATCAAGAGATCGAACTTTCCCATGTTTCGATTCAGTCGCCACTGGACCGGGTCTTGAGTCGCAACCACGACCTTGATCCCCACGTGCCTCGCATCGTTGGCGATCATATCGGCGGCAACGGCAAAGTCGGATTGCCCGGTCGGGACGATGAGCACCAGGGAGATCTTGCTTCCGTCCTTGTTCTCGACGTAGCCGTCACCGTTACCGTCCTTGTAACCGGCCGCCGCCAGGATCTGCTTCGCCTTTGCGGGCTTGAAGCGGAGTCCGTATTTGTTGACGAGGGCGTTGTTGATCCACTTTTGCCAGGCCGTCGCCAATCCTGTCGGATTCGCTTTCTCGACTTGGTTCGCAAAGTCGGTTTTGATGATCGCCGCGATGTTGATCGCGTAGGCGAGTGCTTTTCGGAACGCGACATCGTTCAGCGGCTTGTGCGTCGTGTTCGGCACGAGAGCCGCCAGACCGGCCTGGAGGTGATACGGAGGTTTCGGGAAGTAAGTCTGGACCTGACCCGCGACCACGCTCTGAGGACTCGCCGTCTTGGCGTTGTATAGATCGACCTTGGATAGCGTGGGCTCGATGCCCGTCTTCGTGACGAGGTCGATGATGTACGCCGGTTTGGGCGAGGGAGCGATATCGAGCTTCGCCGCCCACCAGACGTCCCTCTTCTTCCAGACGACCCTGGTCGCGGGATCGTAACCGGCCGAGTCGAGCGCGTAGGGCCCGGTGCAGACGGGATTGCTCGGATTGTAGGTGGTCAGGGCAGCGCCGTTGTTGACGTTGGGATTCCATTGAGCCCTCTGAACGATCGGGATACTCCAAATGGCGTTCTGGAACTGCTGGTAGTTCGGCGTCCCGGTGAACGTCATCGTGACGGTGTCCCCGGAAGCCGTCGCGCCCCCGGTCGCTGCCAAGAGGGTGTGCCAGAACGCCTGGGCATACTGGCCCAGGTTGAGCGTATACGCGACGTCGGCACCGGTCAGGGCATCACCGTCACTCCACTTGATGCCAGACCGGACCTTGATGTTGTAGGTCTTTCCGCTGAACCCAGCGCTTTTGGCCAGCCACGGGATGTACTTGTCCGTGAGTGGGTCATAGCGAAGCAGCGTCTCGTTGCACAGCCCGACCGTGCCGACTGCGTAGTTGCCTTGAAAGGGATTGAAGCCCTGGATGGGGCCCAACTGCGTACCGCTCGTGAGCAAGGTCTGTGCTCGCGGATAGGTGGTTTGTTTCGAGCTTGTGGCAGCCCAACCGGTCGCTGCCAGAGCTCCGAGCGCGACACCTGAAAAGACGATGGACAGTCCCAACGCCCATCTTCCACGATTTTTCTCCGTTTTCTTCACTGTTCGCTCCCCTCTCGAAGTTGCTTGTCCGAACATCCGGTATTCGAGAGCGAGCGCACCTACGGCGACCAACTCCAGCGGTACCGTGCCCGGACGAGCCACCTCAGCGGCTAGACGAGGTTCTCACGGCGGAGTTCAGCACCGATCGGATCAAAAGTCAATATTTCGGAAAGTCGAGCTCAGGCCGTCGGTAGCGGAGCTTATGATCGAGTCGCGCCGCAGCGGTGGTGACCAGCGAAAGCGAGGAAGACTCGGGATGCGCTTTGTTCGAACCGATTCGATCAGTCGCGGATACGGCACCGGCATTGGTTGCGGCGTCTTTATCAGCCTGGTTGAGAGCGGTCTTCTGGGGAACAGCTCGGGCGCGGCGGCAGGTCGTTCGCTGACGGCTCGGCCTGATTGACTGAGCTAGCGGGCGGCCTTCGCTTCGTGGGTCACCGCTCCGAGACTGCGCTGCCAGTCCGAGCAGCTGCGCGCATTCCGGTGACGCCAAATCACCTCATGCCGAACAGACGCCGGCCGATGATCAGAGCATGGCCCGCAGGCTGCCCCGCTCCCCTCTGGTTGCACTCCACTGGATGGCATCGTTTTCGCTTTGCGCCGCCGGCTACGGCCTGTCTAATGAGAACGAGACCGGCGACCTTTCACAGCACGACTTCGGAGGTTGAGATGAGACGGTTTGCGGCGCGTTTTAGCTTTGTATGGCTCGCGGCCGGGCTAGCGCTTCTTCTTGCATCAGGAGCGCAAGCCAAGACGGCGGCGGCTGATCCGATCGTCGGCACTTGGTCAGGCGGCGGCGTCAAGATAACGGTGTCGCCGGTATCAGGAAGCACAACTCACTTTTATGGCTACCTAACTCAAGTAACGGGTTGTACTTCCCCTGACTCTTCCACCATTGCCTGGGACATTTTTAAGAGCGGGAGCGTCTACACCGGCTCATCAATGACGGATCTAGGGACGTCCTCCGTCGATCCGCCCTACGCGCAGTGCTGGCCGGAGGGCTTGCACTCGGGTGCGTCATGGACCATGACTGGATCGACCTCGCTTACGCTCGTAATGGGGTCGACCTCTTACTGGATCAAGTCGGGTACACCGCCGACGACCACTACTACCACAACCACCACGGGGACAACTACGACGACCACTACTACCACAACGACAACTGCCGCCCAAGATAACGCGGTACGCAAGAGCGTCAATAAGGCTTTCAACGCCGTTACCGCGGCGAACAAAAAACTGGCCTCGTGTAGTAAGACGTGGGGGCGTTGCCGAAAAGTGGCCTATGGATTACAAAGGGTTGCGACATCTTGGCATGGATGTTTCGTTAGGTCTTTCCTCCCGTGTAAAGAACCAGGGGCCTCCGCTGCGGCTAAGGCCGGGCGTCGGGATACGATCACGGCACTCGGCTATTGGATTCAGGATGCAAACGCGGCGATTAAAACCGATGCCGCGGTGAAGGCCAGAAACGCGACGCTTACCAAGTATTGGTTCGGCATCTGCTCTGCGAAGTTCAAGCAAGCGGTGAAGTATGAGAAGCTCGCCGTGAAGCACCTCTGGCCGAGTTAGAGCTCGGTTCGGATTCGAGACCCGCGTCGGTCTCAAGGGAGTCCATCCGCCTGCCGGCGGCGAGACCGCTCGGTTCGCCCGCACCCAGGCGACGAGCCTGCTAGCGGGAGCTTCGCCGCTTGGGCGGGGTCTTCGCTCGAGCTTTGGCCTCGGCCGGGAACTCGCGCAGCGTCTGCCGCCGCCAGAGCTCGATCCCGATCGCCGTCAGGGCGGCGAGGATCGTCAGTCCGAACAGCCTCTGGGTTCCCGTAGTCGGTCCCCAGGCGAGGATGGCGAGGAAGAGGAAGAGGACGGCGGTGTGGAAGACCGCGCGGCGCTGGCGGAAGACCGGTACGAGCGTCCGTCTGATCGCCCGTGCCGGGCGGCTCGGCCCGCCCAGGAAGCCGGCGACGATTGCCGCGGCGCCGTAGGCGATCAGGGCGATCGCGATGTTCGCGAGCAGGCGCGTCTCGATCAGCCAGGCGCTGCGTATAGCCGGGCGGTACGACTCGGTCGAGACGTAGGTGTTGATCACGGCGTCGCCGACCATGCGCCGCACGATCAGAAGGATGAAGCCGACCAGGACGACGCTCACGCCCGAGGCCTCGAGCACTCCGCGCCGTCGCCCGCGGGCCAGGAAGATCGCAAGCGCGAAGAGCGCGAGTGCAAGCAGCGTAAGCCAGACGCTGAGGATGCGGATTACGCGCACCGCGCGCTGGGCGGTCGCGAGCTCGTTCGAGCGAACGAGAAGGATCTTACCGTTCACGGGGTTCGTCTTCAGGCGGCCGGCCACCCCGAGCTGCTTGGCGGCACCGGTTACGAGCGGCCCCAGGTCGAGCACCACGCCTCCCTTGGAGGTCTCGAGTGGGCCGGTGCTCTTTCCCTCGAGAACCGTGACGAGCGCGCTGTGGGCGCGGCGGTTGGTCTGTCTCCAGAGCGCCTGCGCCTGAGAAGTGCCGAGGAAGCTGTTGATAGTGCGGACGCTGGCGCTCTCGAGCGCGACGGCGGCCACCGGTGCGATTCCCTTGGCCCGCGAGGGTAGGGCGCGGTTCAGCTGCTTCTGCAGGTCGGCCCTTTGGTTGATCAGATCGACGATCTTCTGCGAGACGACATCACGAACGTTGCGATCGGCCAGTAGCTGCGAGGACGACTTCGTCCACTCGTTCGTGTCGAGCAGCTGGCGCTTTGTCCAGATCGTCAGCGAGGCGGCGAGCGTCGTCAGCGTTGCCAGGACGACGAGCGTCCAGACCGCGAGCGCTCGCTTCGTACTCAGGGGTTCGGCGTTCAAGGCAGGAGAAAGCGTACGCTTCCCCGGCGGCCGGAGTCGGGGGCTCGCGCGTTCGGCAGTACGCGCGCGCACCGGTTAGGCGATGATTCCGGTCACTCGCACAAGCCGAGGGGAGAGCATGCAGATCGACGATGAAGCGCCGGCTTTCGCGGAGCTCGTCCCGCTCCCGGCGAGCGGGCGCACCTTCACGGCCCGCCGCCGCGTACGGCTCTCGGACGCCGACGCCCGCGGACGCTTGCGCCTGGACGCCATCGCGCGCTATCTGCAGGACGTCGCCAATGACGACGTGTTCGAGACGAGTTGGGGTTCGCCCGTTCACTTCTGGTTGGTGCGCCGGACCGTGATCCAGGTGCTGCGGCCGGTCTCGATCGAGGAGATGGTCGAGCTGACGACCTGGTCGAGCGGCGCCGGCTCCTCGTCGGCCTCGCGGCGGACGACCTTGAGCGGCGAGCGCGGCGGCCTGATCGAGGCCGAAAGCGTCTGGGTTCACCTCAGCCGCGAGCTGCGTCCGGAGCGCATGCGCGGAAACTTCTACGAGGTCTACGGGCCCTCCACGAACGGACGCAAGATCACGCCTCGGCTCGAGCTCCCCGATCTGCCCGCGGGCGCCGAGCGCAGCGTTTGGCCGCTCAGGCACTGCGACCTCGATGTGCTCGGACACCTGAACAACGCCGCCTACTGGGAAGCGATCGAGGAGACCGCGGCGCGCGAGGGAGTGAGCCTGGCCGGGCCGCTCGAAGCCGTGCTCGAGTTTCGCCGGCCGCTCGACCTCGAAGACGAGGTCGAGCTCCTCTACTCGCCGGAAGAGAACGGCTTCGGGCTCGCGTTTACGGCTGCGGGCGCGATCAGAGCCGTGGCAGTGCTCCGGATCGCCTAAGCCGAAGCTGCCGTTGCTACCTGCGAACGGCGGGTAGCGTTCTTCACCTCCACGTCGCCGTCGCGCATTCGGTCGCTAGAACCCGATCTGCCTATTCCTCCGGCTCCTTCGCGGAATGGAGCACCGACGGCACCTCCTCGTCGGCCGGGTTCTTGTTCCGCAGGATCACGTCGAAGAGGGTCGCCAGCACGACGGCGATCGGGATCGCGAGAAGGACGTAGAAGGCGCCGAGAAGGAAACCGATCACCGTTACCGAGATGAAAACGACCAGGGGCGAGAGGCCGACGGCACTACCGAGAACGTGCGGCGCGATGTAGTAGTCCTCGAGCTCGCGCAACACGATCACGGCGATGGCGGCACCCAGGGCCACCTGCCAGCTCACGGTCAGGCCGACGCCGACCGCCACCACGCCCGCGGCGAGCGGTCCGACCACGGGGACGAGCTCGACCACCCCCGCGAAACCGCCGAGCAGCAGCCAGTAGGGCATCCCGTCGAGCCAGAAGGCGAACGAGAGCACGATTCCGACGAACATGATCAGAAGGAGCTCGCCGCGAACGAAGGCGCCCAGCTTCATGTCGATCAGCCACCAGGTGTCGCGCACGATCTTTCGTCGCGCGCGCGGCAGCATCGACGTGAAGAGATCGACGGCGTGGTCGCGCTCGAAGATCCAGTAGGCGGCGACGGCGAACGCGAAGAAGATGCCGATCAAGACCTCGAACGCTTTCTTGGTGACGTTGATGGCGGGATGGACCAGGCTGCGCGCCGAGGGCAGGCGCTTGAGGTACTTCTCGGTCGAGGAGAGGATCTCGTGCTTGATCCCGGTCGAGCTTGGGGCCGTTTTGATCGCAGTCTCGGCTTGCCTGACCGCATCCGGGACGACAAGTGCGAGAAAGAGAGCGATCAGCCCGAACAGTGTGAGGTAGTGGAGGAGAACGCCAAGGCTGCGTGGCACATGGTGGCGGGCCAGCCAGTCCACGCCGGGGCGCATCGCAGCCGCGATCACGAAGCCGAGGAAGAGCAGGCCGATGACGACCTTGATCTTCCAGAGCGCGAGCGCGGCAACCACGATCGCGACGGCGACGAGTGTCGAAATCGCCGCTTTCTTAGCGGTATTTTCCACTACCGGCGCTTTCTTGCCGCTCGCTAATGGATACAAGGATACAAACCGGGCGCGGAGAGCGCAGCGGCGGAAACCGGGGAAAAGCCGCCGTACTCATCTTCGGTTCTCGAAATAGCGGCGGTTGCTTACCACGTCTCAGGGGGCGGCCCGGGCGGCTCGGCCGGCAAGGGCGCCGGCAGCGTCCGCCCGCGTCCCGGGCGCAGCTCTTCGAGCCGGTCGATATGAGCGAGCGCGGGGAAGAGGCGCGGCCAGATCGCCGCCAACACGATCGTCAGCGCGCCGCCGGCGACGACCGCCGGCACCGCTCCGACCAGTGCGGCCGCCGCGCCCGACTCGAAGGCGCCGAGCTGGTTGGAGGCGCTGATGAAGACCATCTCGACGGCGCCCACGCGCCCGCGCAGCTTGTTCGGCGTCGCCAGCGCGGCCGTCGTGGCGCGGATGTTCATGCTGATCATGTCGACGAAGCCGCTGACTGCCAGCGCTGCGAGTGAGAGCGGGAAGGAATGCGAGAGACCGAAGACGATCATGCTCACGCCGAACCCGGCGACGACCAGGAAGAGCGTTTGTCCGGCACGGCGCATCGACGGCCGGCGCGCCAGTATCACCCCCGCCACGATCGCCCCAAGGGCGGGCGCGGCCCGGAGCAGGCCCAGACCACCTGTTCCCACATGCAGGATCGAGCGCGCGAAGAGGGGCGCAAGCGCAATCGCACCGCCGAAGAGAACGGCGAAGAGGTCGAGCGAGATCGCGCCTAGCAGCACCGGCGTTTGGCGGACGAAGCCGACGCCGGCGAGCACGCTCTTCCAGTCCGGCGAGCCGCCGCTCTCGGCGTGGGTGCGGGCGGACTGCGAGCGTAACCCGAGTACGCAGGCGAGAGCGAGCACCATCAGTCCGCCGGAGGCGGCGTAGGGGAGCTCGGGCCGGACGTAGAAGATGAACCCGCCCAGAGCCGGGCCGGCGACGGTTGCTATCTGCATCGCCATCGAGCGCAGCGCCATGGCACCCGGGAGCAGTTCGGCCGGAACCAGCGTCGGCGGCAGCGCGCGAGCAGCCGGGCTTCCGATTGCGCTCGCGACTCCGGTCGCCGCAGCGAGCGCGACGAAAGGCCAGAGCCTCGTGGCGCCCGCCAGGGTCACGGCCACCAGCACCGCCATCACGGCCATGTTGAGCAGAAGCGCGCCTGCGAACACGAGCCGGCGCGGGAAGCGATCCGCGAGATGCCCGGCCGGAAGCGCGAGCAGCGGCAGCGGTACGAACTCCGCCAGCCCGATCAGGCCGAGATCGAAGGCGCTTTGGTGGATGTCGTACACCTGCCAGCCGACGATCACGCCTGCCATCTGGCTGCCGAGGCCCATCGCCAGCGACGCGACCCAGAGCAGAGCGAAATCCCTGTGATGCAGGGCGGGGGGAAGGCGGCGCTTTTTACCTGTCTCGGGTGTCACGACTTCGATTCTTCCTGAGGAGGCGAAACCCAGCGAACGGTTGCCGTACGCTACGAGGCGATGGAGATCGCGATTCTGCTTTTCGACGGGGTGATGGCTCTCGACGCTATCGGGCCCTACGATGTCTTGAGCCGCATTCCGGGAGTGCGCATCCGCTGGCCGGCGCTGGAGCCGGGACCGAAGCGGACATCGGAGGGCTCGCTGGCGCTTGTAGCGAGCGAAACCCTGGACGAGGTCGCGGCGCCGGACGTGTTGGTGGTACCCGGAGGCGCCGGTGTTATCGCGCTGCTCGAGAACGAGCGGCTGCTCGACTGGCTCCGGGGCGTGCACGAGCGCTCGCGCTGGACGACCTCGGTCTGCACCGGCGCGCTGCTGCTCGGCGCGGCCGGGATCCTCGAGGGGCTGGAGGCCACGACCCACTGGCGAGCTCTCGAGCAGCTCTCCGGCTGGGGTGCCCGCCCGGTCGAGCGGCGCGTGGTGGAACAGGGAAAGGTGATCACCGCCGCGGGTGTCTCGGCCGGCATCGACATGGCGCTACTGCTCACCGAACGGCTTGCGGGAAGGGAGGTCGCGCAGGCTGCCCAGCTCGCGATCGAGTACGACCCCGAGCCGCCCTTCGACACCGGCTCGCCGCGCAAGGCTCCGCCCGAGCTGGTGGCTCTGGTACGCGCAGGCATCGAGCGGAAGGGCACCGAGCCCGAACCGGGCGAAGGCGGTTGATCGCCCGGCCGCCGTGTAGGCGCTTGCTTTTACCTCGCGCGTGCGAGAGAGTCACCCTTCACCGTCTAAGGAGGAAGGACGCATGCCTGCTTCGCTCTCGCCGCGTTACCTCGTGGCACTCACCGCGGCGTTCGTCGCCGCCGTTTTCATCTTCGCCGGTGTCTATACGGCGACCCAGCACAAGCCAGTACCGCACCAAGTGCGCGTGGGCGTGGTCGGACACGACACGCTGCTGAGGTTGAAAATCGCACTCAGCCTGCCTCCGCTCAAAGCCAGCTACTTCGACATGATCGAGTACAAGAGCGCCGACGATCTCAAGACGGCGATCAAAGAGCGCAAGATCTACGCCGGTTTCTACAACCAGGGAAAGACGGCAGTGCTGATCGTGGCACCCGCGTCCGGGAAGCTGTTGCGCGACAACCTCGTGATGACCGCAACCAACCTCCTGAGCAGTTTGAAAATACCGCTCCAGGTACAGGACCTCGTGCCTCTGGGCAAGGGCGACACTTCCGGGCTCTCGAGTTACACCTTCCAGTACGGCCTGCTGGTGCCCGCCTTCTTCTTCGGCATTCTCCTCTTCATGTACGCGGGCGCGCTCTCGCTCGTCTGGCGACTGGGACTGGCCGCCGGCTACTCGATCGCCGCCGGAATCGTGGGAGCGTTGACCGTCGACCAGGTCGTCGGTGCGCTGCCCGGTCATTTCCTCGCTATTGCCGGGCTTGGGATCCTCTACTCGTTGATGGCCGTGCTGGTGACGTACGGGCTGTCGAAGGTGATGAGTTTCGCCGGTCTGGCTCTGGCCGGTCTGGCTCTGATCCTGGTCGGGAACAGCACCGGCGGCGGCTCGATCAACCAGGAGTTTCTGCCCGACACCTTCCGCTCGCTCGGCCAGGCGTTCCCGAACGGAGCGTTCATCCGCACCGTCCGTGACACCGTCTACTTCGGCGGTAACAACACCAGCCAGTCGCTGATGGTGGTGGGGCTGTGGGCGCTCGGCGGGCTCGTGCTAGTTCTCGTGGCAGATCCCGTTCGCGCCCTCGTGACGCGTCCGATGCGGGCGAAGAAGGCCGCGCCGAAGTCGGCCTCCTAGCTCTCCGAATCGTCGAGGGGCGCCGCGTTGCTAGGGAGGGCGCGGCGCCCCTCGGGAAACGCACCGGTTTCCTTCCTCCCGGCCGGTCTCGGTCGCCGCGCTGTCTCGGTACTTGCGCCGGTCCCCGCTGCGGGTAAAGATCTCGCAACCCGAGAGGAGAAGAAATGCCCGAGCAAGTCCCGTTACGAGCCCTGATCCGTCTGTCCGTCGCCCTCGCCGCCGTCAGCTTCGTCTTCGTCGCGATCTACGCCTTCACTCAGCACGCTCCGGAAGCGCACGGGCTACGGATCGCCTTCGTCGGCTCGTCGCTGGCGCGGATTCACTCCCAGACAGGCCTGGACGGCGTCTCTCCGGGCGCGTTCGAGCTGCATGCGTACCCGAACGCCGCGAGCGCGCGCAAGGCGGTGCTCGAGCGCGAGGTCTACGGCGCCTACATCCAGGGAAACGGCTCGACGAGCACCATCCTCACGGCGACCGCCGCCGGCTCGAGCGCCCAACAAGCGATCGAGCACGCCTTCGGCGAGATGGTCGCGCATGCTCCCGTAGGCATGGGGCGGGTGAAGCTCGTGACGATCGACCTGAAACCGCTTCCGGCCAACGACTCGCGCGGTCTCTCCAGCTCAGCGCTTCAGTTTGGCCTGCTCCTGCCGAGCTTCGTCTTCGGGATCCTGCTCTTCATCTTCGGCCGCAGGACCGTTCTCGCGCAGCGGCTGCTGGCGATCGCCGTATTCGTCCTTGGCGCCGCGCTCGTGGCGGCGCTGACCGTGGGCCCGTTGATCGGGGCGTTCAGCGGGCACTTCTGGGCCATCCTGGCCGTCGGCGCGCTCTTCACCGCCGCGGCGGTGCTGATCACCTATGGGCTCGAGTCGCTACTCGGTTTCGCGGGCACCGGCTTGGCCGCCTTCATTCTCGTTCTGATCGGGAATGCGACCGCCGGCGGAGCCTCCAATCAGGAGTTCCTGCCGAACGGATTCCGCCAGATTGGACAGGCGCTCCCGAACGGGGCCTTCGTTCGCTTCATCCGAAACACGGTCTATTTCGACGGCAACCACACCGGCGTCGCGCTGCTCGTGATCGCGCTCTGGGCTCTGGGTGGCTTGGCGCTTGTGCTCGCTGCGGATCCCCTGAGGGCGCGGTTGGGCAGATCGGCGGCCGCGCCCGGGGCGGCGAACGCCTCGAGCTGATCTAGATCGAGCGCTGGTAGGCGCGGATCGAGCGGGTGGCGAACGCCATGCAGACCACGAGCAGGGCGGCCAGTAGACCGAGGTGCTCGCCCACCTGACTCCAGTTGGTACCGGGGTTGACCGCCGACCTCGCCGCTTCGACCGCCCAGTTGAGCGGGTTGAACCGGGAGATAACACGTATCCAGTGCGGGATCAGGCTCTGCTGCATGAAAGCCGTCGAGAGAAAGGTCAGCGGCAGTAGAACGACGTTCAAAGTGGCGATCAGTGTCTCCTCGCGGCGAACGAGCAGCGCGATCCCGTTCGAGGCAGCGTTGAGCGACCCGCCCAGCAGTATGGCCGACAGGAAGACGATCAGCAGGCCGAGAGCGCCGTTCGAGAAGTGGGCCCCGAGGATGTAGGCCAGCAGGATGATGATGGTCGACTGGACGATGATCGAGAGCGAGGTCTGCAGCACGTGCCCGATGAAGAAGGCGCTGCGCCTAAGCGGCGACACGAGCAGCCGGTCGATCACGCCGCGATTGAGGTCGTCGATCGTCGCCATCCCGTTCCAGCCGCCCGAGAAGAAGGCGGTCATGATTAGAACGCCCGGAGCCAGGAACTGGATGTAGGAGGGGAATTGGAAGCCCGGGATCTTGGTGATGCTCTTGAAGAGCGGGCCGAAGAGGAGCAGGTATATCACGGGCTGGACCAGCGACACGACGATCCACGTGGGCTGGCGCCAGAGCCGGCGCAGGTTGCGGTCGGTCATGGTCAGGCTGTGCTGGAACAGGGTCCTCATCTCTCGGTCCTCTGGGTCTGTTGCTGGCGGCGCGCGCCTTCCTCGTCGGCAAGCGAGAAGTCGCGCCCGGTGTAGCTCATGTAGACGTCGTCGAGCGAGGGCCTCGAGACCGAGACCGATTCGACCGCCAGCCCGTTCGACTCGAGCGCCTGCAGGACGAGCGGCACGGCGCGGGCGCCGTGGTCAACACGGGCGCGCAGGCAGTTGACGTCGTGATCGAGCCGGCGGATGCCGGCGACGCCGTCGAGCGCCGACCTGATGGCGCCGTCGGGGGCGTCCTCGTGCAGCTCGACGTGAACGGTGTCGCCCTCCAGCTCGGCCTTCAGCTTCTCCGGCGAGCCGGTCGCCACGACCTTGCCCCGGTCGAGGATGGCCAGATCGGCGGCAAGCTGGTCGGCCTCCTCGAGGTAGTGGGTGGTGAGCAGGATAGTCAGCCCCTCCTCGTGGGTCAGGCGCTCGATCTCCTGCCACATCTCGGTCCTGACCTCGGGGTCGAGGCCGGTAGTGGGCTCGTCCAGGAAGAGGATCTGCGGCCGGTGCACGAGCGCCGTGGCGACGTCTAGCCGGCGCTGCATGCCGCCCGAGTAGTCGCGGGCGACCCGCTTCGCCGACTCCTTGAGACCGAACTGATCGAGCAGCTCGTCCACCCGCTGCTTGAGCTCGCGCCCGCGCATGCCGCGCAGGAGCCCCTGCAGGCGCAGGTTCTCGCGTCCGTTCAAGTTGACGTCCACGCCCGAGGTCTGCCCGACCACGCCGATCGCCTGGCGCACTAGCTTGGGCTGTCGGGCGGCGTCGAAGCCGGTCACCCGCACGCAGCCCGAGCTGGGGAAGGAGAGCGTGGTGGCGATCTTGACCACCGTCGTCTTGCCGGCGCCGTTGGGCCCGAGCAGCCCGAAGACCGAGCCGGCCGGAACCTTGAGGTCGATGCCGTCGAGAGCGCGGATGCCGCCCCGGTAGATCTTGACCAGGCTCTCGGCCTCGATCGCGTAGCCGTTCTGTTGCTCTGGAGTACTCATTGGTAGCTGAATCTATCGACCTCGCCCGATCCTACCGGTTCGGTTATCCGCACTTCTCTCCCGATGCCCAATCGGGAGATTGGCGAAAACACGGGCCGACGACTTCTCGGAAAGGGAGTGACTCGGCGAGATGGCGGGCGTCCCGCCCGCGAGTTACTGTGGACGCGGACACCCCGGCCGGGAGGAGGAGCTCATGCAGACGCGCTCGCTTGGCAGTACGGGACTCGAGATCAGTGCTGTCGGCTTCGGCGCCTGGGCGCTCGGAGGCGGTGGTTACGAGTGGGGCTGGGGCCCGCAGGACGACGCCGACTCGATCGCGGCCATCCACCGGGCTCTCGAGCTGGGAGTCAATTGGATCGACACCGCTCCGATCTACGGCTTCGGACACTCCGAAGAGGTAGTCGGCCGGGCGCTGGCGGGGATGTCCGAGAAGCCCTTCGTCTTCAGCAAGTGCGGGCTCGAGGGCATCGACGGCGCCAGCGTAAACGAGCTCAAGGCGGCCACGATCGAGCGCCAGTGCGAAGACTCTCTGCGCCGCTTGCAGATCGAGGCGATCGATCTCCTGCAGATTCACTGGCCCGACCCCGAGGAGGACATCGAGGAGGGCTGGGCGGCTTGCGTGGCCTGCCTCACGCTCGGCAAGGTCAAGCACATCGGCGTCTGCAACTTCAACATCGAGCAACTGCGACGGATCGGCGCTCTGGCGACGGTCGAGACGTTGCAACCGCCTTACTCGCTGATCAAGCGCGACATCGAGGCGGAGATCCTGCCCTACTGCGCCGCCGAGAGGATCGGCGTCATCGTCTACTCGCCGATGGCGTCGGGCCTGCTCACGGGCTCGTTCAGCGCCGAACGCGTGGCCTCGTTGCCCGAGGACGACTTCCGTTCGCGCGCCCCGCACTTCCAGGAACCGCAGCTGTCAGGCAACCTTGCCGCCGCCGAGCGCCTGCGTGAGCTGGGCGAGCGCCACGGCGCCTCCCCGGGGGCGACTGCCGTGGCCTGGGCGCTGCGCAATCCGGTCGTGACCGGCGCGATCGTCGGCTTCCGCCGCGCCGACCAGGTGGATGGGATCCTGCCGGCCGCCGGTGAGCTGGTGCTCGGCGCCGAGGAGGTAGCGTTCGTCGAGGGCTAGCCCGAGCCGGTGTACGCCGGCCTATCGCCGAGCGACGGGACTGTCGCCGCGATACTTCTCGCGCTCGGCCGCCCGCCGACCGTACGGACAGACGTACACGCACAGACCGCAGGTCTTGAAGCCGGTCTCTCGCTCGATCCTATCGATGTGCGCGTCGCAGGCCTCGGCGTCGAAGCGGGCTTCGCGTGGCTCGCCGGGCTTGAAGGCTCGTCCGCTGAAAGCTTCGACCGGGCAGATGTCAACGCACTTGAGGCAACTGCCGCATCGCTCGCTGCTCGGCTCGCCCGTTGGCCGTAGGGGCGCATCGGTGAGCACCGTTGTCCAGCGCACCCGCGGCCCGAGCTCCGGCGTCACGAGCAGGCAGCTCTTGCCGATCCAGCCCAGGCCGGCAAGGTGAGCCGCGAGCTTGTGCGAGAAGATCGCGTCGGGGTAGCGCTCGTCCTTGCGCTCCGAGACCGGAACCGCCAGCGTCGAATGGCCGTCTTCGCGCAGCAGCTCGGTCAGCTCGGCTTCGATCAGGCGCAGCGACACCTTGACCTCGTCGATGTGCCCCCGGTAGCGAGCGGCCACCTCGCCCTGTGACGCATCGGGCAGCTGGTCGACGATCGCATGCGAGAGCGCGATCCCGATCGAGACCGCGCGCGGAAACGCGGCGACCTCGTCTCCGCCCAGCCTCAGCACCTCTTCCCGTGCCGGAGCGAGATCGGCGATGCCGAAGAAACGGGCGCCTCGCGACTCCGCGAGAGCCTCGAGCCGAACCTCGAGAGCCGTAGTCATGACAGATGCTTGACGAAGAGGAGGCGGTTCTCCCCGGGACCGGCGTAGTCCTCCAGCACGCGCTCCAGCTCGAAGCCGAGCGCCTCGTGGAAGTCGATCGAGCCGGTGTTGAAGGCCGCGGTGATGAAGTGGACGTGCGAGCGTCCGTGCTCCCGTGCCGTCTCGAAGAAGGCCTCGTAAAGCCGCTCTCCGATTCCCTGGCGCCGCAGCTCGGGCGCGACTCCGATCATGTGCACGTAGGCCTCGGCGGGGTCGGTCTGGGAGAGAAAGCCGCAGAGAAAGCCGGCCAGGGTGCAGTCGCTCGTCTCGGCGATGAAGCTCGAGCCCTCGAAGTGCACGAAGAAGACGCCGGGTAGGTGCTGGGCAATATCGCGCCCGCCCCACCACTCGTTCACGAGCGGATAGATGCGTCCGTAGTCGGAAGGACGAGCGTGGCGGATCTCGATCTTCATCTGCGTGAGAGCGTAACCGCTGTCAGCCGGTCTCCGCCACACGCGCGAGGACGACCGATGATCTCATCACGCAGGATCGACACAGAACCGGCACGCCGAGGGGCGTTTTCAGTCGCTTCGGGGCGGTATCTTCGAACGACCCCGCGGGCGGGCGGCTTTGGTGGCGGGCGAATAGAGGAGTGCCCTTACTCGACCGAAGGGGACCGAGAGGAACGGCGTCTCGGACGACTCCCAGCGCATCGAGCACCCGCTAGCATCGGCGCCGTGCGCGTGATCGAGATGGAGGTCCGCTCGGCGCTGGTTCAGTCCGGGCTCGGCGGCGTTGACTACGTCGTCAATCCCTACACCGGCTGCCGCTTTGGTTGCTCCTACTGCTACGCGACCTTCATGAGCCGCTACGTCTCGGAGCCTACCTCCGCCTGGGGCGAGTACGTCTACGTGAAGCGCAACATCGTCGAGTTGTTCGAGCGTGAGCTGGCGCGGATGAAGCCCGAGCGTCGCAACCGCTCGATCTTCATCAGCTCGGTGACCGATCCCTACCAGGGTGTCGAGGCCAAGTATCGGCTCACCCGCGGCGTCATGACGGCGCTCGCGCGCGAGCGCTACCCCGGCCCGGTCGCCGTGCTGACCAAGTCGCCGATGCTGCTGCGAGACATCGATCTCTTCCGCGAGCTGCCCGATTTCGAGGCCGGGTTGACCGTCACCAGCGGCGAGGACGAGATCTCGCGCTGGCTCGAGGTGCACGCGCCGCCGCCTCGCAAGCGGCTGGAGGCGCTACGCGCTCTGAACGAGGCGGGGATCCGTACTTACGCCTTCGTCGGTCCGCTCGTGCCGCACTTCGTCGAGCGCCCCGAGTTGCTCGAGGATCTGTTCGCGCGCCTGGCCGATGCGGGCGTTCGCCGCGTCTACGTCGAGCACCTGAACGCCAAGGGCTACATTCGCAAGCGCCTGGACGAGGTGGTCGCACGGCAGTCGGAGCTGGTGCGCGGCGCCTACGCCGAGGCGTGCACGAGGGAGCACCGCGCCCGCCTGGAGGAGATCGTCTCGGAGCTGATCGAGCGCTACGGGATGGAGCTGCGCCTGGGAGCGGTGATCGACCACCCCGAGAACGAGACTCGGTCGCGGCGATGACCGATTCTCTTGCGCCGCCGTATAGTTGCCAGAAGATGAGAGTCGTAGTTCTCAGCGCAGTGGCGTTAGTGTCCGCCGGGCTCCTGTCGGGGTGCGGGGCGCAGGCGCAACCAGCGACGCCCCATCTGAAGGCGCTCAGTCCCTCGAAAACGGAACGGGAATGGCTTCAAGGGCTGAGTCTCAACGTCTCATCGCCTGCGGCTTCCACACCCGCTGCGGCGAAGAAAGCGGAAGCGATTCAGGGTTCGGCTCGCGTGCCTGGCGTCGAGATCGTGCGCCTGAAGGTCTTCGAGTCGCCGGCCCTTACAACATCGCTCGTCCTCGCGGCCTCGCGGCCGGCCTACTTCCTCCTCCATCAGCTCAAGCCGATCATTCCTCAGCTGACCGCGAGCGGGAACGACATCGCGTACTACCTACGCGTAGTTGATGCCCGCGGGAAAAACGTCTTGGAGTGGTCGGGGCGCCCCGCAAGGAGCTCGAGCGCGAAGGCGTTCTTCCACGGCACGCTGTACGTGAGGCCCGGCCTCGAGGGCTGCAGCCCGATTGTCGCGGTGGGCTTCTCCACCAGTATTCCGCCCTGCCCAAGCAAATAGCGGCGTGGGCTGATCGCCTTTTCGTTCGGAGCACAGCGAAAAGGGCTCCCCGGCGGGGAACCCCAGCACGAACGCTAGCGGGCAAGCAGCGACACGTTTGTGCCGGCTTTGTGACTTCTCTCACTCTTCCAGTGCCGGCTAGAAAGGCCAGGTCCAGCCGCTCACGTCCGGATTGTCCTCGCCGTATTCACGCGTCCAGGCACGGGAGCGGATGCGCATGTCCACCATCTGCTGGCGCAGGTGCGCGGCCTTGCTCGAGAGGCCCGGAACGCGGTCGATCACGTCCATCACCAGGTGGAAGCGGTCGAGGTCGTTGAGCATGACCATGTCGAAGGGCGTGGTCGTGGTGCCCTCCTCCTTGTAGCCGCGCACGTGCAGGTTGTCGTGACCGTTTCTGCGGTAGGTGAGGCGGTGGATCAGCCAGGGATAGCCGTGGTAAGCGAAGACGACCGGCCTGTCGACCGTGAAGAGCGAGTCGTACTCGGTGTCGGAGAGCCCGTGCGGATGCTCGCTCGCCGGCTGCAGGCGCATCAGGTCGACGACGTTGACGACTCGTACCTTCAGCTCGGGCAGGTGCTCGCGCAGAATCGCGGTCGCGGCCAGCGTCTCCAGGGTGGGTATGTCGCCGGCGCAGCCGAGCACCACGTCGGGCTCCCCGCCCTGGTCGTTCGAGGCCCATTCCCAGATGCCGATGCCGCGCGTGCAGTGGATGATCGCCTCCTCCATCGAGAGGTAGTCGAGCGTCGGTTGCTTGCCGATCACGATCACGTTCACGTAGTGGCGGCTGCGCAGGCAGTGGTCGACGGTGGAAAGAAGGGTGTTTGCATCCGGCGGCAGGTAGACGCGGATCACCTCGGCCTTCTTGTTCATCACGTGGTCGATGAAGCCGGGATCCTGGTGCGAGAAGCCGTTGTGATCCTGGCGCCAGACGTGCGAGGTGAGCAGGTAGTTGAGCGAGGCGATCGGACGGCGCCAAGGGATGCCGCGCGTCACCTTCAGCCACTTGGCGTGCTGATTGAACATCGAGTCGACGATGTGGATGAAGGCCTCGTAGCAGTTGAAGAGGCCGTGACGACCGGTCAACAGGTAGCCCTCGAGCCAGCCCTGGCAGGTGTGCTCGGAGAGGATCTCCATGACCCTCCCCTCGGGGTCGAGGTACTCGTCGGTGGGGAGGATCTCGCCCTCCCAGACCTTGTTGGCCGCCTCGAAGACGGGCGTGAGCCGGTTGGAGGCGGTCTCGTCGGGCCCGACCAGGCGGAAGTTGGCAGGGTTCTTCTCGATGATGTCGCGCATGAAGGTGCCGGCCACCTTGGTCGCCTCGCTGGAGGTGGTTCCGGGCTTGGCGACCTCGACCCCGTAGTCTCGGAAGTCGGGCATGACGAGATCGCGCAGGAGCACGCCGCCGTTTGCGTGCGGGTTGGCGCTCATCCGCCGCTCGCCCTTGGGCGGGAGGTCGGCCAACTCGGGAACGAGCGTCCCGTTCTCGTCGAACAACTCCTCGGGCTTGTAGCTGCGCAGCCACTCCTCGAGCAGGCGCAGGTGCTCGGGGTTCTTGCGCACTTCCGAGAGCGGTACCTGGTGCGAGCGCCAGCTGTTCTCCATCGGCTTGCCGTCCACCACGCGTGGCCCGGTCCAGCCCTTGGGCGTGCGCAGGATGATCATCGGCCAGCGCGGCCGCTCCGTGGCGCCGTGCCGGCGCGCGGCCTTCTGGATCTCCTCGATCTCGTCCAGCGCCTCGTCGAGTACGGTCGCAAAGCGCTGGTGAACGGCAGCGTGATCTTCGCCGTCGAAACCGCCGCTCATGATCAGCGGCCGGTAGCCGTAGCCCTCGAAGAGCTTGAACAGCTCCTCGTCGCCGATGCGCGCGAGCACGGTCGGGTTGGCGATCTTATAGCCGTTCAGGTGCAGGATCGGCAGCACGGCGCCGTCGGTCTTGGCGTCCAGGAACTTGTTCGAGTGCCAGCTCGTCGCCAGCGGCCCGGTCTCGGCCTCGCCGTCGCCGACGACGCACCCGACGAGCAGGTCGGGGTTGTCGAAGGCGGCGCCGTAGGCATGGGAGATCGAGTAGCCGAGCTCGCCGCCCTCGTGGATGGAGCCCGGAACCTCCGGGGCGACGTGGCTGGGGATGCCGCCCGGAAAGGAGAACTGGCGGAAGAGCGCGCGTATACCCTCTTCGTCGCGGCTGACGTGCGGGTAGAGCTCGGAGTAGGTGCCCTCGAGGTAGGTGTTGGCGACGATGCCTGGGCCGCCGTGGCCGGGGCCGATGATGTAGATCGCGCTCAGATCGCGCCGGCGGATGGCGCGGTTCAAGTGCACGTAGATGAAGTTGAGTCCGGGCGTTGTGCCGAAATGGCCGAGCAGCCGCGGCTTGACGTGCTCGGGCAGGAGCGGCTCCCTCAGGAGCGGGTTCGCGAGCAGGTAGATCTGCCCGACCGAGAGGTAGTTGGCCGCGCGCCAGTAGGCGTCGATCAGCCGCACTTCCTCGGCCGAGAGCGGGCCTGCCGCCTTGGCTTTTCCTTCAGACGTTGTCTTGCCTGCCACCTTGTCCGCCTCCTCCGATCGCCGTTTCCTGGCCAGAGCCTAACGCGCTTCTCCCGGTCGTGTTCGACGCGAATCGAAGGGTCGAGTCGGCGCAGTCGATGGCTTGACGTTTCGGGTGCGCCCCTGGTCGAGCCAGAGCGTACCCGGGCGAGAGTTGGTAAAGATTGCTCGCGTGACCGCGGTTATCCGGGCAGAGGGTCTGACCAAGTTCTACGGCGCCAGCCGTGGCATCTCGGGGCTCAGCCTCGAGGTCGAGCCGGGCGAGGTGTTCGGCTTCCTCGGTCCGAACGGCGCCGGCAAGACGACGACCGTTCGTCTGATGCTCGATCTGATTCGCCCGAGCTCGGGCCGGCTCGAGCTGTTCGGGCTGGACGTTCGCAAGCAGAGCGTCGCCGTGCGCAGCAGGACCGGCTACTTGCCCGGCGACCTGCGCCTGTACGAGCGTCTGACCCCACGCGAGCTGCTGCGCTACTTCGCCGCTCTGCGCGGACTGGACGGACTGGGGGAGGGAAAGAGGCTGGCCGAGCGCTTCGAGCTCGAGCTCGACCGCCCGATCCGCTCGCTCTCCAAGGGCAACCGCCAGAAAGTGGGGTTGGTCCAGGCCTTTCTGCACCGGCCCGACCTGCTGCTTCTCGACGAGCCCACCGCCGGGCTCGACCCGCTCGTCCAGATCACCTTCAACGAGCTTCTGCGCGAGGTCGCCGCCGAAGGACGGACGGTCTTCCTCTCCTCGCACATCCTCTCCGAAGTGCAGCGGCTGGCCGACCGGGTGGCGATCATCCGCGAGGGCTCGCTCGAGCTGGTCGAGGCGATCGAGACGCTGCGAGCGCGCGCTTTCGTGCGGGTTGAGGCGACGTTCGCCAAGCCGCCGCCGAGGGGGGCTTTCGCCGGGCTCCCGGGCGTGCGCGAGCTGGAACGGAGAGGGCCGGTTGTCGTCTTCGCGCTCGAGGGGCCTGCCGACCCGCTCATCAAGGCGCTCGCCCGCTTCGAGGTGCTCGCGCTCGACAGCCATGAGGCCGATCTCGAGGACTTCTTCCTGGCCCTCTATAGAAACGGAGCGAGCGGTGCTCTCTAGCGTCTTCGCGAAGACTCTGCGCGAGCGGCTGCGCGCCTTCCGCTGGTGGTGCCTCGGCACGCTGGGCTTTGTCGCCCTTTACGGCTCGGTCTATCCCAGCATCAGTGGCAACAAGTCGCTGAACGACCTGATCAAGAACTACCCCGAGGCGCTCAAGGGCTTCATCGGCTTCGGCGGCAATCTCGACATCGCCTCGGGTGCGGGCTATCTGGGTAGCGAGGTCTTCTCGTTCTGGGGCCCGACTGTGCTGCTGGCGGTGGCGATCTCGGCCGGCGCCGCCGCGCTGGCGGGTGAGGAGGAGCACGGAACCCTCGATCTGCTCCTGTCGCTGCCCCTCTCGCGTACGCGCTGCCTGCTCGAGAAGCTGGCGGCACTGGTCTGCGAGACGCTTGCGCTCGCCTTCGTGCTCTGGATCTTGCTCGTGGTCGCCTCGTACTCGGCGGGGATGGGAGTGAATGCCGGTAACCTGGGCGCTGCGGTGCTCGTCCTGCTTCTGTTCGCGCTCGATTTCGGCGTACTCGCACTCGCCATCGGCGCCGCCACGGGGCGCCGGGCGCTGGCGATCGGTCTCTCGGCCACGCTCGCCGTCGCCGCCGATGTGGTCAACGCCCTCGCACCGCTTGCGAGCTGGCTCGACGGTGTCAAGCTCGCCTCGCCCTTCTACTACTACACGCACGGCGACCCGCTTCGGAACGGAGTCAACGCCACGGACGCGATCATCCTGGTGGCGATCGCCGTTGCCTTCGCCGCGGTCGCGCCGCTTCTCTTCCGGCGTCGCGACCTGGCCGCGCCCTAGAGCTACCGGTAGAAGCGTGGCGGCCGGTGCCCCGGGAAGTGCTCTTCGCGGGAGAGGAGTAGAAGCCGTCGCGTCGCACAGAAGCGGTATGTGGCACGCGATCTTCCATATGACGATCGGGCCCGGCGAGAAGATCCTGCGCTCGTTTCTCGTCTACGTCTTTCTCATCGTCGCACTCCGCGTCGTGGGCAAACGTGAGCTGGGTCAGGCGAACACGCTCGACCTGGTCGTGTTGCTGCTGGTTGCCAACGCTGTTCAGAACGGAATCATCGGCAACGATCTGTCGGTGACGGGCGCGATGCTCGGTGCCGCGACTCTCTTTTTCATCAACGAGCTCTTCGCTCGTACGACCGCGGTTTGGCCCTTCGGCTCGCGCCTGCTCGAGGGCGCGCCCACGCAGCTGATCGAGGACGGAAAGCCGATTCGCAAGGCGCTTCGCGCGACCGGTATCTCGCTCAGCGAACTGCGCGCGACCGCGCGGCGCCAGGGCTTCGCACACCTCGGCGCCGTGCACACGGCCATTCTCGAGACTAACGGCGTCGTGAGCATGTTCACGGAGAACGAGCCGCTCATCTACCACCCGGCTGAACCTGGAGGCCTGCGTATCGGCAAGCGCCGGCGTTCGCGCGGCTAGCCGCCACGTCGAGCACGCTCTCGCTCGGTCGAGCTCGATCCGAGCCGTCGCTAGCGGACAAGTACGGCTCGCGCCGGCGCCCCGTCCGAGCCGACGAGCTTGAGCGGCAGGCAGATCAGCTCGTAGGAGCCCGGCTCGATCTCACGCAGGTCGAGTCCTTCGACGCAGACCACGCCGGCCGAGAGCAGGATGCGGTGCGCTTCGGCGTCGCCGATCGAGAGGTAGTCGATGCCGAGCAGTTTTACTCCGCGCTCGAGCAGGAAGGCCGCCGCCTCCCCGTCCAGGCGCACGAAGTCGCGTGTGAATTCGTTTTGGCTCCAGAGCTGGGAGTTACGGGTCTTAAAGAGGATTCGCTCGCATCCGCGCGGCGGTAGCTCCAGCGCGCGCACCGTGGCGAGGTCGAGCGCGCTTGTCGCCGCGGTGGCGTCGACCACCTCGACGGGCCCGATCAGGCGATCGAGCGGTAAGGCCTCGGCGCCGGCTCCGTCGGCAAGGAAGTGAACGGGCGCGTCCACGTGGGTCGCCGAGTGCGCGCCAAGATCGAGCTCGCTCACGTTCGCTGGATCGCCTGCCGCGATCGATTCGACGCGCGTTACGTGCACCGGCGGGTTGCCCGCGTAGTGGAGCATCCCATCCCGGATCGGGACACTGATGTCGAAGATCTTCACGGCAGTTAGAACCTTAGAGCCTCTTCCGCCAGGTCTGCCGAGTTGTGGGAGCTCGTCGAGCCGCTTTTGCCAAAAAAAGACGCGGCGGGCGAGGTATCGCGGCCGCGTCGAGAAGCTGCGCTTCGATCCGGCGAGCGCCTAGCCCGCCGCGGCGCGAACTTTTCGCCCGTCCCGTGGCAAGAGGTGGAGATGATTGAGAATGCCCCTGTGTCGCGAGTCGCACAGACGGACGCGGAGCTCCTCGCGGCGTCGCTGGAGCATCCGGAGTCATTTCGCACGCTCTTCGAGCGCCACTATCAGTCCGTCTGGCGCTTTCTCGCCTGGCGTTTCGGAGGCGCCGCGGCGGACGACGCCTGCGCCGAGACCTTCGCGACAGCCTTCGCCGAGCGCGGCCGCTATGACCACAGCCATGCCGATGCGCGGCCGTGGCTGCTCGGGATCGCGGTCAACCACGGCCGCCGTCATGCGCGACGCGAGCGCAGGAGGCTGGAGCAACTCGCGGGCACCGTTTCCCGTACACCTTCCGGTCCGACCGTTGGCCTCGATCCGCGGGGCGAGCTCGCCCGTGGCCTGCTCGCGCTCGACGAGCGTGACCGCGAACCTCTGCTCCTGCTCGCACTCGCCGACCTTTCCTACGCCCAGATCGCCGTCGCGCTCGGCATCCCCGAAGGGACTGTGCGCTCGCGGATCAATCGCGCTCGTCGTCAGCTGAAGGAGGTAATCCAGAAATGAACGAGATCGATCAGCTCGTGCGTGAGCTCTACGCGACGGACGCGCCTCCGGCCGCTGAGCTCGAGGCTCTGTGGACCTCCGTGGAGCGCCGGATCGGCGCGCCTGCAGGGTCTTCGCACATCCGTTGGCGGGAGCGCCGCTGGCGCGTCGCGCTCGCCGTCGGGCTGGCGGGTGCGACCGTCCTCGCCTTCCTGCCGGCCCGCCGGCACTCGCTCGGCGGCGCGATCCCCCAGAACGCGAGCGCCGCCCAGGTGCTGCGAATCCTCGCCGACCGGGGCTCGAGCCTGCCGGACGTCCCACGGGGGAGCTTCCTCTACTCGGGCGGCACGCGAACCGTCCTGTCCACAGGCCCTAACGATGACGGCATCACCTTCCACGCCTTCATCCGCCAGCACTGGCAGCTCTGGGTGGGGCGGGACGGCAGCGTTCGTCAGCGTGTGCGCACCGAACGCGCGTATGTCGGCTACCCGACCCGGCGCGACCGCCGCCTCGCCCGCCGCTACACGGAACCTCTGGACATCCCCGAGGATACGACCAGCCACTCGCCGGCTACCTTTCGCCGCGATTTCGGGATGACGCTCAGCGCCATGAGACGCCTGCCGACCGAGCCGAGCGCGCTCGCCCGCGCGGTGCTGGCAAACCCGTACGCCCATGAGCGGCGCAATAACAACGGCTTGGGCCTAGTAGACGATCCGTTCGAGGCCGCGCTCTCGATCCTCATGGCGCCCGTGCGCCCGGCGACCCGCGCCGCCATGTACGGCGCGCTTGCCACCCTCCCGCACGTGCGCAGACTGCCTGACGAGTCTGTGGCCGGAAGACCGGCGGTCGCCGTGGCGCTGCGCTTCGTCATGCCGGGAGCCAGGCACAGCCTCTGTGATCACGTCCTTCTGCTCGACCCGGCAACGGGCGCGCTCCTCGGCTCGCGCTACGTCTACCTTTTCTCCACCGCGGGCCTGCCGGCGGGAACCGCGATCAACCGCTGGACGTACCGGCAGGCCGTCGTTCCCACGCTACGCAGTGTCCCGAAGGGCCAATAGGCGCGCACCTGCTCAGAGGCCTGCGACCCACGGCCGCGCGTTCCCTCGCTGTCCGAGCGGGGTTAGCGCCCCAGATACGAAACGGCCCGCCCGGAGTGTGTCTTCCGAACGAGCCGTCTTCGTGGTTTCTCTCCGAAGAGCGGCTAGGCGACCGCACCGACCGGTGTCTCGGTCTGCTCGGCCTCTTCGGCCGGCTTGATGACCGGAAGCTCCGTGACCGGCTCGCCGCAGAGTGCCAGCAATCTGCGCCACTCGCCCTCGACCTGCTCCTGGATCGCCTCGAGCAGCCCCTCGTTGCCGGGCTTGAAGAGGTGAGCGAAGCGCCTCTGCATCTTCAGGAAGTCGGCCACCGGGATCACCTTGCGCGGCCGGTAGGTGAGCCGGTACTCGCCGTTCACCACCTCGAAGAGCGGCCAGAAGAGGCTGTCCTGGGCCGCGTTCATGACCTCGGGTCCGACTCTCGACTCGTGGCCCCAGCCGAGCGGGCAGTCGCTCATCACATTCAAGAAGGCGGGTCCGTCCATCGAGACCGCGCGCTCCACCTTGGCGCTCAGATCCTGCCAGCGGCCGCCGGATGCCTGGCCGACGTAGGGAATGTGGTGCGCGGCCGCGATCGCTGTCAGATCCTTGCGCTGCTGGAGCTTGCCGATCGACTCGGAGCCGACCGGGCTCGTTGTCGTGTCGGCGCCGTAGGGCGTCGCGCCGGAGCGCTGAATGCCCGTGTTCATGTAGGCGCCGTTGTCGTAGCAGACGTAGAGGAAGCGGTGACCGCGTTCCAGCGCCCCCGACAGAGCCTGTAGGCCGATGTCGTAGGTGCCGCCGTCGCCGCCGAAGGCGACGATCGTGACTTCCTTGTCGCCGCCGGGCAGCGTGCCGCGCCGTTTCAAGGCCTTGTAGGCGGCCTCGACACCGCTCGCAACGGCCGCCGTGTTCTCGAACGCGGTGTGCATCCAGGGCACGTTCCAGGCGGTGATCGGGTAACGCGAGGTAGCGACCTCGAGGCAGCCGGTTGCGTTGAGGACGATGACCGGCGTCTCGATCGTGCTCAGGATGGTGCGGACGATGCTCGGAACGCCGCACCCCTGGCAGAGAGCATGTCCACCGCCGAGCGGCTGGACGCCGTTTTGATTTCTAGCAATCCGCTTGAGTCTCGACATGGTGGATTAGCTCCGTAGTCCGATGTGGGTGGGAGCCTCGCCGGCGAAGATGGCGCGGCCTTCGGCCGGAACCAGCTCGCGGCCGCCGAGGCCGAAGACATGGGCGCGTAGTTTCGCGTCCGAGCCGTACAGCGTCGCTGCCATCTCGCTGTGCAGCGACGGGAACGAGCCGGGCGCATCCGAGCGATCGAGCACGATCACTTCCTTGACCGATGCCAGTGCCTTGCGAATCGCCTCGGCCGGGAAGGGCCGGTAGGAGACCAGGCGTAGCAGTCCGACCTTCTCGCCCTCGGCGCGAAGCTCGTCGACGACGTCCTTGATCGTGCCGGCCGTCGATCCCATCAGGAAGATCACCTTCTCGGCGCCCTCGAGCTCGTACTCCTCGAGCAAGCCGAAGGGCCGTTCGACCATTGGGGAGTACTCGGCGAAGACATCCGCGATCACCGTCTCCGCAGCCTCCATGGCCGCGTTCATCTGGTAACGGAGCTCGGTGTAGTAGTCCTGTAGAGCGAAGACGCCCTTGGTCGTGACCTGCTCGACATCCAGCAGCGGCAGCGGGATCTTGTATTCGCCGACGAAGCTCTTGACGTCCTCGTCGGGAACGAGCTCCAGCGGCTCCTCCGAGTGGGTGAGCGTGAAGCCGTCCTGGCAGACGAGCACCGGCAGCATCACGTCGGGGTGCTCGGCGATCCGCGCCGCCATCACCGTCAGGTCGTAGGCCTCCTGGACGCTCTCGGCGAACAGCTGGATCACTCCCGAGTCGCGGATCATCATCGAGTCGGAGTGGTCGCAGTGGATGTTGAGCGGCGCCGAGAGGGCGCGGTTGCCCACCGCCATCACGATCGGCGCGCGCATACCCGCGGCGATGTAGACGACCTCGGCCATCAGGGCCAGGCCCTGCGACGAGGTGGCGGTCATCGAGCGGGCGCCGGCCAGGGCCGAGCCCACAGCCGCGCTCATCGCGGAGTGCTCCGACTCGACGTTGACGATCTCGGTCGTCGCCTTGCCGTTGGCGACCAGCTTGGCGAAGGTCTGGATGATCGGGGTCTGCGGCGTGATCGGGTAGACGGGGAAGACGTCGGGATCGATCTGGGCCATCGCGTAGGCGACGGCCTCTCCGCCGGTCAGAAGCTGCCTACCGGCCTGCGTCTTAACTGCCACTCTCATCACTCCTCATCACCCAGCCCGCGGGGGTTTCCGTCTCCTCGGGCACCATCTCGATTGCGCCGACGGGACATACGGCCGCGCAAACCTCGCAGCCCTTGCAGAAGTAGTCGTCGAAACCGACGAAGGTCGTGTCCTCGATCAGGATCGCCGAGTCGGGACAGTAGAGCCAGCAGAGCAGGCAGTTGGTGCACTTCGAGAGGTCGGCGAGCGGCTTGATGCCGGTGCGCCAGCTCCCGGTCTTGGGTTTCTCTGCGTCGGTGGGCCTGATCGTGCCCCCCGGCGAGAGTTCTTGCCAGGGCCTCAGGCCAGACATGCGTATCCCTCCGCGATTGCGGCGCGGAGCGAGTCCGCGTCGAGTCGTTTTCCGAGTTTCTTGGTGGCGGCCTCTTGGATGTTCTCGAGTGGGATGCCGCCCGCGGCCGCCGCGGCGCCGAGCATGACGACGTTCGAGAAGCGCAGGCCGTGATCGTGGGCGATCTTCGTGGCCGGGATGGCTCGTGCGTTGACGCCCTTCAGCGACTCCGGCAGCTCGTTGGAGTCGACCAGGACGACACCGTCGTCCGAGAGGCCCTCGGCGACGTTCATCTCGTTCACGAGCGTGGGCTCGAGCACGATCACGATGTCGGGCGCGGCGACCGGGTCGTGACGGCGGATCGCTTTGTCCGAGATGCGGGTGTATGCGCGCATCGGCGCTCCGCGGCGCTCGGGGCCGTACTCCGGGAACGCCTGCACGCTCGACCCGGCGAGAAGCCCTGCCTCGGCAAGCAGCTGCGAGACGGTCTTCGCACCCTGGCCGGCGCGTGCGTGCCAGCGAACTTCCTTCATCTCTTCTCTCCTTGCAGGAAGGCCTCGATGCCGGCGACGGCGACCTTGGCGCCGCTGACGGCCTGAACCACCGTCGCGCCGCCGTTGATCGCATCGCCCGCGGCGAAGTACTTGGGATTGGTCGTTTGGCCCGTTTCCGGGTCGATCTTGATCCGGCCCCACTCGAGCTCGAGCCCGTCGATCAGGCTCAGGAACTCCTCGCGCGGGCGCTGGCCGATCGCCTTGACGATCGTGTCGACCGGTAAAACGAAATCGGCGCCCTCGATCGGCTCGGGGCGGCGGCGACCGGAGTCGTCGGGCTCACCGAGCTTCATCGGCTGGCACTCGACCGCCGTCAGACGTCCGTTCTCGCCCTTGAAGGCGACCGGAAGCGTTAGCCACTTGAAGATGACGCCCTCCTCGAGCGCCTCTTCGTACTCGTGGTAGAAGGCGGGCATCTCGGCCTGGGTGCGCCGGTAGAGGACAGTGACCTCCTCGGCGCCTAGCCTGAGCGCCTCGCGCGCCACGTCCATGGCCGTGTTGCCGCCTCCGATCACCGCCACGCTGCGGCCGACCTCGGGCATGTTTCCGTCCTTGAGCGCTTCGATGAAGGGTAGGGACTCCCAGACACCCTCGAGATCGTCGCCGGGCGTCTTCACCAGAACGTCCTCGCCGTAGCCGATGCCGAGGAAAACCGCCTCGGCCTCCTTCTCGATCTCGGCCAGGGCTTCCTTGCTGTCGATCTTCACGCCCAGCTTGATCTCGACGCCGAGCCCGGCCAGAGCGAGTGCCTCGGCGGGCAGCGGCTCGGACTGCTGGCGGAAGGGTGCGATGGCGTAGCGGATCAGTCCGCCGACCTCGGCGCGCTCGTCGTAGACGATGACGCCGTAACCGCGCGCGGCCAGCTCGCCGGCGCAGGCAAGTCCGGCGGGGCCGGCGCCGATCACGGCCACCTCGTGGCCGTTCGCAGCGGCCTTCTCGCGCGGAGCGATCCCGTTGGCAAAGGCCCAGTCGGCAGCGAAGCGCTGCAATCTTCCGATCTCGATCGGCGCTTCGTCTTCGCTGTTCATCACGCACGAGAACTGGCAGAGCACCTCGACCGGGCAGACGCGGGCGCAGCTGGCGGCGAGGATGTTCTGCTCGAAGAGCGTCAGGGCTGCCGCGCCGGGATCGCCTGCTGCGATCTGGGCGATGAAGGTGGGTACGTCAACGTCGGCCGGACAGGCGACGGTGCAGGGGGCGGTCGCGTAAACGCCTCCGCACTGCAGGCAGCGGTCGGCCTCGACGAGCGCCTGCTCTTCGGATAGAGGCGACTTCAGGTCGGAGAAGTCCCCTACCAGTGTTTCCTGCGCAAACGCGCTCATCAGACTCCAGTCTTTATCCGGGGTGAGGGCCTGGGCAACCGGGAATGCTACCGACGAGAACCGTGTCGACAGCGGGGCTACGTTCGCGGTTTCGGCGGTCGCTCCGTACCTTCCTCATTCTGTAGTTAAAAACGACTAGGCTCGGCCAGTATTCCCAGGTCTGAAACTCGACCTCGGGGCGCATTTCTGTAATCGGTTCCTTCGGAGTAACGTACTCGCGCTGCGGCTGCGATCGGCGGGGCGAGACGCCGTTTCGACACGAAACCGGCACGATCCCGAATGTCTTTTCTCGATACCGTGCTGCGCGTCGTGGGAGGGTTTGTTTGAGCGCCTAGCGAAACGAAGCACGCCACCGCCTGGCCGCGCTCGGCGGCGCGATGCGTTGTCCTCGGTCGCATCCGTAGCCCCGGCTACGAATGCGACGCTGCGTCCTGATATGGCGCGGATTTTGTCAAGGGACCAGGCCGCAGCGCCGGTCGGTGACCAGCGCTTGAGCTGCTCGGGCGGGCGCCGGGCGCGACGACGACGTCGCATGCGTCAGTCTGA
>JBEKJI010000026.1:0-51025 GCA_050011315.1 Gaiellaceae bacterium
TCCCACGAAGGACACGAGGTCAACGGGTGGCTGAGTCATCCCGGCACGGCAGGCACTCTCCCTGTAGAGCCGGACGGATTTCATAGATCTAAGAACTACACAGAGGGTGGGGGGAGGAGGGTGGATTAGCGAGGTGCCCGGAACTCCGAGAAGTGCCTAGCTAGCGCGAATAAAACGCTCGCACGTGCCGACCTGTCCGGAAAGGACAGGCAGAATTAGCCCGTGCTCTCTCCGGCGGTCGAGAACCTGGTCGCACAGCTGACGCGCCTGCCCAGCATCGGCCAGCGCACGGCACGCCGGCTCGCCTTCCACCTACTGCAGGTTTCGAAGGAGGAGGCGACCGCCCTCGCCGAGGCGATCGTGGATGTAAAGGAGCGCGTCCACTTCTGTGCGGAGTGTGGGAACCTGACCGAAGAGGAGCTCTGCTCGATCTGCCTCGATACCCGCCGCGACCGCCACCTCCTCTGCGTCGTCGAGCAGCCGGTGGACGTCGTCTCGCTCGAGCGCACGAACGAGTTCCGCGGTCTCTATCACGTGCTCGGGGGCGCCCTCTCGCCGCTGGACGGCGTCGAGCCGGGCGACCTGCGAATCGAGGAGCTGCTGAGCCGCGTCGCCAAGGGCGGGATCGAGGAGGTTGTGATCGCCACCAACCCGAACATGACCGGCGAGGCGACCGCCGCCTACATCGCCGACCGCCTGCGAGGCGGCGCCCGTGTGACCCGCCTCGCGAGCGGTCTCCCCGTCGGCGGCGATCTCGAATACGCCGACGAAGTCACGCTCGGGCGCGCGCTCGAGGGCCGGCGGGAGATGTGATCGCCGGACTACGCATTTACGCTGTTTGAAGCGCTCGCGCTCGCCGGAAAGCCGCCGAGATCGAGTCTGTGACAGGTTCTCCGGCAAGAGCGCGCGCCCACCGAGTAGCATTTAGCCCGAGGGCGGGAGAGCCCATCCAACTACTCCCCGCACCTTCTATGACCACGAGCGAGACTCATCACCTTCACGGCAGCGTGCCGCGCCTCGGCACGGTGGTAATGAAGTTCGGCGGAACCTCCGTCGGCGACCCCGAGAAGTTGAAGCACGTAGCCGAGCGGCTGGTTGCGACCTGCGAGGCCGGAAACCGCGTCGTCGGGGTGCTCTCGGCGATGGGCCACACCACTGACGAACTGGTCGAGCTCGCCTACAAGATCTCCCCCACGCCCGATCCGCGCGAGCTGGACATGCTGCTCTCGGTGGGAGAGCGCATCTCCTGCGCGCTGGCGGCGATGGCCATCCACGACCTCGGCCACGAGGCGATCTCGCTCACCGGCTCGCAGGCGGGCATCGTCACCGACACGGTCCATACCAAGGCCAAGATCGTCGAGGTGCGGGCAAAGCGCATTCACGAGGCGCTCGACAAGGACAAGATCGTGCTCGTTGCCGGTTTCCAGGGCGTCTCTTCGGACTCGCTGGATGTGACGACGCTCGGTCGCGGCGGCTCGGACACCACGGCGGTGGCGCTGGCAGGGGCGATCGGCGCCGAGGCCTGCGAGATCTACACCGATGTCGAGGGAGTTTTTACCGCCGATCCGCGCGTCGTACCGATGGCACGCAAGCTGCATGCGGTCTCCTACGAGGAGATGCTGGAGATGGCCGCCTCGGGCGCCAAGGTCTTGCAGCTACGCTCTGTCGAGTTCGCGCGCAATCACGGCGTGATGGTGCATGTCCGCTCCAGCTTCTCGGATGCTGGCGGAACCTGGATTCGCGAGGAGGACGAACGAATGCTCGAGAAGGCGATGATCTCCGGTGTCACACACACCACCGAGGAGAACCTGTACAGGGTCGAGGGCACGACGCCTTCGAAACTCTTCTCGGCGCTCGCCGAAGCGCAGGTCAACGTCGACACCATCCTCATCAACGGCGACGGCGCGATCGTCTACTCGGCGCCACTGGAGGATCACCAGGCCAGCGAGAAGACCCTCAACGCACTCGGTATCTCCTGGACCTCGCGCGACGACCTGGGCAAGGTCAGCGTGATCGGCGCCGGTATGAAGAGCCACCCCGGCATCGCCGCCAAGACCTTCGAGGTTCTGGGCGAGCTCGGGATCGAGCCCGAGGTGGTCTCGACCTCACCGATCAAGATCGCCTGCCACATCGCCAAGAAGGACGTGGAGCGCGCCGTCAAGGCGCTGCACTCGGCCTTCGGGCTAGACACCGATCTGGCGGAGCGCGGCCATGAGTAGCTCGCTGCAGAACTCCCGCATCGGCGTCGTCGGCGCCACCGGCGCCGTCGGCACGCTAACCCTGGCGCTCCTGGCCGAGCGCGGCTACCGGAACGTTCGCGCCCTCGCCTCCGCTCGTTCGGCCGGGCGCGAGCTCCCCTTCGGCGACGGAACCCTCGTCGTCGAAGAGGCCACACCCGAGGTGCTCCGAGCCGGGGATCTCGACCTCTGCCTGTTCTCGGTCGGAACCTCCTCTTCGAAGGAGCTCGTTCCGCACGCCTCCGCCGGCGGCGCGATCTGCATCGACAAGTCCTCGGCCTACCGCCTCGTCGACGGCTATCCGCTGGTCGTACCCGAGGTGAACGGCAAGCGCGCGCTCGAGGCGCTCGAGCGCGACCGCATCGTCGCCAACCCGAACTGCTGCGCGATCCCGCTCACGACGACGCTCAAGCCGCTGCACGAGGCGGCCGGCCTGAAGAGCGTGCACGTCGCCACCTACCAGTCGGTCTCGGGTGCGGGCGCCAAGCGCATGGAGGCGCTCCGGGCCGAGAGCGTCGCCGAGCACAACCTGATCATGGACTGGTCGTGGGAGGGCGACGACTCCGACGAGGAGTCGAAGCTGCGCCAGGAGACTCAGAAGATCCTCGAGCTGCCGGAGCTGCCGGTGGCGCCGACCTGCGTGCGGGTGCCGGTGCTGGTCGGCCACTCCGAGGCGATCTGGATCGAGCTCGAGGACGAGCTCTCGCCCGAACAGGCGGCCGATGTCCTGCGCCGCTCACCGAGTGTGCGCGTGCTGGATCTGCCGAAGTTCCCCACGCCCAAGGACGCGGCCGGGGGCAACGAGGTGCTGGTTGGGCGAATCCGCCGCGACCCGGCCTTCGAGAACGGTCTCTCGCTCTATCTGAGTTGCGACAACCTGCGTAAGGGCGCCGCTCTGAACGCCCTCCAGATCGCCGAGCTCCTGCTCGCGGCGCAGCCGGTCAACGCCTGAGACGAACGTTGACTGCTAGCGTCACGGCATGCGCATCCGCGCTCTGGCCGCGGTCTTTCTCGTCGCCCTGATCGCCCAGGCGCCCGCCGCCAACGCCACGCGCTCGAAGTCTCCGGCGATCCTGCTCGCGGCCGGCGATATCGGCGACTGCTCGCTTGACGGAGCCGCGCTCACCGCCCGTCTGATCGAGCGGCAGCCGGGCACGGTGGCGGCGATCGGCGACACCGCTTATCCGAACGGCACGATCAGCGATTTCGAGCGCTGTTACGCCCCTTATTGGGGTCGTTTCAGAAGCCGTACGCGTCCCGCGCTCGGTAACCACGAGTACGGGACGGGAAACGCCGACGCCTACTTCGCCTACTTCGGCAAGAGAGCCGCGGCGCCCGGCGGCTACTACAGCTACAAGCTCGGAACGTGGCATATCGTGGTTCTCAACTCGAACTGCAGCTTCGTCGGTTGCGGCCCGGGCTCACCGCAACTGCGATGGTTGCGCGCCGACCTTGCCGCGCACCGGACACGCTGCACGCTCGCCTACTGGCATCATCCGCGCTTCTCCGAGGGACCCGATACCGCCGCCCGCCCGGATGAGGCGCTGGCGACACAGCCCTTCTGGGCCGCGCTGGCCAAAGCCGGCGCTGAGATCGTTCTCACCGGGCACGACCACCTGTACGAGCGTTTCGCCCCGCTCGACGCGGCGGGTAGGCAGGATCCAAAGCGCGGGCTGCGAGAGTTCGTCGTGGGGACCGGCGGCCGTCCCCACTATCCGGTTGTGACACACGTCGCCGGCAACCAGAAGGTGGTCACGGGCCGCTGGGGCGTGCTGCGATTGCAGCTGAGCGCCAAGGGCTACCGCTGGCAGTTCCTATCGACTCCCAACAGCACCACGCTCGACTCGGGCGTCGGCAGCTGCCACTGACTCCACCTGGTTACGGACGCGGCGGCGCGGGCGCGGGCACCGGCCAGCGAAGGCGCTTGAACGCGCCCAGTAGTCCGCCGCGCTCCGGCTCGACGCTCGGCTCGAGCCCACCGAGATCCAGCCGGGCCAGCTGCACGCGGCCGGCGTTTCTGACCGTGACGAAACCCAGATCGGCGAGCAGATCGTGGGGGAAGATCGCGCGGTGGAGCAGGAGACGCTCCTCGAAGCCCTCATTCTCCAGGTAGCGGAAAGCAAAGGCCTCGAGCGCCCGCGCACGCCTGAGCCGGGCCTCGCCGATCGCCGCCAGGAAGAGAGACTGGATCACCCAGGGGCTTGCTGGGTCGACCAGATAGGCGCAGGCGACGAGCACCGCGTCCTCCGAGGCCGGACCCGCAGGCAGCTCGTGGGTACGAGGGAAGAAGGATGCGGGCCCATGCTGCATGAGTCCGAGCGGGCGCCCGTCGTCGTCGTAGTAGACCGTCCCCCAAGCTCCCCACTTCTCCTCGGCCTGACCGATCCAGCGCTCCTTGCTCACCGTCCTTCGGCCGCGCGCCTGCCACCAGACGCAGTCGTGACAAACCGACGGAACGGTCGCCAGCGTCCCGCGCGAGAGCGGCTCCAGGTGCGGGCTCATCGCTCGTCTAGCTCGACCGCGGCGACGATGACCTCGACGGCCGCCGGGTCGACGTCGGCCATAACCTTCAGATACTGGCGCACGCGCTGCTGCACCTCGCGCGCGACCGGCGCGATCGGGATGCCGTATTCGAGCGCCACCGGTACGTGCACGACGACTCCCGCCTCGGCGACCTCGACCTTCACGCCCGGTTGCCGGCGGAGGTGCCCCGTGACCACTCGGCGCACGCCCTCAACCTCGCGGGCGGCGTCGGCCGCGTAGTGCGCGAGCACCTCCGGCGAAATCAGCGCCTCCCCGTCCATCACCCAGAGCCTATCTTGTTAGGGAAGCGCGGCCGAGGTGGTTGATACGTGGATGACAGGGGCCGCACGAGCCGGGAAGACGCACTTGTTAGTGCGTCAAGCGGCTCGGGTGGCTCCTGGCGCCGCGAAGCGGCCGCATCGGGCGTGCTGGCTTAGCGGGATAGGCTCTCAAAGCTTATCTGGGTAGGGATGTACACAGGCTTACCTGGACAGGCTCTCAGGATCGTAGATCGAGCTCGGTCGCCTCCGGCCGAGCGAAGAAGCGGAAGGGAACGAAGGTGGTGCCGAGCCCGGCGGAGATGTGCAGGAGGCCGCTCGGACGGCGCACCAGGCCTCTACCTGGGTGGTGGCGTAGGTGTGCGAAACGGAGCTTGCCGCCCGGATAGGGAAGGGCGATCTGGCCGTCGTGGAGGTGGCCGGCGCAGATCAGATCGAAGGAGCCGGGCGCGATGCGCTCGCTGATACCGGGGAAGTGGCAGAGACAGATACGAAGATCGGCCTTGGGATCGGCGAGCCGGTCCGGGGCGGCCTCTTTCTTGTCATAGCTGCGGGGGTCGACGCCGACGATCTGGACGCTGGCGCCGGCAACCGTGATTGTCCTGGCTTCGTCCAGGAGTACCATCGCCGGCTCGAGATCGAACACAGCCGAGGGCCGGGCGAAGGGATCGTGGGAGAGCGCGAAATCGTGATTGCCGAGTACCAGGTAGCAGTGCTCGAGCCGCCCCAGCAAGTGTCGTAGATCGGCCTCCCCGCTCGGGCGCGAGAGCAGGTCGCCGCTCACCAGTACGAGATCGGGCTTGCGCTCGGCAACCCAGTCGATCGCCTTCTCGACGGCCCGGCGCCCGCGCGACGGAAAGCCGAGATGGAAATCGGCGAGGTGAGCGATGCGCAGGCCTTCGAGCTGTTTCGGCAGTCCGGGCAGCTGCACCTCGATCGTCTCCAGTCGCACCCAGCCGGCCTCGAACACACCCCAGGCAAGCACCGCCGCAACACAGGCGCCGAGCACGACAAGCAGCCAGATCATCGCGCGACGGCGGCCATCGTCACGCGCGCCGCTCCAGTTTCGAGAGAACCGGCCCGAGCGATACCACGTGGCGCGAGAACCGGAGTTGCGAGGGCTCCAGGCCGGCGGCCAGCGCCACCAGCTGTGAGAGGTGGAAGATCGGCAGGCCGAGCTTGCGTCCCTCCGCCCGCTCCAGGCTCTTCTGCCAGGCATCCAGCGACAGGTGGCAGAGCGGGCAGGACGTGACCATCACCTCGGCGCCGGCCTCGAGCGCCTGTTCGAGCGGGCGTGCCAGCTCGGCCATCGAGGTCTGCTCGCGCGCGAGCAGGATCGGGAAGCCGCAGCAGCGCGTCTTCGCCGGATAGTCGACCGGCTCGCCGCCGCAGGCCTCGATCACCGACTCCAACGACGTGGGCCGGTCGGGATCCTCGAAGCCCATCAAGTTCGAGGGACGAAGCAGCTGGCAGCCGTAGAAGGGCGCCACGCGCAGACCGTCCAGCTTCCTGACCGCGATCTCCCCGAGCCGCTCGAGCGCCTCGCCGCGGGCGAGCAGCCAGAGCAGGTGCGTCACCTCGACCTTGCCCGAGTAGGGCCTTGCGCCCGAGCGCTCCAGGTTCTCGTTCACCCGAGAGCGCAACTTCTCGTCGTTCCCGAGCTGCCAGGCCGCCTGCCTGAGATTGAGCGTGCAGACATTGCAGATGGTCAGGAGCGTGTCGGAGCCGGCGTGCTCGGCCTCGGCGAGGATGCGCGCGTTCAGGTGCAGCGCGTAGTCGGGATCGGCCATCTGGATGTCGCCGGCGCCGCAGCAGGTGACCGACTCCAGATCGATCAGCTCGAGGCCGAGCTTCGGCGCCAGCAGCTTGGTCGAGACGTCGAGCTCGCGGGCCGAGAGCCCGGCGACGCAGCCCTTGTAGTAGGCGATCCTCGTCATCGACTCAACTCCTCGCTGCCCGTATCGGCGACCGAGCGGACGAATTCGATCCGCTCGAGAGCGCGCTCGCCCTGGACGATTCCGAGCGCGCCGCGGCGATCCTGCTCGCCGACGAGACGGTGAAGCTCGCGCGCCGGGCCGAGATCGCGGGCCTTGTGACGCGGCCACGGCAGGGGCACCTTGCCGTGGCGGAAGAGGCGCAGGGCAAGCGGAATTCGTTTGAGCGAGGCGACGATGCCCAGCGTCTTGACAACGAGCTCGCTCTCGCGCAACCAGCCGGTCGTGCGCGCCGAGGTCGGGAACCAGTTCGCATGCCGGGCGCCCCGGTCGTGTGTGTGCCCGGCGAGAATCGCCTCGGCGCCGAGCTTGGCGATCGCGTCGCGCGGATCGACGCCCCTGGGGCAGCGCTCGTTGCAGAGGTAGCAGCGTGTGCACTCCCAGATGCCGTGCTCTCCGCTCAACGCCTCGAGCCGCCGTACGGTCTCGCCCTCGCGCGGGTCGCCGACGAAGCGCCAGGCCTTGGCCAGCGCGTGCGGACCGAGGAACTCGGGGCTGACGCTGATCGCGTCGCACTCCGAGACGCAGGCGCCGCAATTGATGCAGAGCGCCTCCTTGCGCACGGCCTCCATCGCGGCGGGCGGAACCAGCGTCTCGCGCCCGTCGGCGGGACGCCCGGGCCCGGGCTTCAGGAAGGGATCGACAGCTCGCAGCTTCTCCCACATCGGCGCCGTCTCGACGACGAGGTCGCGCAGAACCGGAAGATTTCCGATCGGCGCCACGATCGACGTTCCGCCGGCGGCAAGCTCGGCGACCGGGGTGCGGCAGGCGAGCGCGGTGCGCCCGTCGATACGAATCGCACAGGAGCCGCAGGTTCCCTCCCGGCAGCTGCGACGGAAGGCGAGCGTGCCGTCGATGTCGTCCTTGATCTGCTCGAGACAGTCGAGCAGCGTCGCCTTCTCGCGCACCTCCAGCTCGTACGGCTGCAGGCTCGTCCGGCCCGAGACGGGGTCAAAACGCTCGATCTGCAGCTCGAGGCGCATCAGTAGCTCCTGCTCTGCGGTTGCCACTTCGTGATCCGCACCGGCTCCCAGGAGAGCTGGGGGCGACCGTCCTGCCAGTGCACCAGCGAGTGCTTGAGGAAGTTCTCGTCGTCACGGTCGGGAAAGTCCTTGGGGCGGGAATGGGCACCGCGGCTCTCCCGCCGCTCCAGCCCGGCCGTGACCATGCAGACGGTGAGGTCGAGCTGGTAGCCGAGCTCGAGCACCTGGGTGAGGTCGCTGTTGAAGATCTCACTCCGGTCGTCGACGAGCACGTGCCGGTAGCGCTCGCGCAGGTTCTCCAGGATTTCGAGCTGGCGGCGCATCTTGCCCTCTTCGCGAAAGACGCCGAAGTTCTCGTGCATCGAGGCGCCGAGCTCGTCGCGGATCGCGCGCGGGCGCTCGCCCTCGCGCCGGTCGAGTAGCTGCGCCAGCTCGCGCTCGGCGTCGGCGCGGGCGGCGGGCGCGATCTCGGCCGCCGCGGTACTCGCCAGCGCCCTTCCGGCCGCGGCACGACCGGCCCTGCGGCCAAAGACGATCGTCTCCATCAGGGAGTTGCCGCCCAGCCGGTTGGCCCCGTGCAGCGACACGCAGGCCACCTCGCCGGCCGCGAAGACGTTCTCGAGCTCGCTGCAGCCATCCACATCCGTGGCGACGCCGCCCATGTGATAGTGGGCGCCCGGCCGCACGGGAATCGGATCTGTTAGCGGATCGACGCCTGCGTAGGTGAGAGCGAGATCGCGCGTGCCGTGAAAGCGCTCGACCGTCTTCTCCGGGCCGAAGTGGCGCATGTCCAGCAGGAGCGAGCCGTTCACGTCCCGCCCCGCGTCGATCTCGGTTTGCTCGGCGCGCGAGACGACGTCGCGGCTGGCCAGCTCCATCGCCTCGGGCGCGTAGCGGCTCATGAAGCGCTCGCCCTCGGAGTTGAGCAGGTGGCCGCCTTCGCCGCGCACCGCCTCGGTGACGACCAGCCCGCTCGGGAAGATCGTGGTCGGGTGAAACTGCATGAACTCCGAGTCTTTGAGTGGAAGGCCGACGCGAAGCGCCATCGCCATGCCGTCGCCGGTGCAGGCGTAGGCGTTGGTCGTGCCGCGGTAGACGCGCCCGGAGCCACCGGTCGCCAGGATCACCGCCTTGGCGCCGAGCGCCTTCACCCCTCCGCGCGGAAGATCCCAAGCGAGCACGCCCTCGCAGCCCTCCTCGCCGAGCACGAGCCGCAGGACGAAGTACTCCTCGTAGACCTCGATCCCGCGCTCGAGCAGCTGCTCATAGAGAACCTGCAGCAGGACGTGACCGGAGACGTCGGCGACGTAGACGGTGCGCGGCGCGCCGGCGCCGCCGAAGGGCCGTTGCGCCAGCCTACCCTCCTCGTCACGATCGAAGAGGGCGCCCCAGCGCTCGAGCTGGTAGATGTCACCGGGCGCCTCGTTACAGAAGAGCTCGATCGCGTCCTGGTCGCCGAGGTAGTCGGAGCCCTTGACGGTGTCGGCGGCGTGGCGCTCGGGGCTGTCGGGGCCGGCGTTTCCGAGCGCGGCGTTGATTCCGCCTCTGGCCGCGCCGGAGTGGCTGCGGGTTGGGTGCAGCTTGGAGACGACGGCCACGTCGGCGCCCGAGTCGTGGGCTTCGATGGCGGCGCGCATGCCCGCGCAGCCGGCACCGATTACTAGCACGTCGTGCGAGATCTCCACTGCGGAGGGACGGTACACAATCGCCCGCTGCACAGGTGCTTTCGAGCGTCGATGCGACGATCGAGGTTAGGTTGAATCGTTCTCTGAGCAAGAAGAGCTGGCGGGACACCCCCGCTCACCGTTATAAATGGAGCTTCCTTCCGGGGCGAGGCAGGAGAAAGGCGGATGCTCGCCGGCCGCTTCAGTTACCGCGAAGGGATAATCGAGTACACGAACGAGGCCGAAAGGCTTAATTCAGCACAAGCCCGCGACCGCGAATATCCTGCGGCCGGCTAGAAAGAGTGGGGCAAGTGACCAGAACAGCTTTTCAGATCCCTCCGGCGCGTCAGCTGATCGACAACCCGACGCCCGCCGAGCTCAAAGAGCTCGTCGCTCGCATGCCGAACGCGCGCCGGACGCGCTACGGCAACCTGAACGTCCAGACTCGGGTGGTCGCACGCTCGAAAAGCTCGACATTCCTGGTCATGGACGAGCCCGACGGTCAGAACCAGTCGATCACGCACGGGCGGGCGGCCGAGCTGATCAAGCGCCAGAACGACTACATCGCAGACCAGGAGATGGTGCTGATCGACGGCTGGATCGGTAACCACCCGGACTTTCGCACCCGCGCGCGGCTCTACATCGAGGCCGCGAACGCCAACATCGCCGCGATGCAGCAGCAGCTCTACTACCACGGCGACGAGGATTCCTGCGAGCCCGAGCTGACGGTCGTCTACACGCCCAACCTGACCGCTCCCGGCTTCCCCGACGACCGCCTGATCATGGTGGACGTCGAGGCCGGAGTCACGCGCGTCTTCAACTCCGACTACTTCGGCGAGTCGAAGAAGGGCGGCCTCAGGATGTGGAACCGGCGCGTTTACGACGCCGGCGGTCTCGCCCTGCACGCGGGCTGCAAGATCATTCCGACCGAGACGGGCGACAAGGTCGGCCTGATCGTCGGACTGTCCGGCACCGGCAAGACGACGACCACCTTCACGCGCCAGAACGGGTCGCTTCCGGTTCAGGACGACTTCGTCGCCTGGATGCCCGGCGGTCGCGTCTACGCAACCGAGCGCGGCTGCTTCGCCAAAACCTTCGCGCTCTCGAAGGAAGACGAGCCGACCATCTACGGCGCCGTCACCCGGCCCGAGGCCTACCTCGAGAACGTGTCCCAGAACGACGAGGGCGAGCTCGACTTCTTCGACACCTCCTACACCAAGAACGGCCGCTCGACCTTCACCTTCGATTCGATCGAGTCGGCCGCGGGCGAACTGATCGAGCACGCCGACTTTCTGCTCGTCCTGAACCGAAACGAGGGCGTGATCCCGGCCGTCGCCAAGCTCGAAGGGGCGCAGGCGGCCGCCTACTTCATGCTCGGCGAGACGAAGGGAACCAGCGCGGGCGGCGCCGACGAGGCGGGCAAGTTCCTGCGCGTCCCGGGCACCAACCCCTTCTTTCCGCTCCTCCACGACAGGCAGGGCAACCGCTTCCTCGAGCTGCTCTCCGCACACCCGCTGGAGGTCTACCTGATGAGCACCGGCCGCATCGGCGGCCCCGAGGACGACGAGCGCTCGAAGAAGGTGCGCATCCCCCACTCCTCGGCAATCGTCAAGGGAATCGCCGACGGCACGATCGAGTGGGAGACCGATCCCGACTTCGGCTACCTGGTCGCGAGCTCGGTGCCGGGCATCGACGACATCGAGCTCCTACAACCGCGCCTTCTGTACGAACGCACCGGCCGCGCCGACGAGTACAGGCAGATCGTGGTCGGCCTCAAGTCCGACCGGGCCGAGTTCCTGAGCAAGTTCCCGAGCCTGAGCGAGGAGATCGTCGCCGCGGTTCGCTAGCGGGCAAGCTCAGCGTTGATCGAGAAGGGGCTCGCTACAACGGGCCCTTTCCTTACCTGCTGCCGTGCGCTCTAGCCGCAGCTCGCGGGCGAGCGCCCGAGGAAGCGCAGGATGCCGCGACACATACCGACCGCTGCCTTGTTCTGGCCAGTCGGACTGTTTAGAAAACGATCCTCACCCGGGCTGCGTCAGTTCAACCGTCGCGACTTGGGTATTCGGCCGGTTTCAACACGATGCGTCAGATGCAGAATGATCACGAATGCCCGTTTATCATCAGCGGGGCGTGCGGGACACAGACTCAACTCGCCCGACCATCGAGTCCGCCCGTCCGGAACGCGATCTCCCCATGTGCGACGACATGCCTGCCGTGCCCGGTGAGGTTCCCCTTGTCGAGGAAATGGAGCGTTCGCTGCCGGCCATCGTGGCGGATCGTGCAGCTGAGCACCCGAACGCGGTCGCCGTCGAGGACGGTGAGCGGATCCTCACCTACGCGGAGCTCGACGCCGCCGGAGCCGCGGTTGCGTCTGCCCTGCTCGCCGCCGGTGTCGGCCCGGGCACGCCGGTCGCCGTCTGCCTGCCGCGCTCATGGGAGGCCGTCGTGGCGTTTCTCGGCATCCTGCGCGCCGGCGCCGCCTACGTCCCGATCAGCCCCGCCCACCCGGAGCGGAGGCAGCGGAGGATCGTCGAGCTGGCCGGTGCCCGGATCGCGTTGAGTGGTCCCGAGCACGATGCCGGATTACCGCGCGAGATAGTTCGCCTGGATGTGGCGAAGCTGGTGGCAACCCCGGCGTCCCCATCGCCTGAGCTGCCGCCGGGCGGTGACCGGCTCGCCTATGTGTTGTTCACCTCGGGCTCGACCGGCGAGCCGAAGGGAGTGGAGGTCACCCATCGGAACCTGGTGCACCTGCTGCGCTCGAGCGCTGATCTGATTCCTCGTGCATCGGATACCGTCTTGCACGTCGATCGGCTCGAGTTCGATATGTCGGGGCACGAGTTGTGGGGCGCGCTGCTCAACGGAGCTCGACTTGTCGTCGCTCCTTGGGAACGCCCAGACCCGCTGGCGATCGGCCGGCTGATCGCCGAGCGTGGCGTGACGTTCGTAAACATCTCGATCGGTCTTCTGCACGAGTTGGTTCACGCGAACGTGCCCGAACTCGGTCGACTTCGCGTCATCTCCGTCGGGGGTGACGTGTTCTCGCCGGCGGTGGCGCGGACCCTTCGCAAGCATCACCCACACGTCCGAGTCATCAATGGCTACGGGCCCACAGAAGCGACCATCGTAGCGTCGAGCTACGAGGTCATCGAGCCGGGCTCGGGATCGATACCGATCGGGCGGCCACTTCCGGGCTATCGCCTCTATGTGCTCGACGAGGCTGGCGTGGCTGTTGAGCCGGGAGAGGCGGGCGAGTTGTGGATCGGCGGGCCGGGCGTCGCGCTCGGATACCGAGGCGATCCGGAGCGGACAGCCGAGCGCTTTCAGACGAACCCGTTCGATGCCGGGCGGATATACCGCACCGGTGATCGCGTACGGCTTCGAGACGACGGCGAGCTCCTCTTCGAAGGGCGTCTCGACCGGCAGGTGAAGGTGTCTGGTCAGCGCATCGAGCTCGGAGAGATAGAGCAGGTCCTCGCCACCCATCCAGAGGTGAGCGAGGTGGCGGTTGTCGCACGTGAAGATGTGCCCGGACACAAGCGGCTCGTCGGATACGCGGTGCCAACGGCCGGGGGCAACCTGTCGCCGGCTGCGCTGAGTGGCTACCTCTCGGAACGTCTTCCCCACTTCATGGTGCCGAGCCCGATCGTGATCCTCGACGTGCTTCCTCGATCGGAGCGCGGAAAGGTCGACCGCGACGCCCTTCCGTCTCCTACTCGCGGTGACTTTGATCTCACCCCGGTCACCGGGATGATCGGGCAGGTGACGTCCGCAATGGCCGAAGTGCTGCGTCTCGAGTCGGTTAGTGCGGACGAGAACTTCTTCGAGCTCGGCGGCGACTCGCTCCTGGCGATCCGGCTCGCCGGGCGGTTGCGCGAGCGGCTCGGCGTCGATCTGGAGATCGGCGTGGTCTTCGCCGCTCCGACCGCATCGGCACTCACCGAGTTGATCGAGGGGCATACGCCGGCCACGCCGAACATTCCGCCACTGCTACCGGCAACGCGCGCGTCGACGGCGCCGGCGAGCTTCGCCCAGCGCCGTACCTGGCTCTTCGGACTGATGCATCCGGAGTCGATCGCCTACCAGTCTGCGGTCCTGCTGCAACTTGACGGGAGCTTGGACGAGGCGGCACTGGCCGGCGCGTTGAGCGACCTCATGCAGCGCCACGAGAGCCTGCGCACGTCCTTCGAGGAGCGCGACGGCGAGCCGGTTCAGGTCATACACACGAAGCGCCCGCTGCCTCTCGAGACGGTCGACCTTCGCGGTGCTGGGCAAAGCGCATGGGAGCAACTCCTTCAAACGAAAGTCCGAACTCGTATCGACCCCGGGCACGCGCCACTCGTGCGCTGGACGCTCGTGCGCCTGGAAGAAGAGGCGTGGGCGCTGATTCATGTCGAGCACCACCTGATCCTCGACGGCTGCTCGTTCGCCGTGCTCGTCGGAGAGCTCGCCGAGCTCTACTCAGCCCGAGTGGAGGAGCGTACGCCCGATCTACCGGAAGCGATCGTGCAGTTCCAGGACTACACGCACTGGGAGCGTGCGCTGGAGAAAAACGATGCGATCGCTCGGCAGCTCGAGCACTGGGTGCGGACACTCGATCGAGATCCTCCGCTGCTGGAGCTGCCGCTCGATCGACCGCGACCCTTGCGTGAATCCTTCTCCGGCGGCTCGATCCGGCTCCGACTCGAGCCCGAGGCCGCGGCGCGATTACGCACGCTCGCCCATGCCGAAGGCAGCACGTTGTTCATGGCTGCCTTCGCCGCGTTCGCAACGCAATTGCACCGCTATACGGGGCGTTCCGACTTGCAGATCGGCTCGGGACTAGCCAACCGCCGCGAGCCCGCGTCCGAGCGGTTGCTGGGGATGATCGTCAACACCGTCATCTTCCGCTTCGATCTCGCCGGCGACCCGACCGTCCGCGAGCTATTGCGCCGCGTACGGAGCGTCGCACTCGACGCCTATGCCAACGCCGACGCTCCCTTCGATGCCGTCGTCGAGGCCGTGCGCCCACCCCGAGATCCCCAGCGCTCGCCCCTCTTCAATATCCTCTTCTCGTTCAACGACCCTCCCCGAGGCGAGGAGCGTTGGTCGGGCCTGCGAGCGCGCCTCGAGCGCGAACTCCCAAACGGAACCGCGAAGGCCGATCTCGACATCATCGGCATCGACGACCATGACGGAGGGATCACCTTCGTCTGGGAACACTCCGACCTGTTCTTCGCCGCCACCGCCGAGCGCATGGCCCGTCACCATCTGTCGCTGATCGAGGAGTTCTCGAGCCGGCCCGACGCGCGCATATCCGAGCTCGACCTGATACCGAGCGACGAGAGCCGGCAGCTGGCGTCCTGGAGCAACGGTGAGGACACGCGCGGCTACGAGCGCAATTCCACGATCGCCGATCTGTTCGAGGCGCGCGTCGCCGAGGACGCGCGGGCCGTGGCGGTGTCCTTCCAGGGCGAGACGCTCAGCTACGGGAGACTCGACCGCCGCGCAAACCGCCTGGCCCACCACCTTCGCGAGCTGGGCATCGATCGAGGCGCGCGGGTGGGCGTCTTCCTCGAGCGCTCGCTGGACATGATCGTGACCTTCCTCGCCATCGTAAAAGCGGGGGGAGCGTATGTTCCGCTCGATCCGGACGACGCGCCGGAGCGACTGCGCAGGTACGCCCAGATGCTCGACCTGCGACTCATCGTCACCGATGCCCGGCATCGCCCGCATGTGCCCGGCCCACCCGACCGGGTGACGGTCGTTGACGAACTGGTCGATCTAGCACGTGAGCCGGACACGCCTCCCACGCGCAGTAGCGAGCCACTCGACGCGGCCTATGTCATGTTCACGTCGGGCTCCACCGGAATACCGAAGGGGGTTGAGGTGCCGCATCGGGCGATCGTGCGCCTCGTGCGCGGCGCTGACTACGTCCGCTTGGACGCACAGGAGACAATTCTCGGGATGGCACCCGCGGCCTTCGACGCATCCACTTTCGAGATCTGGGGAGCGCTACTCAACGGCGCGAAGCTCGTCCTGGCACCGCCCGGTACGCTCACGCTGGGAGAGCTCGCCGAGCTCGTGGCCCGTGAGAAGGTGAGCACCGTGTGGCTCACTGCCGGGCTGTTCCACCTCGTGGTCGACAACCGACCCGAGCTGCTGGGATCGCTGCGCCAGCTCCTCGCAGGCGGGGATGTCCTCTCTCCCGATCACGTACGCCGGGCACTTGCCGGGCTGCCGGAAGGAGCTGTTCTCATCAACGGCTACGGACCAACCGAGGCCACGACCTTCACGTGCACACACCGCATGACGGCAGGAGCCAGCATCGATGGTTCGGTACCGATCGGGCGCCCCGTCGCCGGTAGCTCGGTCTACATCCTCGACGCGCATGGATCTCCTGCACCGATCGGCGTCGCGGGCGAGCTGTACATCGGCGGCGACGGTGTCGCGCTCGGCTACGCCGGCGATCCCGAACTGACGGCGCAACGCTTCCTGCCCGACCCGTTCTCGGCGGAAGAGGGCGCCCGGATGTACAGAAGCGGCGACCTTGCCCGCTGGCGGGCGGACGGCACGATCGAATTCCTCGGACGAACGGATCGCCAGCTAAAGATCAGGGGCTTCCGCGTGGAGCCCGGCGAGATCGAGCAGGCGCTGCGGAGTCATCCGGACGTCGCCGACGGATACGTAGCGTCGTTCGAGAGCACCCCCGGCGAGCGAGCCCTCGCAGCCTATGTCGTTCCGTCCGCGGGCGCCGAATTGCGCGAGGCCGAGTTGCGGGCCCACGCCGCGCGCCTGCTGCCTCCTCACGCGATACCCGTAGCGTGGTGCTGGCTCGAGCGCTTACCGCTGACCGGCGTCGGGAAGGTCGATGCAGCTGCTCTTCCTGCGCCGATTATCCGCTCCCGCCGGTCCGTAGCTGGCCGTCCCGCGTCTCCACGGGACGAGTTCGAGCGCGAGCTGATCGCAATCTGGAAGCGGACGCTCGACTGCGACGCGGTCGATCCCGAGGACGACTTCTTCGATCTCGGCGGGCATTCGCTACTGGCAGTCGAGCTGTTCGACGCGATCGAGCGTTCGCTTGGCCAGTACCTGCCCCTCTCGACCATCTTCGAGGCGCCTACGGTGCGACGTCTCGCCGCCGTCCTAATGGGCAACAGCTGGGAGGGCACGCGCAAGTCTCTCGTCCCGGTCACGCGGAGCGGCAGCCGCCCGCCGCTGTTTTGCGTCTCCGCGGGCGACGGCAACCCAACGGGATTCGGAGCGCTCGCGCGACGCCTCGGCGACGATCAGCCGCTGTTCGCGCTTCAACCTCGGGGAATCAGCGGCGGTGCGCCGCTCCACGTTTCGGTCGAGGCAATGGCGCGTCACTACGTCCGCGAGATCCGCAAGGTCTGCCCGCATGGTCCATATCTGCTTGCCGGACGCTGCTTGGGCGCTCTCATTGCCTATGAGATGGCCCGCCGTCTCGAGGCCGCCCGGCAACGAGTCAGGTTGCTCGTGGTGATGGATTCGGGCGGTCCCCTTCAAACGCGACGCCGGCTCGCCGATGGAACTTCGTTCGACCTGGTCATGGGTAGCGCCCTGCGACGATCGGGCTTGGACGTCGACGTCTTCTCCTTGCGTGGGACCGAGGAATTCATGCGCTGGCTCGCCGAGCCGGTGCACTACGGCGGCGACGAGACCCCGCCGATCAATCGTTACCTCGAGGAGCTCTATCGCTCGCGAAGCGACGTGCGCGACGTCTATCCCGACCTCGCCGGCGAGGATGCGCGCGGTTTCATCGACTGGACTTGGATCTCGGGCCGCCCCGAGGAGGGCCTATGCGAACGGCTCCTTCCCCCGCCAAGCGACCCGAGCCTGCGATCCCAGGATGGAAGCCGAAAGCAGAGCAGGTTCGACAAGATCCGCGAGCGGCTCGCCTGGCGCGCCGCTGAGGCCAGAGACCTCGTCACCGGCGGCCGCCTTCCCGGCGCCGGCTCACGTCTCCGCGAGCGCATCAGAGACGTGGGGACGCGTGCAGCGCTCGGCTATCGAGCCGGCGCGTACGGAGGGGTGGTCACGCTGATACGCTCGGCCGAGTATCGGGTGCACACGCACCTCGACCGTTGGTTCAACCTCGACACGGGCGGAGTCGTCGAGGCGCATGTCTCGGGAACACATCGTTCGATGTTGCGCGAGCCCGATGTGGCCTCACTCGCCGAGTCCATAAGGGGACTCATCGACGCCGCGATCGATGAACGAGACGAAAAGCCATCACTGGAAGCTCCCGCCGAAGCGCCTGCAGCTCGCTGAATCGTCCGTACACGTCTGGCGAGCCGACCTCACGGCCGCCGATGACGGCGTCGGCGAGTTCCTCTCGGCGGACGAGCGCGTGCGCGCACAACGCTTCGTCTTCGCAAGAGATCGCGAGCGGTGGGTGCGGGCGCGAGGGATCTTACGAGCGCTGCTTGGTCGCTATCTCGACCTCGATGCGAAAACGCTGAGCTTCACCTCCGGGCCGAACGGAAAGCCGGTTCTGCTCTCGGAATCGGTGAGCCTTCACTTCAACCTTTCCCATTCGGGAGACCTGGCGCTGTACGCGTTCGCAAGATTCCCAGTGGGAGTCGACGTCGAGGTCGCACGGCCGGGAATCGACGCGGTCGCGCTGGCCGAGCGAGCGCTCGGCAGCGACGAGGCCGAGCGGCTGCGGCGGCTGCCGGCCGGCGAACGCGAGCGAGAGTTCCTGCGTGCCTGGGTGCGCCACGAGGCCTCGCTCAAGTGCCGCGGCAGCGGGCTCGGCACGCGCGCCGATGTGAGCGGGCTGTGGCTCGCCGACGTGGACGTCGGTCCCGGCGCGGCCGCGGCCGCCGCTCTTGACGGGACGCCGGAAGAGCTCTGTCTCTGGGATTGGTGTGCCTGACGGATCTTCGTTCGCTCGAGCCCTCTGGAGCGGGCAACGGAGAGGAGCGCCGTTTTCGTTTGGCCCGTTGGCGCGCATACTCGGCACGAAGCCGGCACATGTTCGAGCGTCTTTCCTCGATACCGTGCTACGCCCCGTGGGAGGGTTGTTAGAGCGCCAAGCGAAACGAAGCACTCCATCGCCTGGCCGCGCTCGGCGGCGCGATACTGCGTCCTCGGTCGCGCCCGTAGCCTACGGGTCTTCATTCCGCTTGGCGCTCTGGGGAGGAGGGCGGATTAGCGAAGTGCCAGGCACTCCAAGAAGCGCCGGCGAAGATGCGCCGAGACGCACGGCGTCCTCTTTCGCCGAGCGGGATTCCCACGCAGACGGCGAATCAGCCGGAAGTGGATCTCAACCGGACCATCGACCGCTTCCTAGACTCGCCCTCCTTCTCGGCGGCGACGAGGCGCGCCTACCACATCGACCTGGAAGAGTTCGCCGGTTTCCTGGGTCGGAAAGGCGCGACTCTGGAACAGGTGGACGGTCGCCTGCTCGCCCTCTACGCCAGTGAGCTCGCCGCCGCCCGCCCCGGACGGCAGCCGCGACGGCTCTCGGAACGAACGATCGCGCGCAAGCTGGCCGCGGTGCGCGGGCTGATCGGCTTCGCGCTTGGCCCCGCGCGGGTACCCGAGCTGGCGCTGAAACCACGTCGCTCGCGCCACCTACCCGAGACTCCGCGGCCGGACGAGATCGACGAGCTCCTACGAGCGAGCGAGGGGAAAGGCCCGCTCGCACTCCGTAATCGCGCCCTGCTCGAGCTGGTCTACTCGGCCGGGCTGCGCAGCGCCGAGGCGGTCGGGCTCGACCTGGCCGACGTGGACTTCGAGAGCGAGACCGTGCACGTGCGCGGCAAGGGCGGCAAGGAACGTGTCGTGCCACTGGGCGAAGAGGCGGCCGCCTGGGCAGGGCGCTACCTGCACGAGGCCCGCCCCGCGCTCGCCCGTGGCGCCGAGGATGCCTTCTTCCTCTCCGCGAGTGGACGCCGCCTCGACACGAGCACGCTACGCCGCCTCGTCCGCCACCCGCACCGCCTGCGCCACGCCTTCGCCACGCACCTGCTCGAGGGCGGCGCCGACCTGCGCGTGATCCAGGAGTTGCTCGGGCACAGCTCGCTCTCGACCACCCAGGTCTACAGCCACGTCGACGCGCGCCGGCTCAGACGCGTCTACGACCGAGCGCATCCGAGATCCTGATCCGCGAAGTCCGCCTCCCGCCGCCGCTAACGAGGCGAGGAAGAAACGCTCCGTAGGCGGCGAAAGAAGAAAGTCCGATGGAACGAGAAGTCGAAGGCTTTCTCGCCTTACTCGCCGCGCGCCGTTCGCGGCAGACTGTCGATGCCTATCGCCGCGATCTCGCGGACGCCGCCCGGGTGCTCGAGAAGCCTTTACAGGCAGTCTCGACCGACGACCTCGAGCGCTACCTGGCCGATCTGCGCTCGCGCGGCCTGGCGGCGGCTACGGTGGCGCGCCGGCTTGCCTCGCTGCGCTCCTTCTACCGCCATCTCGTTCTCGTCGGGGCGCGTGGCGACAACCCGGCCGCCGAGCTGAGGCCACCGCGGCGACAGCGGCATCTTCCCCACCCACTCTCGCCGGCCGAGGCCGAGCGCCTGATCGAGGCGGCCGCCGGCGTTACGCCGCGCGATCTGCGTGACCGGGCGCTGGTGGAACTTCTCTACGGCGCCGGGCTGCGCGTGAGTGAGGCAACCGGACTCGAGCGGGCCGGTGTCGATCTCGAGAGCCGGATCGTGCGCTGCCTGGGCAAGGGCGACAAGGAGCGAATCGTCCCGATCGGGCGCCAGGCGGTCGAGGCGCTGACTCGCTACCTGGCGCGCGGGCGCCCCTATCTCGAGCGCCGTCTCCGTCCCGAGCTCTTTCTCAACGCCCGCGGCGGTGCGTTGACCCGAGCCGGCGCCTTCCTGATCCTGCGCCGCCTGGCCGAGGTCGCCGGGCTCGAGCCCGAGCGCATCCATCCCCACCTGCTCCGCCACTCCTTCGCCACGCATCTGCTCGAGGGCGGCGCCGACCTGCGCAGCGTTCAGGAGATGCTCGGCCACGCCGATCTCTCCACCACCGAGCTCTACACCCACGTCTCCGACCAGCGCCGGCGCGAGACCTACTTCCGCGCCCATCCGCATGCCAAGCGGCGCACGAAGCTGACAAGTCACTAGGGGTGAACAGCGCATTCAGATTCTCTGGGTCGCTAGCACCAAGCGATGCTAGGACGCAGGGAGCGTTCGTAGCGGCGCTACGGACGCGACTGAGGACAACGCAGCGCGCCGCGTGATAGCGGGCCAGAGCAGGAGATGCTCGGCCACGCCGACCTCTCCACTCCGAGCTCTACACCCACGTCTCCGACCAGCGCCGGCGCGAGACCTACTTCCGCGCCCACCCGCACGCACGGCGCAGGTCCGCGCCTGCGGCCAAGAAAGTCCACTAGCGATCGGTCCTTAACGGCGGGGGCCGCGTGAGCTGGCCTTGCGTTTGAGCGAGGCGACGACGGTGCGGGCGGCAACGCGCAGGTTCTCGTCCTGAGAGTCGTCGTCGGCCATGCCGGCCAGCATCCCGAGCGTGTCGGGCTGCGCGGAGCCGTTGCGCAGGCAGAGGATGGCGAGCCGGCGAACGGCGCTGTTCGAGTCCCGGCTGGCAAGTATGTGCAGGTTGGAGCGAACGGAGTTGACCGCTCCGGGATGCTCGCGCGAGAGCAGCTCCAGCGAGACCAGCGCCGAGCCGCGGCAGGCCGGACTCTCGTCGTCGAAGCCGCGCTTCAAGAGCTCCAGCTTCTGGCGGAAGCGGAACTGGCCCACGGCCTTGTAGGCGACCGCTCGCTCGCGGAAGTCGGCGTCGCGCGCCGCCGCCTCGATCTCTTCGTCCCACTCGCTGCGTATCTGCGCCAGCTCGCGCTCGGCTCCGCGCATGGCCAGCCCGTCCGCCTCGGTCGCTGCCTGGGCAAGCGTCATCGGCTTCTCTCCTCCCGTTTCACTCATGCCGTCTGGCCGGCCCTTCGACTGGCGACCGGGAACTCGCGCGGGGCTGGCCCCGTGTAGTTGATGGTGGGCCTGATGATCCTGTTGTCGAGGTGCTGCTCGATCACGTGGGCCGCCCAGCCGACCACACGGTTGGCGGCAAACAGCGCCGTCAGCAGGTCGATCGGGAAGCCGAGGTAGTAGAGCACCGAGGCCGAGTAGAGGTCGACGTTCGGCACCAGGCCCTTACGCTCGAAGACACGGCGCTCCATGCGCTCGGTCATTGCGAACCAGTTCGGCTCGTCCGGCTCGGCGCGCTCGAAGACCTTGCGCCCGATCTCCTTGAGCACGATCGCGCGCGGATCGGTGACCTCCTTGTAGATCGCGTGCCCGAAGCCCGGAATCTTCTTTCCCCGGTCGAGCATGTCGTCGACCCAGGCATCGACCTTCTCCTCGGAACCGATCCGCTTCAGCGTCGCCATCACCCACTCGTTGGCGCCGCCGTGCAGGGGGCCCTTGAGAGCAGCGATCGCACCGACGATGGCCGAGTGCATGTCGGTGCAGGTGGCGGCGATCACGCGCGCGGCGAAGGTCGAAGCGTTCATCTCGTGATCGGCATGGAGGATCGAAACGGCGTCGAGGACGCGCGCGTCTTCTTCGCTCGGCAACTCGCCGCGCAGCATCCAGAGGAAGTTGGCCGCGTAGTCGAGCTCCGGATCGGGCCCGACCGGCTCGAGACCGTAGTAGCGACGGCGGTAGCGCGCCATCACCGTCGGTAGCTGCGAGATCAGTCGTACCGCCTTGCGCTGGTTGGCCTCCGGCTCGTTCGAGGCCTTGTCGGGATCGGAGAAGGAGAGCGCCGAGCCCATCGAGCGCATCGCCTCCATCGGTCGCGCGTAGCGCGCCGAGTCGTCCACGACCGCCTCGACCTCGGTCGGAATCGAGCGGGCGGCGAGCAGCTCCTCCTTGAAGGCCGCCAGCTGCTCGCTGCCCGGAAGCTCCCCGTGCAAGAGCAGGTGGCAGACCTCCTCGAAGGTCGAGTTGTGAACGAGATCAACGACGTCGTAGCCGCGGTAGCGCAGGATTCCCTGCACACCATCGATCGAGGTGATGCTCGAATCGACGGCTACGACTCCTCTGAGTCCTTTTTCACTCTCAGGCATTGGTTGCACTGTACCCCACGCTTCGAGCCGGGAGCCAACCGGCATTGCGCAGGGGCGCCGGCGCCGGCAGGCGCCGCTACGACCGCACGCAACCCGGCCGTCATCCGTAGAATCGCGCCCACGATGACGCACCAGGTGACTCTGATCCCGGGCGACGGCACCGGCCCCGAGCTGACCGAGGCGACCAGACGCGTACTCGAGGCGACCGGTGTCGCCTTCGAGTGGGAGGTCGTCGAGGCAGGTGCCGACGTGATGGAGCGCTACGACGGTAATCCTCTTCCCGAACAGGTTCTGGACTCGATTCGACGCACCGGCGTCGCTCTCAAGGGTCCGATCACGACGCCCGTCGGCGGCGGCTTCCGCTCGGTCAACGTCGGCCTGCGCAAGGCGCTCGACCTCTACGGCCAGGTGCGCCCCTGCAAAAGCTACGAGGGTGTGCGCAGCCGCTTCGACAACGTCGACCTGATCATCATCCGCGAGAACACCGAGGACCTCTACGCCGGGATCGAATACGAGCAGGGAACGCCCGAGGCCGAGGAGCTGATCGCCTGGATCGAGTCCAAGGGCGGAGTTCTGCGCCACCGCGACGCCGGCATCTCGATTAAACCGATCTCGATCAGCGGCACGCGCCGGATCGTCCAGTTCGCCTTCGACCACGCGCGCTCCAACGGCCGGCGCAAGGTAACCGCGGTGCACAAGGCCAACATCATGAAGTTCTCCGACGGGCTCTACCTGCGCGTCGCGCGCGAGGTGGCGGCCGAGAACTCCGACATCGCCTTCGACGACCGCATCGTCGACAACATGTGCATGCAACTCGTGCAGCGGCCCGACGAGTACGACGTGCTGGTGCTACCGAACCTCTACGGCGACGTCCTCTCCGACCTCTGCGCAGGGATGATCGGCGGGCTCGGGATGGCGCCGGGCGCCAACTTCGGTGAGGGCATCGCGGTCTTCGAGCCCACCCACGGCTCGGCACCCAAGTACACCGGCCAGAACAAGGTCAACCCGATGGCGCAGATGCTCTCCGGAATGCTGATGCTCAAGCACCTGGGTGAGAATGAGGCGGCGGGCCGGCTCGAGGACGCGATCGCCGCGGTGATCCGCGAGGGAAAGTCGCTCACCTACGACATGAAGCCGACGCGAGACGACCCGACCGCGGTCGGCACCAGCGAGGTCGCGGACGCGATCATCGCCAAACTCTGAGAGGCGCCGGCGGCGACGGAAAAGCTGCACATTCCTCCGTCAGGCGTTAACGTCACAGCCAACCATTCGGAGTCGATCTGGGAGGCGCGATATGGATTTCCATTGGGAGACGATCACAGGGGTCAATCTGATATTGAGTGCCGTGATTCTGGCTCTCGGTCTGGTCGGCTACGGGCTGTCCAGGAAAATCGCCTCGCTCTACATAGGGCTGGCGTTCGGCCTCTTCGGGTTTTCCCACCTGGCAACGCTGATGGGGAAAAAGGACTCGTGGGAATACGAGCTGGTCGCGGTCAGGTCGGTGGGATATCTGCTGGTGGCGCTCGCGCTGTACAGGGTGGTCGTCGCCGTCAAGAAGGAAGCTGCCAAACCAGCCCGCAGCCCGGCGCGGGCACGCCCCCGTAAATCGGGTTGAAAGGAAACGGCGATAAAGCCCTGACCATCGAGACGCTCGATAACCGCTTCCGCGAACGGCCCTACGAGGTCGAGCTAGAGGCGCTCGAGTTCACCTCGCTCTGCCCGCTCACCGGCGCCCCCGACTTCGGTGTCCTCGTCATCCGCTACGTGCCGGACGCCTCCCTGCTCGAGCTGAAGTCGCTCAGGGACTACCTGACCTCGTTCCGCGAGCGCAAGATCCTCCAGGAGGAGGTCGTCAACGCCGTGCTGGACGAGATCGTCCGCTCGTCGTCCCCGCGCTTCGCCGAGGTCGAAGGCATCTTCAACGTTCGTGGCGGAATCGAGGCGCGAGTAAGGGCCCAGATGGGAGAGAATCCCCTCGATGATTAGAGCTCGTTTCGAAACGAAGCGCTCCGCCGGCTGGGCCGTCATTTGAAACGAGCTCCCAAGACCGATCTGAGAGGTAGGACGGCGATCGTCTGCGGCGCCTCCTCGGGCATCGGCCTTGCGATCGCCGAGGAGCTCGACGAGGCGGGTGCCAACGTCTCGATGTTCGCCCGGCGCCGGCTGCTACTGGAGAAAGAGGCCGACCGCATCGGCGCGTTGGCCGTGCAGGGCGACCTGACCAGCCCGCGTGACCTGCGCAACCTGGTCGAGCGCACGGTCGGCACCTTCGGCGGCATCGACATCCTCGTTAACAACGGTGGCGGCCCGCCGGCCGGGCCGGCGCTCGAGATCGACGACGAGTCGCTCGAGGACGCGGTCACGCTGCTGCTCTTCTCCGCTGTCCGGCTGACCAACCTCTGCCTGCCCCACCTACGAGGTAGCAAGGCGGGGCGGATCATCAACATCAGCTCGAGCGCCGTCCGCGAGCCGATCGACAACCTCGCCCTCTCGAATGCCGTCCGCCCCGGTCTCGTCGGCTGGGCCAAGACGCTGTCCCACGAGCTCGGTCCGCAGGGAATCACCGTCAACTCGATCGCGCCCGGACGGATCGCAACCGGGCGCCTCGAGGAGCTCTACAAGACGCGCTCACGCGACGACGACCTGGCGCAGATCCCGCTCGGTCGCTTCGGCGATCCGCACGAAGTTGCCGCCGTCGTGGCCTTTCTCGCCTCCGACGCGGCCAGCTACGTCACCGGCACGCTGATCCCGGTCGACGGCGGCGCGAGCAGAGGATTGCTCTAGCCGGCACACGAGCCGGCGCCTGTATGCTCGCCGGTGATGTCCGTTCGCTCGGCCCTGTCGGCTCTCGCGGCGCTGACCGGTGTGGTTTTCGTCGCTCTCTGCCTGTACGCGTTCATCTCGCCTTCGAGCTCGTACCTACTGCTTCCGGACAGCCCGCACCCGCTCGCTCCCCTCGTAGAGGTGAAGGGAGGGCACGACAACGGTCAGGGCGGCTTCTATTTCGTGGACGTGATCGAGCGGCGAGCGACGCTGGCGGAGCGCTACGTGTCCTTCCTGCGCGACGGCGGCAAGCTCGTGTCGCATCACGATGTAGTGCCCGACAACCTCAACGAACGCGAGAGCGCGCGGCTGGACACCGCCGCCATGGTCCGCTCGAAGACATTCGCCGAAGCGGTAGCACTCAAGTACCTCGGCTATCAGGTCGTCATCCATCCGTCGGGAATGCGGATCGAGCAGACCGCCGAGGGCTCACCGGCGGCCGCCAAGCTGCTCCCCGGCGATGTGATCGTGGCCGTTGACGGGAAGGCGGCCCTGACCGAATCGCGTTTGCGCGCTCTCATCGACCGGCACCGGGTCGGCCAGACGGTCGAGCTCACCATCGTCCGCGTCGGCCGGAGACAGAAGCTGGCGATTCAAACCTACGCTCTGCGCTCGCGCCCGCGCGTGCCGATGATCGGCGTCTTCCTCACGCAGGCGGCGAGCATCAAGCTCCCGATAAAGGTCGAGATCAACGCCGGTAGTGTCGTCGGGCCGTCGGCCGGGCTCGCCTTCGCGCTCGAGCTCGCCGAGAAGCTCGACGGCAACGCCGATCGCGGATACCGGGTTGCGGCGACTGGCGAGCTCGCCCTCGACGGCAGCGTGGAGTCGATCGGAGGAGTCGAACAGAAGGTGATCGGCGCGAGACGTGCCGGAATCGAGATCATGCTCGTGCCAGCTGGGGATAACGCGACCGAGGCCCGGCGTTACGCAGGGGATATGAAGATCATCGCGGTCACCAGTTTTCAACAGGCGTTGCGTACCCTGGCAACGCTACCGCCTCGCAAGTAGTTTTCGGTAGTTTCCGGTAAATCCGAAACTCCCGCAATTTGCGGCCTTTTTCTCCGCCGTAACCCTTGTCTCTTGCGGACAAGCCCTTATCATCCAGGCTTGTACCTGGGTAGTCGCCACCAGAGCAAAAGGGGAGCATGAGCAATAACGTCAAAGTAACTTGCAGCGACTGCTATTTCCACGGAGCAGGGCTTTGTGCGCTCCGCTGCGAAGAGCCTTGCCCCACCTTCCGAGCCAGCATCCAGGGATCGCGGATTTCTCCCCACCCATCCCGTCTCGTCACCCGTCCGCTCGCGGAGTTGGCGCACGAGCACGTGGTCGTCTGAGAAGCGCGCAGACACAGAGCGCAGTTCTCTCCACGAGACCGACCGGTCGGTGGACGCCCTAGGCGCGCACGTTCCATCGGCTCGATCACGTACTAAACTCCCGCCTATGAACGAGAACGAGCCCAAGCAAGCGCCGGAGCCCCTCGACAAGGCCGCCGAGAAGAGGAAGCACGGGGCCGAGTTCGAGGAGACCTGGCAACCACAACTGTGGTCGAAGATCATCCTCCTAGTCCTGCTCGTTGGCTACGGGATAGCGCTCGTAGTGGCCAACAGCGCCAAGGTCAAGATCTCCTTCCTAGTCACCTCGATCAAGGTCTCGGAGATCTGGCTGATCCTCCTCTGCTTCGTGATCGGTCTGGCGAGCGGCGTGCTCGTCTCGCAGATGTACCGGCACCGCAAGGTCGAGCGCGCTCGCTTGAAGCAACAAGCCGAACAGGCGCAGAAGCAGTAGGTAACCGGAGAGAAGGAGCGGCTCGCGGCCGCTCGCCCCGCCCGGGCTAGGCCCTGGCCAGCTCGGCCAGGATGGCGATGCCCTGCTCGATCTCCTCGGGCGAGGGGAAGCTGTAGGCGAGCCGGAGCGAGCCCGCGCCGCGGCCGTCCGGATAGAAGTCGGTGCCCTTGCAGTAGACGACGCCCGCCTCGGTGGCTCGCACGAGCAGCTCTCCGGCGTCGACGCCCTTGGGCAGATCGAGCCAGTTGAAGTAGCCGCCCTCGGGCCGGCTCCAGCTCGCGCTCGAGCCGAAGTGGCGGCCGAGCGCCTCGAGCATCGCGTCTCGGCGAGCGCGGAGAAGCCCGTTCATCCGCTCCAGGTTGGGCTCGAAATGGCCGCGCCTGGCGAACTCGTACACGGTCGCCGCGGGCAGGTTCGACGGCGATATCGTGGTCGACGAGGCGATCAGCTCGAGCGGCTTGAGCAGCGGCTTGGGCAGGATGATGAAGCCGACGCGAAGCCCTGGCGAGACCGTCTTCGAGAACGACGAGGTGTGAGCGACCTTGTCGGCGATCGAGCCCTCGATCTGGAACATCGTCGGCGGCGCCTTGCCCTCGTAGCGGACGAAACCGTAAGGATCATCTTCGAGCACGAGCAGGTCGTGGCTCTGGGCCAGCTCGACGATGCGCTCGCGGCGCTCGACCGAGAGCGTACGTCCGCTCGGGTTCTGAAAGGTCGGAATCGTGTACAGGAAGGCCGGCTTGGGGCCACGCTTGAGCTCGCGCTCGAGCGCTTCGGGATCGAGCCCCTCGTCGTCCATCTCGATCGCCGTCACCTCGACGCCGTGGTTGCGCAGGATCAGGAGCGGACGGTCGTAGCTCGGTGCTTCGACCAGTACGCGCCCGCCGATGCCGCTCCAGAAGAAGTGCTGAGCCAGGTAGACGAAGCCTTGGAGCGAGCCGTTGGTGAGCAGGATCTGGGCGGGATCGATCTGGTAGCGCTCGCCGATCCATTCCCTGAGCGGCGCGTAGCCGAGCCCGATTCCGTAGGAGAGAACGTTGACCCCGTCACGCTCGATCGCGCCCTTGGCGCAGTCGGCAAGCAGATCGACGGCGAGGCATTCGGGCGCCGGGGCGCCGCGTGCGAAGGAGATGACTCTGCCCATGGAGCCGCAGCCTAGCGAACCGCGCCGATACGCTGCCGGGTATGAACGACTGGATCGAGCGCGACGAGACCCGCGTCTGGCACGGCTTCACCCAGATGGCGACCTTCGCCCTGAACGAGCCCGTGATCGTCGAGCGAGCCGAGGGACGCGAGCTGATCGACACGGAGGGGCGCCGCTACCTGGATGCGATCTCCTCGCTCTGGGTGACGACGCTCGGCCACCACGTGCCCGAGCTCGACGCCGCCCTCACCGCGCAGCTCGGCAGGGTCGCCCACACGACTATGCTCGGACACGGCAACCGAGCCGCGGTCGAGCTCTCTGAGGCGCTCGCCCGGGTGGTGCCGGTCGCAGACCCGCACTTTCTCTTCGCCTCCGACGGCGCCTCGGCCGTCGAGCAGGCGCTCAAATGCGCCGTCCAGTACTGGCGCAATATCGGGCTCGAAGAGAAGTCCGGCTTTCTGGCGCTGCGCGACGCCTACCACGGCGACACGATCGGAGCTCTCTCGCTCGGGGAAGGCTTCCACAGCGAGCACTTCGATCTGCTTCGCTTCCCGGTGCTGCGCGCCGGCGGCTACGCGAGCCCCGGCTGGGCCGAGGAGGCCTGCAGCCTGGTTGCCGCCAACGCCGAGCGACTGGCCGCGGTCGTGATCGAGCCGCTTGTGCAGGCGGCCGGAGGCATGTGGATCGGCCGTCCCGAGGACGTGCGCATGCTCGCAGAGAGCTGCCGCGAGAACAGGGTGCTGCTCGTCTGCGATGAAGTGGCGACCGGTTTCGGGCGCACGGGTAGCCTCTTCGCCAGCCGGCGCTGCGGCATTCAGCCCGACCTACTCGTGCTGGGCAAGGGCATCACCGGCGGCTACTTGCCGATGTCGGCGACGGTGGCGAGCGGTCGCGTCTATACCGCCTTCATGGGTGAGGACCTGGGCCCACGCACCTTTTACCACGGCCACTCCTACGGAGGGAACGCGCTCGCGGCCGCCGTCGCTTCGAGACATCTCGAGCTGCTCGCGGAGTGGAACGTGCTCGCGAACGTCGAGGCGCGCTCGGAGGAGCTGCGACAGCTCCTCGACGAGCGGATCGCTCCGCTGGCGCAAGTGGCGGACGTGCGCCTGTGCGGGCTGCTTGGCGGTATCGAGCTGAAGCCCCACATCGACGCCCGTGCGGTCTGCGCCGAGGCGGTTAGGAACGGAGTTCTCCTGCGATCTCTTGGCCAGGTCGTCCCGGTGGTGCCGCCGCTGACGATCACGAGCGAAGAGCTGGAGCGAATAGTCTCGGTGCTGGAACAGGCGCTCGCCGCCGTCAGCGAGAATAGCTTCGATGCTTAATCGCTCGTTTCGAAACGCGGCACTCCGCCGCCCGAGTGCGCGCGGTGGTACAACGCTGAATCGGCACGAAGCCGGCACGTTTTCGAGTGCGTTTTCTCGATACCGTGTTACGCCCCGTGGGTGGGTTGCTAAGAGCCAAGCGAAACGAAGCACTCCACCGTCTGGCCGCGCTCGGCAAGCACGCTGCGTTGTCCTCGGTCGTATCCGTAGCCTCCAGCTACGAATCCGGCGCTGCGTCCTAGCATCGCACTCACCGATCGCACCCAGTCGGCGAGTCTTCATCCCGCTTGGCACTCGGGGAGGAGAGATGGGTCCCGCCGCTTCGCGGAACCACGAGGAGTCTCGGATAAGACCGAACGCTTCCCGTAGCGGGCGGAGGAATGTGGCGCCGTCACGAAGAGTCGACAAGCTCGTATTCCGAAATGAGCACTGAGTCGCGCTGGGACACTCTCGCCGAGCAGGCGCTCGTAGGCGAGTCGCTCTCATTCGAGCAGGCGCTCGAGGTGCTGGCGGCGCCCGACGAGGAGCTGCTCGATCTGCTCGCCGCGGCCTATCGCGTTCGCTCCCGGCACTTCGGCAAGGGCGTACGGCTGAACTTCCTCGTCAACGCCAAGAGCGGCCACTGCGGCGAGGACTGCGGCTACTGCTCGCAGTCGCGCGTCTCGACGGCGGAGATCCCTCGGCACCAGCTGCTCTCGAAGGAGGAGCTTGTTGACGCCGCCGAGCGGGCGCTCGAGCTCCGCGCCTCCACCTGCTGCATCGTCACCAGCGCCCGTAAGCCCTCGGCGCGCGAGCTGCGCGACGTGGCCGAGGCGGCGACCGAGATCAAGGAGCGCCATCCCGAGCTCAAGCTCTGCGCCTGCCTGGGCGAGATCGACTCCGAGCAGGCCCGGGCACTGCGCGAGTCGGGCATCGACCGCTACAACCACAACCTGAACACGGCCGAGAGTCACTACCCGGAGATCTGCTCGACCCACACCCACGCCGACCGGGCGCGGACGGTCGAGACCGTCGCCGACGCCGGCCTTTCGCCCTGCTCGGGCCTGATCATCGGGCTCGGCGAGTCGCATGAGCAGCTGGTCGAGGCCTGCTTCGCGCTGCGCGACTCGGGCGCCGACTCGATTCCGGTCAACTTCCTGCTCCCGATCGAGGGGACTCCGCTCGGCGATCGCGACCCCGGTCTCGATCCCCGCTTCTGCCTGAAGGCGCTCTGCATGTTCCGCCTCGCCTGCCCCGAGCGGGAGATTCGCCTGGCCGCCGGGCGCGAGGTGCACCTCGGCTCGTTGCAGCCGCTCGCCCTCTACGCCGCCAACTCGATCTTCGTCGCCGACTACCTGACGGAGCCCGGCCAGGCGCCCGAGGACGACTGGCGCATGATCGAGGAGCTCGGCTTCGAGATCGAGCCGGTCGGGGCGCCGAGCCGCGCGGGCCTGTGAACGGTCGCGGCTACTTCGTCACCGCCACCGACACCGGAGTCGGGAAAACGTTCGTGACGGCCGGACTGGCCGCGGCGCTGCGAGCGCGAGGGCGGGACGTCGCCGTCTTCAAGCCCGTGCAGAGCGGAGCTCTCGCCGATGACCCTGCGGGCGACGCCGCTCTCCTCGGCGCCGACTGCGTCTACGCCTTCCTAGCGCCGCTGGCCCCGCTCGTCGCCGCCCGAGCCGAGGGAAGGCGGATAGAGCTGGAGCCGATCCTCGAGCGGGCGCAAAAGCTCGAGCAAGAGCACGAGATCCTTCTCGTCGAGGGCGCGGGTGGGTTGCTCGTGCCGCTCTCCGACAATCTCGACGTGGCCGGCCTGGCGGCGGCGCTCGATCTGCCTCTCATCGTTGTAGCGCGAGCCGGCCTGGGCACCGTAAATCACACGCTGCTCACGATCGAGGCGGCGCGGGCGCGCGGTCTCGAGGTCGCCGGCGTCGTCCTGAACGGAGACAGTGACGAGAGCACCGACGACAACCCCGCGCTGATCGAAGCGCGATCGGGCGTGCGCGTGCTGGCGCGGATTCCCCGCCTCGCCGGTCCCTCCGATGCGGCAGGCTATCTCGATGACCTCCTGGGATAGCTGGCTCGAGGCCGAGCGCGAGCGACGCACGCGGGGTGCGCTCGAGCGCAGGCTGCAGGTGACCGAGCACCCGGCGGAGCCGATCGCCTACCGGGGTGGAGCGCGCCTGGTCAATCTCTCGTCCAACAACTACCTGGGTCTGGCGGGTCATCCGTTACTGATCGAGGCCGCCGCGAAGGGAGCCGCCCGCGGCGCCGGCTCGGGCTCCTCGCGCCTGGTAACGGCGAACGACCCTGAGACCGCGGCGCTGGACGAGAAGATCGCGGCCTTCAAGGGCTCGGAGGCGGCGCTACTCGTCGGCAGCGGTTATCTGGCCAACGTCGGCGTGCTCGCGGCGCTCGCCGACCGCGATACCGCCGTCTTCTCCGATCGCCTCAACCACGCCAGCATCGTCGACGGGGTTCGCCTCTCGGGCGCGCAGGCGCACCGCTACCGCCATCTCGACCTCGATCAGCTGGAGGAGCTGCTCCGGAGCTCGAGCGCCGAGCGCAAGCTGATCGTCACGGACACGATCTTCTCGATGGACGGCGACACGGCCCCCCTGACCGAGCTGGTCGAGCTCAAGAACCGCTACGACGCTTTGCTCGTGCTCGACGACGCGCACGGCGGCGGCGTCTTCGGCCCGAACGGCGAGGGTTACGCGCACGAGCTCGGCCTGGCCGGCGAGATCGAGCTCACGATCGGCACCTTCAGTAAAGCGTTCGGGGCTTACGGCGCCTATGTCGCAGCGAGCCGAGCCCTGATCGACCAGCTCGTCTCGAGCTGCCGCACGCTCATCTACTCGACGGCCCTACCGCCCTCGGTCGTCGCCTCGATCGATGCCGCGATCGAGCTCGTGCGCGAGGTCGGCGACCGGCGCGAGGCGCTACGGAAAAAGTCCGAGCGCTTCCGAACGCGCCTGGCCGAGATCGGCTTCGATACGGGCGCCTCGACGACGCAGATCGTTCCGGCGATCGTGGGTTCGAGCGAGCGGGCGCTGGAGCTGGCCCGTGCACTCGAGGAGCGGGGCGTCTTGGCCGTGGCGATCCGCCCCCCCACCGTCCCAACCGGCCAGGCGAGGATCCGCTTCTCGTTGATGGCGAGCCACTCCGACCACGATCTCGAGCTGGCGCTGGAAGCGCTCGAGAGTGTTCTCTGATCGCCCCGACGAGTCCCCGGACGCCGTGTCCCGGCGCCGGACGAAACTCTTTCTCCCCGGTTGGGGCACCACGGCAGATATCTGGACGCCTTTCGCAGCGCCCGGCGACCGGCTTGGAGGCGAGATCGAGGCGGGCGCCGACGTCGTCGCCTGGTCGCTCGGCGCGATGCGGGCGCTCGAGGCGGCGACCGAGACCGAGCTGGGGTCACTCACCCTCGTCGGCGCCACGGGACAGTTCGTGCGCCGGGACGACTATCGCTGCGGCTGGCCCAAGCGCACCCTCGCGCGCATGAGCGAGCGTCTGGCGGACAACGCCGGCGCCGTTTGGGACGAGTTCCTGGCGCTCGCCCTGGCACCCGGCGAAGAGCTGGCGGCGCCCCTACCGCGCGAACAGGAGCTCGCCGTCCTCGAGCACGGGTTAGCCTATCTCGGCGATTTCACCATGCTCGAGCGCGCATCCGACATCCACTGCCCGGTCCGGCTCCTCCACGGCGGCCGCGATCGCGTCTGCCCGCCCACCGCCGCCCGGCTCCTCGCCGATGCTCTCCCCCAGGCCGAGTTGACCGTCTGGCCCGAGGCCGGACACGCACCCTTCCTCACTCAACCAGACCGCTTTCGCTCGTGGCTCCTGCCCTGACGCTCGACAAGCAGGCGATCCAGCGCCGCTTCGAGCGCGCCGCCGACGCCTACGACACCTTCAGCGTCGTCCAGCGCGCGATGGCCGACGGCCTGGTTGACGACGTCGAGCGCGAGCCGCTCTCGATTCTCGAGCTCGGCTGCGGCACCGGTTACCTGACCACGCTCCTGCGCAGGCGCTTCCCGGAGGCGGCGATCGAGGCGGTGGACTTCGCGCCGGCGATGATCGCCCGCGCCAGCGAGCGCGTCCCCAACGCCCGCTTCGTCGTGGCCGATATCGAGGAGCTCGAGCCCGAGCCCGAGTGGTACGACCTGATCGTCTCAAGCGCGACCGTTCAGTGGCTGGCCGAGCCGGAGCAGACCTTCGCGCGCCTCGCCGGCTCGCTCGACAGACATGGCGAGCTGCATCTGACCACCTTCGGGCCGCGCACCTTCTGGGAGCTGGACGAGGTGCTCAGAGAGCTCGGTTGCGAACGAGGGTTGAGTCTGCTTCCGGCGGAGAAATGGGAAACGCTCCTCGCCGGGGCCGGTCTCCGTCGGATCCGCGCCCATTCGTGCGAGGAGCGTTTCTCTTACCCGGACTGTGCAGCCTTTCTCCGATCTGTCAAGTCCTCCGGTGCAGGATATGCACCCCGCGTTCTCGCACCGGGAACGCTCTCCGCGGCGATGCGCCGCTACGACGAACGCTTTTTCGACGGCGCCGGGGTGAGCGCCACCTACGACGTCGTGACCCTCTCGGCCGAGCGCTGAGAACCCCACTCTCTCCCGAGCCCGAGCCGAAGTTTGGAGCCGCTTCGGGCGAGAACGGCGCCATCGAGCACTACAACCGGATCATCGAGGAGACGAGCGAGGTCGACTGGGCGACCCAGGAGATGCCGATCGGCATCCTCCAGGACGAGGAGGGCCACCGGAGGCTCTTCGGGGGCTTCCTGCGAGAGTACGAAGCGGAGGGGGTGGCGTAGGAGCGCGCCTCGAGGGGCGATGTGCTCGTAGCCGTAGCCTCGTCGGCGACGGTTCGTCAAGATCGCGGCCGCGGGAGGCGATCACGTGCCGTGGTGCACCGCCTCGATGTTGTTGCCGTCGGGGTCGAGGACGAACGCTCCGTAGTAACCGGGGTGATAGGTCCGCTCTCCCGGCGGCCCGTTGTCGCGGTAGCCGGCCGCGAGTGCTAGACGGTGGAACTCGCGAGCGACGACATCGTCCGCGACGGGAAAGGCAACGTGTACGTTCGCGGTCACCGGCTTACCTCGCACGAGTGCGAACGAGCGGTCGCCGCCTGCGACGTGGAATCGCGTCGCCTGCTCGTTCGCAATCCGCAGCCCGAGGATCGGCGCGATCGTTTGGTAGAACCGTCTGCTCGCGGCTAGGTCGGCGACCCGGATCCAGAGGTGGTCGATGACGTTATCGCCCTCGCGCGCGCGTCCGTGATAGACGGCCTCGGCGCTGTTGCCTTCGAGATCGAGCAGGAAGGCACCGTAGTAGTCCTTGTGATACTGCGGCCGCGGGCCTGGCGCGCCGTCGCTTGCGTAGCCTGCCTCCACGCCCGCGCGCCAGAACTCCCGCACGTCTTCGCGCGACCGCGAGACGAATGCGACGTGGAGGCCCTGCGTCGCCGGCCGGTCCTCGCCTGCCTGCGCCAGGCCGAAGTCGTTCCACTCGTCGAAGTCGTCGGCCGAGTGCGTGATTCCGTGGCCGAGCGGCGCGAGCGCCGTCTCGTAGAAGCGCCTGCTCGCAGCACGGTCGGAGACGCGGATCGTGACATGGTCGAACACGCCCGTATTCTCTAAAAAAAAGGGCCGCTACTGCCGATAGCCGGGCCCGAGCCGAGCGACTCGCGCGGCCGAGGCGGCGGCACGGTTGCCGGGACGCTACTGCTTCAGCCGCTCCGCGGCGAGCTCGGCCACTTCGGTCGGAGTTGTTCCGACCTGGATGCCGCAGGCCTCGAGCGCCTCCTTCTTGGCCTGAGCGGTGCCCGACGAGCCGGAGATGATCGCGCCGGCGTGACCCATCGTCTTTCCGGGCGGGGCGGTGAAGCCGGCGATGTAGGCGAGTACGGGCTTGCTCATCTTCTCGGCCACGAAGCGGGCGGCCCGCTCCTCCTCGTCGCCGCCGATCTCCCCGACCATGACCACGATCTCGGTCTCGGGATCGGCCTCGAAGCGCTCGAGGATGTCGATGAAGGAGGAGCCGACGATGGCGTCGCCGCCGATGCCGATCACGGTCGTGTTGCCGAGCCCGAGCTGGGCCAGCTCGTAGCCGATCTGGTAGGTGAGCGTGCCCGAGCGGCTGACCAGACCGACCGATCCCTGGGCGAAGATCTCGGCCGGGATGATGCCGACGTTCGCCTTCCCCGGCGAGATCACGCCCGGGCAGTTGGGGCCGATCAGGGTCACTCCGTGCGTCTTCGCGAACCCGTGCAGCCGCAGCATCTCGTGCACCGGGATGCCCTCGGTGATGCAGACGATCGTCTCGAGGCAGGCGTCGATCGCCTCGTAGAGCGCGTCGGCGGCGAAGCGGGCGGGCACGAAGGCGGCGCTCGTGTTGGCGCCCGTCTCGGCCACGGCCTCGCGGACGGTGTTGAAGACCGGGATCCCCTCGACCTCCTCGCCGCCGTGCCCGGGAGCGGCGCCCGCGACAACCTGCGTTCCGTAGGCCCGGTTGCGCAGGGCGTGGAAGGAGCCCTCGCGCCCGGTCAGGTTCTGAACGACGAGGCGGGTGGACTTGTCGACGATGATGGCCATCAGTCCCTCTTCACGCCTTTGATTAGGAAGACCGTGCTGACGTAGTTGTCGCCGTCGAGGCGGTGCGAGACCAGCTCGCGAGCCTTCTCGGCTTGATCGCCCTTACAGTCGCAGCGCTCGAGCCACGAAGAGAAGGAGATCTGGCGCTCGATCACCTCGGCCGACTCGATCTCGAGCTCGGCGGCAGCGAAAAGCTCGTGCCACTGCTCGAGCGAGTAGGCGCGCACGTGCGAGGGGTCGCGTAGCTTCTCGGCCTCCTCGACGCGTTCGTCGACGAAGAGCAGATCCTCGAGCAGGACGGGCCCCCTGGTCACGCGGGCCATCTCGCGAAGGGCGAGCTCGGCGTCGGCGAAGTGGTGGGAGGCAAGCCGGCTTGCGACCAGATCGAAGGAGGCAGCGGGGAAAGGAAGCTCCTCGGCCTGGCAGATCACGTCCGACCACATGCCGGCGGAGGGGTCGGCGGTGGTGACGGTGAAGCTCGCCTCGCGCAGGCGCCGCGCGAGGTGCCCGCCGCCCGAGCCGACATCCAGCGCAGTCCTTCCCTCTCCCGGCCCCGCCCAGGCGACGAGCAGATCGAGATCGGGACCGAACGCATGCGGAGCGCTCTCCCGGTAGGCCTGCGCCCGCTCGTCCCAGGGATTCTCTCGTCCGCCGCTTCTCTCCATTCCTTCCCCCTAGCCCGCCAGCTCCACGGCCTTCTGCGCCGCCTCGAGCATCGTCGGCGCCGCGTGCAGATAGGGCAGCCCGGCTTCGGCCAGCAGGCGCCTGCCCTCCTCGGCGTTGGTGCCGTCGAAGCGAACGACGATCGGACGGGCGATCTGGATCTGCTCGAGCGCCTGCAGGATTCCGCGCGCGACCTCGTCGCAGCGTGTGATGCCACCGAAGACGTTGAAGAAGATCGCCCCCACCTGCGGGTCGGCGCAGATCACCTCGAGCGCGTCGACCACTCCCTGCGCGCCGCCACCGCCGCCGAGATCGCAGAAGTTCGCCGGCCTCCCGCCCGCGATCGCGATCAGGTCGAGCGTGGACATCACCAAGCCGGCGCCGTTGCCGAGGATGCCTACCTCGCCGTCGAGCTTGACGTAGGTGACGCCCTTCTCGCGCGCCGCCCGCTCCTCGGCCGGCACCGACTCGGGGTCGCGCATGGCGGCGATCTCCTCGTGCCGGAAGAGCGCGTTGTCGTCTACCGAGACCTTGGCATCCAGCGCCAGCAGCTCGCCGGCCTCCGTCACGACAAGTGGATTGATCTCGCACAGGGTCGCGTCGCAAGCGGTGAAGACGGCGTAGAGCCGCTCGCAGGCGCGCTCGATCTGGCGGCGCTCGTTCGCATCGGCGATTCCGGCGCCGAAAGAGAGCGTGCGCCCGTGCCAGGGATGGAAGCCCTCGAGTGGATCCAGGTGCAGGCGCACCAGCGCCTCGGGCTTGCGCGCGGCCACCTCCTCGATCTCGACTCCGCCCTCTGTCGTGAACATGAACAGGGGCTTCTTGGCACCGCGGTCGAGTGTGATCGAGAGGTAGTACTCGCGGGCGATCTCCGAGGCGCGCTCGATCCAGAGCCGGCGCACGACCTGCCCCTTGATCTCCATGCCGAGAATGGCGGCGGCGTGAGCCTCGGCTTCGTCCGGGCTCGCGGCGACCTTGATCCCGCCTGCCTTGCCGCGGCCTCCGGCAAGAACCTGGGCCTTGACAACAACCGTACCGCCCAACTCCTCGGCGGCCGCGCGCGCCTCGGCGGGCGTTTGCGCGAGCCGTCCTTCGCCGGTCGGAAGGCCGAAACGGCGGAAAAGCTCCTTGCCCTGGTATTCGTAGAGATCCATGCCCGAGCGCCAGTCTAGTAGCACGGCGCTACTGCTCTACCGATGAGCAAGCCGCCGGACACGTATTCTCCTGCCATGAGTCTCGCCGACCAGCTCACCGTCGCTCGGATCGCGGCGACGCCGTTCGTGATCGCGTTGTTTGCCTGGCACTTCCCGCACCACGACTACATCGCCACCGTCGTCTTTGCCCTGGCGATGACGACCGACTGGTTCGACGGCCGGGTGGCCCGCCGGGCCGGGCACTCCTCGGTGCTCGGCTCGCTGCTCGATCCGGTCGCCGACAAGGTGCTCGTGCTCTCGACTCTGATCGTGCTCGTCCAGTACGGCATCTTTCCGGGCTGGGTCGCGGCGCTGATCGTCGCGCGCGAGTTCCTCGTCTCGGGTTTGCGCCTGGCCGCTCTGGAAAGGGGAGTGGTCATGCAGGCACGCGACCTCGGCAAGCTCAAGACCTGGGCCCAGGCAAGTGCGATCGGACTTGGCGGCCTGCAAGCCGGAGGCGCCTGGTCGGTCGACGTGGCCTTCTGGGCCGGCATCGTCGCGCTCGCTTTGACCTGGCTATCCGGACTCGACTACGCGCGTGTTGCTCCTCAGATACTGCGTGGCCGAGAACCGATTTCTTCCTAGCGTTTTAGGTTGCGGCTTTTCAAGCCGCGAAAGCCTTATCGACGCGACGACGCGCGGCGTCGCACGCCCACGCTCGCTAAACCGGTTTCCATTCGGCTAAAGGCCCTAAATACCCAAATGGAAGCCGTTTTGTCACCCGAATAGGGGGTCTGCGGGCCGTCACGGCGGCGGACAATTTGTTTATCCCCCGCTTTTTCAGGAGGTTTCCTTCTGCGCCGCATTACCGCATACCTCCGTTATCGGGCGTATCGCCGTGCGCTGACCGAGGAGGTCGGTAGGTGAGAGCCGTGGACCGAGTGAGCCCGCGCCTGCTCGCGAGCTGGCGGCGTTTCAGCGGAGTGATGCGACGCGACCGGCACACGTCGCGCCTGCTCGTCCTCGTCGGAGTCGTGTGTAGCGCCGGCGTTGCCGCGACGGCCATCGCTGCGGTGCGGCTCGCGAAACACCCGCCCCAGGGGCGGGAGTACGTATCGCTTGCGGTCATTCTTGCCCTGGTCATGGTCGCCGAGCGCTACCCGGTCTCGGTCGAGAACACCAATCTCCGTGGCTACTCGCTCGCCGCTGTTTTCAACGCCGCCGGCATCGTGCTCTTCGGCTGGGAGCCGATGGTATTCGTCTGCGTACTCAGCCTCGTCGCCGTCGAAACCTGGCTGCGGCGACCGCGCGTGAGGATCGTCTTCAACGCGGCGGTGCTGGCGATCTCGACACTCGCAGGCGGACTGCTGGTGGCCCTTCTCCCGCACACGAGCACCCTGCCCGAGATCGTCGGCGCGGTCGGTCTTGCGGCGCTCGGCTACGCCTCTTTGAACCTATTCCTGATCTCGGCGGCGGTCGCGCTCGCGGACGGAGAGGCATACTCGGCGACGCTCGCGAATACGCTGCGCTGGGGAGTGCTCCCGTTTGGGCTCGGAGTCTCGGCGGCGCTGATGCTCGTAATACTGTGGCAGCGCTCTCCGCTCCTGATCTTCGCGCTCTCGGGACCGCTGCTTGCGATCGATCTGTACGAGCGGCAGCGCCACAAGGCGCGCTCGGCGATGCGGCTGGCCTCGACCGATCCGCTGACGGGACTCGGTAACACGCGTCGCTTCCACGAGCGCCTGCAACAACTACTCGACGATGCAGAGGGGTCCGGATACCCGGTTGCGCTCTGTTTGTTCGACCTCGACAACCTCAAGCTGGTCAACGACGAGCGCGGTCACCTGGCCGGCGATCGTGTGCTCGTGACCGTGGCCAGTCGCCTGCGCCACGGCGGCGAGGCCTTCCGCCTGGGCGGAGACGAGTTCGCCGTGCTCCTGAACGGGCGCGGGAGCGAGGAAGCGGTCTCCGCCGCGAGTGCCATCCTTTCGCGCGTCGCCTCGCTCAAAACCGGAGACCTACCGCAGCTTACGATGAGCTGCGGCGTTGCCGTCTTCCCGTCCGAGGGCGTCGCGCGTAATGACCTTCTGCGCCTCGCCGACAGTGCCCTCTACTGGGCCAAGGACCACGGCAAGAACCGCGTCCGCGTCTATCACCCCGAGGCGCTGAGCGCCTACGCCCTCGAACGGCTCGGCGCCAACCCCGACCTGAACTACCGTCTGCGAGCCGCCGCCAGCCTCGCCGACGCGGTCGACGCGCGCGACGCACATGAGGGGGCCCACTCGCGCCGCGTGGGCGACCTCGCCGCTTCGATCGCCGAGCGCCTGGGCGCCGACAGCGACCGGATCGAGATGCTGCGGCTGGCCGGTCACCTGCACGACGTGGGCAAGCTGGCGATTCCGGAGGACCTGCTGCGCAAGGAAGATCCGCTTTCCGACGCCGAGCTGGTCGTGCTGCAGCGGCACCCGGAGATCGGCTTCCACATGCTCGAGAGCCTTGGCCTGGGGCCGGTCGCCGGGTGGGTGCTGCACCACCACGAGCGCTGGGACGGGCTCGGTTACCCGAAGGGGCTGGCGGGCGGTCGGATCCCGCTGGGGGCGAGGATCATCTTCGCGGCCGACGCCTGGGACTCGATGACGAGCGAGCGCACCTACCGCCAGAGCCTGAGCGTGGAGCAGGCGCTGGTGGAGATCCAGAGCCGGGCGGGTAGCCAGTTCGACCCCGAGATCGTAGAGGCGCTGACGATAGTGCTCGGCCTCGTCTCGGAGCCCGACCAGGCCGTGGAGATCGCCGAGGGTCGCTGACTCTCCTATCATCGAAAAATGGCCGAGAAGAACGGGCAGGAGCGGGCGCGGCTGAGCCTGGAGACGCGACTGGCCGGGCTCACGCAGCCAGCGCTCGATCGCTCGACGATCTGGCCCTACGACAAAGGCGAGATCGGCGACTTCGCTTACCAGCGCTACGACCACCCGCTTGCAGTCGAGAGCGAGCGTGTGCTCGGCGAGTTGGAAGGCGGCCGGGCGCTCCTCTTTTCCTGCGGCATGGCCGCGATCACGGGGATCCTGCTCTGTTTCTGCAAGCCGGGTGACCTGATCGCCGTTCCCAAGGGCGCCTACGTCAGCACCAGTCATCTGATCAGCGACGAGCTCTCGCGCTTCGGCCTGCAGCTGGAGGAGTTCGACCAGACCGAGCCACCACCCGAGAAGGCTGCTCTCGTCTGGCTCGAGCCCTGCTCGAACCCGATGCTGAGCTTCCCCGACCTCGATCTCTCGATCGCCGCCGCGCACGCTCACGGAGCGCGGATCGCAGTCGATGCAACAACGCTGACGCCGGTGCTCCTGCGCCCGCTCGAGCACGGCGCCGACTTCTCGGTGCACAGCGCCACCAAGCTGCTCGGCGGTCACCACGACCTCGTGCTCGGGGTCGCCAGCTGCGCCCGCTCCGAAGACGCCGCGCGTCTGCACCAGGTGCGCAGATTGGCCGGGTTGATCGGCTCGCCCGACCCAGCCTGGTTGCTCCTGCGCAGCCTGAAGACGCTGCCGCTACGGGTGGAGCGCACCTCTGCGACGGCGCTCGACCTGGCGGAGCGGCTGCAGGAGCATCCGGCGGTCGAGCGGGTCAACTATCCGGGCCTCGGCGATGCGGTCGCGGCCAAGTACGTGAGCGCCTTCGGCCCGCTTCTCTCCTTCGTCGTCCACGGCGGCGCGGCGGCGGCCGAGAAGCTGGAACGCTCCTGCGAGCTGATCGAGAACGCGACCAGCTTCGGCGGCGCGCGCACTACGATCGAGGCCCGCTCACGCTGGGAGGAAGAGCGCGTCCCGGCCGGACTACTCAGGCTGAGCGCCGGGCTCGAGGATGCCGGCGACCTCTGGCGCGATCTCGAGCAGGCGCTCGGGCGCCTCTAGAGCTTCTTGCCGCCGTTCCCGATCCTGGGAACGGGCTGGAGATCCGCTTCCTCCATGCCTCTCAGCTGCGGCTCGAGCGAGATCCTCTCCAGGTTCTCGGAGGCCTCGATGATCGTCTGGAGGAGCTGCTCGCGCTTCTCCTCGTCGCCGCGCCGCGCCCTCAGCGTCCGCGCCGCGCCCTCGATCATCATCAGTGGGTTGGCAATGCGATGGCGAAGCAGGCTCGCGTAGTCGCTGCGAGCGCGCTCGTACTCGCGCGCCCGCAGCTCCGCCTCGTCCACCGTCTGCAGCGCGCCCCGCACCAGCCGGCGCACATAGATGAGCAATCCGACCAGTACGACCAGATCGATCACGATCAGGACTGCGTCCAGAGTCGGGTTGTACCCGAGTAGAAGATCGGGACGGTTGAGCGCCACCAGGCCGTCGAGGAAGAAGAAGGCAATCAAGAGCAAGGCGACCCGCGGGAATCCTCGCCGGAGCCTTATCAGCTCGACGGCCACCGCGATTGCGATCGCGATCTGCGTCGAGCCCGCGATCAGGTTCACCCAGCCGGACATGCCTGTCTCCAGGGTAGCTTCGAGGCGTGGGTCTAAGCGATTCCTTCACGAACGCCTAAAGAAAAACCGCCGGGTAAAAAGCCGGAGGTCGGACTCGAACCGACGACCTAGCGCTTACAAGGCGCTTGCTCTACCAGCTGAGCTACTCCGGCGAGGTTGCAGTCTGGAGCGTAGCTTCCATAGCCGGAGAAAGTCTGACGACTTTCTCCGGCGGATCTATTCAAACGCTGAGCGCGCCTGGCGGCGCTTGCTCAGCGGCTGCTCCTATTAGCGCCGCGAGAAGGGCCGGATTGTCTTGTGGGGTCCGGTTTGTGTGGAAGAGGGCCGGAGTGTGCCGCAGCCGCTCATGTCGGCTGCGGCGGCATCGAGTGAATCGTCTCGCTTCGCGATTGATCCACTCGAAAGGCTTGTGTAGGAGAGCTACGCGCGGGCCTCTAGCGCCCACTCCGCGTTGAGGGCCGCGCTGCCGCCGCGACCGGCATGACGGGCGCGGCTAAAAACCGCAGGTCCCCAACTGAAGACGAACCGCGCAAGACAACCCGAGTTTCGTTACGACACGCAAGCTAGGAGCAGAAAGCTGAGCGAGCGCCGTTAGGCGCGCTCAGCGCCGAGTTACTCCGCGGCCGGAAATCGAAGATTTCCGGCCGTTATTAGAGCAGCACTTCGCGCGAGCGCTGGTGCGCGAGGATCTTGCGCTTGACCCGCTGCAGCGCGTTGTCGATCGTCTTGGTGTCGCAGCCCAGCTCCGCGGCCATCTGCTCGTAGGAGGAGCCCTCCAGATAGAGTCGGAGCGCGTCGGCCTCCAGCTGCGAGAGCCCCGAGCCGAGGCAGAAGACGAGGCTTTGAAGCTCCTCGGTCGAGACGACGCAAACGGACGGATCGTCGACGCTCGGGCCGGGCAGGGCGTCTCCGAGCGTGCACTCGCTGTCGGAGTCCTGGCCGGCCGGGGTCTGGCTGAAGGAAACGTAGGTGTTGAGCGGCGCGTGCTTGAAGCGGGTGGCGGTCTTGATCGCGGTGATGATCTGGCGCGTCACGCAGAGCTCGGCGAAGGAGCGGAAGGAGGTCTCCTTGTCGGCGCGGAAGTCGCGTACGGCCTTATAGAGGCCGATACGGCCCTCCTGGACGAGGTCTTCCGACTCGCCGCCGGCAAGGAAGTAGGAACTCGCCTTCAGGCGCACGAAACCGTCGTAGCGGCGCAGGATCGTGTCCAGCGCGGCCGAGCTGCCGTTGCGAGCCTTGAGAACGAGCTGTAGGTCTTCGAGCTCCCGCTGCGCCCTCTGAGGCTGGTAACCATGCCCTTCGCGCCGTGCCGGTTGTGCTGCCATCTCTCCTCGATCCCTGTTCTCGTGCCGCGTCCGGTAGAAAACGCGTAATTTGATGCGCCCGACCTTAGCAGTGGTCCCAGGGAAATACAAGTCTTTTGCGGTGGACCCGAAAACCGGACCATTTTGCACAGGACCCAACGGTTAGCGAACGTGTGTTCGCTTCGGAAATACCATCTCTCCCATTTCGCCTTTGTTACGCCTAGCCGGTGAGCGTTCAATTGCGCCGTAAAACCGACCGCTCGCGCACCGCGCCTATTCCTCGCCGCGGCGCATACGCTCGAGCTTGGCGCGGGTCTTCGAGTCGAGGCGATCTTCGATCGCCATGCGCGGCGGGGGCGGGAGCCTCGTCTCGCCGAGCTCCTCGAGGAAGAGCTGCGAAGAGCGCTTGTCGACCTGGCGGCCGCTGGTCTCGCGCACGGTCAGGTCGGAGGAGACGAGGCAGACTCGCTCGTGCTCGCGCAGCTCGGCAGCCAGGCGCTCGAGCACGAAGTCGGCCTCCTCGGCGAAGCGCACCTCGAGCGGGCCGATCGTGTGCGTGTCGCCCGAGCCGTCGAAGACGACGACGCCGCGGGCGCCCTTCAAGGCGACGAAGCTGGCCAGCTTGTCCTCGAGCTCGGGAGGGTCGATGAACTTGCCCGCGTAGAGGAGGTTGTGACCGTCGAAGAGGTAGAAGGTGGGCTCGGGGGCGTCGACGCGCGACGTCTGCCTCTCGCGAGGAGGGATACTCGGACGAGTCTTAGGGCGGCGCTTACCCGCCACGTTGTCTCCGCGCTTCGTAGAGGAGCAAGGCCGCCGCCACGCCGACGTTCAGCGACTCGATCTCACCAATAAGAGGAATCGCCAGCGCGTCATCGCAGCGCCGGCGCACGAGCGGGCGCAGCCCCGTCTTCTCGGCGCCAAAGACGAGCGCGACGCCGCCGGAGAGATCGGCCTGCCAGTACGACTTCTCGGCATGCCCGTCGGCGGCGTAGATCCAGAGGTCGGCGCGCTTGATCTCCTCGAGATAGCGGGCCAGGTTGGTTACGACGGCGATCGGAATCTGCTCGACCGCCCCGGCCGAGGCGCGGCAGACCTCGGCGGTGACCCGTGCCGAGCCGTGCGCGGGGACGACCAGGCCGGTCGCGCCTGCTCCGGCCGCCGCGCGGGCGACGGCGCCGAGGTTGCGCGGGTTGGTGACCTGGTCGAGACAGGCGAGAAGCGGCTCGTCCGCTCGCGCCAGCTCGTAGGCGTCGGCGTAACGGTAGGGCTCGACCCAGGCTATGAAGCCCTGGTGCTCGCGCGTCTGCGCCGCCTGCGAGAGCTCGCGCTCGGGCTTGACCTGGACGCGCGGCGCACCCGGCTCCGAGAGCCAGGGCTCGTGCTCGCCAGCGCGACCTGTCACCCACAGCTCCAGCACCTGGCGCGGACCGCGAACCGCCTCGCGCACCGCGTTGCGACCGTAGACGAACTCGCGCACCACGGCTCTATTCCTTCCGGACGAGCTGGTAGCCGGGCTCGGCCGAGGTGTCCCGGACCTCCCAGCCGACGGTCGTGATCTCGTCGCGCAGGCGGTCGGCCTCGTCGAAGTCGCCTGTCGAGCGGGCCGCCTGCCTCCTCCGTGCCAGCTCGTCCAGCTCGGGCGGCGCCTGCTCGGCCTCGGCCAGCGTCTCGAGCCCGAACACGCCCAGACCCCGGCGAAGCAGCTCGAGCTGACCGGCCGCTCGCCACTCGTGCATGAGCGCGAGCGCTTCGGTGGTCGAGAAGTCGTCGTCGAGCACGGCCTCGAGGGCGTCCCAGCCCCGCGCTTCCTGCGCCTCGGGAGGATGCAGGAAGGCGTTACGGAAGGTCCAGGCCTGCTCGCGGGCAGCTTCCATCGTCTCGGGAGAGAAGTCGATCGGGCTGCGCCAGTGCGCGGTCATGAAGAAGAGGAGCAGCGTCTCTCTCCCCCACTCGTCCAGCACCTGCTCGAGCGTCTGGATGTTGCCGAGCGACTTCGACATCTTCTCCCCGGTCAAACGCAACAGACCGTTGTGCATCCAGATGTGCGCGAACTCCTGGCCGGCCGCGCGCGACTGCGCCAGCTCGTTCTCGTGGTGCGGGAAGACGAGGTCGAGCCCGCCACCGTGAATCTCGAAGGACGGGCCGAGCAGCTTGGCGGCCATCGCCGAGCACTCGATGTGCCAGCCCGGACGCCCCTTTCCCCAGGGCGACTCCCAGGAGGTGTCTTCGCCCTCCTTGGTCGCCTTCCAGAGCGCGAAGTCGCGCGGATCCTCTTTGAGCGGATTTGGCTCCTGCTCTTCCATCTGGTCGGGCTTCTGGCGCGAGAGCTGGCCGTAGTCGCCGTAGTGCCCGACCCGGAAGTAGACGTCCCCCTGCGCCTCGTAGGCGTGGCCGCTCTCGACCAGCTCGCGGGTCATGGCGATGATCTCCCCCATCGTCTCGGTCGCCTTGGGCTCGGCGTCGGGGCGGCCCAGACCGAGGCTGTCGGTGTCTTCGATGTACCAGCGGGTGGCCTGCTCGGCCAGCTCGGCGCTGTGCCCGGGGGCGGCGTCGTAGATCTTGTCGTTGACGTCGGTGATGTTGGAGACGAACGTCACCTCGTAGCCGCGCAGGCGCAGCCAGCGCGCGAGCCAGATGAAGACAACGTACGGTCGTGCGTTACCGACGTGAATGCGCTGGTAGACGGTGGGGCCGCAGACGTAGATGCCGACAGGCGCCGGCGGAGGAGGCAGTTCGACAAGCGTTCGCTGCAGGGTGCTGTAGACGCGCATCTGTGCTCCGTTGTATACCCGAGAGGCCGGAGCGGCGCTGGCGGCGGCCGTGCCAGTTCCAATCAGTAGATGACAAGGCTGGAGTGGTTGGCACGGTCTTGGCGCATTCGCGGGCGCTTATTACGCATCCAGGCAGCTGCCGTGTCGCGACCCCGCGGACGGGTGGTTAAGGGCGGGGGCGGCGTAACGTGGTGCCGTCACACGCCCAGTCGGCGGATCTTCATTCCGCTTGACGCTCATAGGCGGGGGCGGCGGAACGTGATGCCTCAGGAGAAGAGACGTGTTCCAAAGTCGGCTCAGAATCGGCACACCGAGGCGCGTTTCCCGCCTCGAAAAGACGGTACTTTGAACCGACCCCGCGGGCGGGTGGTTCGGTGGCGGGCGGCGGAAAGAAGTGCCTGCGATCACGTAGTGCTATCCCGGCCAGAGCTTCGACACCACGGTTTCGTAGGCGCGTCGCCCCGTATTCGTTCCGCTCTGCGCAGCCGAAAGTATGCGGGTTCCTCCGATTTCGATTTCGTTCTCGCTCGCCGAAGATGGGCTCGGCGCGTGTCGAGCAGGAAAGGAAGATCGAATGCGGTTTGAGTTCAATGCGGTGCCGGGAAGCCCGGAGGAGCTTCAACGGCGACTGGCGGCGCTTGCCTGTGAGCGTCAGCGGCTTCGTGAATCGGTCGATGCCCGCGAATCGCTCGAGCGCAACAGGCTCGAGATCGTGCGCCATCAGTCCGAGCTCTCGCACGCTCTGGTCAGGCGTTACCTTCACTCGGCTCAGTCCGCGGCCTGAGCGCCGCCTCAAGGCCTCAGGTTCGTGCAGCTGCGCAGGCTGCGCCAGCTCGAGATCGCGGCGGCGCGGGCGCTGCCGGTGCGCGGTGTGGGCGAGCCGTTGACGATCGTCGCCGGAACCCAGGAGTAGCGGTCGATGCGGCGGCCGGTGACGGTCACCTCGATCACGCCCGTGGTGGTGCTGGCGGTGCTGCCCTGCGAGTACCAGACGAAGTTGCCGAGACCGTAGTCGACGAACGCCTTGCCGAGCATGCCGGCGCCCTGCTGTTGGTGGGCGTGCGAGCCAACAACGATGTCGGCACCGGCCGCGATCAGGCTGCGGACGATGCTGATTTGCATACTGTCGGGGCAGGGGTGCCGCTCCTCGCCGAAGTGAAGGTAGACGACGACGGTGTCTGACTCCTTGCGCGCGGCCCTGACCGCGGCGGTGAGACGCCCGACCTGATAGGCCGAGGCAATCCCGGGCTTGCCAGGACCGGCCGTCCAGAGCGAGACGAGGTTGGCGTCGATCACCTGCGAGGCGGCGAGGATCGAGATCCGCTGTCCCTTGATCGTGATCCTGTAGGGCGCGTACGCCTGGGCGGCGTCGAGGCCGCCACCGACGAGCGGGAAGTGGTAGCGCTTGGCATAGCGGAGGGTGTCGAGCAGCGAGGTGATGCCATAGTCGACGCCGTGGTTGTTGGCGATCGTGGCCACGTCCACGCCGCCCGATTTGAGCGCCTGGAAGGCCGTCGGCGGCGCCCGGAACGTGTACTCCTTGCCGGGCGTAGGCGAGCCACCGTAGCTGACCGTGGTCTCGAGATTGACCATGGCGAGATCGGCGCGGCGGAGCACCGGGGCGATCGGGGCGAAGGGAAGGGACGAACCGGCATCGAGCCTCGACCTGACGATGCCCTCGAAGTGAACGTCGCCGCCGAAGGCGAGCGTGACGGCGCGACCGCTCCCGAGCCGTCCGCGCGGATTCTCGTCGGGCTTGTTCGTCGTGGTCGTCGTCTGAGTCGTAGCGGTCTCGCTCGTGCTGGTCTGGCTCGTGGTCGTGCCGGTCGAGGACGAGTCGGCCGAAGACGAGTCGGTGCCGAGCGCGCCCCGATCCGCACGGGCGCCGTTGATGGTCAGTCCGGCAAAGAGGCCCGCCGCCGCCAGCGCGAGGAAGGCGAGCGCACCGATACGCCGACGCCGAATGCGCCTGCGCCTGGCCTCGCGCCGCTGCCGGCGCTCCTCGGGCGTCAGCGACGACACCGGGATGAGCCGGCGTTAGGGATGGGGATGGGCATCTGAGCCGTCATGAAAACCTCGAGCTCGTAAAGAGCGGTTCGCACAAGGTAGTACGAGACGCGACAGCCTGCCTCCTCCATCTCGCTTCCTCGGCCGGCGGCTCCTCCCGGCTGGCGGAGCCGGCCTCCGGATCCGCCCGACACCGCTGGCGGCACGATCCTCTCCGAGCCCGTGCGTCCACAGTGTTCTCTTCGGGCTCGCACCGCCAGCGACCCGCCAGAGACGCGAGAGGCGCTGGGTTCGAACCCGCCTGGCTCCAAAGCCCTGTTTTCCGGGGTAAACACGGACAACTAACCGTCGACGTCCAAACCCCGACCTCTGCGGTCGGAGGTCTCTGTTTGTCAACTCCCATCTTTCGGCGCTCGACGAGCGCCCGGCGGCGGGAGGACCCCCACCTTTTCGACGCGGGGTCCTCTCGCCTGGACGGGCCGGCCGATCGGTCAGTGGATGCTCAGCTCCGTCACCGAGTCGCCGCTGTTGTTGCCGACCCAGATGTGGCTGCCGTCGAACGCCACCCCGTTGGGCCCGTTGAACCCGTAGGAGCCGCCCGAGAGCGTCCGTACCCAGGAGCCGTCGCTGGCGTTCAGCTCCGTCACCGAGCTGCCGCTGTAATTGGTGACCCAGATGTGGCTGCCGTCGAACGCCACCCCTTCGGGGTAGTTGAACCCGTAGGAGCCGGCCGACAGCGTCCGCACCCAGGAGCCGTCGCTGGCCTTGATCTCCGTCACCGAGTTGCCGTTGCAATTGGTGACCCAGATGTGGCTGCCGTCGAACGCCACCCCGTTGGGCCAGTTGAACCCGTAGGAGACGTCCGAGAGCGTCTGCACCCAGGAGCCGTCGCTGGCGTTGAGCTCCGTCACCGAGTTGCCTAAGTAATTGGCGACCCAGATGTGGCTGCCGTCGAACGCCACCCCGTTGGGGTTGGTGAACCCGTAGGAGCCGCCCGAGAGCGTCTGTACCCAGGAGCCGTCGCCGGCGTTCAGCTCCGTCACCGAGTTGCCGTTGTTGTTGGCGACCCAGATGTGGCTGCCGTCGAACGCCACCCCGTTGGGGTAGTTGAACCCGTAGGAGCCGCCCGAGAGCGTCTGTACCCAGGAGCCGTCGCTGGCGTTCAGCTCCGTCACCGAGTTGCCGTTCGTCGTGTTGGCGACCCAGATGTGGCTGCCGTCGAACGCCACCGCCTTCGGCCAGTTGAACCCGTAGGAGCCGCCCGAGAGCGTCTGCACCCAGGAGCCGTCGCTGGCCTTGAGCTCCGTCACCGAGTTGCCGAAGAAATTGGTGACCCAGATGTGGCTGCCGTCGAACGCCACCCCGTAGGGGCTGTGGAACCCGTAAGAGCCGCCGGCGAAGTTGGCGCCGTACCAGTTCAACTCCGCGACCTGCGTCAGGTTGAACCCCATTCCCGGGGGTCCCGTTGGGCCGGTGTCGCCCTTCGGGCCCTGGGCTCCGGTGTCTCCCTTGGCGCCCTGCGGTCCCTGCGGGCCGGCTGGGCCGGTAGCCCCGGTGTCGCCCTTACCGCCCTGCAGGCCGGCTGCGCCAATATTGCCCTGCTGCCCTCGCGGGCCCTTGGCGCCCTCGAGCTGCTTGAGCACGCTCGGCTTGATCTGCTTGGTCGAGGTGATCAGATAGTGGTTCGCAGCCAAGGCGCCGCCGCCCAGCGCAAAGAAGAGGGCGGCAATCGCGATAACCATGGTGGGGGATGGCCACCGATACTTGCGTTTCATGATTTCCTCGCTTTCTACGACCGCTGAATGCGTCGCGGCGGATTCGAGCTTGTACTTCCACTGGGGAAGCCTCGTACCCTCGAGTCCTCTTCCGGGTACGTCTCTGGCGTCTCTCGCTGTGGAGGTCATCCACTCGACGCTACGCGCCAGGGGGACGGCTCGAAAGACTGGAAAACCCCATAAAAAGAGGAGTCCGACCATACGAAGCGAGCTGTCTGTCGCCGCCCGAAGCGCGACGGGTGCTGGTGAAGTTTCGCCTTTGACAGTTCTCGTCACGACTCGTTTCCTTGTTGCCTGCGGCTACTCGTCGTTTGGCGTCGGCTGACGCTCAGTGACACGCTAAAGCGACCGATAACTGAGCGCATCTGTCATTTCCCTAGTCAGGAGTAATTCCGTCCCTAGAACTCATTTCAGAATGAAGACCCACTGACTGGGTGTGATCGGGGGATGCGATGCTAGGGAGCTCGTCTGGGGACGGAGGGGCGCCGGATGAGTGCGAGATCGTGGTTCGAGGCTAGGACGCAGGGCGCATTCG
>JBEKJI010000027.1:0-32164 GCA_050011315.1 Gaiellaceae bacterium
AGAGCAAGCGCAGGGTCGCCGTCCGCCGCGACCGGAAGGCCTCCAACTACCTCGCTTTCCTGCACCTGGCGATGATCTTGATCCTGGCGACGTTATTTTGAGGCGATCTCCTGACACCGTTTCGGCGGAACGCGGCGCCGGCACCAAAAAGTGCCTGCTCATGACCGACTTTCTCGTGCGTGGTTGACCCCGGCGTCTGATCCACTATCGGCACAAACGCCCCTTGACACCCACCGGTGTCTGACACCGTTAAAAAAAGAATTCGCCGCGTCTCGCCCTCGCCGCTCCGTTACACGCTTCGATCCGGTGGACATACTCACTACGCTCGACTCGTCATCCGGGACTCCGCTCCTGCGGAGGGCGATTCGGTTGCCGAACGGAAAAGGAGAAAGGCGATGACAGGAAAGGCCGACTTCACACTGGGGGAGTGGGAGCTCGTTTCGGAGGGGCCGCCGAGCGCCGGCTTGATCGTGGTCACGGCGCAACGCGGAGGAGTCTTCCGCGAGACCTTCGCAATCGGGAAGGCGTACGCCGAGGCGCGCCGGCTCCACGGCGAGAGCCAGTTGCTAGACGAGCTCGTCGGGACGAAGCCCGCGCGCGACCACACGCGCTACCACTCGGCCGAGGAGCTCAAGCGAGGCGGCCTGCAGCACCTGCGCGACGCAGTCGCCCTGCTCGAGCAGAAAGCGACGCCGGAGGAGCTCACCGCCTACAGGCGCTTCGTCCTCACGGTCGCCGACAAGGTCGCGAATGCGCACCGAGAGGGGGATAGCGACGTCAGCGACGCCGAGCAGGCGGCGATCGAAGAGATCGCCGAGGCTCTCGGCGCCGACTAGCCGGCGCGCTCGCGAAACCGTTTCCGTTGCCCGAGCCGCGAGCATGTCTGACCGGACAGGTGGGCGACGGCAAGGAGGAGCCATGGAACCTCAAACCAGACGCGTCGCTCGAGTGATCGAGCCGCAGCCCGTCGTGGAGGGCGCCGGCGTGCGCCTCAGGCGTAGCATCGGCGGCTGGGCGCTCGACTACCTCGACCCCTTCCTTCTGCTCGACCACTTCGAGTCGGACGACCCGAACGACTATCTTCCCGGCTTTCCGTTGCACCCGCACCGGGGCATCGAGACGGTCACCTACATGCTCGCCGGCGAGGTCGATCACAAAGACACGATCGGCAACGCCGGCACGATCGGCCCCGGCGACGTGCAGTGGATGACCGCCGGCGGCGGCCTCATGCACGAGGAGATGCCGCGCCCGCGCGAGGGCAAGATGGGCGGCTTTCAGCTCTGGGTCAACATGCCGGCGAAGCTGAAGATGTCCCGGCCGCGCTATCAGGAGGTGGCCGGCGCCACGATCCCGGTCGTGGAGCGGCCGGATGGGACGCGCGTGCGAGTGGTGGCGGGCCACTGCGACGAAACGCAGGGACCGGTCACCGAGATCTACGCCGACCCCGAGTATCTCGACGTCGAGCTCGCCGCCGCTGCCGACTTCGTCCAGCCCGTTTCCCGTGGCCACGCCGCCTTCGCCTACGTCTTCCGCGGCGAGGGCGAGTTCGGCTCCAGCGGCGACCTCGGCTACCGCGGCGATCTCGACGGGCCGATGGTGCGGGCGCCCGCTCTGGTCGTTTTCGGCGACGGTGACCAGGTGCGTGTGCGCGCCTACGAGAGCCCGGTGCGCTTCCTGCTCGTCTCGGGCGCGCCGCTCGGCGAGCCGATCTCCCGCTACGGGCCGTTCGTCATGAACACTCGCGAGGAGATCGAGCAGGCGCTCGACGATCTGCGCACCGACACCTTCATCTGGACCGAGGGGCGCCCGACGTCGTGAGCAGGGTCGCCGCCCTACTGCTCGTGCTACTCGTCGCCGCGCCGGCGGCGAGGACGTCGACGACGAGAACCGCCGTCAAAGTGCTCGTGCGCACGAAGACGCCGATTGCCGCTTTCGCCCAGAACGCAGTCAGCGTCGCCTGGGGCGTCGAGCGCGCGAAGGGCTGCAAGGCCGCGCTCCACATTCGCTTACTGGCGACGGGAAGAGAACGCGTCGTTTATGCGCCGCGCTGCTACGACTACCCGTTCTACGAGCCGCAGCTCGTCGGCCTCGCAGGCGGGCGTGCCCTCTGGCTCGCCGGTGACACCGTCAGCCATTGGGGGGATGACACGTACCTGCTCGTCGCGGGAGCGGGCGCGACCCGGGCGCACCAACTCGCCTACGTCCCACAGCAATGGGGTGGTGGCGAGTGGGTGACCGCGATCGCGAGTGACGGGGCGACGCTGGCCTACGGCTTCGTCAACTCTGGATGCAACGAGAACGAGGGCACCTGCGACAAATACCCGATTACCGGAGCGGCTTTCACGCTCGCCGGCACGACCCGCAAGGCGGTACCGCAATCAGGGCCGCCGCTCGACATCGCCGTCGGCGGGAACCGAATCGCGCTCTTACCGGCAAGGCAGTCCGGCAACGTGGCCGACCAGTGGTCGATACCGCCCGCGGATGACCCGCTCGTTGTCCGGAACCTCGCCACCGGCTCGCTGGTCGTGCAGATCCCACCCGCAGGCGGCAGCTTCCGCGAAGTGGCGCTTTCCCGCAACACGGTTGCGGCGTTCGCCGAGCGTTCGGACGGACTCCACGTCGAACGCTACAACGCCTCGAGCGGCCGGCTCGTCGATTCGACGCTCGTACCCGCTAACTCCTCGGACCTCTCGCTCGCCGGCGCCCGCGCCGTTTTTCGAAGCGGCAGGAAGATCGAGCTGATCGCCGCCGGTTCCACGACCGTCACCACCATCGCCGTTGCCGCCGCCGAGCCGATCGCACTCTCCGTCTCGGGAAACCGAGTTGCCTGGGCCGAGAACCGTCCCGGCGCCGGCCGGATCGTCGCCGCCGTCCTCTAGCACCGGCTACGTACCTAAGTCGAACCCGGCGCCTCTCGCGTTCTCGGGGCGCCGCTGGCGGTGCGAGCCCGGAGAGAACAGTGTTAACAACACGGGCTCGGAGAGGATCGTGCCGCCAGCGGTGTCAGGCGGCTCCGGAGGCCGGCTCCGCCGGCCGCGAGGAGCCGCCGGCCGAGGGCGCGAGGCGCCTTCTCACTCCGGCCAGCAGTCGCAAAGCGCCAGCGCCTCGCCGCAGCGCGGGCAGGTCTCGAACTCGCAGCCGACGTGGTGCAGTCCGCCCGGGTCGACTCCGCAGTCGCCGCAGGACTCGTCGGTGGGCTCGTCTACGAGCGCGCCCCAGCGGATGCGCTCGTAGCGCCCGTCGACCAGCTCCGCATAGCTCTCCGTGCAGGACGAGGCGGTGAGCATCTCCTGGCCGCAAACGGCGCAGACAGCCATGTGGAAATCGTAGTCCCCGGAGGAGAGAATCGCCGCGCCCTGTTGGCGCAGGCGCGGCGATTCTTCGGTCCCTTAGCCGCTCTCGGGAAAGCTGTACTTGGCGCTACCCTTGTACTCGATCTCAAAGGCGTGCTCCGGGTGGAGCAGGATGGCGCCCTCGCCGCGCGTGTAGGCCTCCTCGCCGTGCTGATTGACGTCGAGGCCCTGGCCCTCGTCGCGCTCGTGTACGCGCAGCCGCGTCACCAGGCCGATCAGCTTGAGCAGGACGAAAGTCCCGCCGAAGGCGTAAAGCGGTGCCGCCCCCGCCGCGAGCGCCTGGCGGGCGAGCTGAATCGGCGACCCGAACAGCAGTCCGTTCCCGGTCAGGTTCCAGCTCGCCTGGGCGAACAAGCCGATAAAGAGGATCCCGGTGAAGCCGGCGAGACCGTGCGCCGCCAGCACGTCGAGCGTCTCGTCCAGCCGCGTGCGCGGCCGCCAGACGATCAGCGCGTAGGCCGGGATCGCCGCCAGCCCGCCGAGCAGGATGGCGCTCATCGGACTCACGAAGCCGGCCGCCGGCGTGATCCCGACGGCGCCGACCACGATCGCTGTCGCCGCCCCGATCGCGGTCGCCTTGCGGCCGCGCAGGTAGTCGATCAGCATCCAGACTCCCAGCGTGGTTGCCGGAGCCAGGAGCGTGTTGGTGAAGGCGAGCGGCGCCTGCTTGCCGGTCGTGAGCGCGCTACCGGCGTTGAAGCCGAACCAGCCGAACCAAAGCAGGCTGGCGCCGAGCAACGCGTAGACGCCGTTGTGCGGCAGAATCGCTTGCCGGCCGAAGTCCTTGCGCGCCCCCACCACTAGCGCCGCCGCCAGAGCCGAGAAGCCCGAGGCCATCTCGACCGGCACGCCGCCGGCGAAGTCCATCACGTGACGGTGCGCCAGCCAGCCGTTCGATGACCAGACCCAGTGCGCCATCGGCGCGTAGACCAGGCAGGCCCACAGCGCCGCAAATACGAGGTAGGGGCCGAAGCGCATGCGCTCGACCACGGCGCCCGAGATCAGGGCCGCGGTGATGATGCAGAACGAGGCCTGGAAGCAGACGAAGACCAGCTCCGGAATCGCCAGGCCCGCTCTCGGCCCGTTGGTCACCTGCCTTAGGAAGACGTTGTGCAGATCGCCGATGAAGCCGTTGCCCTTGTTGAACGCCAGCGAGTAGGCGATCACGACCCAGGTCACGCTGACCACGGCCATCGCGCCCAGGCTCATCATGAAGGTGTTGAGGGCGTTCTTCGAGCGCACCAGCCCGGCGTAGAAGAGCCCGAGCGCCGGCGTCATCATCAACACGAGCGCCGTTGCGACCATCATCCAGGCGGTGTCGCCGCTGTCGATGCCGTTCTCGACCGCCCCGAGTGGAATTGAAAAGGAAATGAGATCGTGCATGGTCTCGTCACCGCCTAGTACACGGGTGTAACCGCGGCGGTGTCCTCCTCTCCGGTGCGAATGCGAAAGACCTTCTCGACCGGAACGACGAAGATCTTCCCGTCGCCGACCTCGCCGGTGCGCGCCGCCTTGGCGATCGCCGCCACGGTCGGCTCGACGAAGTTGTCCGATACTCCAACCTCGAAGCGCACCTTTTCGTACAGCTCCATCTTCACGACGGTGCCGCGGTAGGTCTCGACGTGGTCCGTCTCGCCACCGTGCCCCTGGATCCTGCTCACCGAGAGGCCGCGCACCTCGGCGCGATAGAGCGCCTCGAGTACGTCGTTTGCCTTCTCGGGACGAACGATCCCGATCACCAGCTTCATTTCTCTCTCCTCATCCTCGAGGCGCCGACAAAAAACGCGAGCGAAAGCCCCAGACGAGGGCAGTACCCAGATGAGCGAGTTTCCTCTCCGCCGTTCTCGGCCGGCTCGTCCATGGACGAGCCCTTCGAGTCAGCCTCCCCGGAGGAGATGCCGCACGATACCAAGCCGGCCCAAGCGGGGTCGAGTCTTGCATTCGAGCACCTCGCCCCACCTCGGGGTCAGATCTTGCATTCGAGCACCTCGTTACGGCCGGAACCGAGAACGAGATCGAACAACTTTCCTGCGTGAATGCAAGATCTGACCCCCCGCGAGGGTGCCGGTATGAGCTCGGCGCGTGGGTCCGTTACGAGAAGTTGTAGGTCGACCCTTGACTTAGAGTGCGCTCTAACTCCTACCATGGGATCAATGGATCGCACCTACACCATCAAGGAAGCGGCCGAGGCGACCGGCGTCAGCACCCACACGCTCCGCTACTACGAGCGGATCGGGTTGCTCGAGCCGGTTGGCCGCGAGGCGAACGGCAGGCGCCGCTACAACGAGGGCGACCTGTATTCCGTCCGCTTCCTGACGATGCTGCGGGCGACGGGCATGCCGATCCGCGACATGCTCGCCTTCATGCAGCTGACCTGGGCCGGAGACGAGACGGTCAGCGAGCGGGCCGAGCTGCTCGAGCGCCACCAGCGCGAGCTGCAAGCCCGGCTCGTGGAGCTGGACGGGCACATGGAAGTGCTCGAGCGCAAGATCGCCTTCTACCGCCAGCGCGAGCTCGAGCTCGCCGCGGAGAAGCGCGAGACGACGATTCTGGTTACCGCCGGGTAGCGAAGCGGGGCCGGCGCCACCGCAGGCGCTGACCCCGCTCTCATCAGCTTTCCACTTTCGTCAGGCGCCTAACCCGACTCACTGAGGGGTCAGGACCGGTCTTCTCGGAGTCCGAGAGCGGCGGGACCGCCTCTCCACCCCGGAGCGCATCGCGGAATGACGACCCGTCGACTGGGTGCGATCGGTGGATGCGAGGCTAGGACGCAGTGTTGCTTTCGTAGCCGGAGGCTACGGGCACGACCGAGGACAACGCATCGCGCCGCCAAGCGCGGCCAGGCGATGGAGTGCTTCGTTTCGCTCCGCGCTCATAAAAACCCACCCGCGGGGTCGTGAAACGGTAGCGAGGAAATGCGCCCGAGATGTGCCGGTTCCGTGCCGAGACAGCATCGCGCGCTCGCGAGCGCGGTTCAGCCGTGGGTCTCACCCGGCGAGCGGATCTCAGCCCAGGTGCTTGCGCTCGCCGGTCGCCAGGTAGTGATTGATCGCCTCTTCCCAGTCGCGCAGGTCGTGGGCGAACATCAGCTCGAGCGCCTCCTTGTTCAGCGAGTTGCCGTGGTCGGTGAGACCGAGGTACGTGTAGATGATCTCGGCTCGCGTCTTCTCGCCGGGGACGGACTCCTCGCAAACGACCTCGATCCACCAGACGCGATCGTGAGCGAAGGCGGTGTACTCGATGAAGCTGTCCCCGACCGAGTAGGCCGAGACGATCCAGACGTCTTCGGGCTCCTCTTGGCCGGAGTGCGACTGAGTGGTGAAGACCATCCGCTCCTGCACGAGCTCGCTGACCGGGTCGATCGGTTGCGGATTCCAGCCGTCGGCCCAGTCCTTCTCCCTGATCGGGCCGAAGAGCGCGAACGCCTCCTCGAGCGGTGCATTGACCGTGATCGTTGCCGTGCGGCTGATGCGTCTCGGCTCGAAGCTCATTCCCCGACCTCCTCGCGGCTGTCCAGGGAAAGATACGCCCTTCGGAGCAGGTGCTCAGACCCCGCGCCGGCGTTCAGATCCGCCTGTGGACGAAGCGACCCGCTTTCGGCGCGAACGCCCCTTGACACCCACCGGTGTCAGACACGGTTGGGTGTCAAGCGCTAATCGTGTCGGAAGTGCGTCGTATGATCCCCGGAAGCGCCGCTACTTGGCTTTGGGATCCTTACCGCCCCAGGCGCCGATCGAGACGAGGCGCTCGCGAAAGCCGGTCTCGTCCATGATCGTCTGCATCTCCTCGGCCGCCTTCTTCGAGGGGTACATGTCGCCCAGCTCGAGCTCCTCGCGGATCTCCTCGCGATGCTCGATGAAGTACTTCCACTTCTCGCCGCAAGCCTCGGCGATGTCGGCGAAGAAGATCTGCGGCGTTCCGCCCATGCCCTTCTCGTAGAACTGCTCGCCCCAGGCCGCGAACATCTCCACGTGCTTGACGCCGTAGCCCGATTCGACCTGCATGCCGCGGATCACCTGGTTGATCACGGCAACAGAGTTGTGCCGGGGGCAGCGGCTCTGGCACGTGTAGCAGTAGAAGCAGTACCAGAGCGAATCGTCGGTGAGCAGCGTCGGATCGCCCTCGAGCGCCCGGCGCGCGACCTCGCGCGGCGAGAAATCGGTGAAGCGGGCGGCCGGACAGCCCGAGGTGCAGATGCCGCACTGGATGCAGGAGAGGAAGCCATCGACGTGATCGTGCATGCGCGGGTCGTTGACGATGCGCTCGAACAGGTCGTTGTGGACAGCCGGCCTCTCACTGAAGGCGCTCTCGGCGATGAACGAGTACGGGTTGGCCCGGATCTCGCCGCTGCGCCCGTTCTCGACAGTCTCGGGGTTTCCGCTTTTCTCGTTCTTGTCGCTCATCGGCTTTCTCCATCAGCTGTGGTCTCGGCCGCCGCGGCGGCCTGGAAGAACTCGGGCCAGAAGTAGACGTGGACGCCCTGCTTGCGCGCGGCCGAGTGGGAGTTGTCGCGGCAGAGCAGACAGGGAGTCACGATCGGGGCGGCTTCGTCCTCGGCGAAAGCCACCAGCTTGTGCACGGCCTCGCTCGCGCCGCGGTACATCCCGCCGAGCGCCCCGCAGCAGCCCGCGTGCAGCGAGGGGTAGGAGCTGACCATCTCGGCGCCCGCCAGCTCGGCCGCCCCGGCGAGCGAGGCCAGAGCTGTGTCGCGGTCGGTGAGGCAGCCGACGTAGGGGACGAAACGCGGCGCCTTGGCCGTGAGCTTTCGCTCCTCGCGGCGCGCGTGCTCGACCAGCGCCTCCCAGACCGGCACCGTCTCGATCTCCGACTCGTGCAGGCCGTGATCGCAGGCCGGACAGGCGGTCAGAACCGTTTCTTCCGACTCCGCCTTGGCGGCGATCTTGCCGCGCGTGGCGTGCCCGCAGCAGCCCGCTCCCTTCATCTCGAAGGTCGGGAAGCCGAGCTCGCGGATGACCCTGGCGGTGGCTTGCAGAGCGCTCTTGTCCTGCTGCAGGGCGCAGCCGGCGTAGAAGGGTTTTGGCTCGACGGCGTTTTTCGCGCCCAGGCGCGGGCTCCGGCGCACCTTGCCCTAGGCCATCTTGTAGCCCATCGCCGCGGTCGCCAGCAGATCCTTGGGGACGAAACCGCGCGAGGCCATCGCCGTCCCGAACAGCATGTTGTCGATCGTGTTCTTACGCGTCAGCCGCTTGGTCGCAATCGAGGCCGCCCGGCGCTCGGGGCAGCGCACGCCGCCGAACGTGACCTGGAGCTCGCGCACCGCGGCCATCATCCCGGCCACGTCCACCTCCATTGGGCACACGTCGGTGCACTCCCGGCACTCGCTACAGCGCCAGACGTCCTCGCTGGCGAGCAACTTCTCGGTGTCCTCCGAGAGGATCAGACGCACCACCCGGCGCGGTCCCTGGTCGAGGTCGAAGCCGTTCGGACAGGCGCCGAGGCACTGCCCGCACTGGAAGCACTGCAGGCACTGCCCGGCCAGCTCGTGAACGGCGGCGCGCGCCTGCTCAGACACCTGTGTGGACACAGCCCTCACCTCCCTCGCAGGGAAGGCTTTCCGTCCGCTCGAGCGCGAGCCCGGCCATGTAGGCCTCCTCGTTCCCCTCGGCGCGGGCGCAGAAGAGGCGGATCCGCCTGCCGACGGTATGCCGGTCGACTGCGCACAGGTGCCAGAGCTCGAGCGGCAGCTGCATGTCCGCCTCCTCGAGCAGCTCGCGCGCAAGCTCGACCTGCTCCTCGGCCGAGAGGTCGCCCTTGCGGTACTGGCAGCGATCCTCCGCGCAGCCGGCGAGAAAGACTCCGGTGGCCCCGAGCCGGGCCGCCTCGACGATGTGCAGTGCGCTGATCCTGCCCAGACAGGGAAGCTCGATCAGGCGCACGTTCTCGGGGTAGCGGTCGTGGCGCAAGCCGCTCAGGCTGATTGCGGCGCCGGCGCACTCCTTGCAATAGAAGCCGACGACGGGCCGCTCGACTCCGTCCGTCATCGTGCGCAGGCGCCCGAACAGCGCCGCGTCGTCGAGGTTGTGCGTGATCGCCAGCTCGGGGCAGTTGGCAGCGCAGATGCCGCAGGCCCGGCAGGCCTCCTCGTCGATCACGGCCAGCTTGCCGTCGTCGCGCACCTCGACGGGGCGGGGCGCGTCGGCGGGGCGCTCGACCAGCGTGATGGCACCGAAGGGGCAGGCCGTCTGGCAGGTGTCGCAACCGACGCACTTGGCCGCATCGACAACCGAGGCCGGCGCCGTCCTGCGCCCGGCCGAAGCGAGGAAGTTGTGGATCTCGCTCGCCACCGCCGAGGCCTCGGTGTTGCACTCCACCAGCGCCTTCGGCCCGGCCGCCGAGCCGCAGATGAAGACGCCCTCGGCGCTCGTTTCGGTGGCCCGGTTCTTGCGGTCGAGAATGGCGATGAAGCCGTCCTCGTCGAGCTCGGCGCCGAGCACCTCGGCGATCCGGGCGCTATCGGGCACCGGCACCATCCCGGTCGAGAGCACGACCAGGTCGGGACGCAGGATCTTCTTCTCGGCCGCGGTCACGTCCTCGACCTCGATCACCGGCTTGCCCGCATCGTCGAACTGCACCCGTGGCGGCGTCCCGCGCAGGAACTCGACTCCCGCCCGGCGCGCGGCCAGATACCAGTTCTCGTAGCCGATGCCGGCGGCGCGCAGCTCCAGGTAGCAGATCGTCACCTTCATCTCCGGGAAGAGCGTGCGCAGCCTAATCGCGTGCTTGAGCGCGATCATGCAGCAGATCCGCGAGCAGTAGGGAAGGCGGCGCCGGTCGCGCGAGCCGGCGCACTGGATCATCACAACCTCCTTCGCAGGCTGCAGCCCGAGCCAGGAGGCCTCCTCCCAGTCGTCCATCAGCTCGGACATCTCGGTCTGCGTGACGACGTTCTCGTGCCCGTAGCCGAGGTGCTCGATCAGCCGCGCCGGCGCGGGCTCGCAGCCCACGGCGGTCAGGATCGCACCGGCGTGCACCGTGGTCAGCTCGGGCGACTCGCTGAAGTCGATCGCGTTCATCGGGCAGGCCTCGGCGCAGGCGCCGCAGAAGGTGCAGGCCTCGAGGTCGACCGTGCGCTGCACGCGCCCGTCGTAGAACTCGGTGAAGATCGCCTTGCCGCCCGACTCGGCGCTCTCGACCGGGCAGACCGGCTCGCAGGCGCCGCAGTTGACGCAGTCGGAGGTGACGATGTTCGGCAGCTGCCGCAGCGAGACCTCGAAGTCGCCCGGCTTCCCGCTCACCGACTCGACCTCGGTGCGGCGCCAGATGCGCAGGTTCGGGTTGTCGATGGCGACGTTTCGGTGGAAGCACTTGCGCACGCCGGCCTGGGCATCGGTCGTGGGCAGGCACTGGCCGCAGTCGTTGGTGGGAAAGACGGTGCCGATGCGGGCCGCGCGACCGCCGAGGAAGGGGCGCCGCTCGACCAGCTCGACGGTGTGTCCCATCTGCGCCAGCTCGGCCGCGGCCTGAGTCCCCGAGACGCCGCCGCCGATCACCAGCACCGAGTCGACCTTGCGCTCGCGCACGAGCTTGTCGGTGTGCGGACCGGGGAAGCGGATCGCCGCCTCGATGATCCGCGAAGCCTTGTCGGTGACCGCCTCGCCGTTACCGTCGTGTACCCACGAGCAGCCCTCGCGGATGTCGGCGACCTCCATCTCGAGGCCGCGGGCGTAGAGACGCTGGAAGCGGCGCGCGACGAAGTCCTGCGAGCAGCCGGCGAAGACGAGCGGGCGCCCGTCCTCTGTCTCCGTCATCTCCAGCAGGCGCGCCTGACCCTCGCGGCTGCACCAGGTCGGGTTGCGCAGCACCTCGCCCTGCTCCGAGGCGATCTGCTCGAGCCGGTCGAAGTCGAGGTTGGAGGCCATCGTGCCGGCGCATTCGCAAAGCAGGATGCGGGGCCGGGCGCCGTTGCCGTTCTCCGCGCTCATCCGCTCGCCCCGGCGGTGGCGATCTCTTCGGCCGGTACCGGCAGCGCCTCGGCCGCCCCGGTCGGGCAGGCACGGGCGCAGGCGCCGCAGCCGATGCACCTGGAGGCGTCGAAGACGATCGTGCGGAAGGCCGACACGCGCTCTGGCACCTCGATCGGGCCCGAGGGCTTGTGCTTGGCGATCGCACGCAGAGAGGCGCCGAGCGCGCCGCGGCGACTTTCGGGCGGTGCCGAGTAGAGCTGCATCGGGTCGAACAGGTCTCCCTTCGAGGTGGCCCCGGTCGGGCAGGCCGAGGCACAGCGGCCGCAGCCGATGCAGAGCTCCTCGTGGCGGACGATCTGGCAGCCGATCGCGCCTGTGCTGGCGCGCGGCGCCGCGCCCGGGAGCCGTTCGAAGATCGCCTCGCCTCTCGCCGTCAGCGGCATCGTCCGCTCACTTCCTTTTCAGTGGTGGTAGAGACGAGATCGTCTCGTGCATCTCACGCGCCGCGGCGACGAACCTGGGCGAGTCGGCCGCGCTCATCGTGAACATCCGCACCCGCTCGCGCTCGACCCCCACCGACTCGAGCAGGCTTTGCACGAACTCGACCCGGTCGAGCGCGTGGAAGTTGCCCTCGCGGTAGTGACACTGTCCCTCCAGGCAGCCGGCTATGTAGACGCCGTCGGCCCCCTCGGAGAGCGCGCTCAGCAGGTGCAGCGGACCGACCCGGCCGGTGCAGGGCACGAGCACGCTGCGGATCGTCGTCGGCAGCGAGATGCGAGCGTTACCGGTGGCATCCGCCGCCGCGTAGGCGCATTCGCGGCAGAAGAAGCCGACGATGCTGCGATCGGTCTTGGCCGCTTCGCTTGCCGCCGTTCTCTCCTCCGTCAGCGCCTCGGTCATACCGTCGCCTCCGCCAAGATCTCCTCGTCCGAGAAACCGCCGAGCGTCATCGCCCCCGACGGGCACTCCGCCACGCAGATCCCGCAACCGCGGCAGGAGTTGATCTCGACCACGGCGCGCGGGCTCTCACCGGTCGTGAGCCGCACCGCGCTTTGCGGGCAGACGGTCTCGCAGACGCCACAGCCGACGCAGACCTCGGAGTCGGAGTAGGCGACCTGCGCCGGCGTCATCGTGAACCCGGTCGAGAGCATCGAGAAAACGCGCGCGGCGGCAGCCTTGGCCTGAGCGATCGTGTCGGGGATGTTCTTGGGGCCCTGCGCCGTGCCGGCGACGAAGATTCCCGTGCGCTGCGTATCCACCGGCTTCAGCTTCGGGTGGTACTCCTTGATGAAGCCGGCCGCGCCCTGCTGCAGCCCGGCGACACGAGCGATGTCGGTGGTGCCGTCCGAGGCCTCGAGCCCGGCCGAGAGTACGACCAGGTCGTACAGCTCCTCGGTCTTGCGGCCGGTGAAAGAGTCCTCGACCCGCACGCGCAGCGAGCCGTCCGGTTCTTCGATCACCTCGCCCGAGCGGCCGCGCACGTAGCGCACGCCGCGATCCTGGACGAGCCGGTAGTACTCCTCGTGCGCCTTGCCCGGGGCGCGCAGGTCGGTGTAGCCGATCGTGACCTCAGCCTCGGGGTGGTGCTGCTTGATCAGCGAGGCGTGCAGCGTCGCAAACAGGCAGCAGATCGCCGAGCAGTGCTCGTTTCCCGAGGAGCTGCAGTCGCGCGAGCCGACGCACTGGAGCATGAAGATCTTCTTCGGAACGGCGCCGTCGGACGGTCGCTCGAGCTCGCCGCTGGTCGGCCCCGAGGCCGAGAGGAGGCGGGCCAGCTGGCTCTGGGTGATGACGTTGGCGAAGCGATCCCAGCCGAGCGGCTTCTTGCGCGAGACGTCGAACTCCTTGTGGCCGGTGGCGATCACGATCGCACCGACCGTGATCTCTTCCTCGTCGGGCTCCTGCGTGAAGTCGATCGCCCCGGCCGGGCAGGCCGTCTCGCAGGAGCGGCACTCCGAGCAGCCGCCGCAGTTGAGACAGCGCTTAGCCTCGGCGACCGCCTCTTCGGCGGAGAAGCCGAGTTGCACTTCCTGCCAGCTCGAGCGTCTGGCTTCGGCCTCGAGCGCGGGCATCAGCGTGCGCGCCTGCGGCTCGAGCGAAGCGAGCGCGGAATCGGCGATCTCGGCGCGCGGACGCTCGTTCTCCCACACGTCGCTCAACGTCTCGCCGCGCAGGAAGTTGTGGATCGAGCGGGCTGCGCGGCGACCGGCCGCGATCGCCTCGATCGCCGTCCAGGGCGCCACGGCCGCGGCGTCGCCGGCCGCGAACACGCCCGCGCGCGCCGTCATCATCGTCTCGCGCTCGAAGCCGATCTGCCCGCCCGCGAGCTCAACGCCGCTCGCTCCTTCGAGCAGATCCTCGTCGAGCGCCTGCCCGACGGCGAAGATCACCGTGTCGGCCTCGAGCTCGGCGAACTCGCCCTCGACCGGAACGGGCGGGCGCCAGCCGCGTTCATTCGGCTCGCCCAGGGCGCAGCGCTGGAACTTGATTCCCGAGACGGTGCCCGAGCCGAGGATCTCGACGGGCATCAGCGAGGTGAGAAGCTCGACTTCCTCCTCGGCGCCCTCGTGGATCTCCTCCGAGCCGGCCGGGATCGTCGCCCCGTCCTCGATGCAGGCGAGAGTCACATTCTCGGCGCCGAGACGGAGCGCGCTCCTGCCCGCGTCATAGGCGACATCGCCGCCGCCGATCACAACCACGCGCTTACCGACCTTCGGCGTTTCGCCGAGCGCCCGCTCACGCAGGAACTCGATCGCCTTGATCACGCCGCCCAGCTCGGCTCCCGGCAGCGGCAGCGTCTTGCTCTTCTGCAGGCCGGTGGCGAGCAGCACGGCGCCGTAGCCCTGCTCGAGCAGCGAGTCGACCGTGAAATCCCTTCCCAGGCGCTGGTTCAGGCGCAGCTCGACTCCGTGCTGAGCGATCCGCTCGACCTCGGCCGCCAGCACCTCGCGCGGCAGCCGGTACTCGGGGATACCGACACGCAGCATGCCGCCGGCGACCGGCAGCGCCTCGAAGACGGTCGTCTCGTAGCCGAAGAGCGCCAGCTCGCGCGCCGCGCTCAGCCCCGCCGGACCACCGCCCACGATCGCCACACGCTCGTCGTAGACGACGGGCATCGCTTGCACCGGAGCCGCCGCGCCGACCTGGTCGGCGACGAAGCGCTTGAGCCCCGCAATCGCGATCGGCTCGTCGAGGCGACCGCGCGTGCAGTCGCTCTCACAGACGTGCGTGCAGATGCGCCCGCAGACCGAGGGGAAGGGATTGGGCTCGGAGGCGACGCGGTAGGCGTCGTCAAAGCGCCCCTGACCAACCAGGGCGACGTAGCCCTGCACGGAGGTGTGAACCGGGCAGGCCGACTTGCAGGGCGCCCAGCCGCGGTGGTCGATCGCAAAGCTCGAGGGAACGGCATTCGGGAAGGGACGCGAGATCGCCTTGCGCTCGGAGACGCCGAAATCGAACTCGTTCGGGAGCACGACCGGACAGGCCTCGGCGCACTGGCCGCAGCCGACGCACTTCTCGCTCACGTAGCTCGGCTCGTGCCGGACGGTGACCCGGAACTCACCGGGCGGGCCGGTGATCTTGGTCACGTTCGAGAGAGCGTGGATGCGGATGTGCGAGTCGGTGGCGGCGTTGGTGAGCCGGGGCGCCAGCGAGCACATGGCGCAATCCTCGGTCGGGAAGGTCTTGGAGAGGCGCGCCATGTAGCCGCCGATCGACTGCTGGCGCTCGACCAGGTGCACCTCGATACCCGCCTCGGCCAGCTCCTCGGCGGCCGAGAGCCCGGCGATGCCGCCGCCGACCACAAGCGCCGAGCGGTGCAGGAAGGTGCGCGAGCGCGAGAGATCGGACTGCTGTGCGGCTCGTGCCACCGCCGCCGCGACGATGCGTTCGGCCTTCTTCTGCGCCTTCTCGGGCTCGTGCTGGTGGATGTAGGAGCAGCCCTCGCGTAGGTTGGCGAAGGCGACAGCGTTCTCGCCCAGCCTCAGCTCACGCGCGATCCGCTCGAAGGTGGGGCCCTGGAAGCGGCGCGAGCAGGAGCCGATCACGATGTGGTCGAGCCCGCGCTCCTCCACCGCCTCCTCGATCAGCTTGCGCCCCTCGGTGCCGCACATGAACTGGTTCACGGCCACCGAGACGACGCCGTCGTGCCCCTTCGCCGACTCGCTCAGCGACTCGAGGTCGAGGACACCGGAGATGTTGCCTCCGCACTCGCAGAGGAAGACGCCGCAGCGCATCAGTGCCTCCTCGGGTGATGTTTTTCCGCTTCCGAGTGCGAAAAGCAGGCGAGGCTAGGACGCAGGGAGTGTTCGTACTTGGAAAGTACGGACGCGACTGAGGACAACGCATCGCACCGCTTTGCAGCGCTCCGAAGTGGTAAGGGCATTGCGCGAGGGGGCACCATTAAACCCGCGCCCCTTCGCGCGCGCCGATCCGCTCCAGAATCGGTTCGACGTCCTGGGAGTGCGAGATGACGCCGCAGACCTTGTCGGGGTCGGCGCCGAGCGCGAGCGCGACCAGCTGCTGTACGTGCAGGTGCACGAACGGGTACTCCTCGTTCGCGCTCGCCTCGATGATCGAGTGGTGCCGGTCGAACTGGATGGCGCAGTTCGGGCACATGTGCACGCACACATCCACGCCCTCCTGGGCCAGGCGCTTCAGCTTCTCGCGCGTGACCGCCTGCGAGATCGCGGGGTTGACGAAGCGCTGGCGGAAACCGGCGCCGCAGTGGGTCGTCTTCTCGTTGTAGTTGCCGGTCTTGATCACACCGGCCGGCTCGAGCAGGTCCTCGGGGATCATGAAGTTCTCGCTGTCGCCCACCACCTCATCCGGAAAGACCTTGCAGTAGTGGCAGGCGGGGTGGGTGGCGACCTTGATCCCGTCCAGGCGGCGCTTGATCAGACCCGGAATCGAATGATGGCGGCTCCAGAGGATCTCCAGCGTGTGCATGTGCTGGATCGTCTTGTCGACCGTGTCGGTGTACGCGCGCCCGATCTTGGCCAGCACCTTGTTCGCGTCCTTGCGGTACTCGGGCACCGCGAGCACGTTCTGGGACTTCTTGTTGATCGCGTAACAGGTCGAGCAGAGGTAGCTCTGGATCGGATGCCCGGCCTCGACCGCCACGCAGGAGTTGCGGGCCGAGATGGCCATCGTGGTCGGGAACGGCATCATGTCGGTGTAGTAACCGAGCCCGGTGCAGCAGGTCTGGTCGGTGTTGACGATGTACTCGACGTCGAAGCGCTCGAACAGCCACTTCGTCGCCGCCTCGACGCCGGGATACTCCGTCGAGATCAAACAGCTTCGGAAAAGCTGGACGCCGCCGGTTACGGGCGGGATGTCCGGAGTCGTTGGTGCCATCAGGGTCGCCTCTCTCGCGTGAGTGCTGGGCGAATTATCGATAGCGCAGCGTTGTTAGTCAAATTAGAGGCGCTTATGTGGGTAGCGGCCCAAAGCATGGTTCCGCACCGCCGCCGCGGCGCTTTACCGGAGAGAAGCGCCGGCGCGCTTACGGCCAGACGAGACGGTCGTCGCCTATCGCCGTCAAAACGAGCTGACCGGCGGCCCTGCGGGGTCCCAGCGCGGTGATCGAGTACGGGGATCCGTCGAGATACACGCCCTGGTCGAATACCCGATCGCGCCATCGCCCGTTTGGGGGTTCGCTGCTTCTAGTTGGAGCCGTTCTCATTCAGCAGCTGGCGCTCGGGCGGCTGCGCCAGATGGGGATCGAACTCCGTCGACTTCTCCATCCGCCCTGAGTTCATCGTCCCGGTCGATCTGACCTCGAGAATCGCCCATCTCGGCCAATCGGAGGCGAACTCGCCTCCGCCGCTCGCCGTCCAGAACGAGACGGCGATGTGCCCTGCCGGGTGGTAAGCGTTGCCGTGGCCGAAAAGCGCTCGAACGACGCTTCCGGTCTGCGCTACTCCGAAGAGACGCTCGGACTCGGAATGGTTCGACGACGGCAGCCGCTCCCTCGTCAGTGGTTCCAGAGCCTTTCCGCGCGTGCGATAGATCTCGAGCAGCGTCGCGCCGTTGGCGAGCGGAGCGGCGATCGCGATACCGACTCCGTCCCCACGAAGCGCGCCCAGCGCGCCTGAAGAGAGGGCGGCGAAAGGGCGGCGGGCGAGAAGTGCAAGGGCACGGCTTCGCCGGTCGAGAACCAGGCGATTACTTCGATCGCGGTAGAGAAGGACCGTCTGCTCGCCACGCGAGACCATCATGAGCTCAGAGCGGACTCCGACTGCGGCGATGACCGGCTCTGTCCAGCGACCGTTCCGCGTACGCAGAAGCTCGAGTTGCGACCCTCCGCGTCGGGGCGCAACGGCCGCGAGAGAGAGCTCACCGCCGGGGAGCGCGGTGAGCCTGATTGAAACGGCGGTCGTATCGAGCAGGCGCTGCGGACGCCAGGAAGGAGCTTCCGCCAACCAGACGCCGTCCGGCCGCGAATACGCGATCGCAATCCGGCCGTCAGACCGGTAGGCGATAGCCACGGCGCCGGCTTTTGCTCTCTCGAGCCGCCTAACAACCCGCCAGGAAACGCCCGGCTGGGTCGGCGTGTTGAGAACTTGGCAACCATTGTTCGTCGTCGGCGCCAGACGATCCCAATCGAGATACACGGGCTGGCGTCCACACGGTCCACGCGCAGAAAGCGACCAGCGCGTCTCCACGACGACGAGATCGACCGGCCCTTTCTCGGGTCCCGTCATCCCGAGCCCCATGTTCCTCCACGTGGACGCGACGAACGCCAACCGTTTTCCTTTCAAGGCGACGGCTCCCTGCTCGCCTGCCGGCCCGAACACCCCGTCCATAGACACCTCGTGATTAGCCGTGTAGGCGATCACCTCCTCGTACGACGGCCCGCAGTAGTCGTCGGGCGGGCAGATGTCCGTCGAGCTCCATCCGCTCTTCGCGGTGACGGCGAGCAGCGGGACGAGCGCGAAAAGGACGAACATCGGCGCGCTAGCCAGCGGAACGAGTCGCCGGGGCGAGATCGTTCGCGCGGGGCGCGCGAGGAAAACGGCGAGGATCAGCACCGTTCCGGCCTCGATCAGCGTCGCGGCAAAGAGCCAGGCGCTGTGCCCCTGGCGCAGGCGGTTCCACTCGAACGCCAGCGCGATCTGGAGCGAGACTGCGACTACGAGAGCCACCCCGCCCAGTAGCGTGAGGCCGGCGCTGAGGAGGCGGCGATGACGCGTGAAGGCGATCGCGGACTCCGCAAGCACGACCGCTGCGAGAACCAGGGCACCGCCGAGAACGAGCTTCACGGCCAGGTAAAGCGGCGGAAGCGAGATCCCGAGTCCTGGGTAGTAGTGGAAGAAGCCGGTCGGCGTCCTCGGAACCGCGGTGCTCGGACCGACCTCGATGGTGATCGTGCCGTCCTGCCGAAAGTGGCGAATCCGGATCACTTCCAGAGCGACTGCGAGCATCGCCAGCGCGATCGGGACGAAAGCCGCCAGGACGATCTGCGCTTCTTTGCGCGCCCGAGCCGTCAGCGCCCGCTCGCGCAACTCCGCGGCGAGCTGCTCCGGTGAGCCGAGATCTGCCAGCGCCAGCGTTTCCGCCTTGCTCTCACTCGCCCCCTTCTTCCGCTCCCGCGCCGCGACGGTCAGCAGGCGCTTCCGCACGGTCGCGAGAGTCCGGCGACGGCTGCGCCCGCGCAGGCCGAGCAGCCGATCGACCTCGGCCAGGTAGCGGTCACTCGCGCTGGTTTCTTCGGGCATGGCGGCGATGGGCGACTACTCGGGCCTCTCATCGGCAGCCCGCCATTCGAACAAAAGTCCAGGCATTTACGGAATTCGCGCCTCGAGCGCCCGTGCCAGCGCCTCGCGAATCGGCTCGCGCTCGATCCGATCCAGCGCCTCGGCGAAGAAGCCGCTCACGATCAGGCGCTCGGCCTCGCCGGCCGAAAGCCCGCGGCTCATCAGGTAGAAGAGCTGCTCGCGGTCGACCTGGCCGACCGTGGCGCCGTGACTGCAGCGGACGTCGTTGGCCATGATCTCGAGCCCGGGGATCGAGTTGGCGTGCGCCTGACGCGAGAGCAGGAGGTTGCGGTTCTCCTGGTAGGCATCCGTCCCTTGCGCCTCCTTCTCGACCCGGATCATGCCGCGCCAGACCGTGGTCGCCTGCTCGCGCAAGGCGCCGCGGAAGAGGAAGTCGGAGGTGGTGCGCGGGGCGACGTGCTCCTGGAAGGTGTCGAAGTCGAGGTGCTGGGAGCCGTCGGCGAAGTAGACGCCGGTCACGCGCGAGGTGGCGCCCGCGTCGGCGAGGTCTATCGAGATCCAGGTCTTGCTCTTCTTCGAGCCGAGCCCGGCGCAGACCCAGGCGAGCTCGGAGTCTCGCTCCAGGCGGGCGTGCTGATGGGCGAAGTGCCAGCCCTGACGCGAGAGCCGCTGCACCGACACGAGCTCCAACTTGGCGCCCGCGCCGACGTGCACCTCGACCGCGCAGTTGGTGAAGGCGTCGAGATCCTCGGCGGCCGAGACGTGCTCCTCGATCAACGTGAAGCGGCTGCCTTCGCCCGCGACGACGAGCAGTCTCGTCGGCAGCGAGCCCTTCGGGACCGTGCTCTCGATCCTCACGTGCAGCGGCCGCTCCAGCTCCACTCCAGCCGGCACCTCGACCAGCAAGCCGTGCCTCCAGAAGGCGGCGTTGGCGGCCGCGATCTTGTCCTCCGTAGCGACGAAAGCGCCGATGCGCTTGTCCTTTTCGTTCAGAGGTGCGAAGACGACCCCTTCGGGCGCCTCCACGATCTTGGCGCCGCCCTCGTCGATACGCGCGCTCCCGGCGAGCTCCAGCTCTATCAGCGGCGCGATCTCCGCGGGCTGAGCAGTCTCGGCGAACTCGTAGGCGTCCGGGTCGAATCCGGTCAGGTCGGTGAAGCGCCAGCCGTCCTCGGAGGTCGTCGGCAGCGCCAGCTCGTGGTAGCGCTTGAGAGCGGCTGTGCGCTTCATTACACGAGTGCTCTCAAGGCGCGTATCTCCGGTGCAAGAGGAGCGTGTTCCCGTCCGGGTCGGCGAAAGGCGCCATGTGGCAAACACCGTGGTCCATCGTCTCGCCGAAGAACTGCACGCCCTTCTCCTCGAGCTCCTTCCGCGCGGCCGCGACATCCGGAACGCGCAGGGCGGCGATTGCCAGAGCGGGCCTGAACTCGAGCCCGATCGTGGCCGCATCGGTGACGTTGAGGGTCACGTTCGGCGTATCGACCTCGAACCAGAAATCACCCGACGCACTCACCGGTAGGCCAAGGAGCCCGTTGTAGAAAGCGCGCGAGCGCTCGACGTCCTGGGTGAGTACTGAGACGAAGTCAACTTTCTCGACGGTTACTGTCATCCGATGCTCCCTTCCATCTGTAGCTGGATCAGGCGGTTCATCTCGACGGCGTACTCGAGCGGCAGCTCCTTGGTGATCGGCTCGACGAAGCCGGCGACGATCATCGAGCTCGCTTCCGACTCCGACAGGCCGCGGCTCATCAGGTAGAAGAGCTGCTCCTCGCCGATCTTCGAGACGGTCGCCTCGTGGCCGACGTCGGAGTCGGACTCGTGCACGCGGATGGTCGGGTAGGTGTCGGAGCGCGACTCCTCGTCGAGGATGAGCGCGTCGCAGACGACCTTCGACTTGGCGCCGCGCGCGCCGCTGGCGACGTTGACGAGACCGCGGTAGCCGGCCCGGCCGCCGCCGCGCGAGATCGACTTGGCGGTGATCACGCTCGTAGTGTTCGGAGCCAGATGCATAGCCTTGGCGCCCGTGTCCTGGTGCTGACCCGGCCCGGCGAAGGCGATCGAAAGTACCTCACCGTGCGCCCCCTCGCCGGTTAGCCAGATCGCCGGGTATTTCATCGTCAGCTTCGAGCCGAGATTGCCGTCGACCCACTCCATGGTCGCGTTCTCCTGCGCGACCGCGCGCTTGGTGACCAGGTTGTAGACGTTGGTCGACCAGTTCTGGATGGTCGTATACCGGAAGCGTCCGCCAGGCTTGACGATGATCTCGACCACGGCCGCATGGAGCGAGTCGCTGGAGTAGATGGGAGCCGTGCAGTTGTGCGATACGGCGCCTTCCATAAGATAGCTCTCGTCGTCCTCGACGCTCAGGTTGTAGACGGTACAGCTTGCCGGCAGGTGCTCGACCGAGCGAATGGGCATCCAGCAGTAGCCGCCCGAGAGCACGACGTCCGCCTTCCTCACCGTCGATTCGCGTTCTCGCTGCCACAGGACTTTCTGCTCGAAGCGAGGATTGTCCGCCTTGCAGATCGCCAGCTGCCACATCGCTCGCCGCGGTTCGGGCCGGTCGCTACGACTGAGCGAGGCACGGATTCCGAGTGAGAGCAGCAGCTCGCGTAAACGCTGCGCGACTTCGCGGTTGGTCTGGTTGATCCGGTACAGATCCGAGGTCTCGTCGTGGTGCCCTTCCCCGTCGTAGAGACCGCGCACGAAGGCGGCTCGGTGCTCGTCCGGAAGCCCGAACATCCAGTCGGGGACGCGCAGCTCAGTTGTCGTCCGACCGAACGTCTGCGCGAAGAACCGCGCTGCGCGCACCGACGAGTAGCGAAGCGAACGCCCGTCACGGCCTTCGTAGGCGTACTCCCAGGGCTCGATCCCGAACGTATCGGCGATCACGCCTCGCACGAGCTCGCGCGCATCCTCCTCGCTCCCGGCGCTGTCGAAGACGAGATAGGACGTGTTGGCGCTAACGGTGCCCTCGCCGACGTAGAGCCCCATTACCCGACACATCGGCACCGACAGTGCGACTTCGACCTGCTCGGCCACGGAGGCGTGGCGGCCACGGCCGACCAGAACCTCTTCTTCGAGCACGATCGGCGCTTCGTCGGTCTCGATCGACGCCGGTAGCGCGAGGTAGTCGCCCGCTCTGAGCTCCCAGGCTTCCTTCCATTCGGGCGCGAACTCGTGGTTGTGCTCGCGCGCACGTTTCCGCCTGGAGACGAGAAACGGGTGCCGGGGCGTAACCGCCAGCGAACGGTAGGACTCGCCGGCGAAGGTGATGCGGAAGATCGGTCCCTCGAAGTGACGTTGCATCGTGTCGCGCACGCGGCGGAAGCGGCCCCGGTGAGTCAAGACCTCCTCACCGAGCTCGATCTCCTCGATCGGCTTCTCGCCTCCGCGCACACGCACCATCGAGCCGGCCAGACCGCAGCCTTCCACGTAGTGCGCGTAGGCGCCCTCGTCGACGATGATCAGGGTGCGCTCGAACTGGCCCATGTTCTCGGCGTTGATGCGGAAGTAGGCCTGGAGCGGCATCTCGACCTTGACGCCCGGCGGAACGTAGATGAAGGAGCCGCCCGACCAAACCGCGGTGTTCAGGGCGGCGAACTTGTTGTCGCGGAAGGGAACGATCGTGCCGAAGTGCTCGAGCACGATTTCCTCGTGTTTACGCAGACCGCTGTCCATGTCCAGAAAGACAACACCGCGGCGGGTCAGCTCTTCCTGGAGCTTGTGGTAGACGACCTCCGACTCGTACTGGGCACCTACTCCGGCCAGGTATTTCTTCTCGGCTTCCGGGATCCCGAGCCTGTCCCAGGTTTGCTTGATGTCGGGTGGCAGCTCCTCCCAGGATCCGGCCTGATTCTCGATCGGCTTGACGTAGCAGAAGATCGAGTCGAAGTCGATCTGGGAGAGGTCACCGCCCCAGGTCGGCATCGGGCGGGCGAGGAAGTGCTCGTAGGCCTGAAGTCGGCGCTCGAGCATCCAGTCGGGCTCGCCCTTCTGGGCCGAGATCGTCTCCACCACCTCGCGCGTGAGCCCGCGGCCGGTGCTGAACGTGGGCGTGTCGGTCGTGTGGAAGCCGTACTTGTAGTCGCGCCCGATCTGCGAGACGTCTGTCTCGGGCTTGGCCATCAGGCGCCTCCGGAAATCCCCTCTGGGAGATAGGCGTCGTAGCCCTCCGACTCCAGCTTCTCGGCCAGCTCCGCATCGCCCTCGGCAACGAAGCGCCCGCCCGCGAAGACGTGCACGAAGTCGGGGCGGATGTAGTTGAGGATGCGCTGGTAGTGGGTGATGACGATGGCGCCCATCTCGGGCCCGACCAGGTCGCTGATACCGTCGGCGACCGTTTTCAGAGCATCGATGTCGAGTCCGGAGTCGGTCTCGTCGAGGACGGCGATCTGGGGGCGCAGGAGCGCCATCTGTAGGATCTCGATCCGCTTCTTCTCCCCTCCCGAGAAGCCGTCGTTCAAGTAGCGGCCGAGCAGCTCGCGCGGCACCTTGAGATGCTCCATCGCCGCGGCCAAGTCCTTTCGGAACTCGGGGATCGGGATCGGGTCGTCCGTGCCGCCGGCGCGCGCCTTGCGCAGAGCGTTCATCGCCGAGCGCAGGAAGCTCGATACCGTCACGCCGGGAACGGCGTAGGGATACTGGAAGGCCAGAAAGAGGCCCCTCTGGGCGCGCTCGTCGGCGCCGAGCGGAAGCAGGCTCTCTCCGTCCAGAAGCACGTCGCCACCGCTGATCTCGTAGGACGGGTGCCCCATCAGCGCGTAGGCGAGGGTGGACTTGCCCGAGCCGTTCGGACCCATGATCGCGTGCACCTCGCCGGCCCGGACGGTGAGGTCGATGCCCTTCACGATCTCGGTTCCGTCGTTCAGCGCGACGTGAAGGTCTTTTATCTCAAGTAGTGCCATCTCTTATGGCGCCTTTCCTTGCGAAGACTCGCCAATCGAGCTTGCGCCAGCCTTTTCACTCTAGCGGTCCAGGCTTCGCGCCTTTCATCCCGGGAATCAGCTCAGAGATCGCGACGGGCGAAGGCGAGCACGGTCGCGCCTCCCACCGCCAGCACGTACACGGCCGACCAGAGCCAGACCACCGAGCCGCTTTGAACGGAGCCGCCGAAGGGCCCGAGCCTGATCACCATCTCGGTAACGCCGCTCTCGCCCTGAATCAGGCGGCCAAGCGAGCTCTGATAAAGCCACTCGAACGGCGTGACGTAGCGAATGACGGTCGCGGTTTGCTCCAGCTTGTGAGAGTTGACGGCGCCACCGATCTCGCCCATCAGCCCGCCGAACAAACCGGCGCCGAAGAGCATGAAGACGCCGATGCCGTTGGCGACTCCGCTCAGATAGACAGAGCTGAGCATCGAGACCACCGCCACGACGGCGATCGCGGCGCTGATCTCGAACCCGGCCGCCAGCGCATGGTTCGGCGTCCAGCCGAGCGTCACATCGGTGATTGCGATCGCGGCCGCGAAAACAATCGCTACGTAGAAGACAGCGACGGTGACCGCCGCCAGAAGGCGCCCGAGCAGGAACTGCCAGCGGGTGAGCGGCCGCACGATCAGCGCCTGCAGAACGCCCTGCTCGGCGTCGCCGCGCACTGCCGAGATGGTCAGGAAGATCGCCAGCGAGACGCCGAAGAAGTAGGTGGCGAAAACGGCCAACCCGAGAATGGTCGCGGCTGCGAATACGTCCACCTTCACCACCCTGAAGGCTGGACCGATATCCACGCGAGAGACGTTCACGAACGAGCAGCCCAGCGCATAGAGACTGAGGAAGACCACGGTCAGCAAGAGCCCGGCGTGAAAGACGCGGCGGCGCAGGCTCTCGCGAAACGCGTAGCCGAAGACGACCCAGGTGCTCCTCACTCGCTGTCCTCCACCACCACGTCCAGGTAGACCTCCTCGAGCGTGGCCGAGCGAACGCGCACGCCGTAGATCCGCTCGCCTTCGGCGACGAGCCGCTCGACGAGCTCGGGAACCTCGTCACGGCCCATCCCCTCGAATAGACGCGCACCGCCGGCCAGCTCGATCTCGACTCCACGCGGGCGTGCGAGCTCCTCCAATCGCCCCGCCTCGACGACGTGACCGCGATCGACGATCACGACGTGATCGCAGACGAGCTCGACCTCGCTCAGAAGGTGCGAGTTGAGGAGAACGGCGACGCCTTCGGAGCGGAGCTCTTCGAGCAGGAAGCGCATGTCTCGACGGCCGCCCGGATCGAGCGCGCTCGTCGGCTCGTCCAGAAGCAGAAGTCGCGGCGAGCCGACCAGCGCCTGCGCGACGCCGAGGCGCTGCTGCATCCCCTTCGACATCGCTCCCACACGCTTTCCGGCGGCCGCGCTCAGCCCGACCCGCTCGAGCAGGCGCCCGCGCTCGCCCGCGCCGCCGCCCGAGCCGGCGAGCCTCTGGTGCAGCCTGATCACCTCGCCGGCGGTGAGCCAACTTGGATAACGAAACAGCTCGGCGAGGTAGCCGATCGCGCGGCAAGCCTGCCGGGAACCGGCGCCGGCCCCGAATATCTCGACGTCGCCGCTCGTGGGTCGCACGAGTCCGCAGGCGATCTTGGTCAGCGTGGACTTTCCCGCGCCGTTCGGGCCCAATAGGCCCACGAGCTGGCCCGGTTGCACCTCGATGTCCACGCCTCCGAGCGCGTCCGTTTTCCCGAAGCGCTTGACCAACCCACGCACGCTGAGCGCCGGGACCGAAGCCTTCCCGGAGGCTCGTTCGGTCGGGCCAGTCGATAGCTCGGTCACAGCGGGACTATAAGAGCCCCTCCCGTTAGGCGTGCGCGGTTGAGGTGGTCGAGCCGTGGATGCCCAGGGACCGGTCGGAGCGGAACTACGACGAGATCGCCTCTCGCTTTCTCGGGGGCCGGGCGGAGTCGCCGGCCGAGAAAGCGAGTCAGGCGGCCAGGAAAAAGCGCTCGCGCTCTCTCATCACGGCGCAGAAGGCGTCGACCACCATCGGATCGAACTGGCTGCCGGCGTTCCTCCGCAACTCGGTTATGGCCTCCTCGATGCTTTTCGCGTTGCGATAGGGACGGTTGGAGATCATCGCGTCGAAAGCGTCGCAGACGCTGATGATGCGGGCGCCAAGTGGTATCTCGAAACCTCTCAGGTGATCGGGATAGCCGGCTCCGTCGTAGCGCTCGTGCGTCCAGCGGATCAACCGCGCGACCTTGTGCAACCCCGGCGCCGCGTGCAGGATCCGCTCGCCGATCAAGGGGTGGCGCTCGATGTACTCTCGCTCCTCCTCGTCGAGTGGGAAGCTCTTCTGCAGCAGCAGCGTCGGCAGAGCCGTCTTGCCCACGTCGTGCAGTTCGGCCGCCAGCCGTACCTGTTCGAGCTCCTCGAAGCCAACGTCCAGCTTGTGCGCGACCGCCTCCGCGAGCTCGGCCAGCCCATGCAGGTGGTCGCCACGATCGGAACCGCGCTCGGCGAGCGCCTCCATCAGCACCTCGTTCGACGGGCGCGATTCACCGGTCGGACACAGCGAGTACTTGAGCGCATACATACGCTCGTCGGCAACGCGAAGCGCATCCGAGGCGGTGCTTCCATCGTGCGGCAACAGCGCTATCCCGTAGCAGGGCGCAACGGCGAATCCGTCCCCCTCTTCCACCAGCGCAGTTGCGATCAGGTTAACGAGCCGGTCGGTGCCGTCCTCGATCTCGAGCAGAGCCGCGAACTCGTCTCCGTCGAGGCGGTAGGCGCTGCCGCGAGCAGCCACCACTGTGGAGAGCTTCCTGGCCAGGCGTTTGAGCAGGGCGTCTCCGGCCGGGTGGCCGTAGGTGTCGTTGTACTCCTTGAAACCGACGAGATCGAACAGGACGAGCAGGGCGGGGTGATCCGAGCTGACTGTGGCGAGCGCGTGCTCGAGATCGGTGAGAAGCCGTTCCCGCCCGGGGAGCCTGGCCAGATCCTCGACGGCGTTTTCGCTGCGCGCCGTGCGCTGGCGCACGAGCAACGCTCCCGCAAGTGCCGCGGCGGCAAGGAACGCGCCCTCGACCGTGAGCGCGAGCTGCATTTCGTGATCGAGCCCCGTCAAGCCGTAACCGGCTGCACAGAGCGATAGAGCAGCGGCCGCGAATAGCGCGATTTGCGTTGACTGAAACAGCCTTTGGCCCATGACGCGATCATCGGCTGGCGCCTGCTCGGCATAAGGTGATTAGGCTTCCCCGGAATGCGTGTACTCGTCACAGGCGGCGCCGGCTTCATTGGCTCTCGTTTCGCCAAACGCCTGCAGCGTGCCGGCGACGAGGTCGTCGTGCTCGACAAGCTCACCTACTCGGGCAATCCGGCCAACCTCGAAGGCTCGGGAATCGAGCTCGTCGTCGGCGACATCTGCGATCCACAGGCGGTGGAACGGGCGGCACAGGAGTGCGAGGCGATCGTCAACTTCGCCGCCGAGACGCACGTAGACCGCTCGATCTTGGGCGCCACGGATTTCGGGCGCACCGAGTTCGTCGGCACCCAGACGCTGCTCGAGCTGGTGCGCAAGACCGGCGCGCGCTACGTCCAGGTCTCGACCGACGAGGTTTACGGCGATCTCGAGGCCGGCGGCTCGTCGCGCGAGATCGATCCACTGCAGCCGTCCAGTCCCTACAGCGTCGCCAAGGCGGCGGCCGATCTTCACATCCCCGCCTACGTCCGCACCTTCGGAGTGCACGCCTGCATCACGCGTGGATCGAACACCTACGGCCCCAACCAGTACCCCGAGAAGCTGATCCCGCTGTTTGTGACGAACGCGCTCGAGGGTCAACCGTTACCTCTCTACGGAGACGGTCGCCAGGTTCGCGACTGGCTCTTCGTCGAGGACCACTGCGCCGGGATCGAGGCCGTACTCCGCGGCGGCAGGCCGGGTGAGATCTACAACATCGGCGGCGGCCACGAGGTCGAGAACATCGAGATCGCGAACCTGATCATCGAGCTGACCGGCGCCGCGCCCGAGCTGCTCCAGCACGTCGAAGACCGGCCCGGGCACGATCGCCGCTACTCACTCGACTGCTCGAAGGCCGAAAGCGAGCTCGGCTGGCAACCTGCTGTCGCCTTCGCGGAAGGTATGGCCCAAACCGTTTCCTGGTACCGCGACAATCGCGGCTGGTGGGAGCCGATCAAGTCGGGCCAGCACTACCGCGAGTACTACGAGCGCCAGTACGCCGAGCGACTCGCTCCCGGCAAGTAGACGCCGGATTCGGAAGGCTTCCCCGCCCACGCAGCGAAGGCGCTACGGGATTCTTGCATGCACACCTTTGCGACAAGCGCGCTTACTCCCGGACTTCCGGAAGCGTCGATCCGCTAGCCTCGGAGATCGATCGAGATGACTCGCCGCGCACTCTCAACTCTGATCCTCTGTGTCGTCGCCCTGACGCCGGTGTTCGCTCCGGTCGGCGCCGTCGCCGGTCGGGAGTGGGCAAAGGAAACGCCGGCGACCACCGTCTGGGCGCCCGCAACTCTGGTCATCTCCGGGCACGGCTGGGGACACGGCGTCGGATTGAGTCAATACGGCGCCTACGGTTTCGCCCAGCACGGATACACCTACGACCAGATCGTCGCCCACTACTTCCCGGGGACAGATCTCGAATACGCCGGCTCGAAGACGATCCGAGTCCTGCTCGCGAGCGGCCGTTCGAGTCTCACCATCTCTTCGGCGACGCCGTTCAAGGTCACGGATGCGAGCGGGACCAGCTACGACGTCGCCGACCTGTCGCTACAGCTCGACTCGTCGCTCAGCATCAATCTCACCGCCGGGGGAAGCCCTTCCCTCGCCGGGCCGCTCGTCTTCACCGCCGGCTCATCGCCGCTCGCCTTCGCGGGGCGCACCTACCGCGGCAAGTTCAACGTCGCCGTTGTCGGAGACAAGCTGCGTCTGATCAACTACGTCGGGCTCGAGCCCTACCTCTACGGCGTCGTGCCCTGCGAGTCGCCGCACGATTGGCCGGCCGATGCTCTCGAGGCGCAGGCGATCGTCGCGCGCTCCTATGCGCTCGTCTCGATCAAGCCAAGCTCGAGCTTCGACGTCTACGCCGACACACGCAGCCAGGTCTACCACGGCCGCTCGGGCGAGTACCCGGAATCGACCGCGGCGGTCGACTCGACTACGGGCGAGACCGTTTACTACGACGGCGCCGTCGCCCGAACTTTCTTCTTCTCGACCTCCGGCGGGCGAACGGCGGCGATCCAAGACGCCTGGCCGAACGCGTTACCGGAGCCCTACCTCGTCTCTGTGAACGACCCCTACGACAATCTCTCGCCCTACCACAACTGGGGGCCGGTAACGCTTCCGTCCCAGACCCTGGCCAAGAACCTGAAGATCGCCGGCCCGATCTCCGACCTGACGATCGAGACCAACGGCTCGCAGAGGGTCTCGACAGCCACCCTCACGGGTGCCCGAGATGAGACCTTCGCCGTCAGCGGTGACGCCGTGCGCCAGGCGCTCGACCTCCGCTCGAGCTGGTTCGAGGCCGCGGTCTTCGCGCTGCAGCGCCCGACAAGCGCACTCCCCTACGGGACGAGCGTTCGCGTCTCCGGTCGCGCTCGCGGCGCCGACTCGCCGGTGCTGGAGATACGCCCGTCGGGGGGAACCTGGCAAACAGCAGCCACTCTCTCTCCGGACGACTCCGGCCTCTTCCAGGTGACGTTGAAGCCTCGTTCGACCAGCTACTACCGCATCGTCGACGGCGACATCGAGGCGGCGCCGGTGCGCGTGCCCGTCGCCCCGCGGGTGCGCCTTGCCCGCATGTCGGGAGGCGGTCTGCGCGGCAGTGTCAGGCCTCTGGGACCGGCGGCCGTCGTCGAGCTGCAACGGCTTCGCAACGACAGCTGGACGACGATCGCAAGACTCCCGCTCGGCTCCAGCGGTAGCTTCGCTCGAGCCGGTGTGCTGCGCGCAGGCCAGTATCGTGCGCGAGTCTCGGGCCTGGAAGGGCTCGTATCCGGCCTCTCGCCGGTGGTTGTTCTGGGCTCCTAGCGCCTCCCGTTCGGATGATGCGGCCCGGCTAGGGGCGCACTAGGCTGATCGCATCAAGCGACTTTGGTTGATTCCGTTCCTGCTCCTGGCGGGGACGGCGGGGGGAGCGGGCACTCGAACCGGCTCGTCCCTGCCGCCGCTTCCGAAAGCTTGGCCGCACAAGCTTCAGCTCGGAATGGCCGATGCGCCCGGCGGCGCCGACGCGATGCGGCGTACGGCGCCCTTCGGCTTCCGCTACCAGTATCTCGCCGGCGGCGTCAACACCGGCCAGGGCTGGGCGACCTGGAACGAGAACGGCAGCTTCGTTATTCGCTACATCCGCGATTCGGTCGCCCACAAGATGATTCCGGTCTTTCCCTACTACATGCTGCTGCAGTCGAAGCCGGCCGGCGGCGACGAGGCGCACGCCGATCTGGCGAACGTCGACAACGTCGCAACGATGCGCGCCTACTACGCAGATCTCCAGCTCTTCTTCCAGCGCGCGCGCCAGGCCACAAACGGTCTCGTCGTGCTCCACGTCGAGCCCGACTTCTGGGGTTACGCCGAGCAGGCCTCACAGAACGACGACGCCGCGACCGTCCCGGCCGCCGTCGCCTCGACCGGGCTGCCCGAGCTCGCCGGGCTACCCGACACCGTTGCCGGCTTCGCCCAGGCGATCGTGCTGCTACGCGACGAGCTGGCGCCGAACGTCCTGCTCGCCTACCACATGAGCGGCTGGGGGACGATGCACGACATCACCTACGAGGATCCTCCCGACGCCACGGTGCGCGCCTACGCAATACGCTCGGCGGCCTTCGAGCGCTCGCTCGGCACCCGCTTCGATCTCTCCTTCGAAGACTTCTCCGACCGCGACGCCAGCTTCTACAAGGTCATCAAGGGCGACCCGAACGCGTGGTTCAAGCCCGGGGACTTCCGCCGCCACCTTCTCTACACCCAGGTGTTCGTGCGCCAGACCGGGCTGCGCATGGTCGTCTGGCAGATCCCCTTGGGGAACACGATCATGCGCGCCGAGAACAACACCTGGAATCACTTCCAGGACAACCGCGTGCAGTGGCTCCTGAACCAGCCAAGCCGAGCTCATCTGCGCGCCTACATCAAAGCGGGCGTGATCGCCTTCCTGTTCGGGCGCGGCGCCGACGGTTCCACCTGCGTCTGCGACGCCGCCCATGACGGAGTCACCAACCCGGCTCCGATCAACGGCAACAAAGTCCGCTCCTACTCGGCCGACGACGACGGCGGCTTCTTCCGTAACCGGGCGAAGAGCTACTACAAGCACAAGGCGCTAGCGATTCCGGGCTGAGGTCCGGAGCCGACGGTTCGCGGCAATAGTTCCACTTTCATGACGAACGCTCCTTGACGCCGGCCAGTTCTTCTGACCGGTGTCTGACACCACTGCTCTCAAGACCCGAGTTTTTTGTGATTGGGCGGCGGTACGACGGGGACATCCGCTTCGACAAACTCGCGGTAACGATCGCGCCAACCGTCGCCACCTCCGAGTACGCCGGCGAGGAGCCGCTCATCCAGGAATCTCAGAGCCGGGTCGATGCCCGCGGTCGCGCGATAACTACTCCACTTCCATGCCGATGGTTCTTGGCACAGACCGGCCCGAACTGGGTTGTGTGCGACGTAACGGCAGACGGTAAGCAGGTAAAAGTCGCTGTCGATCAACTGGGCCATGAACCTGTTTCGAAACAGGTGCGCGCTTCGCCCATGAATCGCGTTGAATCGCTTCGAGTAACCGCCGTTGAGTTCTTTCATCGCCATAGAGAGGCGCGCGTCCGGGGTCAGAACGATCAGGTGGTAGTGGTTGTTCATCAGGCAGTACGCGAGGCATGGGAGCCGATAGCGCTCGATCGTCTGCTCGAGCCGTTCCAGAAAAAGTTCCCGGTCCTGATCGAGACGAAAAACCGGTCTCCTATCACTCCCGCGAGAGGCAACGTGATAGACGCCGTTTGGAACGAATATTCGGCGGGGGCGGCCCATCTCGACAGCCTAGATTCGGCCATCCGCGGTGAAAAGTGCCCCGGCTCAGGAGTTCCACCTTCGTCACAAATACGCCTTGACGCGAAGCCCTACGCCTGATCGGTGTCTGGAAGTCGCCTCAGAATGAGCAGGGACCCGCACTTTGGCGGCGAACGGTTCCCGCATGAGCGAAAAACAGAAGTCTCAAGCGACGTGCAAGCCACAAAGGGCCAAGCTCCACCG
>JBEKJI010000028.1:0-31678 GCA_050011315.1 Gaiellaceae bacterium
TCTGATCGACCGTATCCGCGAGGCCGGCTTCGATCCCGAGACCGAGCCTGTCCCGGTCGCCCCTGCTGCCCACTACACGCTTGGAGGTGTGGTCACCGATCTGGACGGTCACAGCGACCTGTCCGGGCTTTACGCGGCCGGCGAGTGCGCTTGCACGGGCGTTCACGGAGCCAACCGGCTCGCCTCGAACTCTCTCCTCGAGTGCGTGGTCTTCGGTCGCCGGGCCGGGCTGGCGGCACTCGCCGAGGCGCCGATCGAGGCCGAGCTCGAGCCGCCTGAGGAGCCGCCGGCAAACGGCGACCGAATCGACAGCGCGCTGCGTGAGCAGATGTGGCGAGAGGCCGGGCTGGTACGCGATGCCGCCGGGCTCGAGCAGTTACTCACGGCTCCGGCCCTGGTGCCGCGACTGGTGGCGCAGTGCGCGCTCGCCCGCTGCGAGAGCCGCGGCGTCCACTTCCGCGCCGACTTTCCGGTCGAGGATCCGGAGCTGGCTGTCCACACCGTTGTTCGTGATGGACAGAGCCCCGTGTTCGAGCGATGGAGCTGAACGAGAAAGAGCTCGAGCGCTCGGTCGCCAGGGTTGTCGCGCTGGCTCTGGCCGAGGACATCGGCTCCGGCGACGTGACGACGCGGGCGCTCTTCTCTGCGGACGATCGCTGCCAGGCGAAGATCCTGCTCGAGGAGGAGGGAGTCGTCTGCGGTCTTTCGGTTGCGCGCGAAGTCTTCTGCCGGCTCGACGGGGAGGTCGAGGTCGATGCCGTGGCCGGCGAGGGAGAGGCGCTGACCGAGGTACCGCACGAGCTGCTCAGGCTGAGCGGTCGCACGCGCGCCCTGCTCGGCGGCGAGCGGGTGGCGCTGAATCTACTCGGGCGTCTGTCCGGGATCGCCACGCAGGCTCGGGCGTTTGTCGAGGCGGTCGACGGCACCGGCGTCGCCATCCTCGACACACGCAAGACGACGCCCGGTCTGCGCGCTCTCGAGAAGTACGCCGTGCGCATCGGCGGCGGAGTCAATCACCGCTTCGGGCTCGACGACGCGGTGCTCGTGAAGGACAACCACCTGCGCCTCGCCGGAGGAGTCGCCGCGGCGGTCAAGCGCCTGCGCGCCGCCGGTTCGGCGCCGCTCGAGGTCGAGGCCGATACGCTCGAGCAGGTTGAGCAGGCGCTCTCGCTCGGGGTCGAGCGGATCCTGCTCGACAACATGAGCCCGACCGAGGTAGCACGCGCGGTCGAGATCGTCTCCCGGCGAGCCAAGCTGGAAGTATCGGGCGGCATCACGCTCGAGAGCGTCCGCGCCTATGCCGAGACGGGAGTCGGTGCGATCTCGGTCGGGGCGCTGACGCATTCGGCTCGCTCGCTCGACGTGTCGATGGAGGTGCTTGCGGCTTGACCTCGGCCCTTCAGGACGAAGTTCGTGTGCTCGCGCGCGCGCGCGAGGCGGTGATCCTCGCTCACAACTACCAGCTGCCCGAGGTCCAGGACGTCGCCGACTTCGTTGGCGACTCGCTCGGACTCTCGCGCCAGGCGGCGCAGGCCGAAGGTCGGGCGATCGTCTTCTGCGGCGTTCACTTCATGGCCGAGACCGCGAAGATCCTCTCGCCGGACAAGACCGTTCTCATTCCCGACCTCGAGGCGGGCTGCTCGCTCGCCGACTCGATCGACGTCGAAGAGTTGCTTGCCTGGAAGACGAAGTATCCGGAGGCCGTGGTCGTCTCGTACGTCAACACCTCGGCGGCGGTCAAGGCCGAGAGCGACTACTGCTGCACCTCGGGCAACGTCCGCGCCGTAATCGACTCGATTCCGAAGGAGAAGGAGATCCTCTTCCTCCCGGATCTCTACCTGGGGCTCTGGGCCGAGCGCGTGACCGGGCGCAAGCTCCATCTATGGCTGGGCGAGTGCCACGTACACGCGGGCATCAGGCCGGGCGACGTCGAGCGCGTTCTCGCCGAGGAGCCCGGCGCCGAGCTGCTCGTGCATCCCGAGTGCGGCTGCGCCAGCCAGGCGATGGCCTTCGCCGGCGGGCAGACCCACATCCTCTCGACCGAGGGAATGCTCGACTTCGCTCGCTCCTCGCGGCACGATCGCTTCAGGGTTGCGACCGAGATCGGGATCCTGCACCGCCTGCACGGTGAATTGCCGAACAAGCGCTTCGAGCCCGTCAACCCAGAGGCCGTCTGTCGCTTCATGAAGATGATCACGCTCGAGAAGCTGCGCGACTCGTTGCGCGAGTGGCGCTACGAGGTCACGGTCGACGACGAGATCGCGGCTCGCGCGCGCAGGGCTATCGAGCGCATGGTGGCAACCGGCTGAGCCGAGTTGCTCGGTCTAGGGCCCCGGCCAGCTCGAGCTGTCCGGATAGAGATCGAGACTGCCTCCGTTCACACAGCCCAGCGGCAGGACGTACTCGCCGGACATGAGCGGCTGATCGACCGTCAGGAAGTGGGTGGCGATTGCTTTCGCCTCTTCGGGAGGCGAGCCGAGGCGCTGGGCGACCGGGGGAAGCATCTGGATCGCGTAGCACTCGGTGACCCCCTCGTCCCTGACGCCCCGTAGATGCTGGGACTCGTGGCTGAGGATAAGTGCCGCGTAGACGGCTCTCTCAACCCGGGCCGAGCAGGGGACAGAGCCGTAGACGCAGGCGAAATCCGATCGCTTTCTCGTTTTCCCGTACGCGGCCAGGTCGCCGCAGACCGAGGTCTCGAGGCGGGTCGTGTCGCCCGGCCTGCCGTCGGGGCCGAACATCACCGAGCCGCCGTTGCCGCTGATGTCGACCAAACCGCGAATGAAGCCGGGACAGTCCACATGGACCGGGCGCCCCGCCACCTCGCCGGCGATCGCGCTCAACCTGTGATCGAGACCGAGCTCGCGTCGTGCCTCCCAGTAGATGAGAGCGGCGACAATTAGACCGAGAACGAAGAGCGTACGCACGACACCAGATTCGGCAGCGAACTATGCCAACTTGAGCCGGGGTTCCGGCCCGCGCCCCTGGTCGCGCGCTTCGGCTGCAGGTATTGTCAGGCGTGGAGTTTCGAAGGACTGTCTGCCGTCGAGAAAGGAAGCCGGGATGAGCCGCAGAGCGAGCGTTCACACCCACCGTCTGCGGGCTCGTCTGGTTTGCGCCGTCCTGCCCATCGCCGCGGCAGCCGTTCTCGCTATTCCGGCACCGGCTCAGGCTGCAGTACCGGTCGGCTTCATGCCCTGCCCCTCTGTGAGCGGCTTCTATTGCGGAACGGTGACGGTCCCGATCGACCGCAGCGGGACAGTGCCGGCACTGGCCGGCAAGACGATCGCTTTACACGTGATGTGGAAGCCGGCCATCGTGGCCGATACCGACGGGGCGCTGATCGCCCTTGCCGGTGGGCCCGGCCAAGCGGCGACACCCTACGCCGCCAATTTTGCGGACGCGCTCGCTCCCGCTCTGGGGACGCGCGACTTGGTCGTCTTCGATCAGCGCGGGACGGGGGAGTCGGGCCCTCTCGATTGCCCCGGGGCGATGTCGGTGGCGACGAGTCTGGAGCAGTACGTCGAGATGTGCGCGGCCGAGATTGGGCCGGCGCGCGATTTCTACTCGAGCAAGGACTCGGCCGAGGACATCGAAGCGGTGCGTCAGGCGGTCGGGGTCGATCAGATCGCCATCTTCGGCGTCTCCTACGGCACCTACGTCGCGCAGCTCTACTCGAGATTGTTCCCGACTCATACGGCGGCGCTCGTTCTCGACTCGGTTGTCGGTGCGACGGGTGTCGACACCTACTCGCTCTCCAATTTCGCGGCCGTTCCGAAGGTGTTGGCCGCGAACTGCTCGCGCAACCTATGCCGCGGGATAACGGCGAATCCCCTCGCCGACCTGACGAAAGTGGTCAAGCGCGCGGACGGATCGGGGCTCTTGTTGAACTACGTCGACCAGACCGGAATGCCGCACATGTTACAGGCGAACGAAGCCGACATCTTCGGCTTCATCGTCGAGGCCTTCAGCGTCGACGCCGTTGCCCGTGCCCGGTTCCCGGCGGCTCTTCGCTCGGCGTTGGCCGACGATTTCGATCCGCTCGGGCGCCTGCTCGCGCCGGTGACGTCCAGCGCGAACCCAACGATGAGCATGGCTCTATACACCGCCACTAGCTGTACCGATACACGTTTCCCTTGGTCTCCGAGCGATCCGCTCTCGGTACGAGAGGCCAAGGCGACGACTGCGCTGGATGCAATACCGTCCAGCGCCTACAGCCCCTTCAGCCGGGCCACGGGCCTGGCCCTCTCGAACATCGATCTCTGCATCGACTGGCCTGCGAGTAGCGTGGACGCGAGCGTCGTAGCGCCGACTCCCGATGTCCCGGTGCTGGTTATCGACGGTCTGGAGGACGACCTGACGCCGCTTTCGGATGCCGTCGCGGTGGCGGCGCTGTACCCGCGCTCGGTTCGCGTCAGCGTCCCCTTTACCGGGCACAGCGCGATCAGTGACGTCTGGCCGAACGCCGACACCTGCGTCCAGAGCTCGCTGGTTCACTTCTTCACCAACACACCGATTCCGTCGTGCAGCTTCGTCACTCCGTTCTTCCGGCCCGTGCAGGTCGATCCCGACTTGCTCGGGAACGTGAAACCGGTGCGCCTGAAGGGGATTCGTGGTCGAACGATCGGCGCCGTACTGGGAACGCTCAGCGACGTGACCACGACCGCTCTCGCGGGCTCAATCGCCGGCTTGCGCGGCGGGGTCTTCAGCGGCTCGCTGTTAAAGCTCCGGTTGAACAGGATCGTCTACGTCACCGGTGTGGCCGTAAGCGGGACGTACAACGTCGTGACCGGTGTAGGAACCGTGACCGTCAGCGGGGTCGGGAGTCACGGCACGCTATCCGTCCGTCGCGGGAAGAAGTACACGTCGGTAAGGGGCAAGCTTGGCAATAAGCCGTTGAGCATCCACGTTCGCACCTCTGCCAACGACGCGACGGTCGCGGTCTGGCTGCCACGCCTGATCGGGTTGAACCTCGTTTCCACTCGGGTCGGGTGGTCGTCTGCGAGCGGAGCAGTTCCGTCAAGCGTTCTGATGGCCGGTCCCGAGAGTCCGGCGAAGATACGCCTCGGGTTCTGAGGCTAAGAGCCTATTCCGCCAGGTCTCGCACATCACTACCGGAATAGGCTCTAGGCTCCGGAGAGGCGCAACTCCAGCCTCGGGCAGCCCGTACGCTACGGGCGTGAAGCTGCTCATCACCGGTGCCTCTGGCGTGCTCGGTTCCGAGCTCGTTCGGCTGGCGCTGGACGCCGGCGACGAGGTCGTCGCCTGCTGCCGCCGTAGCGATCCGCCCGGCGGGCGCGCCTGCAGGCTCGACGTTCGCGATGCGGAGGCGCTTGCGCGCGTGATCGAGAGCGAACGCCCGGACAGCATCATCCACACCGCTTACGTTCAAGACGGCTCGGATGCCCGCTCGACCAACGTCGAGGGGTCACGTAACGTCGCGGTCTCGTCGCGAGCGGTCTCGGCCCGGCTTGTGCATGTCTCGACCGATCTCGTCTTCGACGGCCGCGGCAAGCGGCCGTACCGCGAGCAGGACGAGCCGCGGCCGGTCATTCCCTATGGCGAGTCGAAGCACGAGGCCGAGCGGGTGGTCGCGGACGCGTGTCCGGAAGCCCTGATCGTGCGGCCGTCGCTCTTTTACGGCGGCGTCAGGCCGACCCGGCACGAGCTGCTCGCAATCGAGGCCGCTCGGGGCCGTGCGGACGCCGCCTTCTTCGCCGACGAACTGCGCAGCCCGACGCCGGTGCCCGATCTAGCCCGAGCTCTGCTCGATCTGTCCCGGCGCGACCTGGCGGGCGTCTTGCACCTCGCCGGGCCGGTGCCGCTCGACCGCTACGGGCTGGCACAGGCGATCGCGCACGCGGCCGGCGCGGATCCGGGTGCGATTCGCTTCGGGCTGGCGAGCGAGCTCGCGCCCGAGCGGCCGCGCTTCGTCGTGCTCGACTCCGGCCGGGCCGCCGAGCTTGGAATCAGGCTGCGAGCGCCGGCCGATCTGCTACGGAGGGTAGTGACGGAGGCGCGGTGAACGAGAATGAGCGACTGCGAGCGGTTCAGTTCATGCGTGAGCTGGACGACGCCATCTGTGAGCGGCGAGAGCATTTCGTGGGCGGGGTGGCGACGCTCTCCGACCGCGAGCTGCCGCGAGTTCCGAACATGAACCTGCTCAGGGTCGAGTCGCTGCCCGAGCGCCTCTCGCTGGAAAACCTCGTGATCGAGGCCGAGCGGATCGCCGGTGAAGCGGAGCGGCTCCAGGGCGGACTCGCTTTTCGCCGCGTGGTTGCCTACGACGAGGAGACCGGCACCAGGCTCGCGCTCGGCTTCGAGCAACTCGAGCGCTGGCAGGTCGAGCGTGTCGTCCTGATGGCGCGGCGGCGCCCGGCTGATCGAGATGTCGACGTGAGTATCGTCCGCGAGGTCGATATCGAGGAGCTCGAGCCGGTTCGCGCCCGTTACCTGCTCGCCCGCTCGGGTGGAGACGCCGAGCTCGTCCACCAGGAACTGGCCGTTGCGCGCAGACTCAGCCGGGCCGGAGAGATGCGCTTCTTTGCGGCCTTCGTCGACGGCTCCATCGGCTCCTTCTGCGAGCTCTATTCCGATGAAAGCGGCGCCGCGGTCGTGCGCTCGGTGGCGACGCTGGAGCAGTATCGGCGCGCCGGTCTCGCCCGCGCGACGGTCTCGCGAGCCGTGATCCGAAGCAAGGCGCTGGGCCACGATCTCACCTTCCTCCGGGCCGTTCACGACGACTGGCCGAAGAACCTCTACGGCAAGTTGGGGTTCGATGCGATCGGCATGATCTATCGCTTCGCGGGTACGGCAGGTCCGCGAGCGAACGCTAGCTAGTCCTGAAGCGGCCGTCCAGCAGGCTCATCGCCGCACGCCGGAAGGTAACCGTTGCCAGCGCCCCGACCAGAGCAAGCGCGAAGACAGCAAGCAGGGCGCCGAGGAGACCGCCGAGGAAGAGGACGAGCGTCGGCGAGCCGACCAGGATCGCGATGCCGACCAGGCCGAGCACGATTGAGCCGGTCGCGCGTCTGAGCAGGAGTACGAGCGCCAACCCGAGGAAGAGCGCCGGCGGAAGCAGGAGCATCGCCGCATAGAGAACCTGAACTGCCCGCGCGCCGTCTACGGGCCGGTGAACGAAACCGTAAAAGGCCGCGAAGCCGACGATTGCTGTGACCGCTGCTGTGAGAGAGAGGGCTCCGAGACGACGCACGTCGCGTATTTTGAGACATTCGGTGTTAAGGCGCACGACGAACGTGTGCTTCGGCTTGAACGGGCCGGTCAGGCTTCGAGCCCGAACAGGTCGTCGAGCGTCTCGCGCCGGCGGATCAGGCGCGCCTTTCCGCCGGAGACGAGCACCGCGGCGGGGCGTGGCAGGACGTTGTAGTTCGAGCCCATGGCTAGCGTGTAGGCGCCCGTGTCCGGTACGGCGAGCAGGTCGCCGCGGTGCGGCTCGGGGAGCGCGATGCGTCTGATCAGGACATCGCCCAGGTCGCAATGCTTGCCGCAGATCGCGTAGGAACGATCACTCGGCTCGGCGGCTCGGTTCGCGAGCAGCGCCTCGTAGCGGGCGCCGTAGAAGAGCGGGCGCGGGTTGTCGGAGTAGCCGCCGTCGACCGCCACCCAGGGCGGGCCCTCGGCGGGCTCCTTGACCACTCCGATCGTGTAGAGGGTGAAGCCGGCCTCCGCCACGAGCGAGCGCCCCGGTTCGATGATCAACCCGGGCTGGGGCAGGCCGTGAGCGGCGAAGTCACGCTCGAGGCGGTCTTCGAGGTCGTCGATCCAGTCGGCGATCGAGGGAGCCTGCTCGTCCTCGGTGTAGCGGATGCCGAGCCCGCCGCCGACATCGACGACCGCGGGCGCCCAGGCGAGCTCGGTACGGCAGACGGCGACGAAACCGGCCAGCCAGTCGAGCAGCATGCGCGGCGCCGCCAGATCGAGCAACTGCGAGCCGAGGTGGATGTGCAGCCCCGCCATCTCCATCTCGAGCGACGAGCCCAGGCGCACCGCTTCGATCGTCTGCTCGGGAGTGAGGCCGAACTTCGAGCCGCGGTGTGCGGTCTGGATCGCATCGTGAGTGTCGACCTCGATGCCGGGCGTGACGCGGACGAGGACCCTCTTCGCGCCGGCCGTCGCCGCTCGCTCGACCTCGTCGGGCGCGTCGATGACCACGTAGAGCACATCCGCCGCTACCGCAGCGCGTAGCTCCTCGTCGCTCTTGTTGTTGCCGTGGAAGACGATCCGCTCGCCGCCGATACCCGCTCGTTTTGCGATCTCCAGCTCACCGAGCGTGGTCACGTCCGCGCCGATGCCTTCGTCGGCGAAGAGCTGCGAGACGGCGACGTTTGGAAAAGCCTTGGTACCGAAGGCGACGAGTGCGTTCGGCGCTGCCTCGCGGTACGCTCGTGCCCTCGCCTGTAGAGTCTGCTCGCAGTAGACGACCAGTGGCGTCCCGAACTCGACGGCCAGCGCAGAGGCGCTCAAGCCGCCGACGACGAGCTCGCCCTGCTCTACGCGGGCGCTATCCGGAAAGAGGTCGAGAACAGACACAGCGCGAGCTTAGCGGGATTGCCGACGCTGCTTTGGAGCTCACCTGGCCAGGATCGCGATCGCAAACAGCTCAAGCGTCAGTGCTGCGATGAGGACGGTCGAGCCGAGGGCGATGGCGGTCAGGCGGAGTGCGTGACCGGGCCGAAGCGAGATCCCGTGAGAGGAGGCTGTGAATCCGTGCAGCATTTCCCTCTTTTCACTGGCTGAGCGGGCTTTCCTTCCCCGTCCTGTTAGTCGAAACCCGGGTCCAGAAGTTGGGTACAAACTTTCTCTTCGGGATCTCGGGAGACGAGTTTGCGACACGGCCGCAAGCGGCCGTCAGAGCGCGCAAGCTGCGGTTTCTCCGGGTGAGCTCACCTGCGCGGTATTTCGTCCGCCGTGCCGTAATCTAGCCAGTATGTCGAGCGAGGAGGATGGCAAGATGCCCGAAAACGATCCTGTTCCCGGTAGCTGTCTCTGCGGCGGAGTTCGCTTCGAATTGACGCCGCCGTTTGAGCTTGCCAGCTACTGCCACTGCGAGTACTGCCGCAAGCACTCCGGTAACTTTGGCTCGGTCTCGATGGAGGTGCCGAGAGAGCAGATGCGACTCCTCTCCGGCGAGGAGCTGCTCGAGAGCTGGCAGCCGGCGCCCGGACTGGTCATCAGGGTGTTCTGCCGGCGCTGCGGCTCGGGTGTATACGGCATCGACGAGCCGGAAAGCGAGACGATCTGGGTGCGCATGAGCGCGCTAGACGCCGATCCGGGCGTGCGCCCGAGCCGTCACACATGGGTGAGCTCGGCCCCCGCCTGGTTCCCGGTTCCCGAGGACGGGCTGCCGCGATACGAGCAGCGGCCGACTTCGTAGACAGGCTTACTCCCAGAATCTGCGCACGAACTTCGTCCGCTCGAACTCGGTGTGCGGCGCTCCGGCGGCGATGAAGACCGCCTCCTCGCCGTCTGCGGCGCGGATGGCGAAGACGGTACGGGGCGAGACGCGCAGTGCGTCCCAGGGCTCCAGCTCGACCAATTCGCGCCCGATCTTGGCCTGCGCGCGGCCGCTGACGAGCACGAACGCCTCCTCCTGGTCGGGATGAGCGTGCCCGGTTGAGAGCTGCCAGTCGGGCCCGAAACGCAGGTAGCTGATCGATACCTGCTCGCAGCCGAGCGCGTTTCGAAGCAGGCGAAGCTGGTAGTCGTCCGGAGCCAGCCCGAATCGCTCCTCGGCGACGTTCGGAACGGCGAAGACGTTCGTCTTGCGCCAGCGATCGCGCTCGGGGTGGGTTTTACGCTCTTCTCTTGCGTCGTTCACCGACGATCCTCCTGAGTCGGCTTGCGGGCGTATGTCGGAATGCTGAGGTAGCTTTCTAGAGCCTTTGACGGTCAACACCGGTAAGAAGATGACAAGCGACCCCTACGAACCGCACGAGCTCGAGCCGAGATGGCAGGCGGTCTGGGCTGCCGAGCGTGCCTTCGAGGTGCCGAACCCCTCACCCGGCGAGCCCGAATGGGAGGAGCGCTCGACCTACGTGCTCGAGATGCTGCCCTACCCCTCGGGCGAGCTGCACATGGGGCACGTGAAGAACTACACGCTGGGCGACGTGGTGGCGCGCTTCCGCCGCCGGAACGGCTGGAGGGTGCTGCGGCCGATGGGCTACGACGCCTTCGGGCTTCCGGCCGAGAACGCGGCGATCAAGGTCGGCGGCCAGCCGCGCGAGATCACCGAGCGAAACATCGCCCGCATCCGCGAGCAGATGCAGCGCATGGGCTGGGCGATCGACTGGGGCAGGGAGATCTCGACCCACACGCCCGAGTACTACCGCTGGACGCAGCTGCTGTTTCTGAAGCTGCTCGAGTGCGGCCTTGCCTATCGCAAGGAGTCGCTGCAGAACTGGTGCCCGAACGACCAGACGGTGCTCGCCAACGAGCAGGTCGTGGACGGTGCCTGCGAGCGCTGTGGCGCCGAGGTCGAGAAGCGCTCGCTCGAGCAGTGGTTCTTCCGCATCACCGACTACGCCGAGGCGCTGCTGGACGAGATGGAGCTGCTCGAGCACTGGCCCGAGCGCGTCCTCACCATGCAGCGCAACTGGATCGGCCGCTCGGAGGGCGCCGAGGTTGTCTTCCGCGTCGAGGGAACCGAGATCGACCTGCCCGTCTTCACGACGCGCCCGGACACGCTCTTCGGCGCCACCTTCTTCGTGATGGCGCCCGAGCACCCGCTGGTGCCCGAGCTCGTGGCGGGGCGGCCGCAGGAAGAGGCGGTGCGCGCCTACGTCAAGCAGGCGCAGGGGCGCTCGTCGATCGAGCGCGAGGAGAAGGCCAAGGACGGCGTCTTCACCGGGCGCAACGTGATCAATCCGGTCAACGGCGAGCCGATCCCGATCTGGATCGCCGATTACGTGCTGATGGAGTACGGCACCGGCGCGATCATGGCGGTACCCGCGCACGACGAGCGCGACCACGCCTTCGCCCGGCAGTACGAGCTTCCGATCGTGCAGGTGATCGCTCCGCGCGAGGGCGGGGTGGACGTGCAGGCAGAGGCCTACGTCTCCAGCTCGGACGAGGACGTCATGGTCAACTCGGGCGATTTCTCCGGCCTGCCCAGCCCGGAAGGGAAGAAGAAGATCATCGCCTGGCTGGGCGAGCAGAAGCTGGGGGAGGCGACGATCTCCTACCGGTTGCGGGACTGGCTGATCTCGCGCCAGCGCTACTGGGGCTGCCCGTTCCCGGTCGTCTACTGCGACAGGTGCGGCGTCGTGCCGGTGCCGGAGAGCGAGCTGCCCGTGTTGCTGCCGGAGGTGTCGGACTTCATGCCCAAGGGCCGCTCGCCGCTGGCCGCGGCCGAGGAGTGGGTGGCGACGACCTGCCCGTCCTGCGGCGGCGAGGCCCGGCGCGAGACCGACACGATGGACACCTTCGTCGACTCGTCGTGGTACTTCATCCGCTACTGCGATCCGCACAACTCGGCGGAGCCGTGGAGCCGCGAGATCGTCGACCACTGGATGCCGGTCGATCAGTACATCGGCGGCGTCGAGCACGCGATCCTGCACCTGATGTACGCGCGCTTCTTCACCAAGGCGCTCGCCGACCTGGGCATGCTCGGCTTCCGCGAGCCGTTCGCCCGGCTGTTCACGCAGGGGATGATCTACTACCGCGGCGCCAAGATGTCCAAGTCGAAGGGCAACGTGGTGGCGCCCGACGAGATGATCAGGCGTTACGGGGCCGACGCGGTGCGGCTGTACATCCTCTTCCTCGGGCCCGCCGATCAGGACGCCGAGTGGCAGGACACCGGTGTCGAAGGCACCAGTCGCTTTCTCGGCAGGCTCTGGCGCACGACGCTGGAGGCGGCCGAGAAGCCCGCGAGCCCGGAGGCGACGCCGCTCGTGCGCAAGGCGCACCAGACGATCGCCAAGGTCGGCGACGACATCGACCGTAGATTCGCCTTCAACACCCCGATCGCGGCGGTGATGGAGCTGCTCAACGAGATCAACCGCTCACCGGAAGACCCCGGCGCCCGTTTCGCCGCCGAGACCGCGGTCAGCCTGATCCAGCCCTACGCGCCGCACATCGCCGAGGAGCTGTGGCAGAGGCTGGGGCACGAGCGCCTCTGGCAGCAGCCCTGGCCGAGCTACGACGAAAGCCTGCTCGAGCAGCAGACCTTCGAGCTCGTCGTGCAGGTGAACGGCAAGTTGCGCGACCGCCTCGAAGCCTCGGTCGAGGCCACGGACGAGGAGCTGATCGAGCTGGCGCGCTCCTCGCCCAGGGTCGCCGCGCTCGTCGAGGGCAAGGAACTGCGCAAGACGATCGTCGTCCCGCGCAAGCTCGTCAACCTCGTCGTCTAGCTGGTGGCGGGCGCTCCGCTCGAGTCGCGCGGAGAAGCTAGTAGCTTGTCTTTAAACGGAGCGCCCGCCGGCTGGCCGCGTTTGCCGACGCGATGCTGGTTTGGCACGAACTCGGCACATTCTCGAGCGGCTTTTCTCGATACCGGGGTAAGAGACAGGTCGCCTCAAACGCGCACACGGGAGAGTAGGCTGGCCCAGAACTCCCGCGAAGGAGACGATTCGAAGCCATTCGACGCGACCAGCTCGACAACCTCCGATCGACTGACTACATGTGAGAGATATGGCGCGCTCGCCTCTCTCAGCGCGCTCGCGTGTTGTCAGCGAGAAGGAGAAGCTTTCGTACTGTAGTTTCCCCGACGTTCCCCTAAACTCCGTCCAACCTGTGATCGGAGAGGAGGGCTATCAGACCGTTCGCCTTTAGGGCCCGGATGTTGGGAGTCTTTCGAGCACGAAAATAATCACTGCATTGAGAGCTATAACCAGCGCGGACACGCCTAAGAGAGCGAGAACGAGCGCGCCGTTGGGTCTTATTCTGCGGGCCACGGTTCGTGCAGGGAGCAGAGCTATGGCTAGGCTGACCACGGCGACGGGCATTAAGAAATACAGGCCCGCGCCCATCACAAAATGCCACAAAGCGAACGTGCCCGCTCCTGTAACTAGACCAGCACCCCAGGGGGCCACGGCCCGTAACCGCACACCGCCGATAACGGCAAGCAAACCGAGTAGAGCAACGGCGGCGGAAAGTGCTGCAACAAGCGCACGCGACGACGACGTGGGTCGAGCGGTTCTCGTCGAGTGCGCCAGCGGAGAAGCCGAGATTTCGACGTATCGAAGCGCAGCTCTCTGGTTGATCGAACTGCTTGCCGAGATCCCAATCGGGAAGCGACCGATACGACTAGCGCGAAGCAGGAACGACGCGGTCGCAACGCGATTCGGTTTGAAACTGCCGAGAAAGCGTTGATCTGGTCCAATCACAGCGAGCGCGCCTGGGACGGAGTCAACGGCGATCTGGACTCGATTCGCCGTTCTTCCACCTATGTTGCGGATTGTCGCCTGGGCGCGAACGAGTTCCCCGACGGCGATGTGGGTTCGACTGAGACGTTCCGAAAGATTGATCTGGGCCGGCGCCAGCCTCGTGTGCTCAATGCTCGAGTCGGGCATGATCGCGAGCGTTCGTACGAGGTTTTTCTGCTCAACCATGAATGCAAGCTCGTTTCGTCCGGGGAGAACGCCAGGGATCGGAATGTAGTTCGAATACCATATGTCTATATGCGTCCCTCGAACGACATGTCGAACGACGCCGTCGAGCGTTCCGTCCTCGGTCACGAGGATCACATCATGACCATTCCTTCTCGTAGAATTAAGTCGGATATATGCTGCGCCGACCTGGTTTATACCGGCGCTAATGAGTGCGGCGGATCCTGACGCGGACCGCGGATTGGTGTCTATGACGAGATGGAGATGGAGAACCCACCAGCTTGCGCCGCCTTCGTGGGCATACCGTGGAAGTTTATAGATGACAGTTGGTCGATCGAAGCCCACAGGCATCGGCCGAAAGGTATCAGCTGCGATGCCGAGTTCTTTGAACGTCCACGATCGGTAGTCGGTTTCGGCGTTCGACGTATTGACTGAAGCGACAGCTACGCCCGATACCGGCAAACCAACGATAACGCTAATGAAAACGAGAGATAGTTGTGTTCTTGACACGGATTCTCGATCGTACCGGGAGGCGCACTGCGACGAGGGACCATCCGCCATTCGACCGTGCCGTCATCGGCATTGCCTTTGATGATTGCGGGGTGTCTTGTTACCCATGGCAAGAGAGGTCGCTAATCACACCCATGGCAACACTGGCCGGAACACGGTGGCGGCGGCGGCGGCGTGCATAACATTCTTTTACCGGACTGATCCAAACAGACAGTGATTTTCGTCGCTTTTCCGTCGCTCCGGTCGTAATGTGTATTATCCTGCCAGTGCGGCTTAACGTAGTTGTTCAGGAATATTTTACTCTTATTACTTCTGATTACCGCAGATTCGCCGAAATCTTTCGCCGCTTCGTTCGCGACCTTCTGCTCCGCGAGCTCTTGCCAACCATACTGAGACCTGCCACAAGGATTAATTGTTATACCTATACCCGGTACTTTGTACGTTCCAAGGTCGCCCTTATCTTCGTGAGCTGTGCCGATTAGGTAGAAGCCCCAATAGTTGTTGGCCTTTGGAGTTCCGTAATCATCAAAATAGACGCGATAGTGAATATTAGTCCCACAATCGTAGGGGATGCGATCTTTGTAACCTCGACTTGAATCCCATACCCAACCAAAACCGTTTTCCTGCCGTTTGAGATGTTCGTATTGAGGCGAACCAGCGTATTTCGTAATACCGTTGCCCCCCCACCTATACATGTCAATGTCACCCTTTGAAAGAGTCTGATTACCTGTGAAAACAAGGTTTACGGGATTATCCGTGTTCGACTGATTAACTGAGTGCGTGCTATGAAAATCGTAATTGTAGAAGGAGTCGGAGCCAATATTGATGATTTTTACGTTCCTGTACCAAATAGAACCCGGCGGAGGAACGAGGGCAGTCTTAAGGCTGACGGATGTACGAGTACTTCGAGCCGAAAGGCTACGGTTTCCGAACTTTAACCACTTTCTGGCCAAGGAAGAACGATCCGAAGCGATACCAGAAACCTGGCACGCTGGTTGAGTAGTATTGCTTTTTATCGCGACACTCTTTGAATCAACGGTGGCGTCTCCGCCCGGAGAAATTGACACAATACCTTCGCAACTAAGATCGACAAAGACGTCGAGGCTTGGAACACTAGTAGCCGTGTACTCGGCGAGATACGTCTGATACGACGATGCATCGGACGTCTCGGATTCGTAAGAGAACGACGGCCAGGAACCCGAGATCGATGTAGCCGCGTTGGTGAAGTTGATAGATAGCGTCGCTCCTATAAAGGCACCCGACGAGTAGGTCCACGCCACGGGTTTACTAATAGAGTACGAACGACCGTCAATCAAGGCTGCTAGGCGTGAATCGGCAAGGGCAATATCAACCGAGCGTTTACTCTGAGATGAACTCAGCGAAGGCTCGTTGGAGTAATCAGGAATCTGGGCTGGCACTTGAAGGCCCGGCTCGGAAATATCGCTACTACTCACCGTGTTGGTGCGTACATCTGAGACGTTCCCTACCGCGTCAACTGAGCGCACCTCGAGGTTGATCGTCGCTCCGGACGTTACCGGAGTAAGCGATACCTCTGGAGCAGATGCCGAAGTCCAAGAGCTCCATTCGCCTCCGTCGACTTGCCATCGGTACTCATAGCCTGTGAGGCCCGACCCTGGCGAGCCGTCCTGGAGTGATGGATCTGAGCTGTCGTCCCAGCCGACCGCGGCCGTCTCGGAGCTAGCATCGTAGGTGAGCAATTGGATATTTCCGGGAACCGACGGAGGAGTCCGGTCAACGTACACCGTCCAAGACGTTTCTCCAGTTCTGCCTGCGGTGTTAGTGGCCTTCTCGATGAACGTGTTCGCGCCTTCTGGGAACGCGCTCATCGAAACCGATGTCGTGAAGGAGAGTGTTTCTCGGCATTCACGTCCACCGGGGGGCGAGGGGTGGATGCAGCGAGGATGGACAGTACTCGAGGGAGTGCAGTGCGCATCTTGAGAATCAATCACTCCCACAGCTTCACTTTCGACCCAGGCTTTCACTATCCCGTATTTCGTATCGCGGGCGTTGATACCCAAGGAATCGCTCGAGCTGCCACTGTCGTACTGATTCCGAAGATCCCAGAGCGTCCCGCTCGGTGAGAGAGCGGGGTCATCACTCTCGGTATCGCGCCGGAGACTAGACTCCTTAGGCGCCGAAGCGTGTTTGCTCGCTGAGACTAATCGAGCGCTAGAGGGATTTCGTAAACGGAGTCCGGTGGGGTGCGCGGCGGCTGAGGCCACGCCGAGAGAGGCGAGTATGACGGTAAGAGCGAATGCGGCCAGGTAGCGGCTCATTGAGACGTCTCCTTGGGGGAAGGGGCAGCGAGAGGTGTTACCTACAGGCAATCGCGAACGTAGCTGATTGTGTTGTGAGCCCCGGAGGAGCACATCGCCTGGGAAGGTGATACTGCCAAACGATTAGGGTGATATCCAGGCTCAACTCCAGCGCGTAGGTCCGTCGTTTGCGCTTCCGCGATCTGCCGTATCTATTCCCGCCGAGAGACGCTAGGCGATCGGCTCGACCGGAACACGATGTGCGCGTTTCGGAGGGGCGCGTCTCTTAACCCCTTTTCTCGATACCGTGCTACGCCCCGTGGGAGGGTTTTCGAGCGCCTAGCGAAACGAAGCACTCCACCGCTTGGCCGCGCTCGGCGGCGCGATGCGTTGTCCTCGGTCGCATCCGTAGCCCCGGCTACGAATGCGACGCTGCGTCCTAGCCTCGCACTCACCGATCGCACCCAGTCGGCGGGTCTTCGTTCCGCTATGCGCTCCGGGGAGGAGAGGTGGGTCCCGCCGTCCGGCTGGACGTGCTCGGCGGCGCGGCGCTGCGTTCTCAGTCACACCCGTAGCCACGGCTACGACCTCTCTGCTTTCGAGCCGAGTTCTAAGCGCTGGTCGCGGCGCCGCTCGACTCGCGCACGATCAGCTCCGTCTCGATCACGGCCACGGGCGGGGAGCTCTCAGGATCCTCGAGCATGCGCAGGACGGCCTCGGCCGCCGCGGTGCCCATGCCGAGAGCGTCCTGGCGTACGGTCGTCAGCGCCGGCACGATGTTCGCGGCGTACTCGGCATCGTCGAAGCCGGTGACCGCGATGTCGTCGGGGATGCGCAGCCCCGCCTCCTCGATCGCCGCCATCGCGCCGATCGCCATCGCGTCGCTTGCACACGCGACCGCATCGGGTGGCTGCGGCAGCTCCAGGAAGCGCCTCATGGCCTCGAAGCCGCTGTCGTGGAAGAAGTCGCCTTCGGCGACGTACTCGGGCGAGGCCGGCAGCCCCAGCTTGTCGAGCTCGGAGCGGTAGCCGAAGAGGCGGTCGGGTCCGGGGCGGGTCTCGAAGTGACCGCTGATGTGAGCGATCCTGCGGTGCCCGGTCTCGTAGAGGTGATTGACGACCGTTGCCATTCCATCGACGTTGGCGGACGTCACGCTGCCCGCGCGGGCGTCGAGCAAATCGTTGTCGATGAAGATGACGGGGAGGCCGGAGCTCAAGATCGGCTCGCACTCGGGGTCGTCGCTGGCGATACCCCAGGCGATCAGTGCATTCACGCCGCGGTCGATCGTCTGCAGGGCCGCGGCCCTGCGCACGCTCTCGTCGGCTCCGAGCGGCCGCGTCGCGCAGAGCAGAAGGTCGCAACTGTTCGCGGTCAGGCGGCCGCGGATGCCGAGCAGCATCTTCTCGAAGACCGGGTGCATGAGGTCGGGGATCGGGAGCAAGCAGGAGATGAGACCGATCAGAAAGCGCGGGCGAGAGGGATCGCGCATCGACTTCTCGGCCATGGCCTCGGAGCGGGCCTTGAGCGCGAGCGCGTCGTCGGCCTGCTCGCGCAGTAAGGCGAGCATGCCCGTCGGCGAGATGCGGCCCTGATCTCGTGAATCGAATCGACTGTTCATACGCTTGCCTAGATAATCGGTTACCCGGAGATGAACTGTAGGCGACGAGCGCCGTTCGCAACTCGTTTCAAATCCGGCGCAGAGATGGGACGAATTGCCCGGCAGGATCGAGGCATGCAGCTTCCGGAGATCTCTCGCCGCCAGGCGCTCGCATTGGCGCTAACGGCTCTCGTGTTGCTCGTAGTGGCCGGGAGGCTGATCGGCTCGAGGCATTCGTCCGCGCCGGCGAAGCCGCGCGCCCGGCTGTTGGGCTCCGGCGCCAAGTCGCACGCGCTGCTCTACGTGGACGTCTCCGGCGCCGTGCATCGTCCCGGTCTGTACAAGCTTCCGGACGGGGCGCGCGTCAACGACGCGCTGGTCAAAGCCGGCGGAGCGACGGGCGCAGCCGACCTCACACTCGTCAACCGGGCGGCCACGCTGACCGACGGCGAGCAGGTGCTCGTGCCGGTGAAGGTGAGCGGGACCGCCGTCTCGGCGGCGAGCTCCGCCGGCGCCCCGGCGAACGCGCCCGTGCACCTGAACAGCGCAACCCTAGAGCAGCTGGACGCGCTGCCGGGGGTCGGCCCTGCTACCGCTCAGCGCATCATCGACTACCGCACGGCCAACGGATCGTTCAAGTCGGTGGACGAGCTCGACGCGGTCAGCGGTATCGGGCCGGCGAAGCTGGCCGAGCTCCGCGATCTCGTTGTTCCCTAGAACTGGACTCCGGCGGCTACCGCTTCAGCACTGGCTCGCCGCCTCGCTGTGTTTCGGTCTGGCTCTTGCCAACGCGGTTCGGGTCGGCATGCTCGCCGCCGGAGCGGGAGCTCTTCTCCTCGCCGTCTGCGCCGCTCTGCGCGCGAGGCCGTGGCTGCGTTTCGCGGCGGCTTGCGTTCTCTGCCTGCTTCTCGGTCTGGCGTTCGCGTCGCTCAGGCTGGCTTCGCTCGAGCGTAGCCGGCTGGTCGCGCAGGCCGGCGAGAGCGGTCGGGCGCGGGTTGTTGTAACCGGGCCGGTGAAGGAGAGCGCCTCTGCCGTCAGCGCTCCCGGCCAGATCGAAAGTTTTAGTCGTGTCGCGTTGAGCGAGCCCGTCTGGATCGAGCTGCCCGCCGGGAAGAAGCCGCCGGTCGGCGCGATGCTCGAGCTCGACGCTCAGGTACAGCTGCCGCGCCCGAAGAGCGCAAGCGGGTTCGACCAGCGAGCCTGGCTCGCGCGCCAGGGAATCCACGTCGTCCTCAAGGCGGCGTACTGGCGTCAGGTCGGCAGGCGTGGCGGCATCGGCGGCTTCGGCGATCGCTTGCGCGAGCGCCTCGTGCGCTACCTCGCTCCCGGCCTGAAAGGCGAGCGGCGCGGGCTCGTGCTCGGGCTCGTGCTCGGCGAGGATGAAGGCCTCTCGCCCGGGTTGCGCCAGTCCTTCCGGCGCTCGGGCCTCTATCACCTCTTGGCCGTCTCGGGTCAGAACATCGCCTTCCTCGTGACCGGGGTGCTCGCCTTCTCCTGGCTGCTCGGGATACCGAGGCGCCTGGGCGAGGTGCTGGCGCTGGCGACGATCGGCGCCTACGTGCTCGTGGTCGGCTGGCAGCCGTCGGTGATTCGGGCGGCTGTGGCGGGAGCGCTCGCCTCGCTCGCCTGGCTGGCGGCGCGACCGCGCGACCGCTGGTACTTCCTGTTGCTCGGCGCGGCGGTTCTGCTGGGCTGGAATCCCCGTAGCCTCTACGACCCCGGCTTCCAGCTCTCGTTCGCGGCGGTGGGCGCCATCTTCCTCGGCGAAAAGCCGCTCGAGCGGTTCCTGGAGAAGAGAAGCCGATTGCCGAAGTGGCTGCGCGCGGTTGTCGCGGTCTCACTCGTTTGTACGCTGGCGACGACGCCGATCATGCTGCTTCAGTTCGGAAAGGTGCCCGTCTACGGCGTGCTTGCGAACGCCTTCGTCGAGCCCGTGGTGCCGCTGATTCTCTTTCTCGGGCTGGCCTGTGCGCTCGTGGCGCCCGTTGCCTTTTCCGCCGTTCGGGCGCTGGCGTTTCTGAACGGGCTTCTGGCTTCGTACATCGGCCTCTGCGCGCGCTTCACGGGCTCGCTTCCCGGCGCTCAGGTGGGGAGGGCGGAATTACTGCGGCTCGCTCCGGCGCTCTTCCTGATCGCGGTCGCGCCTTTTCTGGAGCGGCCGCGACTGTCGCGCTTCGTCTCGCTCGTTCTGCTCGCCTACATTCCGCTTTGGGGCTGGCAGCAGCAGCCGCGATTGCTTCCACCGCCGCCGGAGGGTTTGCGGGTCACCTTTATGGATGTCGGGGAGGGGGACTCGACGCTGCTTCAGACCAGGGAGGGAGCCGTGCTTATTGACGCCGGCCCGCCGGAGGCGAACGTGGCCGGGCAGCTTCGGCGCCTTGGGATCGGGCGAATCGACGTACTCCTGCTGAGCCATCCGCACAGGGATCACGTCGGCGGGGCGGCCGAGGTGCTGCGTAAGCTCGATGTGGAGCTCGTGCTCGACTCGGGCATTCCGTCGAGCGACAGCGACGAGCGGGCTGCGCTCGGCGAGGCGAGGCGGCGTAGCGTTCCCTTGAGGCTCGCTCGAGCCGGCCAGGAGCTCGAGCTGGGAGATCTGCGTCTGCACATACTCTCGCCCACGGACGAGTCCGCGAATGCCGCCGACGACGTCAACGAGGCGGCGATCGTCGTCATCGCCTCCTACGGATCGGTCGATCTCCTGCTTCCGGCCGACTCCGAGTCGCCGTTCACGCTTCCGCTCGCGATCCAGCCTGTCGAGGTCTACAAGGTCGCCCACCACGGTTCCGCCGACGACGGCCTACGGGAGCTGCTCGAGCGCCTCGATCCACAGATCGCGATCATCTCGGTCGGCCGTGACAACGACTACGGGCATCCGACGCCGTCCACGCTCGCGACCCTGGCCGAGGACGCAGGGCTCGCCGTCTTTCGTACCGATCGCGACGGCCGCGTGACGCTCGAATCCGATGGCTGTTCGATCACCGTGAAGGCCCAGCACGCCCAGGCCGTATCCTTGCCCTGTGGCGGAGCTTAAACCGGCTTATCTGATCTTCGGGACCGATCGGCTGAAAGTCGAGCTGGCGGCGAGACGGCTGCGCGACCGCTTCGGCCCGGACGCGGTCGAGAGGCTGGAGGCGAGCGAGACGAGCGGGGAGGAAGTGGTCGCGGCCTGCAACGCGGGCGGTCTGTTTGCGAGCGGCGGCCGGGCGGTGATCGTGAACGGTGTCGAGCGCTGGAAGGCTGCCGACGCGAAGGCGATCGGCGCCTACCTCGACGATCCCGCTCCCGAGACCGTGCTGGCGCTGGTGGCCGAGCAGCTTCGCCGTGACTCGGCGCTGGCGAAGGCGATCGGGAAGAAGGGCCAGATCCTCGCCTACGACGTAATCAAGAAGGATCTGCCGAAGTGGGTGCAGGCACAGCTGCGCGAGCTCGGCGTAGCGGTTTCGGTGGGGTTCGCACACGAGCTGATCGAGCTCGTCGGTGACGACATGCACGAACTGGCCTGCGAGATCGACAAGCTCGCGACCTGGGCCGGCGGCGAGAAGATCGGCGAAAAAGAGCTGGAACTGCTCGTCTGCCCGCGCGGCGAGGTGGCGCCCTTCGGACTCACCGATGCCTGGGGCCGCCGCGATGCGCGTGGAGCTCTGGCCGCCTACGAGCTGCTGCTCGAGCGGGCAAGCGAGTCGCGACAGGCGCTCCTGACCCGCCTGGCCGCACTTCTTTCCGCTCACATAGGCAAGGTGCAGGCCTGCCGCCGGCTTTCCCAGAAAGGACTCGGCCCGCGCGAGGCCGCCGCCCAACTGGGGATGCATCCCTACGCGGCCGAGAAGGCCTTCGCACAGGCGCGCAACTTCAGCGAAGCCGAATTGCGCCGGGCGACGGTGCGGTTGGCGGCGCTCGATCTGGCGCTAAAGGGTGGCAGCCGCCTGCCGAGCGAGCTCGAGTTCGAGCGAGCGCTTGTCGCGCTGACCAAAACATCGTAGAGGCGAGAGCTACTTGCCGGCGACGAGCCGGGCTGCCTGCGACTTCTTGCGCGCGGCGGCGTTGCGGTGCATCGCTCCGTTGGCCGCGGCCTTGTCGATCCACTGCACGAGCAGCTTGTGCTCGGCCTCGATCGTGGCCTTCTCGCCCGCGTCCACGGCGCTGTGCAGACGCTTGCTGATCGTCTTCACGGTCGAGCGGTAGCGCAGGTTCTCGATCCGCTGGCGGGCGGTGATGCCGACGCGCTTCTTCTGTTGCTTGATGTTGGCCATAGCGTGAAAACGCCCGCTCCGCGGGCCGAGCGATGGTAGCAGACGGCTGCACGGATGCGCCTGGTAGCCGAAAATGAGCGACCCTGGAGCAGGGATTTTCGGCCGCGCTGCGTCCTTGTTGCCCGTGCATAGGGGATAGTCCGGAACGCCACGCACAACTTGGCAGCGACGTGGCGTCCCGGTGTTATCTCCTAGTCATCGATATCGAGCAGAACCACCCTTACGAATCACATGGGGCACATCGCTGGTGCAATTCGTTAGGTGTCGGAACGCTATAACAGAAGCACCACGTTAGGGCTTAGGGAGAAACACTCCACCGTTGTACAGGATGTAAGACTGGGAAAGTCCGTTATAACCATAGGCTGTTATTTTTGACTGGTACTCCCATCCGATAAAAGCCGGTTGCTGATCGCCCACGGGATAAATAACGTTTCCACCTTGTATCGTTCTCATGTACGAATTACATTTATAATTCCAATCAGTCAGAGTATAATCCCATCCCCCGGTACAGACCTGAAACTGTAATGTCGTGGTATACCCACAACTTACTCTGGCTTGTCCAATTACGGTAGGATATCCACGCCAATCATTAGGGCCTAGAGTCGGCATTCCTGCACTCAAATAGCAGTATCCATAGGCGAAGCCCGACGCTGCCGATGCAGGAGCAGCGGTAGCCGCACCTATTCCGGCGAGTGCGAACACCACGACGAGTAGCAGTGCAATACGTAGGCGCATTTCCCCTCCTCATAGTGATAGCGAGATTCGTTCTTCTCCTGGCATGCACGCTATAGCGCACCTGATCAGTTGTCAAGTTCCCAAAGGCTCGTCGTAAGAAGGCTGCGTAGGCCGGAAAAGAACAACAAAAGATACCGAACTATATCCGTTACTAAATATCTATTCTGATACCCGTCTAGATACCATATTTAGAGCGCGTATAGGCGTTCGATTGGAATGCGATTGAGGATTGTTCTTTCTCGAGCGGGCTGGTCGCTCGAGAGCTTCCGGCGCTCGAAGTGGCCGGGTTCAAGACTCCTCTACCTATACTCGGCCCGTGGACGATCCAGCCGTAGCCGGCCCATTCGCCGAGGACGCGGCTGATACCGGCACTTTCGAGACCTCGGCTCACGGCCGGCGACTGGCGATCTCGACGGTGTTCTTCGCCCTGGCGACGGCGATCTCGCGGGTCGTCGGGCTGGCGCGGGAGATCCTTGCGGCGAACTACTTCGGCGTCGAAGGGGCGGGCATCAACGCCTTCACCGCTGCCTTCCAGGTGCCGAACCTGGTGCGGGCGCTGGTTGCCGATGCCGCTCTTTCCTCGGCCTTCGTGCCCGTGTTCAGCGAGCTTCTGGTCAAGGGCGAGCGAAAAAGGGCCTGGCGAGTCGCCTCGTCGCTCTTCTGGCTGATGCTGCTCGGCCTCGGTGCTCTCACCGCGCTGTTCGTGCTCGTGGCACCCCAGGTGATGAGCATCTACGGCTACCACGGGCACCAGCAGCAGCTCACGGTCACGCTTTCGCAGATCCTCTTCCCGGTCGTGGCGCTGCTCGGACTGTCCGGAATCGTCGTCGGCATCCTGAACAGCTACGAGCACTTCTCGATTCCGGCTTTGACGCCGGTGTTCTGGAACCTGGCGATCATCGGCGGGCTCGTGATCGGCGTGCCGATGGCGCACAGCACGACCACTCAGCTCTACATCTACGCGGGTTCGATCCTAGTCGGCACGGTGATCCAGTTCCTGCTCCCGCTGCCCTGGCTGTTCGGACTGGACGGCCGCCTGCGCCCCGTCATCGACTGGCACGATCCCGCCGTCAAGCGCGTCTTCGTACTGATGGGCCCGGTCGCACTCGGGCTCGGCTTGATCAACTTCAACGTCATGCTCGGGACGATCTTCGCCTCGCGACTGATCGATCCCAACATCGCCCCCTCGGCGATCGACAAGGCCTTCCGCATCTACATGCTCCCGCAGGGGATCTTCTCGGTGGCGATCGCCACGGTTCTCTTCCCGGCTCTCTCGCGGGCCGCCGCGCAGACCGACTGGGACGGCTACCGCGAAACCTTCAGCGTCGGCATGCGCCAGATCGCCTTCACGCTGGTGCCGGCCGGCGTGGTCTCGGTCGTGCTGGCCGCCCCGATCGTGAGGCTGCTCTACCAGCGCGGCGAGTTCACTTCCCATCAGACGAACGTGGTCGGCGCCTGCCTCGCCGCCTACTCGGTCGGGCTGGCCTTCAACGGCTTCATGCTGATGCTCAACCGCGGCTTCTTCGCGCTGCAGAGGCCCTGGGTGCCGACCATGGTGGCGTTCGGGAACCTCGGTTTGAACGCGATTCTCTACTTCGCCCTTTATCGAGTTGGGCCCTGGGGGATCCCGCTCTCGATCTCGATCGCCAACATCGCCGGGACGGGAGCTCTGCTCGTCCTGCTCAGGCGGCGGATCGGCCGGATCGACTTCACGGCCATTCTCGGCTCGTTCGTTCGCATCTGCGCCGCCACGGCGGTTTTCGCGGCGGTCGGCTACGCCATCTGGCGGCCGCTCGACGAGGTGCTCGGCCGCTCCTTCCCCGCTCAGCTCGTGTCGCTTTCGGCGGCGTTTGCCGTCGGGCTCGCCATGTACCTGGTTTCGGCTCGTCTGCTCGGAGTTCGTGAGCTCGAGACGCTGCTGGCATTCCGCCGCCGCCGCGCCACATAGCGCGAACTCTTCTCTCGCGAGTGAGTTGTTTCTGTTTCGTCACTCCTGGTGCTTGACCGCGAGCACTTCTTCTGAATGGTGTCTGACACCGGCGGGCGGACCGTGGCTTGTTCGTGAATGAGGTGTTTCTGTTTCGTCACTCCTGGTGCTTGACCACGTGCAGTTCTTCTGAACGGTGTCTGACACCGGCGGGACACCGGCGGGGCGGACCGTGGCGCGTTCGAGCTGAAGTTCATCGCCATACTTCCAGCGACATGGACCTGAGCCATATACGCAACTTCTCGATCATCGCGCACATCGACCACGGTAAGTCGACGCTGGCCGATCGCATCCTCGAGCTGACGCACGCCATCTCCAAGCGCGAGATGCGCGAGCAGGTGCTCGACTCGATGGATCTCGAGCGTGAGCGCGGCATCACGATCAAGGCCCAGGCGGTGCGTGTGCAGTGGAAGGGCCACGAGCTCAACCTGATCGACACGCCCGGCCACGTCGACTTCACCTACGAGGTCTCGCGCTCGCTACAGGCCTGCGAAGGAGCCCTGCTCGTCGTCGACGCGGCGCAGGGGATCGAGGCGCAGACGCTCGCCAACGCCTATCTGGCGATCGAGAACAACCTCGAGATCGTCCCGGTCATCAACAAGATCGACCTGCCTCAGGCCGACCCCGAGGGCACCGCGATCGAGGTGGCGACGCTGCTCGGCGGCGCGCCCGAGCACGTACTTGCGATCTCGGCCAAGAGCGGTGTCGGCGTTGAGGCGGTGCTGGAAGCGGTGATCGAGCGGATCCCGCCGCCGGCGGGCGACCCGAGCGCATCGGCGCGGGCGCTCGTCTTCGACTCCTCCTACGACCAGTACCGCGGCGTCGTGGCCTTCGTGCGCATGGTCGACGGCAGCTTTACGCGCCGCCAGGCACTGAAGGCGATGGCGCTCGGCACCGAGTTCGAGCCCGAGGAGCTCGGCTTCTTCAGCCCGAGCATGACGCCGGTCGAGAAGCTCACGGCCGGCGAGGTCGGCTACATCGTCACCGGCCTCAAGGACGTCGCCCGCCTGCGCGTCGGCGACACGATCACGACCGTGACCAAGCCGGCGACAGATCCGCTTCCCGGCTACAAGGAAGTCAAGCCGATGGTCTTCGCTGGGCTCTTCCCGACCGACTCGGATGCATACCCCGAGCTGCGCGAGGCGCTCGAGAAGCTGAAGCTGAACGACGCCGCGCTCCTGTACGAGCCCGAGACCTCGAAGGCGCTCGGCTTCGGATTTCGCTGCGGCTTTTTGGGTCTCTTGCACATGGAGATTGTGCGCGAGCGGCTGGAGCGCGAGTTCGATCTCGACCTGCTCGTGACCGCGCCCAACGTCGCCTACCGGGTGAAGACGAACGCCGGTGTCGAGGTTGAGGTACACAACCCGTCCGAGATGCCGAACGACCTGGATGAAGTCACGGAGCCCTACATAAGGGCGACGGTGATCGTGCCCAAGGAGTTCGTCGGCTCGGTGATGGAGCTCTCGGGCGAGCGCCGCGGCCGCTTCGACCACATGGAGTACCTCTCCGAGCAGCGGGTGATGCTGATCTACGAGCTGCCGCTGGGCGAGATCGTGCTCGACTTCTACGACCAGCTCAAGTCGCGCACGCGCGGCTACGCCAGCTTCGACTATGACCTGTCCGGTTTCCGCGAGGGCGACCTGGTGCGCATCGACATTCTCGTCGGCGGCGAGCCGGTGGACGCCCTCTCGCTGATCCTGCACCGCGACCGCGCCTACGACACCGGTCGCAAGCTGGTCGAGAAGCTGCGCGAGGAGATCCCGCGCCAGTTCTTCGACGTGCCCATCCAGGCCGCGATCGGCTCGCGCGTGATCGCACGCGAGACGGTCAAGGCGAAGCGCAAGGACGTGCTCGCCAAGTGCTACGGCGGCGACATCACGCGCAAGCGCAAGCTGCTCGAGAAGCAGAAGAAGGGCAAGAAGCGCATGAAGCAGGTCGGCTCGGTCGAGGTGCCGCAGGAGGCCTTCCTGGCCGTCCTGAAACTCGACGGAGGGAAGAAGTGAAGCCCAACTCCTCCTTAAGCGCCGCCGCAGCCGACATGCGCGGCTGCGGCTCTCAGCGGCTCTCGGACGACCGCCGGTGGGAGGGGGGCGCACGGGGGGAACCGGCCGTTCCCCCCGTGATACGGCACCTCTACGTGCACGTGCCTTTCTGCTCCCGGCGCTGCGACTACTGCGACTTCGTCTCGCTGGCGGGGCAGCGCGACCGCCACGACCGCTACGCCCGAGCGCTCCTGGCCGAGCTCGAGCTGGAGAGGGATCTGTTGGCCTCGGAGCTCGAGACCGTCTACCTCGGCGGCGGAACTCCGACCTTCCTCGAGCCGGAAGCTCTGCGCACGCTGCTCGAGGGGTTGCCGGGCGCGAGCGAGCTGACCGTCGAGGCCAACCCGGAGACCGTTACGCCCGCGCTCGCCGGGGCGCTTGTGGAAGCCGGGGTCAACCGCGTCTCGCTCGGCGCGCAGAGTTTCCAGCCGCGCCTGCTCGAGCTGCTCGGCCGCCGTGCCGGCCCCGCTGACGTCCGCCGCGCGGTCGAGACGTTGAGAGATGCCGGTGTCGACAACATCTCACTCGATCTCCTCTACGGGATTCCCGGGCAGCGCCGCGCCGACCTCGACGCCGACCTGGACGAGGCGCTCGCCCTTGCGCCCGAGCAGCTCTCCTGTTACGAGCTGGAAGCGAAGCCGGGCACCCGTTTCGCGCGTGCGCACGGCGCTGAGCTCGCCGAGCAGGCAGACGCGCTCGAGGATCACCTCGAGCGGATCGTCGAGCGCCTGACCACCTCCGGCTACCGCTGGTACGAGACCGCCAACTTCGCCCGGATCGAGTCCGGACGGGACTTGCGTGCCGCGCACAACCTCGGCTACTGGCGCGGTCACGATTACCTTGGCATCGGTATGGGCGCGGTCTCGACGGTGCGCGGACTGCGCTGGAGAAACGTCCCTTTGCTTTCGCGCTATCTCGCGGCGCCGGGGCGCAAGGAGAAGCCGCCACGCGAGACCGAGGCGCTCGACGAGGCGACGAGGTTGCGCGAGCGTCTGATGCTGGGACTTCGCCTGGACGAGCCCGTGGCGCTGGCGGAGGTAGAGGCTGTGCTCGATCGTGAGGCGCTTGTTCGGTTCTCCTTGCTCGGTCTGGTTGAGAACGACGGAAAACTGCTGACGCTGACGTCGCGCGGGCGCATGCTCGGCGGGGCAATCAGCGCCGACCTTATCCTCTGGCCCGATACCTCGCTCGCGGCCTGAGCGTCGTCGCTCGGCTCTTTTCTCCGGTTATGGCGAAACGCAGGTGGCGTAGACCTTTGCTTGGACCTCGCCGTTATAAACGCCGTTTTTATCGGGCAAGTTCTGAACCAAGCCGCCATATCCGCGAGGGGTTTCGCCGTTTTCCAAACCGACGCCTGGTGCGGAAACGAACCAAGTCTGGCCTGTAGTCCCAGTGTGGTCCGCACCGCGACCATATACCGCAATGCTTCCTCCTGTGGCGACCATGCCCGTCGGGCAATCTGCCTCTCCAATCGAGATGGTCGTACCCCAAGCACCGTACCCGATAACAGTCAGGGGCTCGATCGACTTCGCAGCAGGAATCACGCCGGCAGCGAGGTTTGCCCTCCTTATCGAGCCGTCCTTGATCTTGCTCGAGACCACGGCGTCGTTTTTCAGCTGAGCCGTGCCGACGCTGTTCGCTGGCAGAGCGTTGACGACGGCAACGCTCGTTCCCGTCAGAGCGACGAAGAGCGAGAGACAGGCGACCGCCATGGCCGGCGAAGGCCTCCTGAGTTTTCTGCGCATAACTAATCCTCCTCTATTGATTGGCCGCCGCCATGCTGACAGGGAAGTCTGGCCTGGTCAATCATTCGCTCCACGAATAGATCGGGTCGCATTCGCGATGTGGACGCGTTCTCGATGGAGAAACCGGTACCGGGTGGATTAATCTATGCGGGGGACCGCTCGCGACCTGAGCTAAAATTCCTGCAAATGCCGGATCCTCTGACCGTTAGTCTGAGCGATCGCCAGCGCCGGATCCTGCGCCTTGTCGTCGAGGAGTACGTGACGACCGGGCAGCCGGTCGGTTCCAGGCGCCTGGTCGAGAGCGGCGGGCTCTCGATCTCTTCATCGACCGTGCGCTACGAGCTGTCGGAATTGGAGGAGCGCGGACTGCTGATGCATCCGCACACCTCGGCCGGCCGCGTTCCCACCGACGGCGCTTACCGCTACTACGTCGACTCGCTCCTATCCGAGCGAGGGCCGCAAACGGAGCTGTTTCCGCTCGACCTGATCGCCGCCGAGAACGAGGTCGAGGAGGCGCTCGAGGCGACAACCGAGATCCTGGCACAGGTGACACACCTGCTCGCGCTCGCCTCGGCGCCGTCGCTCGAGACCACGGCCGTGCGCCACGTCGAGGTGCTGCTTCTGCAGGCGCAGATCGTCCTCGTCGTGATGATCACCTCGGCCGGCGAGGTCTCGAAGAGGGTTTGCGCCTTCACGGGTCCGGTCGACTCGGGGCTCGTGAACTGGGCGCGTGAATATCTGAACGAACGCCTGGAAGGGCAGACGCTCGGGCCGCGCCTGCTGCGCCAGGCGCTGGAAGACCCGACGCTGACCACGAGCGAGCGCGACTTTCTCGCCGTCCTGCGCCCGGCTTTCGAGGAGCAGATCGGCCGCGGCGAGGAGCGTGTCTTCGTCGGCGGCGCCGCGACCCTGCTGGATGCCGTCCGAGGCAGCGAGCTCGATGCCTGCCGCAGCCTGCTCTCGGTGCTCGAGCGCCGGGCGGCCACGCTCGAGCTTCTGCGCGCGTCGATCGAGCAGCGCCGGCCCTACGTTCGCGTCGGCGAGGAGCTCGACAATCCCGCCCTGAGCGGCGTCTCACTGGTCGGCGCCCGCTACGGCCTGGCGCACCGTTCGCTCGGGACAGTCTCACTGCTCGGCCCGATCCGCATGGACTACGAGAAGGCGATCGGCGCCGTCCGCGCCGCGGCGCAGGAGCTCTCGCGCTTCGCCGAAGAGATATACGAAGAGCCGTAGGGAGAGCTGGCGCTTACTTGGAGCGCCAGATCGTCGCGTCCGTCGAGTCGATAACGCGTGTCAACGGCGTATGCCCGGCCACGTCCGTCCTGCGAAGCAGGCGGATTCGAGCAGGTGCCTCTCGCGTCTCTGGCGGGTCGCTGGCCGTGCGAGTCCGGAGAGGACAGTGTGGATACACGGCCTCGGAGAGGATCGTGCGGTCAGCGGCCCGAGGCGGTGGCGGAGCCGGGCTTCGCCCGGTGGGAGCCGCCGCCGGCCAGTGGCGCGAGATGGAAGAACCGGCACAGACACGTGTGCCTTTTCTCGTTAGCGTTCGCGTTGGGGTTCCCCCCGAGGGCGCCCGAGAGACCCCTGCTCCGACTGAACCTCCCGGCGCCTGGTCGCCGTTCGCTCGCGCCTGAGTAACCTTTCGGTGATGGCCAGCACCGACCGCGACTACTACGAACTGCTCGGCGTCTCGCGCGGCGCCAGCGAGGCCGAGATCAAGAAGGCCTTTCGCGCGCTGGCGCGCGAGCTCCATCCCGACGTTTCCGATCACCCCGAGGCCGAGGAGCGCTTCAAGCAAGCGGTCGAGGCTTACGAGGTGCTCTCCAAGCCCGAGACGCGCGAGCTCTACGACCGCTTCGGCCACGCGGGCCTGCGCAGCGGCGGCTACCAGCCGACCGGGGTCGATTTCGGCAATCTCTCCGACCTCTTCTCGGCCTTCTTCGGCGACGATCTTCTCACCGGCGCGCGGCCGACCCGCCAGCGCGGCGCCGATATCGCCGCCGAGGTGGAGATCGATCTCGCCGAGGCGGCGACGGGGGTTAAGCGCGAGGTCACGATCGAGGTCGAGGCCGTCTGCGGGGTCTGCGAGGGCTCCGGCATGGAGCCGGGCACCGAAGCCGTGAAGTGCCCCACCTGCAACGGGCAGGGGATGTTCCAGCAAGTCTCGCAGAGCTTCTTCGGCCAGATCGTGCGCACGCAGACCTGCCCGGCCTGCGGCGGCGCGGGCAAGGTGATCGAGCATCCGTGCAAGAACTGTGGCGGTTCCGGGCGTGAGCTCGCGGAGCGCAAGCTCGAGGTCGAGATCCCGGCCGGTATTCACGACCGGCAGCCGATCAGGATCTCCGGCGAGGGGCACGCGGGCAGCCGTGGCGGCCGCGCCGGCGACGTGTATGTGCCGGTGCGCGTGCGTCCGGACGAGCGCTTCGTGCGCGAGGGCGACGATCTCGTCTCGACGCTCGAGTTGACGATGACCCAGGCGGCGCTCGGCGGCAAGGTGACGGTCGCCACTCTGGACGGCGACGCCGAGGTTGAGATCGAGCCGGGCACCCAGCCCGGCGCCGTGCTGATCCTGAAGGGCAAGGGGATGCCGCGGCTGCGGGGCTACGGCCACGGCGACCTACGCCTGCTTCTGACTGTGCTCGTTCCGCGCAAGCTCGACGAGGAGCAGCGCAAGCTGCTCGCGCAATTCGAAGAAAGCGCCACCGCCGCAACCTACGCGCACGACGAAAGCCTGTTCGAACGTCTAAGAGCTCATTTCAAATGAAGCACTCTGCCGCCTGGCCGCGCTCGGCGGCGCGATGCGTTGTCCTCGGTCGCGCCCGTAGCCGCTGGCTACGAACGCGACACTGCGTCCTGATATGGCGCGGATTTTGTCAAGGGACCAGGCCGCAGCGCCGGTCGGTGACCAGCGCTTGAGCTGCTCGGGCGGGCGCCGGGCGCGACGACGACGTCGCATGCGTCAGTCTGA
>JBEKJI010000029.1:0-31117 GCA_050011315.1 Gaiellaceae bacterium
TCCATGTCTTGCGCCGCCCTGTCTGGTGGGGACAGCTTCTGGTGGCGACCGTAGTGGGCATGCCGTACCTGGTGGCGGCCTATTACGGCGAGGGAGCGTTCAAGGAGGTGCTGCAGACCCAGCTCGTCTTGGCCGTCGCGCTGTGGCTTGACCATCCGGTGCCGGCCGCCGGCAGGTGGCGGTGGGCTCCCCTGGCCCTGCTCGTCGCGGGCACGGTGTCGGTCTACTCTGCGGGTGGACTGCCATGGCCGGCTGCGTTTTTCGGACTCTGGCTCGTAACGCGGGCGGCAATCCGCATCTATCACGCCGGCGTCCGCACCGTCGTGGCGGAGTTCCGTGGCCATCTCCTTGGGGTGGCGATCGCGGTCGGAATCCTCCTCGTCGTCCTGGTGCCACAGCTCCCGCAGATAAAGGACTTCCTCACGTTCAGAATCTCGAAAACCAACCTGGGCAACCTGGCGGGCTCGCTGTCCAAGTGGGAGGCCTTCGGGGCGTGGAGCAACCCTGACTTCCGCTTGGGGGAGATTTCGCCCTTCACCGGTGGCATGTGGACGGGCTTCGTACTGATACTTGTAATCTACGGCGTCGTCTGGTCGCTCCGGCGGGGGAGATGGATGTTGCCCGCGGCGGCCGCTGCCTCGAGCCTGATCTGGGTCTTCTCCGCCCACACTCAATCGCCGTACGTCGCAGCCAAGGCTCTCGTCATCGTGTCTCCGCTGCTTCTCCTCCTGGCCGCGTTGCCGTTGGCCGAGCGCTCTCAGCGCATGCCGACTGAGTGGTGGTTGCTCGCTCCGGTCCTGGCCCTCGTCCTATGGGCGCGCGCCGGCGACTCTTCCCTGCAGGCGCTGCGAATCAGCGCCGTCGGACCGACCAGTCACCTCGTCCAGTTGCGCGAGCTGCGCGGAGAGCTGCACGGCGAGCCGACGCTCTTTCTCGGTAACGATGACTTCATCGTCTGGGAGCTCGCCGGCGTGCCGGTGGGCGCCCCGGTGATCGGCTTTCAGACGATGCCCATCCAGCCTCAGAAGGCATGGTCGTACGGCATGGCCCTCGACATCGACTCGCTGGATGCCGGGACGATCAACGCCTTCGACTGGGTCATCACCACCCGCGATGCGGCGCAGAGCGAGCTTCCTCCGCAGCTTCATCTCGCTCGCACGACCTCGGACTTCGAGCTGTGGCGCCGCACGGGCATGGTCGCGCCTCGCCAGACCCTGAACGAGGGGGGAGAACCGGGGGCGACGCTCGATTGCCGAACCCCGGCCGGGCGCGCGCTCGTTCGAGGCGGCGGAAAGGCCGCGGTGCGCAGACCTCCGGTCACCATTCCGGTCAATGCCATCGCGCCGGGAGAGACGATCACCGTTCCCCTATCGCTCAGCCCCGGGACGTGGGACCTGGAGACGCTGTACCTGAGCCCTCGTCCCATGATTGTGAGCGGACCGGGCGGCGTGCTGCGACGGATGCCGGCCAACCTCGACCGGCCCGGGCCGCGCTGGCCGATCGGACGTGTCGTAATCCCGCCGTCGGGCTCGATAACCCTCACGATCCACGCCACCAGGGAGTGGCTCACACCGGTGAAGGAGGGGAGGGTCCTGGTCTACCCGGCGGCCATCGTCGCCACGCCGGTTGGAACCGAGCGCGTCGTGCCGCTGCGTTCAGCTTGCGGGCAGTACGTGGACTGGTACACGACCCCAGCGTGAATTTCCACGCGATAGGTCGCCACTCGCACTACCACGAGGGTTACCTACGCTGCCTTCGTGCTCGACCCGGACGGCTACAACGTCGAGACGGCTGGAGGCGCGTTAAGATGCCTGACGCTTTCATTAATGACCGGCAGTAGGAGGCATAGATATGCTTGATAAAGAGCTCGCCCTCAAACTGATCCAGGACAGATATTGGCACCATGATTTCGAAATAATCCCCGGCGTGCGGACCCACGGTGCCTACGATCCTGCCGGTTTGTGGAATGAGCTTCAGTTACCGCTCGATATGAGCGGCCTGTCCTTGGCCGATGTCGGCGCCTCCAATGGCTATTTCAGTTTCGAAGCGCGTAAGCGTGGTGCCAGAGTGGTGGCGTTCGATTTCCGGCATAAGGACAATTCGGGTTTTGGGTTAGCGCAATATATTAACGGCCTGAGTGAGATCGAGCACCACCACATAAACGTTTTGGACATGACCTCTGATCAGTTTGGTCAGTTCGATATTGTGCTCGCGCTGGGTCTGTTTTATCACGTCTCTGATCCGTATATGGCCCTGGCCAATTGTGCGTCCCTGTCGCGGAGTCGTCTGCTGATCGAATCGTATTGTATCGATCGGCAACTTCCGGAAGGATTAACTTCTGAGCCGGTGATGCGTTTTCTTCCCGATCCGGAGCGCTTTCCGATGCAGGGTCAACCCAATGCGGATCGCAGTAACTTCTGGGGTTTTACCGCCACGTGCCTAAAGCGCATGGTGGAGGATGTCGGGTTCGCGGTGCAGAAGAGTGATGTGCGTGAGGACCGAGTTTTTATAGATGCCAAGCGCGCTGGACTTGATTTAGATGCTACTCGCGGCGCATTCAATGATACGGAAACACGCTTGAATATCGCGTACGGCTCTGTGCCGCCGGTACCCGTTGAGGGGAACCCCGATGATCCGAAAGCGTGGACGATATTTTAATGGCCGCTACGACTCCGCGGCCGTTATCGGTTTGGACGCCGCCAGCTAGGTTTGCACTTCGCTTGCGCAAGCGCCGCTACCCGCAACCGATCGCTCCTGCCCCGACGGTCAGCCACGAATCGATCGCTCTTTGAAGATGCGTTCCTCGGTGAACGCCTGGCGCCGCGCGATCGTCTTTTTAGCCAGAGACCTGACGTTAACTTTGAGCCTTGGTACGCGGGCCATGAAACGCTCTGCCGTCTGACACACGACCAGCTCCGCATTGACACTATCCAGGTACTTGGGATCCCACCCGAACGGCACCCAGACGAAGTGCACCTCCCGAAAGACCTGGGCCAGCCACCACGACAATCCCTGGTAGGCGTTATCGCCGAAGCCGTAGGAGTCACCAAAGATCACGACGGTCCGCTGATCCGGCGCGTCCTCACGGCGGAACACGCGGATAGTCCCGATATGGCCCCCGACGCGAGAGACCTCCGCCCAGTTATCTGAGACGACGGCGGCCCGGGAGGCGCCCGCCATCGGCCGCATGACTTCTAGAAGGGGCGGATCAAAGTGCTGGCCCAGGTCTCCGGCGGCGAGATGCGGAGTCGGAGTTTCCTCCACCTCCGGGAGGAGAGCCGGCGAAACACCAAGCTCGCTCACCGTGGCCTCGGCCAGGATCCTGTTTCCGCGGGGGGTCAGATGGCTATCGGTGAGCAGGTAGGTGCCGCCGCCGCTGCGAGCGTTACGCAGCGCCTCTATCGGGTAGACGAGCGGTAGTGCGCCCTCATCGAGCAGGCGCAGCACAGGCCGCGGGCCGCGAGTGGTCAGATCCCGCGGATAGCAGTCGGCGTACACGGCGAGCTTCTCGGGCACGACCAGATATGCGAGACGTCGGTGGGCGCGACGCGCGCGACCTTGCCGCTCCGCCACGAGCGTTCGCCATTCGTCCATCCAGTCCGCAGCCATCTCTATCTCGCCGCGGTGCGTCGCCACATTGTCGTTGGTACCGCCGTAAATGAAGAGATGACCGGATTCGCCCACGATCACCACACCGTCAGGCGAGACATCACCGGAAGGACGGGTGAAACGTTCCCAGCCTCCTATCCAGCAGTTCAGGAACGGCCCATGAGCCCGCGCTTCTTTGCCTATCTTGCGCCTGGTCATCCGCTCCACGTACTCCTCGGAGGCGAGCACGCCATCGAAGAAGGCCCGCAGCGATCCGCTCTGCATCCACCAGGCGACATCTCCCGGAGTCGCGACCCGTCCCAGGAACTCGCGGAAGACCGCCTCGATGTCCTCGCGGCGCAGGTCGCCGCCTGCAGCCATCCTCGCCACGTACTCCTCGGAGGCGAGCACGGTATCGAGGAGGGCCCGCAACGATCCGCTCTGCATCCACAGAGCGAAATCTTCCGGAGTCGCAGCCCGTCCCAGAAACCGGTGGAAGACCGCCTCGATGTCCTCGCGGCGAAGGTCGCCTTCTGCGGTGTTCGTGTGCTCGCGTTTGGAAGCGAAGAGTGGCACGCTGACCAGCGTAACAGCCGCGGAGCAGGGCGTTCCCTGACTCGAATTCAGACCACTGCGCCGTCTCTTTTCAGGTGGCCGAAATCCCGCCACAGCCTGTCTCGCGGAGAGACGAACTACGAAACTACGTCGCGCGTCTCGCAACGACAGCGTACTCGGCTTGGGTACGCCGGTCGGTCTCCAGTTCCCCCGTCCCGAGCGGGAAGAATACGTATGCGGACTCATAACCATGCAGACGGGCGAGAGTGACCGCGACCTCGGGGAAGATCGGAAGGCGGTGCGTGAGGTCAACCCAGAACGCCTTGAATGCCTGAATGGAGTGCGGGTTCACCGTCTCTGCGACGAGTAACCCGCCGGGTACCAGCTTCCGTTCTGCCAGCTGGAAGTAGCGAACGAGCTCTTCGTAGGGTAGGTGTTCAATGACCTGAGCGGAGAAAACCACACCGAGAGAAGAGTCCGGCTGTGCCTCGAGATAGGAGACCGCGTCGGCCTGCTCGACGACCAGCCCCTTCTCACGGCAGCGCGCGACCATATCCGAGTCGGTGTCGATACCCCGCGCCTCGATGCCGGCTTCCGCTAGAAGCTCGAGGAACTCTCCCCGACCGCAGCCGATGTCGAGTACGGGAGACCGTCCGCCAAGCAGATCGAGATAGGGCCGCTGGCGCTCACGGATTAAATCCTCCGCGCCGCGGAACGTGTCCTCAAATCCGCGATATCGGCCTTCCGCGCCGGGCTTCGAGGCGCGGAATCCTATGACAGGCCGTCCCGCTTCGTCGGCGATGTGCAGAGCCCCGAGGCCGGACACATGTGGCACCGTCGTCAGCGCTGTCTCCAGACGCTCGACCTGACCCCGCGCCGATTCGAGGCGCTGTGCGGTAAGTTGCGCCTCCGCCCGGACCTCCGAGGTGACAGCTTCGACGTCGCGTTGGAGATGAGTAATGGCTTCGACGATCATGGTCTGGAGCTCGTGCTGCTCGACGAGATGCGGCCAGAGGAGCCGGCGGAGGATCGCTCGGACTGTGCGAACCCCTGGGCGGCGGCTCATCACGCGGTCGAATTGATCGCCAGGCCCCTCTGCGAGCCGGCGGGTAACTTTGGCCAGCGCCTCAGGTCCTCGTGACGCGAATCGCTCCGCGAGGAACGCCGCCGTCCTATCCACCGAGAAACGCTCCAGGATGTCATCGCGCGCCCGCTCTCCGAGCTCGCGCGCGGCCGTCGGATTGTCGAACACGCGGCGCATGTCAGCCGCGGCCGCGTCAGTATCCGGATCGGCCCATTCCGCGCCGGCGGGGTAGGGATCGCAACCCTTTGGGATCGGCACGAGCTTGTAGGGGACCAGATGGCTGTTGCCTTCGTGCATGAAATCGACGTTGCCCGCGTAATTGGTTGCGATCACGGGCTTTCCGTACGCCATCGCCTCCGCCATCGTCAACCCGAAGCCCTCGCTGCGATGGAGTGACACGTAGCAATCGCAGCCGGCCATCAGAGCGTTCTTCAGATCCGGAGCGAGGTACTCCTCGAGCAGGTAGATGTCCGTGCGCCCGGCCGTCGCGAGTCGAAGCCGTTCGAGCGACTCGAAATCGTGCTCGCCGTTGATGCACTTTAGAACCAGGATCGGCCCTTCGCCATCGGTGAAGGCGCGCGTGAAGGCATCGACGATTCCGAGAGGGTTCTTTCGCTCGAAAACGCTGAGGAGGTCGAAGCTGAAAAGGAACATGAAACTGTCCGGCAGCCCGAGCTGCTGCCGCGGGATTGGCTCGGCGCTGGGCATCTCGAGCGGTAGCGGGACGATGTGCACCGGTTTCGAAGTCGCTGCTGCGAGCGCGTCTCTCACGAAGCTCGATCCAACCCAGACCTCGTCGACAAGCCCGAAGGCGTTGTGGAAGACGGACGGGAAGCGGGAGACCTCCCAGAACCAGACGCCGACCGAGTAGCGCTGCTCGAAGAACGCGGGTCCGACATCCTCGCGGAAGATCGGCAGCTGATCGGCGTTCACACAGATGACATTCATGTCGAAAGGCGCCTGCTGCGGGCTGCGCTCGTCGACCTGATGCTCCTGGCGGCTCAGCGTGCGGCCATAGGTGATCGTGGAGAACTCGATACCGGCGCGGTCGAGACCGCTCATCAGCTTCCGCGCGACTTCGCCGATACCGAGCTCGGCGTTCAGGTAGCCGACGAGGTTGACTCCCGCTGCGGGTTGCGCTGCCACCTCGATCGCTGGGCCCGAGGCTCCGGCCTCTACTGCTGCAGAGCCGCTGAGATGTCGCCGCCCGCCGGGGATTACCCCGGCGCGCTTTAACGCCCGCCAGATTGGCTGACCGCGCGCCAGGGTCGGATGGGAATGAGCAAACGCTCGGAGGCGTTTCTCGGTGCGCGCTCCCGTCCGGATCGCCGCGCCGCGTCCGGTCGAGATAACGGTCGCGGGTCGCGGACCGCCCGGCAGCAGCTCCCTGGGAAAGCCGATCTGGGGGTGCCCGTACTTGTGGAGCCATTCGGAGTAGCGAGGCGCGTCAGCTCTGAGCACATCAGGAAATTCGCGCTGCAGATCCGGGCGCTCCAAATAGAGGGCGTAGGCGTAGCGCGAGACGCCGGCCTTCATTCCTTTCCCGACCGGTTCGCGAAGCCACTCCAGAAAGCTTGCAGTCACGGCCGGGTCGAATGGATCGGGTGGCGCGGTTCTTCCGTTTCGCTCGGCCTCGAGAAGCTCCTCCCGAAAGAGCCTGCGCATCCGCGCATCGATTGCGATTCCGCCGGGCAGCCGGTCGAACCCGTATGCGGCTCCCTGACCACGGCCGTAGCCACGTGCGAGGACTCTACGGCTGTACTCGCCACAGAGCTGCGCAAGATCCGGATTCCGGCTCAAGAGGATGCGTGGCCTCGCGCCGGCATGGTGGCTGAGTACGTGCGGCGTATCCGGCTTGAAACCGCTGAAGTGGAAGAAGCGAAGCGGCACGCCGTTGACCTCGTACAGTTCGCCGTTGCGCCGGACCTGACGTGCGTGCAGGTTCCAATACGCGACATTACAGCCGGGGTCGAGAAGGATGAAATTCTCGAACAGCGAGGGCACCAAGTCGACCCAGCGTTGATCGACGAACAACGCCTGCTCGACCGCTACGAGGCAGTACCTCGACAGCCGATTCGACCACCAGTCGAGGAAGGGGGTCGCCCGCTCGCTCACGCCGACGAACCCGAGGTTGTAGACACCGGCATGCATGATCATGCTGTAGTCGGGCAGGCAACCGTCGTCTGGAAGCGGTTCGGTCGTGTGAGGAGTGAGGACGATCGAATGCTCCCGCGCAAGCACTCCGATGTCGTCGAGCGGTTGGTATATCGCAATATCGGGGTCGAAATACACGGCCGCGTCGGCGCCCTTGTCGAGTAGCGTCTGAAGCAACCAGGGCTTGACGGCGGTCGCAAGCTCCTTGAGGTCGTAGATCATCGCCATCCGGTGCATCTCGCCCGGCTCGATACCGATCTCGTACGGGGTCAAGACATCGAACGGCTCGTCGAGATCGTCAGCGCCGTCCAGGATCAATGCGGTGAAGCGCTCGCCGCGATGGTGCTCGGCGAAGGACTCCGCCAGGACCCGCGCGTATGGCAGGTAGTTTCGAGCGATGATCGTGCAGGCGTGCATAGCCGTCAGAACGCGGTCCTTGAGCCACAGCGTCCCGGCGTGCTTTGCTGAAGCGTCGAAATGGCGATCGAGGCAGCCGGCTCCGCGGCGGTGCGGTTGTAGGGGGCTACGTTCGTCATGGTCGATCGCTCGGCAACATCTTGCTCACATTAGAAACGGAAGTGGATGGGGTCGGGCGGGGCAAACCGCTCGAACTCTTTTTTCGGACGGCGGCGCGCGCAATCATACCGCCGGCTCCGCTGAGGTGTTATGCCGCGTAGGCGGAGGCGAAGAGCTCTGCACGGCAATGTACGACGAAGACGTGACCAGCACTCATCAACCGCTTAGGCCGGCTCCCGGTAGGCCGATTCCGGTCGGAGAACGAGCGCCCAGTCGTGTGCCCGCTATGACGTTGCGATCCCCTCGCGCTCGTAGTAGAGATCGACGACCTCGGCGGCTGGACCGATCGAGACGACGGCGCCATCCTCTAGCAAGATGGCTCGGTCGCAGTAATCGCGAATAGCGGTCGGGCTGTGTGAGACAAGGAGCAGAGTCTTGCCGGCCGCTTGAAACTCGTCGAAAGTCCGGGCGCATTTCTGCTGGAACTTGGCATCGCCAACGGCTAGCACCTCGTCGACAAGCAGGATGTCGAACGGCACCTGGATCGCCACCGAGTAGGCCAGGCGCACCTGCATGCCGGACGAGTAGTTCTTCAGGCGCTGGTCGACAAAACGCTCGAGCTCGGCGAACGCGATGATCTCGTCGAAGCGCTCCTCGAGATCACGCCGGCTCAAACCGAGAAGCGTTCCGCTGATGATGACGTTGTCGCGGGCGCTGAGCTCCATGTTGAAGCCAACGCCGAGCTCGATAAACGGCGAGAGGATACCGTTGACGACGACCTTGCCCGCGTCGACGCGATAGATCCCGGCGATCGTCTTCAGCAGCGTCGTCTTTCCGGAGCCGTTGCGGCCGACTACCCCGAAGCGCTCTCCCTTGCGAATCGAGAAGTTCACGTCGCGAAGAACGGTGTTCGCTTCGTACGTCGTTCGCTTAAGGGGATGAAGGAAATGCTCCCGTACGGTGTCTCGCCGCTCATGCGGAATTCGGAATGACTTCGAGATCCCACACACCTCGATGGCCGTGGATGCAGAAACCGGGCGCTCGCTGTTCAGACCCGCTCTGGAAACCATGGCTCTTCGATTTTGAACAGGATAAAGCCGAGCCCGAGAACGAAAGCCACGACCAGGAGCGGCAGGAGCCGCAGCGGCGATAGGGTCGCGTGAGCCACGATCACGTTGTGATCGGGGTAGATGATGATCGCGCGGACGTCCTGCATGATCTGCGTGAACGGGTTGAGCAGCATGACCTGGCGCCAGCGCGCCGGAGCCACCGTAAACGGATAAACGATCGGCGCAAGGAAGAAGAGCAGCTGCATCGCGAGCTCCCAAACCTGGGCGATGTCACGAAGACGAACGTACATCACGCCCAGAACGAGACCGAGCCCGAGGATGAACAGGTATAGCTCGAGCAGCTCGAGGATCAACACCAGCCAATCGAGCCTCGGGACGAGCCCGTTCCAGGCGATGAAGATCGCGATCGCGAGCAGGCCGAGCCCAAAGGTGACAAAGGCCGTGAGGCTCGCCGCCAGCGGGATGACGAGTCGCGGGAAGGGCAGCTTGCGCATGAGGTTTCCGTTGGTGACGAGTGAGTTCATCGTCCGGGTTACGCCGTCGGAGAAAAACGACCAGAGCATGACGCCGATCACAAGGTAGAGCGCGTAGTGTGGCGGCGACGCCTGGAAGCGAACGAGCTTCCCGAAGACCACGTAGAGGATCGAGAACAGCGCCATCGGCTTGCCGATCGTCCAGACGTATCCGAGCACAGAGTCCCCGTACCTGAGCTTGATATCCATTCCGATGAGGACGGTCAGAAGCCTCCAGAAACGCTTCATACGCGTCGCTCGACTTGCGTCGCCGCCCACGGGTATCGCCTCCGAAAGATCGGTCTCCAGCGAGGTCACAGGTGATGACGATACCCGACAGTCGGACTCGTTTGCACAGAGGCCCGCCCGGATCGACGAGCAGAGCGTGCAGCAAGCGCTACTTGTGCGCGCCGTGGCCACGGAATCGAACCGACCGAAGCCTGCGTCTCTTGCCAGGTTGGGAGCTCGCCGACGCTACGATCAGAAACATGGAACCTAGATGTTAGTATCACGTGTCCGACGACGCGCGCTTTTGTTACTGGTATTGGCGGGCAAGACGGTCACTACCTTTCTCGACTGCTCCGAGAGAAAGGTTATGACGTTTTTGGTTTCGATATCAGGGGCGATCGTACCGGCGATCACTTTCTCGTCGGCGACATATCCGACTGTTCGTCTCTGGTATCAGCACTTCGTAAGGCGCGCCCTTCCGAGATTTATCATCTCGCTGCTCAGTCTTCGGTCGCCGCATCCCATGAAGAAGAGCAGTCCACCACCGTTATCAATGCTCACGGCCTCTCACGCCTCGTCGACGCATCTTGCGAGGCAGGGATGGATCTATCGAAGCTTCGTATCTGTCAGGCGTCGAGTAGCGAGATCTTCGGTTACCGTACGCCGGGCGCGCTGGACGAGCTTTCTCCCTTTCGACCCGAGACTCCCTACGGTCGCTCCAAGTTGATCGCTCACAAATACGCGATGTCGTTACGTTCCGAAGGGGATTTTACCTGCAACGCCATTTTCTTCAACCACGAATCTCCACTTCGTCCCGGCACTTTCGTGACGCAGAAGATCGCGACCGGCGTTGCGAAGATAGTGCTCGGCCTCGAGGATTCGATCACGCTCGGCGATACGAACATCTGTCGGGATTGGGGTTTCGCCGCGGACTATGTCGAGGCTATGTGGCTGATGCTGAAGCAGACGGAGCCGGACGACTACGTTATAGCGAGCGGCAAGCCTCACTTCATCGCTTCCTTTCTCGAGCACGCATTTGAGCACGTCGGCATCTCCGATTGGGCAAGTCACGTAAACATTGACGAGAGTTTTATTCGAAAAGTAGATGCCACTATTCTTTACGGTAACCCTTCCAAAGCCGAGCGAGTGCTCGGCTGGAAACCCAGGGTGGACTTCCAACAACTCGTCGCTTTGATGGTAGATGCTGCCCTCGAACGACTCAGTTCTTCTGTTTCTGATAATAACTAGAGTATGTGGAGGCGAGATTGAGCAGAAAGATCGCCCTTATTACAGGAATCACGGGGCAAGACGGTCCCTATCTCGCTCGGTTGCTACTGGATAAAGGCTACGAGGTGAGCGGGCTGGTACGCCGCAGTTCCACCCCGAATCTAGAGCGATTAGAGCGGCTAGGAATACGGGATAGCGTTCGCCTGATAGAAGGCGATCTGGGTGATGGCGGTTCCATCATCAACGCGATCGATCTCTGCAAGCCATCCGAGTTCTACAACCTGGCGGGGCAGAGCTTCGTTCCCGAGTCGTGGAAAACACCCGTTCAGACCGGAGATTTCACAGCGCTCGGTATCACGCGCTGCCTGGAAGCGATACGCCTGATCGACTCGGAGATCCGCTTCTACCAGGCTTCTTCGAGCGAGATGTTCGGCAAGGCTCAAGAGACGCCGCAGAGCGAAAACACACCGTTTTGGCCTCGCAGCCCGTACGGCGTCGCGAAGGTCTACGGGTACTGGATCACGATCAACTACCGAGAGAGCTACGGTTTGCACACCTCGAACGGCATCCTCTTCAACCACGAGTCACCGCTTCGTGGTCTGGAGTTCCTCCCTCGCAAGGTCAGCAATGCCGTGGCGCGAATCTCGCTCGATCTCCAGAAGGACCTGCAGATCGGCAATCTCGAAGCGCGCCGGGATTGGGGCTACGCGGGCGACTACGTCGAGGCGATGTGGCTGATGCTCCAGCAAAACGAGCCCGGCGACTACGTCGTCGCGTCCGGGGAGACGCACAGCGTGCGAGAGCTCATAGAGATTGCATTCAGCCGTATCGGGATAGACGACTACGAGAAGTATGTAGTGGTCAACCCGGACTTCTACCGGCCGGCCGAGGTCGATCTCCTGATCGGAGACTCCTCGAAAGCGCGAGCGACGCTTGGCTGGAAACCGAAGGTGGGGTTCAGAGAACTCGTCGAGATGATGGTGGATGCCGACGTTGAACTGGAGAAAACGAAGCTCACCGTAAAACGGAAAGTTCTCGAAGACCGATAGCTCTCCGGTCGTCGAAGGCACCGACGGCGAGCGGGCCCGGTCGGTAGTAAGGGGATCCGCTAGCGCTTTGCAGGCGTCGGGCTCGTCCAAGCCTTCCTCCGCCGGAGAGCCGCTCTCAACCCGCTGACGCGGGCCAGAGGTATCGGCCGGCGTGCTCCGGCGCCCGCCCGCCGGTAGCGCTTCCACTCCCTCAGCCCGGCGATCCGGCCGCGAAGAGGAGCAAGCTTTCCTCGCCTCAGAGCGACGAAAGCCACGTAGGCGAGGTCGTGAGCCAGCATCCTCAGCCCGTACCGTCTAAGCAGGCCGGCGTCGGCGTTCTTGGCGAGTAGCCTGACCCGGTTCCTGCCCGCCAGATAGTACTTCTGCCTTGATCTGTGACCGAGCGTCGCCGAGTGGTGATGGAAAACGATTGCCTCTGGCGCGTAGAGACACCGCCAACCTTTCATCTGAGCGCGCCAGGCAACGTCGACATCCTCGAGATAGGCGAAGAACGACTCATCGAACGACCCGATCTCATCGAGCATCGTCCGGCGGTACAGGGCCGCCCCGGCGCTTGCGCCGAACACCTCGATCGCGTCGCTCTCGCTCGCACTCAGCGGCAGCCCGAGCAGCCGATCGTAGGCGACGCCGAGGCGATCGACCTCGATCCCCGCCGAGTTGATCGTCTCCGGCCGATCGAAAAAGCGCATCTGTGTGGCTACCGAGCCGATATCGCCGGCGGAGGCGCCTACCGCCAGCATTCGTGCGAACGCCTCCGGCTCGACCGTCGCATCATCGTTGAGAAGAGCGACCCACTCGCCCTCCGATCGACGGATGCCGAGGCTGACTGCCGCTGAGAAGCCGGTGTTCGCCGGCTCGGCGATCACGACGGCATTCGCGAAACGGCGAGCGAAATCTCGTTCGTCCTCGGATGTGGCCTCGTTTAGGACGAGGATCAGCTCGGCCGGGCCGTTGACCAGGCGCAGCGCTTCCTGCACCGAGAAAAGGCAGTGCTCGAGAAGCTCTCCTTTCCGGTAGCTCACGACGATCACTGATAGGAAGGGCTTCGTCAGCGCTGGACCTCGGCTGGCGACGAATCGGTGAACAACTTCCTGCTCCTTAGGCGCGAGTTGATCGTGGTCTGCCACGTAATAGCCGACGCGAAAAGCTGCTGCGCAGCATCGACACCAGCAGTTTGACGGCGATACCGACGTAAACGACGGCGTTCTTCAGCACTCCCTGCGTCGCCGCGTAGTGCTTGCGGTAGAAGCGGAACATGCCGTAGTGAAAGGCGTAGTTGAGTCGCGGCTTGCGGTACTTGCCGCTGGTGCCCGCCTTAATGTGGACGATCTTCACCGACGGGTCGTACCAGGTCAGCCAGCCGGCCTGCTTGAACCGATAGCAGAGATCGAGGTCCTCCATGTACATCCAGTAGCCCTCATCGAAAAGGCCCACCTGATCGAGCGCGCTCCGGCGCATGAGCATGAAGGCGCCGTTGACCGCGTCGGCCGGGCCGCTCTCGACCGAGGGCGCCCGGTACTGCGAAAGACGAGCCGGCGCCTTGCTCGAGCGGCCGATGTGCATGAAGTGAGCGAGAGCGCCGACGGGGGTCGGAAAAGAGCGGCGCGCGGCGTGGTCGAAGGTTCCGTCCTCCTGCTCGAGACGGCAGCCCGAGATGCCCAGCTTTGGATTCGCCTCCATCAGCTCGAGCATGTGGTCGAGCGCGTTCTCGACCATGATCGTGTCGGGGTTGAGCGCGAGTACATAGGGTGCGTTGCCGCGACGGATCGCCAGGTTGTTCGCCTTAGAGAAGCCGAGGTTCTCGTCCGAGGCGATCAGCTCGACCTCGGGGAACTCTGATCGCACCATCTCCACAGTCCCGTCCCGGGACGCGTTGTCCACGACCCAGACCCGCGCCCCTCGCGCCGGCGCGTACTCTCGAAGCGACGCCAGGCAGTCGCGGAGCATCTCCCGCGAGCGATAGGAGACGATGACGATGTCTAGAGCCGGCTCCGGCATTCGGCTGAGTCTAACCACTGCCCCGAGCTCGGCCTTCGAGCGCCAACTCGTAGACCTCGAGCAGCCGCTCGAGCATCGGGCCCCAGGTGAAGAGCTCGAGAATTCGCTTGCGTCCGGCGGCGCCCATCCTCCGGCGCAGCTTGTGATCGGCCAGCAGCTTCTCGAGCGCGGCCCGTAGCGCCTCGACGTCGCCGGGCGGAACGAAGATGCCAGTCTCCCCATCCACAACGAGGTCGCGCAGGCCCCCGACCGGACAGGCGACGACCGCTCGCCCGTGCGCCATCGCCTCGGCGCAGCTCATCCCGAACCCCTCTCGGGAGGACGGGCAGGCGACGACCGCGGCCTGGTCGTAGAGCTCACCGATCTTCTCGTAGGAGACGAATCCGAGCGCCTGGGGCACCCGATTGCGCAGTGGCCCGTCACCGGCCACGACCAGGTTCATTCCCCGAGCCGCCTCGACCAGCTCGAGGATGCCCTTCTCCGGCGAGAGCCGCCCGGCGAAGAGCACCGTCGCCGGCTCTCCCTCTTTGCTCGTCCCGGCCGGTACCGCGAACTCGGGAGAGATCACCCGAACATGCCGCGCGCCCAGCCTTCGCGCCTCTTCGGCAAGCTCATTCGAGGGGCAGATGACGGCACCGGCGCGGCGCAGTACGGGGCGCGAGAAGAGGCTGAGCCTGCGCGCCAGCAGGATGTCGGAGCCGGGAAGCTGGAGCACCAGCGCCGGGCTCAGACCGAGTGCGACCGCACCACTCGGAAGCCAGTAGGCATGGATGAGATCGGCGCCGCGGGCGGCGCCGCGGGCGGCGCGGCGGAAGTTGAGGAGCATCAGCGGCAGGATCAGGAGCAGCCACGGGCGGCGGCGTAGATTGCCGATCACGCCGTGGCCGTAGGCAATACCGAAGTGGCGGAAGCTCTGCGGCGAGACGACCTCGACCTCGTGCCCCAGCTCGCGCAGATGCGCAACCGCGGCGGCCACGAACGTTCCCGCATAGTCGCCCGTATAACGCGGGTACGAAGTCGTGAGGACGACGATCCTGAGGGGCCTAGCCACACCGGAGCGCTCGGCAATCATCGTGCCACGAGCTCCAATCGCCGTTCGGGCAGCCGCGCCTGGAGGCGGGAAAAGACAAGAGGCGCCGCCAGCAAGAGGGCCGCGAAGGCGTAGAAGTAATAGAACTGCATGGTCAGATAGAAGGCGTTGGAAGCCATCGTGCCGGCTAGCGCGGCGGTCATTCCCCAGGCGAGCGGCCGCACCCGCGCGGCCAACGGGTCTCCCGAGATCGTCAGCTCGCGCCCCAGCGCACGGGTGTCGGCGAGGCGCCGGAACAGGTACCAGAGGAAGACGACGAAGATGACCGCGCCGACGATCCCTCCCTCCACCAGCGCCGCGACGTAGAAGGAGTGCGGCCCCCAGTTCGTCTTGCCGGTGACGAACTGGTAGTAGACCGAGAAGTTGTTCAGACCGAGTCCGAGCAGCGGATGGCTGTGCAGGACTTGCGGCACGAAGTCGTAGACGCCGAAGTGAATCGAGGTCGAGTTACCACCCGTCTGTAGGCGCGAGCTAATCACCGTGGAAAAGAAGTGGCGACGCTCGTACACGACCGCGGCCAGGAGGGCGAACACGGCGCCGACCGGCACCAGGAAGCGCGCCCTGACGAAGAGGTGGCGGTAGGGAACGGCAAGGATGAGAAGGCCGACGCCGAGACCAAGCAGAGCGCTGCGCGAGAGCGTGGCCAGCAAGACCACGAGCAGGAAGCTGAGCAGGGCGGCGAGCGGCCAGCGCAGGCGATGGCCTCGCTCGAAGCGTAGATAGACGGGAACGAGGATCAGAAGTGGCACGATCAGCATCACGCCGAGATGGTTGGGATCGCCCGTGAGCGCGTTCGGCCGGTAGACGTTCTGACCGCCGACGGCGCCGTAGATGTTGATCGACGCGGCTCCTCCGGTGAGCGGGTCGAGCAGCCGCCGGTCGAGGTTGAATCCCACCTCGGCCGCGCCGAGCTGAACGATGCCGTAGGCCGCGTTCGCCGCAATGCCGGCAACGAAAGCACCTAGGGCGTTCCAGTAGAAGCGCTGCGAGCGGTCGTTGAGATGAACCACCGCGACCGTCAGGAAGAGCAGGTGGACGACCAGCTTCGCCATTCCCTTGCTGAACTGCGCCAGTCCCTGCGTGGTCTCGATGTTGAAGAAGCCGGCCAGGTAGCAGACGAGAAACGCCGCGCTGAAGGCGAGCGTCACCAGCGCGGTACGAGGCGCCTTCAGATTGCGCGAGACGGCGCAGTCGACGGCGAAGCTGATCAGGTAGACCGCCGCGAGCAGATCGGCGAGCGAGACCGAGACGCCGACCTCCCAGTGCAGCTTCTCGAACGTCGCCACGAACAGCGTGATCAGAAGCAGCAGGTCGGTTCGCTTGCTCGAACGCTTGAATATCGCCGCCGTCACGGGCCTGATCGTACGCGCTCGAGAACGGTCGTTGACGCGGGTGCGGTCGCGCTGCGGCGCCTCAGCGTGACTACGCGGCCGGCGGGATCCGGTAGAGGCTGAAGGCATCGTCTTGGTAGACCGGCTTCAGCTTCATCTTCGACGCCAGCTTCAGACGCTCCGCGCCGGTGAGCACGATCCAGCCCGGCTTATAGCGGGCGACGGTACCGAGGTCGCCCGTGGCGAGGAAGTCCCAGACGTTCCGCCGGCGCTCGTAGGGGCGGTTGCGCCCCGTGTCGGCTACGTTCCCCGGCGGCGCCGTGACCACGTAAACAGGCGCGACGGCGGCGATCCGGTAGCTGGTCGTCGGATCGGCGAGAACGACGGCTCGGTCCGGCATCTTTTCCTGAATCGCTTTCGTCAATCCCGGCGTGAGCCCGGACTTGTCCACGCTCACCGCGGGCGTCCAGTGAAACAGCCCGGCCACCACGATCGGAATAACGAAGAGACCGGCCGCGAAGACCACGGTTGAGCCCTTCCCTTCGTCATAGTCCGCCTCGGGGCTGAGAAAGAAGCACACGAGCGCGACACAGGACGCCAGGAACACCGTCCAGACGAGCCAGCCCGGACCGCCCCCCGAATGTAGGTGGTACCCGAAATCGCCCGGCCAGAGGATCTGCAGCACGATCCCGGCCGCCAGGGCGAGCGCGAGCGTATACCGGCGCAACAGCCCGGAGAGAATTCCCAACCCGCCGGCAAAGGCAAGGGCGTAGGGATAGAACACGGCCAGGCGGCGCGCCTGAGAGATCGAGACCAGATCGGAGAAGGGCATGAACAGTGCCGGTATGAGCGTCAGGCCGAACACGGCCAGAGAGCTTCCGAGCACGAACGCCGACCAGCGCTTCTTCGCCGCCATAAAGGCAAACACCGTCAGCACCAACGCCGCAACGGCGACGGCGCCCGAGCGTGCGAGCACCTCCGGCGCCAGTGCGTAGCGGCCGTTCGCGTAGGTCGCGATCTGGGCGCCGTAGTGCTTGAGCGTCTTGTTCACCTCGTGCGTGCTCGGGTCGTAGGAGGCCGAGCTGCCGACGAGCGGCGTGATCACGGCGATGAAGACGAGAGCCGGCACGAACACCGCGGTGAACGCGCGTACTCCCTCGCCGAAGTCGCTTCTGTCGACGAGAAGGCGCACGACAACGTAGGCCGCCAGCGGCACGATCACGTAGATCACGTAGGTCACGTGCACAATCGCCAGCGCCAGCGAGGCGATCGCCACCAGAACGAGACCGGATGGCGTCGTGCGATCGAGCTCGAGGAAGAAGAGAGCAATCACCATCGGCACGAGCAGGTGCCGGCCGACCGTCCCGGGAAGCGCAAGCGACGCATAGGCGCCGCCGAAGCCGGGCGCGACCACGACGAGCGCAACCTGGGCGATCACAGAGACGAGCGCCAGCCGAAACGAGCGGAAAACCGCCCAGCCGGTCTCGTAGGCAACGAGCAGCGCCGCGGGCGCCAGAGCGCTCGGCTCGTGCAGCACGACAACGCTCGGATCGACTCCGGCGATTCTGGCGATGCCCGCCAGCAACCCGTGCCAGAGCGGAAAGGCATATCCGGGATGCAGGCTCCCGTCAGCGAACTCGTTGACTGTGCCGAGGCTGAGGTTGCCCAGGTCGAGCAGCTTGCGGGTGCGCGCGAGATGGAAGAGCTCGTCTCCGTGTGGAATACCGGCGATGTGCCAGAGCAGTACGCCCAAAGCCGTCCCTGCCAGGAGCACCCAGACGCTGCCGCGAACGGCCAACGGTGTCCGTCGCCGCCAGACGACGACGAGCGCGATCAGCCCGCAGCCGAGGTAGAGCCCGAGCGCGAGCCAGAACGTGCCCCGTACGAGGAACATCACACTCATGCAAACGGCCAGGAGACCGAGACTCATCGCCAGGGTCGCCGAGACGCTGCGACGTCCGAGCGCGACCGCGGCGAGATACCCCGGATAGAGGAAGATCACTGTGGCCGCGATCAGCCTCAGATAGAGCGCGACCGAACCGACGGGAAGCGCTCGCGCCACCACGAGCACGAGTAGCGCGACCGGCAAGCCCAGAAGCTCTCCCCTCCTCAGCGCCGCCACGCGAGCAACTCCCCCAGCGATCCGGTTCTCAGCCACCGCGCCGCGTCACGGTACATACGCCCGCGCTTTCCAGGAAAGACGAAACCTCTCAGCGTCAGCGCGGCGGCGAGCAGGCGGCGGGCGGCCCGCGCGGTGCGGGCGCCGCGATGTTTCTCGAGGAAGAGCAGATGGCCCTGAACCTGCTCGCGGAAGAGCTTCCCTCCATGCGAGGCTCCGCCGACGTGCACGACCTCGGCCGCCGGCGTGAAAAGGATCTTCCAGCCGGCCTGGCGGAAGCGGTAGCACCAGTCCACCTCTTCGCTGAAGAGGAAGAAGCGCTCGTCCAGACCGCCGATCTCGGCCACCGCCTGCGGGCGAACGAGCAACGCGGCGCCCATCAGGAACTCGGCTTCGAGCTCGCGGTCGTGACGGAAGCCGGCGCCGTAGAAGGCGTTCAGCATCCGCGTCCGCGGCCCGAGCTTGCGCAGAAAGAAATACTCGCTGGCCAGCCGCCAGAGAGTCGGGAATCCGCGTACCGATCGTTGCAACGTCCCGTCCTGGTTGCGAAGGCGAGGTCCGGCGACCGCCGCTTCCGGATCTCGCTCGAGCACCTCGACGAGTTTCGCGACTCCGTCGCCGACGACCCAGGCGTCGGCGTTGAGGAGGAAGAACCACTTCCCGCTCGCCGCACGCATGCCCGCGTTCCAGCCCCCACCGAGTCCCCGGTTCTCCTGCTCGATCAGACGCGCCTCCGGGAAGCGCTCGCGCACGAGCGCGGGCGTGCTGTCGCTGGAGCCGTTGTCGACCACGATCAGCTCATAGCCGCGAATGCTCTCCAGGCAGGGCTCGATCCAGGGCTTCGCGTTGTAGGTGACGACGATGACCGAAACCTCGGGAATGTCCACCGCGGCCCTTTCTGCCTTCCCCCGGCTCGGACCGTAACTCATCGCGACTCGCCTCCCTGCGCCTCGCTTGGCTTCTCCTTCCTCCGCGCCGCAAACGTTCCGCGCGCTCCCTCCCAGGCGAGAACGGCGCCGCCGGGGAGCGAAAGCAGAGCCGTGACCAGGAAGAAGAGAAAACCGGCCGCAAAGGCAGGGTCGTGGGCTACACCGAGCTGCCCGAGAAAGCTGATGAAGAAGGTCTCGCGCACGGCCAGTCCGTTGATGGTGAAAGGTACGAGCTGAACGAGAAGCAGAAGCGGTCCCATCACGTAGTAGGGACGCGGCCCCAGATCGATGCCCACCGCCTTGCCCGAGCACCAGATCGCGAGGATGCGTACCGCCTGAACGCCGACGGTGAGGGCAAAGACACCAATCAGAAGTGCCGCGTTGTCGCGGTAGGCATGGATGCCCAGATAGACGTCGCGCGCCGGCCGCTCCAGCCGCAGCCTGCGTAGTAGCGGCACCGTCTTCACAAGCAGGCGCTGGGCCGAGCGAGCGAAGAGAAGCACCGCCAGCACCACGGCGCCGACGATAAGCATGCCCTCGATCCAGAGATAGGCGCCGATGTCGTAGCGCCCGAGCGCCAGTGCGAAGCCGATCGCGGCCAGAAGCAGCGTGGCCGCGCCGCCGAGAACGCGCTCGAGCAGAATCGAGCCCGCCGCCGGGCCACCTCGCCCGGGATGCCGGCGGCTGGTTTCGAAGATGCGCATCGCGTCGCCGCCGAGCGAAGTCGGGAGCACCTGGCCGGCCGTATAGGAGGTGAAGTAGGCGCGTACGAGCCAGCTCAGGCGATCGTGAATCCCGCGCGCGGCCAGCAGTCTCTGCCAGCGCCAGGCCATTACCCAGACGCTCCCGCCCATGATCGCGAGCGCCGCCGCGAAATAGGCGAGACGCGTGCCGGCAAGAACGTGCAGCGTCCGGCCCACATCGATCTTCCAAAAGATGTAGGCGAGGCAGGCTCCGGTGATCAGAGCGGTGGCGGCCAGTCGGTAGCTGCGTCTCATCTTCCAAACCCAAGCGGGGGAGGTTACAAACCGGAGATCCCGGAGCGTGCGACCTCGAAGCGTAAGAGATCGGCCGCCCGTCTTGCTCGAACGACCGCCTGCTCGCGATCGGATCCCAGCGCCAGAACCGCGCCGATGCGGTCGGAACGCGAGCGCAGCGGCCTCACGACGAAGCCGGGCTCACGGTAGATCCTGACCCGCTCGACGCCCTCCAGCGCGGATGCATCGTCGACACCGTGCACCGCGACCAGCTCTCCCGGCGGCGCGATCAGGAAGTGGGTGCAGGCACCGCCCGCGACGGAGCCCGGCGCGAGCTCTGCAGCGTCGATCGGCTCCCCCAGCGCTGCGGCCAGCACGAGTTCGTTCAGCTCTATACCGAGCGCCGCAGCGAGCAGTTCGGCGTCGTGCCCGCCGCCGAGTCGCGCCGCCAACTCACCCAGGCGCGGTCCCCGCGAACCGACAACGATCTGGGTGTAGGTGGGCCCGAGCTCGATCCCCAGCGCCGCCGCCGCGCGGGCGGCGAGGTCGGCGGCTTGCTCGAGCTCGCTCTGCTCGAGCGATGAAGGCCAGATGTGCTCGAGCGTGACACCGAAGGCCGGCGCCGCTGCCCGCTCGCGATCGGTAACGGCAAGGACGTGGAAGCGGCCGTCAAGCGTGAAGCCGGTCACCGTCAGCTCGCGGCTGGGCTCGAGCCGCTCGATCAGGCAGAGCCCGGAGCGAGAGGCCGCCAGCGCCAGCTCGACCGCCGGCCCCAGCTCCTCGTGCCCGCTCGCAAGCGCAAGCCCGCGCTGGCCCTGGCGATCGGGCGCTTTGACGACGAGCGGAAAGCCGAGCTCGGCAGCCGCGGCCTCGGCCTCCTCGCCGCGCGTGGCGACTGCATAGCGAGTATGCGGGAGACCCACCTCGGCGAAGCGCTCGCGCTGTTTCAGCTTCGAGACGGCGAGCTGGGCGCTTTCCACTGAAAGAGGATGAGGAAGACCTAGCTTGGCGGAGATCCGCGCCGCGATCGCCACAGGCCAGTCGATTCCGGGCGCAACCACTCCGTCCACCTCCTCGGCCGAGGCGAGCCGCTCGAGCGCCGGCTCGTCCTCCGCTGAGATCAGCGCCCGCCGATCGGCAAACGGAAAACCGGGCGCCGCAGGATCGCGATCGGCGGCGATCACGTACAACCCTCGCCGGTGGGCGGCTTCGAGCAGGCCCAGCTGGCCGGGTCCGGCGCCGAGGACAAGCAGGCGCTTCGCCCGCGCGTGAATATCGCTGGCCACAGGCACTCATTCTCGCGGGCGGGGGTGACGGTGCGGAACCGGGAAACGGGAATGACTGGTATTCGGCGGATTTGGAGACGAGAATGGCGACATGCATCCCGTGCTCGAAGAACGTGTGCGCGAGCTGCGAGAGGAAAGACATCACGGCGCAAGCTGGATGGCGAGGCACGCGCTCGAAGCTCTCGTCGAGGCCGTAGAGAACGGCGAAGACCCACTCGAGGCCGGACGCGCGCTGGCTTCGGCGCGGGTTTCCCTGGGTGCCGTCGCCGGCGCGATCGGGCGCGTGCTAGTCGCCGGGCCGCCCGAGCAGGTGATCGCCGAGGCCAAGGCGGTGATCGGCTCCCGCGATCGCGCCGCCAAGGCGATCGCCGTCATGCTCGCTCCTGACATCGCCGGCACGGTGATGACGCACTCGGCCTCCGCCACCGTGCGCGAGGCACTCACGCATACGCCGCCGGCACGCGTTATCTGCACGATCTCCGAGCCCGGCTCAGAGGGCCGCGGACTGGCGGCCGAGCTGAAGGCCTGCGGGCTCGAGGTTGAATTGATCGCCGATGCGGACGGTTCCGACGCCGTCCGCGAGAGCAACCTGCTCCTGCTGGGAGCCGACACGGTCTTCAAGGACGGCTCACTGGTCAACAAGGTTGGGACCCATGCGATCGCGCGCGCCGCCCAGGAGGCCGGAGTGCCGGTGATCGTCGCCTGCGAGACCTTCAAGCTGGCGCCTTTCGATCCGGAGGAACCGGTCGAAGACACGTTCGAGTTGATCCCGGCGGCTCTGATCGACCGAGTCGTCACCGAGGAGGGCGCCGCGAACACGATCGACGTGGCGTCGCTGGTCGACCGGACTCCCTGCCTGAGGAAAGGCTACGATCTGCTTCGCGGCCGCCGCACCAAGCTTCGCCCGGTCGAAGACGCGTAGCTCGAGCAAGCGACGTGACGAATCGCGGCCGCGGCGGCGTATCTTTACGAGATGCTCCGTCTCGCCCTCGCTCTCGTTCTAGCGCTTTGCATCGCGGGTTGCGGGAGCGCGACCGGAGCGCGCCAACAGCTTTCATCGGTCGCTCAACTCCACATCACCGTCTGGCCAGAAGGCGAGACTGGAGCGAAGTCTGTCTACACGCTCAACTGCCCGACGGGCAAGGGCACTCTCCCGGCCGGACGCGCTACCTGCAAGAAGCTCTCTCACCTCAGCGCGCGGGCGTTCGCACCCGTTCCGACCGGAACCGCCTGCACGTTGATCTACGGCGGGCCGGAGAAGGCTCTGGTCACAGGCCGCTACTCGGGCAAGACGATCCGAGCCGTCTTCAGCCGCACCGACGGCTGCCAGATCGCCCGCTGGAGCCGGGTCGCCTTTCTCTTCTCGCACGGCCTGGCCTCGCGCTAGGGCCGAGAAGTGCGAACTATTCGAGTATTAACGCCGCCTCGGCGGCCAGATCGCCGCAGCTCAGGCAGACGCCGCCGCGCTCGTCCACGGCCTCGATGAAGCGATAGAAGAGCCGGTCCCAGCCGCGCGCCTGGGCGGGGTCGAAGCGATCGGGGTGCCAGAGCACCGAGAAGCCGCCGCCGTTCAGCTGCGCCCAGTCGAGTAGATCGAGAAGGCGGCGCTCCGCCTGCGCGAGCGAGAGGCCCAGGTACCACTCCTCGACCAGCGACGCGTCCATGACAGCAAGCGGGATCTCGACCAGGTCGAGCGGGCGCTCCGCCTCGAAGTCCCAGGGGTGAAACGGCTGCGCGATACCGGCACGGAAGCCCGGCCGATCGGGAAAGCCAAGCGTGCTGTCGTAGCCGAATCCGAGCTGGTCGAGGACGCGCAGATTGCGGTGCGGATCGACGCGCAGGTAGTGGAAGCGGTGCCCGCGCACGCTTCCGGCAAGGTCGCGCAGGCGCTCGGCCTCGAGCGCCAGCTGGCTCGGATCTTCGGCGGCGGTGTAGCTTCCGTGCAAGCCGACCTCGGCTCCGCACGCGAGCAATGTCTCGACCAGCTGCGAACGCAGCTCGTCGTAGCGCTCGGGCGAGGGACCGTCTGCCGGGTGGCGATGGCCGCCCATGACGAAGAAGGTCGAGCGGGCACCGCGCCGCCTCTGCTCGGCAGTGATCTTCTCGAAGCGCCAGTAGGGGTCGCTGCCGCGCAGCTTGTGCAGGGGAACCCCCGCCAGTGCTCGCGCCTCGCGCAGTGCCGCCCGCGGGTGTCTCCCGAGCAGGTTGCCTTTGAGCTGTGCCGCCGAGCCGAGGATGCCGCGGCGAGTCCAGCGCCAGGGGATGTCGACATCGGTCGAGAGCGCGACGGCGAAGCGGGCGCCGCCCCAGCGGCGGGATTCCACGCCGAGCTTGCGGCGCAGTCGCTCGAGCGGCGGATCGAGCGGGTCGAGAGCCGAGAACGAGCCGAGGAAGCGTCCGTGCTCGTCGCGGGGCCCGTTCAACTCCTCGACTCGGGCCAGATCGAAGAAGGCGGCGGCGAGATCGTCGTTTTCGGGCCTCTCGCCACGTGCGACCTCCTCCCACGCACGCTCGCTATAGGGGACGTCGTCGCCGAAGCCGATCTCCGAGGCGCCGATCGTGTCGAGCACCCAGCGGACGCGCCGCTCCACCTGGACGGGGGTCACCGGCACGCTCTCCCGGGAATGCTCATACCCGCGATGCTAGTCGCTGGTTTGCTCTTTAAGCCCGGCCTGCCCGTATGCTGGCGCAGTCTCGCCGTCTCGCTTCGGGAGCGCGCCCGTGCCGACCAAGGTCCTGATCGTCTGCTTCTACTTCCCGCCGGCCGGCGGTGGCGGTGTCCAGCGGCCGCTCAAGCTCGCCCGCTACCTGCCCGAGCTGGGCATCGAGACGCACGTGCTCGCGCCCACCGATCCACGCTGGATCCATAGCGACCCGAAGCTGCCTGTCCCCGAGCGGGCCCGCGTTCATCGCGCTTGGTACCCGGGGCCACGCGGCCGCCTGCCGGCCGAGGAGCTGTACGGCCTGAGTGGTCTCGATCGCCTCTGGCGCCGGGCTCAGCTCGCGCCCAGACGCCTCCTCATTCCGGATGAGAACACCCTCTGGCTCGCCACGGCGCTGCCCGCCGCGCTGCGGATCATTCGCCGAGAGAAGATCGATGTCGTCCTGACCACGTCGCCGCCGAGCTCGGTGCACGTGCTCGGTGCCACGCTCAAGCGTCTCACCGGAGTGCGCTGGGTCGCGGATCTGCGAGACTCGATCGTTGCCAAGCCCGACCGGAACTTCGAACGGGCGCTCGTACGTGTCAAAGAGCTCGCGCATCGACGCGTCGCCCGGCGCATCGCCAGGCGGGCGGATGCGATCGTTTGCGTTACGCCCACGATCGCCGAGGAGATGCGCGCCCTCGGAGCGCGCGGCGAGATCGAGATGATCCCGAACGGAGCCGACCTCGACGACTTCGCGGAGGTCGCCTACACGCCCGGCGATCGCTTCCGCATTACTCACACCGGAAGTTTTTTCGGCAAGCGCGATCCGCGCCCATTCTTCTCGGCGCTGGCGCAGATCGAGGCGCCGATTACGGCGCGCTTCGTCGGCGATCTCAGAGCTGCCGACAGGGCCTGGGTCGAGAGCCTCGGGCTTGGCGAGCGCCTAGAGCTGATCCCGTTCAGTCCGCACCACGAAGCGGTCGAGTTGCAGCGGAACTCCGACGCGCTCTTACTTCTGCTCCCGACCGACGGCGGACGCGGCGTGGACGTCCCTTCGGGGAAGCTCTACGAGTACCTCGCCGCCAGACGGCCGATTCTGGCCTCGGTACCGCCGCAAGGCGCCGCTGCCGAGCTGGTTCGCGATGCCGGGGCCGGCGTCGTCGTGCCGCCCGAGGACGACGAGGCGATCCGGGCCGCACTTACGGAGCTGATCGAACGCTGGCAGCGCGGCGAGCTCGCCGACATCGAGCTTCCGCCCGAGATCGTCGAGCGCATCGACCGCAAAGCGCGCGTGCGCGAGATGGGCGAGCTGATCGAGCGGATCGCCTAGGCCACGTGGGCCTCGACGCGGTCTAGCCAGTCACTCACGAGGGCGTGGTGAAGCTCTTTGCGCTCGTCGGGCAGCGAATGCCCGGCCCAGTCCAGGACCGCATAGGTCGCGTTGGGATAGCGGTCGAGCAGGCCGAAGGCCTCCTGGTAGCCGCAGATGTGATCGAAGCGCCCGGTCACGATCAACGCCGGCGCCTCGAACGGCGCCTCGAGATCGTCAGGATCGAACGAGAAGGCGTAGTTCCCGCCCAGGCGCTCGAGGAAGGCGTGATCGGCGATCTCAACAGCCGGGAAGATCACCTGGCGCCACGCGTCGAGCACGTCGGTTCTCTGCGCGACGATCATCTCGCGGCTGCCCTCTTCGCCCGGGGCCAGAGCTTCCAGGTAGCCCGCATCCTCGCGGCGTACACGATGTTGCGGAAGGATCCGGTCTCGGGCATCGCCGGCGACCACCGGGACGCACATCAGAACTCCGTCGATCTGCGCGCCGCGCTCGTGCACGAGTCCGCGCGCGAGCCAGCCGCCGTACGAGGTTCCGGCGACCGCGAAGCGCTTACCGGGAATGACCCGCTCGATGAACTCGATCACGAGCTCGAGCATCTGGTCGTGCGTCTCGATCCAGTCGGCGGCAAGCGTGCGACCCATGCCGGGCAGATCGGGATAGAGGCGGCGCCAGCCCGGCCGTTGCGCGAAGACGGGCTCGAAGTTGCTCAGCATGTGCCGGTGATCTAGCGGCCAGCCGTGAAGCATCAGCACCGGCGTCCCCGTGCCGACATCCTCGTAGGCGAAGGTGATATCCCTTACGCTGCACTCCATCAGCCGAACTCCCGCCTTTCCCGCCGCTGCCTTCAGTAACCGGCTTGCGCACAATACCAGTTAGATGCCAAGAAGGCTCCTCGTAGTCCCGAAGCGGCGGGACCCACCTCTCCTCCCCCCACCCACCCACCCACGGGGCGTAGCACGGTATCGAGAAAAGACACTCGAGAATGCGCCGGTTTTGTACCGGATTTGCATCACGCCGAGCGCCCTCAGCCAGCGGAGCGCTTCGTTCTCTTCAAAGCTCTAAGTCTCTTCAAACCCCAGCGCGCCAGGTGAACGAACCCCGGTTTGGGATCGCGCACGGAGAAGACCGCCTCGACGTAGGGCAGGCGCGGGAACACCGTGCGCTCGCCGGCAAGTAGCATGATCGCCCAGCGCTTGCGGACGCCCTCGCTCGTACACGGGCTAGGGGGATCGCCGGTCAAGTCGCGATAAGCGATCAGGGGCAGGTTCACGCCGCAGGCGTCGGCCAGCGTGTGCCACTGCCAGAGCCGCGGGTTGATCTCCATCAGCTTGTAGGAGCCGTCGCTCTCGTCTCTTTTTAGCTCGACCTGCGAGAGACCTACGTGCTCGCAGGCGCGCAGCAGCGCGAGCGAGGAGGTCACGAGATCCGGGAGCCAGAGCGACTCGCCGACTCTGCAAGTACCGACACCGGGAGGAGTCTGGCGCAGCTTGCGCCCGCAGAAAACGCCGAGTGCCTCCCCGCTTCGATCGAGGTAACTCCCGACCGTGTACAGAGCGCTGTCCGGGCCCCGAACGACCTCTTGCAGCATGGGCACGAACGGCTCCGCCTTGGCGTAGGCGTCGTCCAACTCGGCGAGCGTCTCGCAGCGGAAGGCCTGGCGCCGGAACGCCTGCCTGAAGCCGATCGGCTCGGAGGGCTTGACCAAAAGCGGCAGGCCCAGCTCCTCGACGGCGGCGCGTGCCTCGGCGGCCGAGCTCGGATAGCGCGTGGCCGGAATCGCTACGCCGATCTCCGCCGCGCGTTCGAGCTGGAAGCGCTTCCGTTGCAGCGCCTCCAGGCGCTGCCAATCGGGGAACGGGCAGAGGAGCTTGTCGCCGAGCGAGCCGGCGGCCCGAGCGACAGCAGCCAGGCCGTCGTCATGGGTGGGAAAGATCGGAGCCGGCGCCGGTAGCAACCCCACCAGCTCCTCGAGGAAGGCGGCGAAACGCTCCTGCTCGAGATTGGGATCGGGGCAGAGCACGGGCAGTGCGTGACGCGAACGCAGGCCGAGCGCACTCGGACGGTGATCGAGCGCAAGCACGCGCACGCCCGCGCGAGCGAGCGAGCGCACGGCGCCGAGGCCGTTCACCCAGCCCACGTCGAGAACCAGCGCGGGCGCCGAATCCGAGCTCGCCAGGTGGCGCGCGATTCGCTCGCGCTCGCTGCGATCGATCAGATTGGCCGCCGGCACAGGCCGATCGTACTTTGAGCGCCCGGTGGCCGGCCGCAGATACGATCGGGCGCTCGCCCGGGATCTCCGGCAATCTGTAGCGATGCTCGAGACCGAACTGACAGAGAAGCCGATCGAAAAACCCGGCTCCGTAATAGGCCGGCAGATGTTCCGTCTCGCCCGCCAATCTCTCGTCTACGGCGTTGGGCCCGTGGTCTCGAAGTTCATCGGGGTCTTCCTGCTTCCGCTCTACACGAGCTACCTGACGACGAACGACTACGGAGTAGTCGCGCTGCTCATGTCCGCGGAGGTAGTCGCGGTGATCGTCTTCCGGGCCGGGATCCAGAACGCCTTCTTCCGCTTCTACTACCTCTCGCCCGATCCGCTCGAGCGGCGCACGGTCGTTCGCACCTCCTTCTGGTTCACGATCACGAGCGCAACTGTCGGGCTCGTACTGGGGCTCGTGCTCGCGCCCGAGATCGCCTCGACGCTGGGACTCCATCCCGGTCAGGTCGACCTCGTTCGAGCGACCGCCGTGCTCCTCTGGGCGGACATGAACTACCAGCAGCAGGCGGCGGTCTTTCGCGTCGAGCACCGTGCCGCCGCGTACGCCACGGCGAGCGTTTGCAACGTCTTTATCACGGTCGGGGCGACGGTGACGCTCATCGTCGGGCTCCACAAGGGGCCGCTGGGCCTGATCGTCGGCAATCTCACGGGCACGCTGTGCGTGTTCGCGGTGCTGCTGGTTTACCGCGCCGGGCTGCTCGGCTTCGAGTTCAACCGGAAGCTCTACCGCGCAATGGAGCACTTCGGCCTGCCGCTGCTTCCCTCGATCCTGGCGCTCTGGGTGACCAGGTTCTCCGATCGCTTCTTCATTCAGCACTTCCTCGGTGCGGGCGCTGTCGGCGTCTACTCGTTCGGCGTCACGATCGCCTCGGTCCTGATGCTGGTTGTCACCGCCTTCCTGCTCGCCTGGCCGCCGTTCGCATACTCGATCGAGGACGACGGCGAGGCTCGCCGCACCTACGCCTATGTGCTCACGTACTTCCTGTTCTTGATGATCTGGGCGGCGATCGCGCTCTCGCTGCTTGCGCCCGCGCTCGGCCATCTGCTCGGGAGCAAGGCCGCCTTCCACCCGGGCGCACGATTCGTTCCTGTCCTCGCCTTCAGCTTTGTGCTCATCGCCGGCTATGAGGTCGTGACGATCTCCATCGGCCGAGTTCGCAAGACCGGCATGAACTGGGTCATCACCGGCTCGGGCGCGCTTGTGGACGCGATCCTGAACTGGGTGCTGATTCCGCACGTGGGCGCGATGGGCGCAGCGATCGCCCTTCTGGCGGGGTACGCGACGATGTTCGTGGGGATGAGCTGGCACGCTCAGCGCCTCTTCCCCGTCCCCTATCAGTGGCGGCGGGTGGTAACCATGCTCGTCGCCGGAGTCGGGCTCGTTCTGATCGGGAAGTGGATCTCGGTATCTGCTCTGCTGGCGGTCGCGCTGGCGGCGGCCTTCCCCTTCGTCCTCATCGGCTTCGGCTTCTACTCGGCGCCCGAGCGAGCCCAGCTGGCAGCGCTCGTACGCCGCGTCCTGCACACGCAACCCGCCTAGAGAGCTCAGGTCACAGTAATAAGGGCGCCCGCCTCGTACGGGTCGGAGCGAACGAGCAACCAGTACTGCCCGGGAACGGCCGGCGCGCGCAGGAAGAGTCGCTTGCGCCGCGTGATCCTCGTCGCGCCGGCAAAGCGCCAGCGCACGTTCCGGCGATCCGTCGAGATGGCGACGCTGAACGAAGCTCCGGCGGCCACATTGATCCGCGTCGGTCGCAGTTGCAGGAAGCGAACGTCGACCTCGACCGGGGACGTTGGGGCGGACAGGTTCCCGGCCTGGTCGAGCGCCCGCACGGTGAGCCGGTGCAGACCCAGGCGCAGGCGGCCGTGACTGTCTTTCCCGTGCCAGTCGATCTTCCGCGAGCTCAGCCGTGCCCTTGTGACGAAACGACCGTCCACAAACAGGAGGGCCCGGGAGCCCTTGCTCAGCTTGAACTCGATGTGTGCCGCGTCTGCACGACCATCCTCGTCGGGTGAGATCGCGCGCGGCACGATGCTGAGAAGCGTGATCTTCGGCGGCGACGTATCCAGGTGGATCACGTTCGGGAGCTGAATCGTCCGCCGCTCTGCCGGAAGGTGGACGCGAACGCGGTATTCCCCGTCGGGAGCGACCAGGCCGGAGCCGTCGCGCCCGTTCCAGGTCACCCGAAGCCGGCCGACCGGCTCATTCACGCTGTCGAGCAGCGTACGGACCACGTGGTCGTCCGAGTCGAGAATCGAGATGGTGACCCTGCCGTGTAGCCGGAGCGAGAAGACAATCGATGCCCGGGCCGTCGAACAGCCGCAGGTCGGGGAGAAAAACTTCGTCACCTCTGTCTTGGTGATCGGTGCCTTCTCCAGCTTCAGATGTTCGGTCACCGCAAATGCGATCCCCGTCGAGAGGACGAGAAAAGCGACAAGGGCTTGAGGGCCGAAGCGCCGGAACACGCAGGCAGTTTACGCGTCACCAGTGCCCGCCAGGCCGCGATCGGTGCCGAGCCTCGCGACGATTTCGAAATGGGGCTCGACAGGTTAATTGCCTGAAGGTAAGGTGAGACTTCATTGTCTCGCCCGCTGCCGCCGAAGTGCCCTCACAAACTGCTACCACAATCCTTGTTTGCGAAGACGATCCCGGTCTTCGCCTTCTGCTTCGCCTCGCGATCGAGCCTCGAGGTCATCGCGTCATCGAGGCCGGCGACGGAAAGGCCGGGATCCTGCTCGCGCGCAGCGTCAAGCCCGATCTGGCCATCGTGGACATGCGCCTTCCCGATTGCAGCGGGATCGATGTCGTGCGGACGCTGAGGAATGAGCCCGGCCTCGCCGCTATGCCGATCGTAATGGCAACCGGTAGCGCGCAGCCGAGCGACCGTCTGGCGGCCGAGGACGCGGGCGTGGACGCCTTCGTCTACAAGCCCTTCGACATCAGCGGCCTGGTGGACGAGATAGAACGACTGCTCGAGAAGAGCGAGTCGTACCGCTCCGCTCTACCTCTTCGCCGCCTGTGCTGAGGGCCTATCCCGTTAGGGATGCGCGGTCGAAGGGGTTGAGCCGTGGATGCCAAGAGCTCGTTTCGGAATGAAGACCCGTCGACTGGGTGTGATCGGTGAGTGCGATGCTAGGACGCAGCGTCGTG
>JBEKJI010000030.1:0-26118 GCA_050011315.1 Gaiellaceae bacterium
ATCGCCGTGGGTATGGCGACGAACATGCCGCCGCACCGGCTCTCGGAGGTCGTCGACGCCGTCTTGGCGATGATCGACGACCCGGACATTTCCGTCGATCAGCTCGCACAGCACGTGAGAGGGCCCGACTTCCCGACCGGAGGCATCATCGTCGGACGCCAGGGAATCAGGGAGGCCTACCGGTCGGGGCGCGGCCGCATCGTGATGCGGGCGCGGGCTCACATCGAAGAGCTGCGCGGCGGCAAGACGGCGATCGTCGTGACGGAGCTTCCCTACGGCGTCAAGAAAGGCGGCGACGGCGGTGTGATCAAGAAGATCGCCGATCTCGTGCACGAGAAGGTGCTGACGGAGATCGCCGATCTCCAGGATCACTCCGACCGGACAGGTATGCGAATCCAGATCGACCTCAAGCGCGACGCCGTACCGCAGGTGGCGCTGAACAAGCTGTTCAAGCACACGTCGCTGCAGACGACTTTCGGCTACAACGGGGTCGCGCTGGTGCGCGGCGTTCCGCGCACGCTCTCTCTGCTCGAGCTGGTCCGCGAGTACCTCGACTTCCAGCGCGAGGTGATCGTCAGACGCTCGAAGTACGAGCTACGCCAGGCCGAGCGCCGGGCGCATGTGCTAGCCGGTTATCTGATCGCGCTCGACAACCTGGACGCCGTGATCGCGCTGATCCGTTCTTCGAGCGACGCCGAGCAGGCGCGTACGGGGCTGATGAAGAAGTTCAAGCTCTCCGAGATTCAGGCTCAGGCGATCCTCGACCTGCGGCTCGCCCGGCTGACTCAGTTGGAGCGTCAGAAGATCGATGCGGAGTACGCCGAGCTGCAGGAACTAATCGCCGGTCTGCGCGCCATCCTCGGCGACCAGGCCCGCGTCGACGGGCTCATCCGCGATGAGCTGCTCGAGCTCAGATCGATCTACGGCAAGCGTGACAACCGGCGCACCGAGATCGTCGCCGGCGAAACCGATCTCGAGCTTGAGGACCTGATCGCGGAAGAAGACATGGTGATCGCCATCACTCGCTCGGGCTACATCAAGCGCCTGCCCGTGACCGCCTACCGCGAGCAGCGGCGCGGCGGCGTCGGCGTGATGGGGATGGAGCTCAAGGAGGACGACTACATCGAGCACCTGTTCGTCGCCTCGACGCACGACTACATCCTTTTCTTCACCAACGTGGGCAAGGTCTACCGGCTGAAGGTGCATGAGCTTCCGCTCGGCTCGCGCCAGTCGAAGGGGCGTGCGATCGTCAACCTGCTGCCATTCCGCCAAGACGAGCAGGTGCGTGCTGTGATTCAGACAAGAGAGTTCAAGGAGGCCGAATACCTCGTTTTCGCCACCCGCAACGGCCTCGTCAAGAAGACGCGCTTCATCGACTACAACACACCGCTTAAGGCCGACGGGATCATCGCCATTAACCTGCGCGAGGATGACGAGCTGGTTGGAGTCCGCCACTCAACGGGTAGCGACGACATCCTGCTCGTCTCGCGTAAGGGGCAGGCAATCCGCTTCCACGAGACGAATGCTCGCCCGATGGGGCGGCCCACCTCGGGCGTTCAGGGTATGCGTCTGCGCGCGGGGGACGAGGTGATCGCGATCGAGATCGCCCGCGACGACATGGAGCTGCTCGTGGTCACCGAGAACGGTTACGGCAAGCGCACGCGTATCGCCGACTACCCGGTGAAGGGACGCGGTGGCCTCGGCGTCAAGACGATCAAGTTGATCGAGGCGCGAGGCCGGCTGGTTGGCGCTCGAGCCGTTCGCGACGGCTACCAGGTGATGCTGATCTCTACCACCGGCACGATGATCAAGATCCCGGTCGAAGATGTGCGGCGCATGGGCCGCTCGACCCAGGGAGTGATCGTGATGAGACTTCGCGGCGAGGAGGAGCGGGTCTCCAGCCTCGCGCCGGTGGTCGAGTCGGAGGAGAACGTCGAAGACGAGTCGCCGGGCCCCGACGCAGAGTCCACCAGCGAGGAGCCCACCAACATAGAGCCAAACGGTGCGGAGCCGACCGGCGCGGAGCCCACCGATGAGGAGCCCACCGATGAGGAGCCCACCGGCTAGGGACCCGGCCGTCAGCCGCGAAGGCGGGCTGCCGCCTCTTCCGGTGCGAGCGTGTTGACGTAAATACCTGCGCCGAGCTCCATGCCGGCGAACCCGCTCAACCGTGGCACCAGCTCGAGGTGCCAGTGGCCGTCGCCCTGGAAGTTGTGCAGCCAGAGATTGAAGGGAGTCGGTCCTTCGACGGCATTCAGGCGTCTGATTCCGTCGGCCGCGAGCGCGAGCGCGGCCGCGAGCTGCTCGGTCTCACCGAAGGCGTCGGCGAGGTGCTCGCTCGGTGCGATCAGGAGCTCGTAGGGTGCGCGCCCGGTCGGGGAGACGGCAAGCAAGACGGTGCCCTGCTCGAGCTCGCGCTCGGCAAGGCGGAGAGCCGGTGGAAGATCCGCGAGAAGGGCACAGAGCGCGCAACCGTCACGACGAAGCCGCGGTGCCTCGGCGGCGATCTGCGGCGGTTCCCGGTCGAGCCAGACTGTTTGCGAGTGAGAGTGATGGCGGCTGGCGCCGGCAGCCTCGCCCTCGTTCACGAACACGAGCAGGTGGTCGAAGCCCTCGCTCCAGGCCTCCTCGGCGATCCTTGCCCAGGCCTCGACGATCAGCGCGAGCTGCCCGCCGGAGAGATCGCCGAGCGAACGCACGTGATCGGGGGAGTGGATCACGACCTGCTGGCGCTCGAAGGCGGGATAGAGGTTGGGCGCGACTCGCACTCTCCAGCCCGGGCTGTCCGGCGGGCGACCTTTACGGGCGCCAAGAGCGAAAAGTTCAGGCGGCGTGCTGTGCTCGTGACCCTCGCAGAAGGGGCACGCTTCCGCCTCGCCGTCCGCCGCCGAGGGAATCAGGGCGCCCGAGCTTCCGGGACGCTTCGCCCGCCCAGGCGCGAAGATCACTTCCCGGCCCGAGAGCGGATCGACGGCCGCTCGCGCGGCTGGCCGGGCGCCTTCTACGCTCTCTTCGCCGGAGTTACTTGGAGCCACCGTCTGGACCGAGCAGCGGCTTGAGCAGGTCGATCGGCGCCGGGAAGACGATCGTCGTCGCCTGGTTGTTGCTGATCTCGAGCAGAGTCTGGAGGTAGCGCAGCTGGAGCGCGATCGGCGTGGCTTCCATCACGCGCGCGGCGTCACGCAGGCGCTCGGAAGCCTGGAACTCGCCTTCGGCATTGATGACCTTCGCCCGCCGTTCTCGCTCGGCTTCGGCCTGGCGGGCCATCGCCCTTTGCATTCCCGAAGGGATTTCTACGTCCTTGACCTCGACGATCGAGACCTTGATGCCCCAGGGCTGAGTCTGCTCGTCGATGATGCCCTGCAGAATCAGGTTGATCTTCTCGCGCTCGGACAGGAGCTCGTCGAGGACGTGCTGACCTAGAACCGAGCGCAGCGTCGTCTGCGCGATCTGAGAAGTGGCCATGAGGAAGTTCTCGACCTGCACGATCGCCGCCGAGGGATCGAGGATGCGGAAGTAGGCGACCGCGTTCACGCGGGCCGGGACGTTGTCCTTCGTGATCACTTCCTGCGGCGGGATGTTGAGGGTGATCGTGCGCAAATCGACTCTGACCATCCGGTCGATGATCGGAATGAGAAGAAAGAGACCCGGGCCCTTCGGCTGCGGAAGCAAGCGCCCGAGGCGGAAAACCACTCCGCGCTCGTACTCACGCGCCACTCTGATCGCGGCTGCGATGAGGAGCAGGGCGATGATGCCGACGGCGATCAAGAACACGATGAGCGGCTGCATTTAGAACTCCTTTCGAGAATCGTTCGGGTTGATCCTACGCCGGGACGTGATCGTCCAGTGGCCGGACGATCAGTTTCATCTCCTCTACGGCTTCGATGTTCACGTGGTCGCCCGGTACCAGCTCGGTGCCGTCCGCCGTCTCGGCGCGCCACAGCTCGCCCTTGACGAACACCATCCCGCTCGAGCGAACGGTGCCGGTCTGCCCCACGATCGAAACGACGCCGGTGGTCGGCGGGCGCCTTCGTATCGCCACAACCTTGGAGAACGCGAACCCGAGCGCCAGCGCCAGCACACCCGAAACACCGATCAACACAGGCAACGAGACCTTGTAGGTCGGCCCGGCGGGGCTGAAGAGAAGGAGTCCGCCGAGAACAAGGCAGACCGCGCCCGCAAGCGTCAAGGCTCCGTGCGTGGGTACGAGCAAGTCGGCGCCGAAAAGGCCGAAGGCGAAGAGAATCAGCGCCAGCCCGGCCCAGCTGATCGGAAGCACCGAAAGACCGAAGAGCGCAAGGATGAGCGAGACCACACCGACCGTGCCGGGGAGGATGTGGCCAGGCATAAAGAGCTCGATCGTGATCCCGAGCATTCCCAGCGAGAGCAGGATCGTAATCAGAGTCGGATCGATGAGGGTGTTGAGAAAGCTCTGCCAGGCCGACATGTGAACGTTCTCGATCTCGGCGCCGGCGGTGTGGAGAACGAAATGACGAGGCTTCGTGCGAACGCCGTCGATCTGCACGAGCAGCACCGGTAACGAGGGCGCGACGGCGTCGATCACGTTCTGCTTCAGCGCCTCCTCGGCGGCCAGGTTGGAGGCCTTGCGCACGGCCGCATCGGCCCAGGCGACGTTACGTCCGTGCGTGCGTGCGAGCGCCCGCAGCGAGGCCGCCGCGTCGTTCACGACCTTGCGCCGCTCAGCGGAGGGGATGTTCCCGCCTGTGATATTGATTGGAGTCGAGGAGCCGATGTTCGAGGCTGGCGCCATCGCCAAAAGGTCGGCCGCCTGCCCGATCCAGACGCCCGCGGAGGCCGCCCTTCCCCCGGTCGGGACGTAGACGATCACGGGGATCTTGCTGTTCAGCTCTGCCTTGACGATGTCGTGCATCGAGCTCGAGAGGCCGCCGGGCGTGTCGAGAACGATCACGGCAGCACTGGCTCCGTCGCGCTCGGCGTTCTTCAGCGCGCCTTTCACGTAATCGGCCGAGACGGGATTGACGTCGGTGTCGAAACTGATTGCGCGCACGAACGGGCGCGCGCCGAGCGCCGGCGCTGTACCGATCGCGAAGATTCCGGCAGCAACCGCGAGTAGACGCAAGAGACGCCCGGTCACGTCTTGAAATCTACCGCTCTTCTGTCTCGCCGCGGTGACGCCGGGAAGTCGCGGTTGCCAGTGAGCGCGCGCTCGTCAGGTAGCGACCTCGGCCAACCAGCGCTCGTAGTGAATCTCGAGGAAGCGGAGGATCTGAACGAGCAGCTCGACACGGTCGGGCGCGGCTCCGAGCTCCAGCGCGAGAGAGGTCGCCGGGAAGATAGGGCGCTCGGGCAAGTCGTCCGCTCCCTGGCTGACGTTGACGCCGATCCCGAGGGCGACGCGGCCGAGGTTTGCCTCGGCGATGGCGCCGGCCACTTTCCTTCCCGCCATCAGTACGTCGTTCGGGTCCCTGACGGTCGCCTCCGCGCCGGTAGCGGCCGCGATCGCGGCGGCGATCGCCGCGGCAGCCACCGGCGTCAGTGAGGAGAGCCGGGCCGTCTCGACCTGCGGGCGTAAGCAGAGCGAGAAAAGTAGGCTCGTACCGCTCGAGGCCTGCCAGATGCGCCCGCGGCGGCCGCGGCCGTGCCGCTGCTCTTCGGCCACTGCAAGCGCACCTTCGGGGGCGTCGGACGGGAGCAGATCCTGGGTCGAGGAACAGCGCACCGCGTAGAGGTAGAGCGGGGCGCCGAACCGGCCTTCTAGGCGCGGCCGTACCTTGTTAGGCGCGAGTGAGATCGCCATGATCTCTACACTAGTCCCGCCGTGAAACCCAGGTCAGCCGATCGCCGTCGAATCATCAGTCCGCTTAGAGCGGACCCTGCTCTTCGATACGAAAGGCTCAGCGACCCGATCTTGATCAAGCGGGCAAAAGACGGCGATACCAGGGCGCTCGAGACGATCTGCGTGCGCTACGCCCCGCGGGTCGAGAGAATCGCGCGGCGCGAGCTGGCGGACTCCCGCGACGCCCAGGATGCGGCGCAGGAGTCGTTGGTCAAGCTCTGCCAGCGGATCGGCCAGTTCCGTGGCGACGCGCAGTTCGCCACCTGGCTGCATCGCCTCGTCGTCAACACCTGCCACGACACGGCTGCTCGCGAGCGCATCCGTCGCGCGGAGCCGCTCCCCGAAGAGCTGCAGATCGAGCATTCGCTCGAGAACGATCCCGTCCGGGAGCTGCTCGCCGCTGAGTTGCGCGAAGAGCTGTCCGGCTACCTGAGCGACCTCTCCACCGAGCAGGCGCAAGTGGTCGTGCTCAAGGACGCTCTCGGGTTTTCTTTCGAACAGGTCGCCGACGCGGTGCGCATTCCCGTCGGAACGGCCAAGTGCTACGCGCATCGCGCTCGCAAGCGTCTTCGCGAGCGTATCGCCAAGGAGGTTGCCGCATGACGTTTACGCTCCCGTTCGGTAAGACGGAGCTCGAAGCGATTCTTCCGCACCGCGATCCCTTCCTACTGATCGACGAGGTGATCGAGTTGGAGCCTGGCAAGCGCGCCGTGGCCCGGAAGACCGTGCGCGCGAACGAGTGGTTCCTCGCCGGGCACTTCCCCGGGCGCCCGATCATGCCCGGCGTGCTCATGGTCGAGGGTCTCGCCCAAACGGGCGCCGTCATCGTGCTAACGGTGGAGGAGAACCGGGGCAAGATGGTCCTCTTCGGGGGAATCGACGATATCCGCTTCAAGCGAGTCGTCGAGCCGGGCGACACGCTCGAGTACGTCTGCGAGCTCGAGCTCATGCGTGGCCCGATCGGGAGGGGCAAGATCAAGGCGACGGTCGACGGGCAGCTCGCTGTTCGCGGCATGCTTACCTTCGTGGTGGAGCAGTGAGAGGCGCCTGCGCGGGAAGACCCGTCTCGATCACCGGGCTTGGTTGCTACGCGCCGGAGCGCGTGCTCTCCAACGACGATCTCGCCCGGATGGTCGATACGAGCGACGAGTGGATCCAGACGCGCACGGGGATCAAGGAGCGTCGGATCGCCGCGCCCGAACAGGCAACCTCAGATCTCTGCCTGCCCGCGGCCGAAGCCGCGCTTCGCGATGCAGGCGTTCAAGCTATAGACCTCGATCTCGTGATCGTGACCACGATCACGGCGGACATGCTCTTCCCGTCGACCGCTGCTCTGGTCGCCGATCGCCTCGGTGCCAGTAACGCCGCGGCCTACGATCTCTCGGCCGGTTGTACGGGTTTCGTCTACGGACTCGTGCAGGGCTACGCGGCGATCACCGCGGGCCTTGCGAGGCAGGTACTCGTGATCGGTGCCGACACGATCTCGCGGATAGTGGACTGGAGCGATCGGGCCACCTGCGTTCTCTTTGGCGACGGCGCCGGGGCAGTCGTGCTGGAGCCGGTCGAGAGCGGCGGCTTTCACGCTTTCGAGCTGGGCGCGGACGGAGCCGGAGGAATGGAGCTCTACATGCCGTCCGGCGGCTCGCGCCGCCCGGCGAGCGCCGAGACGGTCGCGGCGGGAGAGCATTTCGTACGGATGAACGGCCGCGAGGTGTACAAATTCGCAACCAGAGTGCTACTGAGCTCGGCCCGGGCGGCGCTCGAGGTCTCGGGGAAAAGCATCCGGGACATCGACCTCTACGTCCCACACCAGGCGAACCTTCGTATTATCGAGCACGCCGCCAAGAAACTGGAAATCGAAGAGGAGCGCGTTTTCGTCAACGTCGATCGTTACGGCAACACCTCGTCGGCCTCGATCCCGCTTGCACTTGGGGATGCGCGAGCAGAAGGGCGCCTGAAAGACGGAACGCTCGTGCTCATGACCGGGATGGGCTCGGGGCTGACCTGGGGGTCGAGCGTGATCACGTGGACGGAAGGGAGAGAAGATGAACGCTAAGGGTGTAGGTCGCACGCGAGGGAAGGTCGCCTTCTGCTTCCCCGGTCAGGGATCGCTCGAGGCCGGGATGGGTCGTGAGGTCGCCGAGGCGGTTCCCGAGGCGATGGCGGTATTCGAGCGCGGAAGCGAGTCTTGTGGTCTAGACCTGCGCACGCTCTGCTTCTCGAGCCCGGTTGAAGATATGGTCGACACGTCGATTCAGCAGCCGGCGTTGCTTGCAACCAGCCTGGCGATCCTGGCTGCAATCGAGTCACTCGGATTCAAGCCCGACTATGTCGTTGGGCACTCCGTCGGCGAGTTCGCCGCCCTGTCGGCCGGAAAAGCGATCGCGGCCGAGGATGCGATCGCGCTGGTGCGCGAGCGCGGGCTGGCCATGGCCGAGGTTGCGAAGGAGTATCCCGGCGCGATGGCTGCGATCCTCGGGCTCGAAGACGAGGTCGTCGAGAAGCTCTGCCGGGAGATCCACTGCGTCTGGCCGGCGAACTACAACTGCCCCGGCCAGGTCGTCATCTCCGGACAGACCGACGCGGTCGAGGAGTGCTGCGAGGAGGCCGAGCGCGAAGGTGCGCGGCGGACGGTCAAGCTGCCGATCTCGGGGGCCTTCCACAGCCCGCTCGTAGCCCGAGCGGCCGAGCGCTTCCGCCCGGCGATCGCGAAAGCACGTTTCGGAGAGCTACAGATCCCCTTCATGTCCACCGTCACCGCCTGCCTCGAGAGCCGGCAGAAGCTGTCCTCGCTGCTCGTCGACCAGCTCACCGCACCGGTGCGCTTCACCCAGGCGACGAGAGGACTGATCGCAGACGGTGTGCGCACCTTCGTCGAGATCGGCCCCGGCAACGTCCTCTCGGGACTGGTCAAGCGGATCGACCGCAGCGTCGAGACGATCTCGGTCAACAACCTGGCTTCACTCAAGAAGGCAGAGGAGGTGCTGACGGTTGTCTGACGGTTTCGGTTCTCTGGAGGGTAAGCGCGCCCTCGTCACCGGCGCTGCTCGCGGCATCGGTCGCGCGATCGCCAACGAGTTGGCCTCGGCCGGCGCCGAGGTTATCTGTTGCGACCTGCCCGGCACGAACGAGACCGAAGAGGTCGCGCATGAGGTTGGCGGGCGCGCTCTCTACGCCGACGTCACCAAGGCGGACGACGTCGAGAAGCTGATCGCCGACGCCGGCGAGATCGACATCCTGATCAACAACGCCGGCATCACCCGCGACGGGTTACTGGCTCGGATGTCGGAGGAGGACTGGCGAGCAGTGATCGACATCAACCTCACGAGCGTGTTCCTGATGTGTCACGCGGCGATCCGGGGCATGATGAAGCGCCGCTCCGGCTCGATCGTCAATCTATCGAGCGTCGTCGGACTGCACGGCAACTTCGGCCAGACCAACTACTCGGCCTCGAAGGCGGGCATCGTCGGCTTCACCAAATCGCTGGCGCGCGAGGCCGGCGCCCGGGGCGTGCGAGTCAACGCGATAGCGCCCGGATACATCGAGACTCGCCTCACCGACGTCCTGCCCGACGAGGTCAAGCAGGTGATGCTCAAGGCCACCTCGCTCGGCCGCTTCGGCCAGCCCGAAGACGTGGCAAAAGCGGTGCGCTTCCTTTGCTCGGACGCGGCGGCGTTCGTGACGGGAGAGGTGCTCGTGGTCGACGGCGGGATGGCGATGTAGGGATGCAGAACGGACGCAAGAGGGTCGTCATCACCGGGCTCGGCCTGGTCAACTCGCTCGGTAACGACCTCGAGACCGCCTGGAGCAACCTGCTCGCCGGCGAGTCCGGGGCCGGCCCGATCACGATTTTCGACGCCAGCGGCTACGCGGTCGACTTCGCCTGCGAGCTGAAGGACTTCGACCCCACGATCTGGATCGACCGCAAGCAAGCCCGGCGCATGGACCGTTTCGCGCAGATGGCGCTGGCGGCGGCCCGCCAGGCCGAGGCCGACAGCGGTATCGACATCGCCAAGGAGCGCGACCGCATCGGCGCGGCGATCGCCACCGGAATCGGCGGTCTCTTCTCCTTCCAGGACTGCACGTTGACCCTCTTCAATCGCGGCGCCGACCGGGTCAACCCGTTCTCGATCCCTTCGATCATCCCGAACATGGGCGCGGCCTGGGTCTCGATGGAGCTGGGCACGCGCGGCCCGCTGTTGGCGGAGTGCACCGCCTGCGCCGCCTCGAACATGGCGATCGGGGACGCCACCGATGCGATCCGGCTCGGTAGAGCCGACGTGATGCTAGCCGGCGGCAGCGAGGCCGGTATCACGCCCGTGGGGATCGCCGGCTTCGCGGCCATGCGGGCGCTGTCGCGGCGGGTCGAGGATCCGAAGCGCGCCAGCCGCCCTTTCGACCGCGACCGTGACGGCTTCGTGATGGGCGAGGGAGCAGCCGTTCTCGTGCTTGAGGATCTGGAGCACGCGAAGGCGCGTGGCGCCAAGATCTACGCGGAGGTGCTGGGCTACGGGGTGTCGTCCGACGCACTTCACATCACCGAGCCCGACTCGACCGGCGAGAACCCGGCTCGCGCCATGAAGATGGCGTTCGCCGACGCCGGAATTAACCCGTCCGAAATCGATTACATCAACGCGCACGGCACCTCGACGCCGCTCGGAGACGTAAGCGAGACGAAGGTGATCAAGAACGCTCTCGGTGAAGAGGCGGCCTACAAGACGCCGGTCTCCTCGACGAAGGGCGCGACCGGTCACTGTCTCGGCGGCGCCGGCGCGGTCGAGGCGATCTTCTCGATCCTGGCAATCAGGGACGGCATGCTTCCGCCCACGATCAACCAGGAGAACCCCGACCCGGAGTGCGATCTCGATTACATTCCCAACCAGTCGCGCAAAGCGGACGTGCGAGTCTCGGTCTCGAACTCGTTCGGGTTCGGCGGGCACAACGCCTCGGTCGTGCTGCGGCGGTTCGAGGATTGAGGCCGGAGACGATGTCCGCGCGACGTATAATCGGCGCAATCGCGTCCTGGCACCGGATGTTGCTGGCTGCAACCGTTACCGGCGCGGCCTTGTCTAACCCCGCGGGCTAAACTTCCCAGGCTCTATGGCCAGTCGTATAGACGTCTCAATCGAGCACAAGCACGCGCCGCCGGATTCCGGCGGCTCGAAGAAGCACCCCAACACCTGTCCCAAGTGCAGCTCCCACTACCGTGAAGACGAGCTGATCGCGAATCTGCGCGTCTGCGCGCAGTGCGGCTACCACTTCCCGGTCGGTGCGCTCGAGCGGATCCAGCAGCTTCTCGATTCCGACAGCTTCATCGAGGAAGCGAAGGAGCTACGCTCCGCCGACCCGTTGAGCTTCTTCGACCTCCGCTCATACAAGGAGAGAATTGCCGAAGCCGAGCTCAAAACCGGTCTCGGCGACGCGCTCCTGATGGGCCAGGCGAAGATCGAAGGCCAGGACTGCCAGCTGACCGTGATGGACTTCTCCTTCATGGGCGGCTCGATGGGAAGTGTCGTCGGCGAGAAGTTCGCGCTCGCTTGCGAGCGGGCGATCGAGCGCCACGTCCCGCTCGTTTCGGTGAACGCCTCGGGTGGCGCGCGCATGCAGGAGGGAATCTTCTCGCTCATGCAGGTGCCCAAGACGGTCTGCGCGGTCGAGAACATGCACGACGCCCGCGTTCCGTTCATCAACGTGCTCACGCACCCCACGACGGCCGGACTGTTGGCCAGCTTTGCGACTCTCGGCGACGTGACGATCGCCGAGCCAGGCACGCTGATGTGCTTCACAGGCCCGCGCGTCGTTCAACAGACCGTTCGCGAGGATCTCCCCGACGACTTCGGTCGTGCCGAGGCGAACTATCGCTTCGGCCATCTGGATGCGATCGTCCAGCGCCAGGAGCTCAGGGCCGTGCTCGGAAAGCTTCTACGCCTCTTCAATCATGGCCGGTGAGCTCGAGCTCAGACTCCGCGATCGCCTAGCCAAGCTGAAGGGGTTGCACCTTCCGGGCTCCAGCGTGTCGGACGAGGTCCGGCGCATCGAGCAGCAGATCGAAGCAATGGAGACCGGCAACGAGCGCAGCGAAGACGAGATCTGGCATTCGGTCGAGCTCGCCCGCCATCCCGAGCGCCCCTACACGCTCGACTACATCGAGCGACTGATCTCAGACTGGGTCGAGCTGCACGGCGATCGCGCGCGCATGGACGATCCCGCGATCGTGTCGGGTCTCGGCAGCTTCGCCGGTCGCACCGTGGCTGTGATCGGTCACCAGAAGGGCCGCGGCGACGCCGTCAAGAGGGTGAAGCGTAATTTCGGCATGGCGAACCCGGAGGGCTATCGCAAGGCGATGCGAGTGATGGCGATCGCCGACCGTCACGGCTTCCCGGTGATCACCCTCTTGGACACCCCCGGTGCCTACCCGGGCGTGGCCGCCGAGCAGCACGGTCAGGGCGGCGCACTCGCTGCCTCACAGGCGACCATGGCTCGCTTGCTGGTGCCGACCGTGGCCTGCGTGATCGGCGAAGGTGGATCCGGAGGCGCTGTCGCCTTCGCTCTCGCCGACCGCGTACTGATGCAGCAACACGCGATCTACTCGGTAATCTCGCCTGAGGGCTGCGCCACGATTCTCTGGCGCGACGCCGGTCAAGCGCGCAAGGCCGCCGCCGCCTTCAAGCCCGACGCCTCTCACTGCCTGGAACTGGGCGTGATCGACGCAATCATTCCCGAACCGGAGGGTGGCGCTCACACCGATTTCGACGGCGCGGCGATCATGCTCGGGCAATCCGTGCGCTCGGCGCTCGAGGAGCTGGAGCAAGTGGACGCGGAGGAGCTTCGCCGCCGCCGCCGCGCTCGTTTCCGCTCGCTCGGTGTCGTGAGCTCCTAAGAGCCTGCTCCGCACGTCGGATGCGGCGGTTCGGGGGCCTCTCTCCGAACAGTCGTACGGGTGTATTCCACAGAATTAACAGTTTCTTACCCAGCTCGGGGTCTCGCTTTCTACAGGCGGTGGAAAACGGCGCACGCGCGCCGATATGGTGTTTACCAGGGTTTTTCTGCCGAGACACGGCACCGGGAGAGCCCGAGAATCGGTGAGCTTCCTCTAGACAACACCTAGTGAGCCGAGGTAAACGCCGCCATCGCCTATTGCGCAAAGACAAGTCGAGGAATAGTTGACGGAAGGCGTCGAGTTCTGGTAAATCGATTATTACTGTGACTTCCGGGGCGGCAAACGAAACGATCGGACGGCGGCTACGGCGTCTCCGCAAAGAGCGAGGCCTGGCGCAGCGTGAGCTGACAGGTCCGGGCGTCTCGCACGCGTACGTGTCGCGGATCGAGGCCGATCTCAGGACGCCGTCCGTCAAGGCGATCCGCAAGCTGGCGGCCAAGCTCGGAGTCAGCCCCGATTACCTGGAGCGGGGACTGGACGTGGACGTCGCCGATGAGCGCGAGCTACGGGTATTGAACTCCGAGCTAACGCTTAGTTTCGGCGGAGACGCTACGGAGGCGGAGCGCACGTTGTCGGAGGCGGCGGAAGAGGCATCCAGGGACGGCGACACGCCGGGACTGACGCGGGCGATGATCGGTCTGGGCAATCTCGCGCTCGCCCGTGGCGATCACGAGCAGGCACTTCGGTGCTTCGAGCCGGCGTTGGTTGCGGACGAAGTCTCACCGGCGAGCCATCTACGGCTGTATACAGACACCGCCGCTTGCTACGGCGAGCTCGGGCTCTCCGATCGCGCGGAGTCGTTCCTGCGCAACGCGATCGAGCGACTGGAGGAGGAAGCACCGGGAAGCGCCTTCGTGCGCGCGCGCCTCGAGCTGTCTCTCGGTCTTGCGCTGATCGACTTGGGGCGAGGCGTCGAAGCCGAGAGTCTGCTCGTCGGCGCGGCACAGGAGCTACGTGCCGAGAGCGACTCCGAGCAGACGATTCGCTCGCTCTGGGCGCAGGCGCGATCCGACTCGGAAGCCGGTCGACATCGGGCGGCGCTGAACAAGATGAGGAAGGCGACTGCGCTGCGCGAGGCGATGGACGAGCGCAAGATGCTCACCGAGTCGCGCGAGTTTCTCGCCAAGCGATAGACGCCCGCTCTCGAGCGGGTAGGTAGAGCCCCGTCCCAGCCCGCGCCCGTCAAGATCCGGCGTCTGGCGCGCCGGCCTCCTTGGAGATCGGCTCCAGCTTGTAGCCGACACCGAAGCGCGTCTGGATGAAGGTGTGAACGGAAGCTCGCCTGTCGACCTTGTCGCGTAGGCGCTTGACGCAGACGTCGACGGTGCGGTCGCGATAGGAACGGCGCCGACCCCAGATCTTCTGCAGCAGCTCGTCGCGCGTGATCACGCGCCCGGCGTCGAGTGCCAGCGTGTACAACACCTTGAATTCGGTCGGAGTCAACTCGGCGCTCGAACCGTCGACGTAAGCCTGGACGTCGCGAGGCTCGATGCGAAGCTCCTCGATCTGGATAGCCTCTCCGTCCTGGCGCGCCAGGGCGCTGTGACCGCGGCGCGCGGCGGCACGAACGCGGGCAACCAGCTCCTTCATAGAGACGGGCTTGACGAGGTAGTCGTCGGCTCCGATCTCGAGCGCGTGAATGCGATCGTGCTCGGTGCCGCGGGCGCTGACGACGATGATCGGGGTTCCGATTCCCTCCGCCCGCGTGAGCTCGATGATCCGCCAGCCGTCCAGCTCGGGCAGCATCAGGTCGAGCACGCAGACGTCGGGAGTCTCGTAGCGCAGCCGTGCCAGCGCCACGTCGCCCTTCGTTACCAGAATCGGGTCGTGGCCTGCCTCGGCGAGGGAGTCGGCCATTCCGCGTCCCAGTAGCTCATCGTCCTCGACGATTAGCACCTTCGCCATATCTCGTACGGTACTGCCAGTCGGGCGGATTGAGGGTTGAACATCGGTAACGATCTGGTGAATGTTCGGTACCGGACCGCGGCCGACGGGAAGGCGCATCGAGTCGCGATGGTGGCTTCAAGAGGCTCTTCAACGCGCCGGAAACGGCTTCATGGCGGTTCAAAGGAGGCACGAATCTACTGCTGCCGCCGGCCATTTTTCGCGCGGCGGCAGCGTCCTGTCAGAGCGCCGGTATCGACCGGCTCTCAGGCCGCCCGCTTCTCGGGGGCGGAGTTCAGGCACGAGCGGCAGATGCGCTCGATGGGACCGAAGTCGCTTCGGTGCGCGAATGCGCGGCCGCAAACCTCGCACTTGACCATCTGAAGACGATCGATCGGAAACCACCAGACGTTCATGCAACCCTCCTGAGCGGCGGCTGGATCCAGCGATTGGCTCCGCAGATCGGGCATCGGGAAGGCGTCTTGTCGACGGCGATTCCGTATCCGCAGTTGGCGCACGAGCGATCGTTCCAGTGCCGCGGTATAGCGCTTTCTTTCTTTGTTTTCGTGTTCATGTCCTGAACGTAGCGCCGCCGCGGCCGCGGTTGGGTGTCGTCTTGGTGACGTTCGTGTTCCGTCCTGGAGCGACGCCTCCGGTTACGCTCTTTTCGATGCGTCTATTCCCTAGAGTCCGAACAGTGGCCGTCGATCAGGAGTCCGAACAACCGATGGATCCCGCCCGGGCACTGCTCGAGTACGGAGAGTTGGTGGCGCTCGTCCTGGACGGCGAAGGGAAGCTGGTCGATGCGAGCAGCCGGGCGCGCGAGCTCTTCCCTGCGCTCGAGCTGGGGAAGGAGGTTCCCGAGGCGGTCGAGCTGGCGAATGCGCGCCGCATTCGCTACGAGCAGAAAGGTGAGCGGCGGACGCTGGTCGTGGCGCCGCTTGTCGACCAGGCGGCCTACGAAGAGCTCCGCGTCGGCTTCACGGCCGCAGTCTCGCACGAGCTGCGCACGCCGCTGGCACGTCTGCTCGTGTTACTCGAGGCGATCGAGCGGAAACCGGAGGAAGCAGTCTCGATCTCGGAGCAGGCTCGCCACGAGGTCGAGCAGATGAACGAGCTCCTGAACGACGTGCTCTTCCTGAGCGAGCTGGAGAGCGGGCGCGAGGTCGTGGCTCTCGGCACGACCGCGGCGGCGCCGGTTCTGGGCGAAGTGGTGCAGGAGTTGAGCGCGCGCGCCGAGCTCGCCGGCGTATCGCTTCGCGTGACGGGCGACCCCGAGCTCGAGCTGCCGCTTCGGCCGCGCATGCTCGCCGTGGTCGCGCGCAATCTCACTTCGAACGCCATTCGCTATGCAGGCGAGGGAACAACCTGCACGATCCGCGTTCAGCGCGCCCCGGAGGGTGGTGTCGAGCTGGAGGTCGCGGACAACGGCACCGGCGTCGCCACCGAGCACCTTCCCCGTCTCTTCGAGCGCTTCTACCGCGCCGATCGAGCACGAACGAGTCGTGGCACGGGTCTCGGCCTCGCGATCGTCAAGCACGTGGTGGTCTCCGCCGGCGGCAGTGTCAGCGCTGCCGGTGCGCCCGGCGAAGGCTTGACTGTTCGTTGTCTCTTCCCCGCTTAGCGACTACCAAGATACGAAAACGGGCGCCGGGTGATTGCCCGGGCGCCCGTTTCGAGTAAGGAGCGGCTCTAGCTGTGGATCTGGCTGAGCAGACCCAGAGAGGTCTTCCGAACCGCCTTGGGAATCGCGACGAAGCGAAGCGGGGGGCCGTAGGTGCTTCCCTGGCCCTTGGTCAATGCCCACGTGAAGAAGGTCTTAAGAGCATCGGCCTGATTCGCCTGCTTGGGCACGATCACGTAGGTGAAGGTGCAGATCGGGTAGGCGATCTCGAGCTTCTTGTTCTTCGTGCGTGCCTTTGCGCTCACGTTCTTCCGGTACTTGAGGATCTTCGCTCGCTTGCTCTGGTCGGTCGTAGTGATCGGCTTGAACTTCGGTAGCGAAGGCTTGGGCGGATCGACGACGCTGAGTACGAGGCCCGTGCTGTCGGCCTTGGCGGTCGTGACCAGGCCGGCCGTGGCGGTGATCTGTCTCAAACCGGGCAACACGAACTTGCCCGCGCGGTTCTTGATCGCGAACAGCCCGAAGCCGCTCTTCAGAGCGTAGGCGACGTCGACGTAGCAGATGCCGCCGTCCGTTTTCGCCAGAAGAGCCGATACTCCGGAGCTCTTCGCTCCGCCCACGCCGGCCGGGAAGGCCGGTTGCGTTCCGGCTCCGATCTTCGATTTCCACTCGGAATCGACCGCCGAGAGGTACTCGGTGAAGTTGTAGCTGGTACCGCTCGAGTCGCTGCGGTAGATCGGGGTGAGCCTCTTGTCCGGAAGAGTGACTCCCGGGTTCAGCGCCTTGATCGCAGGATCCGACCAGTTCGTGATCTTGCCGAGGTAGATGTCGGCGAGGACCGGGCCGGTGATGCGCAGGTGCGGGGGAAGACCCGTTCCGTTGTAGGCGACCGCGGTTGCCGAGAACGCCCACGGGATCGTCAGGCAGCCGTTGCAGGTCGCCTGCTGATCGGGCGTGAGCGGGGCATCGCTGGCACCGAAGTCGACGGAGCGATTCGATACCGCCGCGATTCCGGCGCCGCTGCCGATCGCGTTGTAGTTGACTGTGATGCCTGTCTCACTCTTGAAGGCCGGCGCCCAAGTTGAGACGAGCGGGAACACGAACGAACTACCGCCGCCGTTCAGCGTTGCGGCAGTGTGTCTCGTGCCGGCGCCGCTTGCGTAGCTGACGCTCGTTGTGAGAGCCAGTGCGAAAGCGCTAATGCTTACGAGTAACCCACGTCGGGTCATCTGGTTTCTATCTCCTTCGTGATTGCTTTTACGTTCGTATTGAGCCTGCCATCGGTATGCCCGCTCGTGGGCAAGGGGGTGGTGGCGATGTGGTTACAACGTGGTGAAGACCGTCCCGTGACCGCGCGCGTCTGTCTAGGCTGAGTTGCGTCGTGGCTGTTTCACACGCAAAGGAGAAGCCCGCGCTCGAACGCACTCGCAGCCGGCTCGACCGGCTCGGCGACCCGGTGCTGAAGGCGATCACCTTCGGCGCGGCGGCGCTCGCGGTGCTCGTCCTCGTTTCGATCGCGTACGAGCTGGTCACGGGCTCCGGTCTCGCCTTCAGCAAATTCGGCTTGCACTTCCTCGTTTCGCAGACGTGGGACGTCATTCACAACCAATTCGGGGCCCTCTCGCTGATCTTCGGGACGGCCGTCACGGGGGTGCTCTCGATCCTGATCGCAACGCCGCTCGCGATCGCGATCGCCCTCTTTCTGACCGAGATCGCGCCAGGGCCGGTGCGTACGCTCCTAGGAGCGTTGGTGGAGATGCTGGCGGCGATCCCGAGCGTCATTCTCGGTCTCTGGGGGATCCTGATTCTCGGACCGTTCGTACAGAACCAACTCGAACCTTTCCTGGGCTCGACGCTCGGTTTTCTGCCCTTCTTCCGCGGCTCTCCCTCGCCCACCGGCATTCTGACGGCGGTGCTGATCCTGACGATCATGGTCGTTCCGATCGTCGCCAGCGTCACGCGCGAGCTGTTCGCGTCGGCTCCGTCCGAGCTGCGCGAAGGCGCCCTCGCGCTCGGGGCCACGCGCTGGGAGATGGTGCGGGGCGTGCTGCTTCCGGCCGCGCGCCCGGGAATCCTGGCGGCGGTCGCGCTCGGTTTCGGCCGCGCAGTCGGCGAGGCGATGGCGGTCTTGATGACGATGGGCGGTCAAACCGGCATTCACTGGTCGCTGTTCAGCCATGGCGACACGCTCGCCGCCCGTATCGCCGGCCAGTACCAGGGCGCCTCGACCAATCTCCAGATCTCCTCGCTCGTCTATCTCGCCACGATCCTGCTCGTGATCTCACTGGCCGTGAACGTCGGCGCTCAGCTGCTGATCAGGCCGATCGACCTGCGCCCGCGCCGGCGCAGAATCGCGCTCGACCGGGCGCTCGAGACCCAGGGGCTGAGCGCCGACTGATGAGCGAGCCCGTCTTCTCTCTGCGCACGAGCGGCCGCCTCCGCCGCCGTCAGCTCGTCAGCCGGATGATGGGCGCGGTCGCTGTCGGCGCGGCTCTGCTCGCCGTCACGGTGCTCGTGATCGTCGTTGTCTCGGTCGCCAATCGCGGCGCGGGAGCGCTCAACCTCGACTTCTTCACCAAGAACCAGCCCCAGGGGTTCAACCCCAAAGGCGGCGGGATTCTCTTTGCAATCGTCGGGTCAGGCGTACTGGTCGGAATTGCGACTCTGATCGCCCTTCCGCTGGGAGTGCTGACCGCGATCTACATCAGCGAGCTGGCACCGCCGAAGCTCGCGCGCACGGTACGAGTCGCGCTCGACATCACCAACGGGATTCCCACGATCGTGATCGGGATCTTCGTTTTCACGTTGCTCGCCAAGGCCCACGGCCAGAGCGCCCTCGCGGGCTCGATCGCCCTCGCGATCATCATGGTGCCGCTGGTCGCCCGGGCGACCGAGGAGGTTCTTCTGCTCGTACCCACCGCTCAGCGTGAGGCCAGTTTGGCGCTGGGCGTGAGCCGCTGGCGGACGACCTTCGGCGTTGTCGTTCCCTCGGCGATAGGGGGCATCTTCACCGGTACGACGCTCGCGATCGCGCGCGCCGCCGGAGAGACCGCGCCGCTACTCTTCCTGACCTCGCTCGGGTCGAGCAGCCAGGTCGACGCCAACCCGCTCCATCCCCTGCAGTCAATGACGCTTGTGATCTTCGAATACTCCGATCAGTACGATCCGGCTTATCAGGCCAAGGCCTGGGCGGCCGCCTTCACGCTGATGTGCTTCGTGCTCCTGACCAGCCTAAGCGCGAAGCTCGCTCTCGCCCGCTACCGGAAAAAGCTGGGAGGATAGGCGCGTGGAGGCGATCAGGACCAAGATCGACGTCTTCGATCGTGACCGCTCGCCGTTAGCGGAGCAGCGTGAGACCGTATTCGAGGCGCGCGAGCTCTGCGTGTTCTATGGCGACCAGCTCGCGATCGACAACGTCAACATCGACATCTACCGGCGTCTGATCACGGCGATCATCGGACCATCGGGCTGCGGCAAGAGCACCTTCATCCGCACGCTCAACCGCATGACCGATCTCGTCTCGAGCGCCCGCCTGAGCGGGCAGCTGCGCTACCGAGGCATCGACCTCTACGGGCCCGGGGTCGATGCAGTCGAGGTTCGGAGGCGGGTCGGCATGGTCTTTCAGAAGCCGAATCCCTTCCCCAAGTCGATCTTCGACAACGTCGCCTACGGCTTGCGCATCCTAGGCATGAGGAAGGACCTCGACGAGCGCGTCGAACGTGCCTTGCGTTCGGCGGCGCTCTGGGGCGAGGTCAAGGACAGGCTTGGAGACAGCGCGCTCGGGCTTTCGGGAGGGCAGCAGCAGCGACTTTGTATCGCTCGAGCAATCGCCGCAGAGCCCGAGGTCATCCTGTTCGACGAGCCGGCCTCGGCGCTCGATCCAATCGCCACCTCGGCGATCGAGGATCTGATGCACGAGCTCAAGCGCGACTACACGCTCGTGATCGTCACTCACAATATGCAGCAGGCGGCCCGTGTCGCCGACATGACCGCCTTCTTCGGGCTCGAGGTCGCGCCCGACGAAAGCCGGCGCGGCGTCCTGGTCGAGTACGACGAGACCGAGAAGATTTTTACCAATCCCTCCGACAAGCGTACGGAGGGCTACGTCACGGGGCGGTTTGGATGAGAGAGCTATACGCAACTGAGCTGGAGGAGCTCGAAAGCCTGCTGCTCGAGGAGGGCCAGCTGGTTGACAGAGCGATTCGTAGCGCGCTCAACGCGCTCGCCCGCGACGACCTGGAGCTGGCGGACGAGCTGATCGCCTTCGACGACGAGATCGACCGCCGCTACCTCACTATCGAGCAGGGGATTCCGTCGCTCTTGGCGCGCCAGACGCCCGTCGCCGGTGACCTACGTCTGGTGTTGGCGATCCTCTACATCAATCTCCATCTCGAGCGGATCGCCGACTACTGCGTCACCGTCGCCAAGCTGACCAAGCTCTCGCATGACCTGCCGCGGGACGCGGCCTCGCTCGAGGCGCTGGAGGAAATGGGCGAGCGCTGTCGCGAGATGCTTGCCACCGGGCTCGAGGACTTCCACGCCCGCGACGTTCGCCATCCGCAGGCGCTCGTCGACATGGACAGGCCGATCGACCGGGCCAACCGCAAGCTGGTCGATCGCTTCGTCGCCTTCGGCACCGACGAGCAGCAGCGCGGGTGGGCGATGCGGATGATGCTCGTCTCACGCTGCCTGGAGCGGATCGGCGATCACGCCGTCGACATCGGCGAGCAGACCTCCTACCTCGTCGGCGGGCAGTTCGAGGAGTTCACGGACGCCTCGCACCCGACACCGCGACCGGCGTAACGCCGGACTGACTGCGAAATACCAACGCCAGTCGCCGCCGCGACCGAAAAGCGCGGGCGCGGCTCGCCAATCGCCGTCCTCACCCCTCGAGGAACCCGTGCCGCAGGCAGTCCGTCTCTACCCTGCCGGGAACCGTGAAACCGCTGACGACGATGGGCCGTGCAGGATTCGAACCTGCGACCTTGGGATTAAGAGTCCCCTGCTCTACCAGCTGAGCTAACGGCCCGCTAACGCCTGGAAGCACGCACTTCCTCGGCGCAAGGACGTACTGTAGCGGCAGACAGTCGGGAGTTTCTAGAGAAGGAGTCAGGGCTTGGAGGTTCTCTCCGTGGTCGGCAACCGGCCCCAATTCATCAAGTCGGCTCCCCTATCGGCCGCACTCGCCGAGGCGCGAATCGAGGAGGTCGTGCTGCACACCGGGCAGCACTACGACCGCGAGCTTTCGCAGCTCTTCTTCGAGGAGCTGGGACTGGCCGAGCCGGCCTACAGGCTCACAGCGGGCGCCCTACCGCGCGAGGAGATGATCGAGCTCATGCGGCCCGGGATCGTAGCGGCGATCGAGGTCGAGAAGCCCGACTGGGTGCTCGTCTACGGCGACACGAACTCCACGCTTGCCGGCGCTTTCGCGGCCGGCGACGCCGGCGTTCGGATCGCACACATCGAGGCGGGATTGCGCTCGGGCGACTGGTCGATGCCAGAGGAGCGAAACCGGGTCTTTGTCGACCGCTTGGCCTCGCTTCTTCTCTGTCCCGACGAACGCTCACGCCAGATCCTCGCCGGGGAGGGAGTGCATGGCGTGGCGGAGGTCGTGGGCGACGTGATGGCCGACGCGGCCAGGCTTTTTGGCCCGCTCGCGCGCAAGCGCTCGGATGCGCTCGCGCGTTTCTCGCTGGAACCGGGGAAGTTCGTCCTCGCTACCGTTCATCGCGAGGCGAACGCGCTCCAGCCCCGGCTCGGGCGGATCGTAGAGGGTTTGAACGCGATCGCCGGCAGAGTCGTCTTTCCAATTCACCCGCGTACGCGGGGCGCGATCGAGAGCGAAGGACTGACGCTCGCTCCGAACATCACCGCGCTGGCGCCGCTCGGCTATCTCGATCTGACGGCTCTGGCTTCGCAGGCGCGGGCGATCGCCACCGACTCTGGCGGTTTGCAGAAGGAGGCCTACTGGTACGGCGTGCCCTGCGTGACGATGCGGCCGTCGACGGAGTGGGTGGACACGGTCGAGCTGGGGGCGAACGTGCTCGTGGACGACGACCCGGAACAGATCGCGCAGGCGGTCGCCGAGGCCCGTTTACCGGCCGATCTTCCGGAGCTCTACGGCGACGGACACGCCTCCGAGCGGATCGCAACCGCTCTGAGCGCACGAACAGAGTCCGTATAGACCGTCTCCGGTGTATCGGCGCCGGTAGGGTATGCCGCGCGTATGTCCAGAAAGGTCGCAATCGTCGGTGCCGGTTACGTCGGCGTCCCTCTTGCGCAGGTCTTCGCCGAGGCCGGTAACGATGCGCTGCTCGTGGATGTCGATCCCGAGCGAGTCGCCCGGATCAACAAGGGCGACAGCTACATCGAAGACGTTCCCTCGTCGATTCTCGGGCCTCTGGTCGAGTCTGGGCGCCTCAAGGCGACCACCGACTACGACGCCCTGCGTGAGGTCGAGGCGATCCTGATCGCCCTGCCGACGCCGCTCTCCAAGCAGCGCGAGCCGGATCTCACGATCGTCATGTCCGCGGTCGAGCAGATCGCGACCCGTCTGCAGTCGGGCCAGATGGTGGTGCTTGAGTCGACCACCTACCCGGGCACGACCCGCGACCTGCTCAAACCCGCGCTCGAGAGTGGAAGCGGACTCGAGGAGGGCAAGGACTTCTTCCTGGCCTTCTCACCCGAGCGCGTCGATCCTGGCCGCGAGGACTGGACGACCAAGACGACCCCCAAGGTGGTTGGCGGGATCGAAGAGGTCTCGACCAAGAAGGTCGCCGAGCTCTACCGCAGCGCAATCGACACGGTCGTCGAGGTCTCCTCACCCGAGGCGGCCGAGATGACGAAGCTGCTCGAGAACATCTTCCGCTCGGTCAACATCGCGCTCGCCAACGAGCTCGCACAGCTCTGCGACCGCATGGGCCTGGACGTCTGGGAGATCATCGACGCGGCCGCGACCAAGCCGTTCGGGTTCATGAAGTTCACGCCCGGGCCGGGCCTCGGCGGTCACTGCATCCCGATCGACCCCTTCTATCTGACCTGGAAGGCGCGCGAATTCAACTTCTACACCGAGTTCATCGAGCTGGCCGGCAAGGTCAACGAGAACATGCCCTACTTCTGCCGCGGCAAGATCATGCGCGCGCTCAACTCTCAGCCCAAGCCGATACGCGGCTCGAAGATCCTCGTGCTCGGCGTCGCTTACAAGAAGGACATATCCGACATGCGCGAGTCGCCGGCGCTCAAGCTGATCCAGCTCCTGCGCCAGCAGGGTGGGCTCGTCTCCTACCACGATCCGTTCGTGGCCGAGCTGCCCGAGTTCGGGCTGAAATCGGTTGAGCTCAAGCCCGAGGAGTACGACTGCGTTGCTGTGGTGACCGATCATTCCTCGATCGACTACGAAGCCGTCGTCGCCCGCGCCGAGCTGGTCGTCGATTTCCGTAACGCAACCAAGGCGCAGGCGCCTCGAGAAGGAAAGGTCTGGAAGCTCTAATGAGGGTTGGCGTCGCCGGTTTGGGCTACTGGGGGCCGAACCTGGCCCGCAACTTCGATCTTCTGACCGAGATGAGCTGGATTTGCGATGCGTCGCCGGAGCTGCTCGAGAAGCAGGCGAAGCGCTACCCGCACGCTCGCGCGACCACTCGCTTCGAGGATCTGCTCGAAGACCCCGAGCTCGACGCCGTCGTGATCGCCACGCCGGTGCCCACGCACGCGCCGCTGGCAAAGCAGGCGCTCGAGGCCGGCAAGCACGTCTTCGTCGAGAAGCCGATGGCGATGAACGGGACCGACGCCGAGGAGATCGTCGCACTGGCCGAGGCGCGCGATCTCGTGCTCATGCCCGGCCACCTGCTGCTCTACCACCCCGGCGTTCTGATGCTGAAGAAGATCGTCGACTCGGGCGATCTGGGAGACATCCTCTACCTGTACGGAAACCGCCAGAACCTGGGCAAGATCCGCCGCGACGAGAACGCGCTCTGGTCGCTCGGCGTGCACGACCTCTCGGTGATCCTCTATCTGGTCGGCGAGGAGCCGAGCGAGGTCTGGGCGCACGGGCAGTCGTTTCTGACCGAGGGCGTCCAGGATGTCGTCTTCTGCTATCTGTGCTTCCCCTCCGGGAGGGTCGCGCACATGCACCTGTCGTGGCTCGATCCGCAGAAGATGCGCAAGATGACCGTCGTCGGGCGCGAGAAGATGGTCGTCTTCGACGACATGGAGCTCGATCACAAGATCACCGTCTACGACAAGGCGCCCGAGGAGCCGACCGATACCTACGGCGAGTGGCGTACGCGAACCGGCGACAAGTACTCGCCGAAGATTCCGAACGACGAGCCCCTGCGCCTCGAGTGCCAGGCCTTCCTCGATCTGCTGAACGGCAGCGGAGACGCGCTCGCCGTGGCCCGAAGCGGGCTCGTGGTCTCGCGCACGCTCGATCAGCTCCAAAACTCGTTGGTGGCAAGCCGATGAGCGGCGAGGGCGTCGAGATCGCGGAGAGCGCCGTTGTCTATCCGGGCACGGTGCTCGGAGACGGCTGCAGGATCCTCGACAACGCCGTGGTCGGAAAGCAGCCCTCGCTCGGGAAGCGCTCGACGGCGAAACGCGATCCTCTTCCGCCCGCGGTCATCGGCGCGGGAGCGACGATCTCGACCGGCGCGATCGTCTTCGCCGGCGCCACGGTCGGCGACGGAGCCATCGTCGGCGACCAAGCCTGCGTGCGCGAGCGGGTGACGCTGGGCGCGAGCACCGTCGTCGGTCGCGGCTCGCTGGTCGAGAACGACACCACGATCGGCGATCGCACCCGCGTACAGGCGAACGCCTACATCACGGCCTACACGACGATCGAGGAAGACGTCTTCATCGCTCCTTGCGTGCAGACGACCAACGACAACTTCATGGGCCGCACCGAGAAGCGTCTGGCACTGATGAAGGGTCCGACCATCCGCCGTGCTGCGCGCGTCGGAGGCGGCTCGGTTCTCTGCCCGGGCGTCGAGATCGGCGAAGAGGCCTTTGTCGGAGCGGGCGCCGTGGTGACCAAGGACGTTCCTCCGCGCACCGTCGTCGTGGGCAATCCCGCCCGGCGCCTGCGCGACGTGCCCGCCGAAGAGCTGCTCGAGAACCAGTAGGGCGCGCCGGCTTACGAGTCGCTTTGGAGACGGAGCCAGCCTTCGCGTTCGAGTGCGTAGATGGAGAGAGCTTCGCCGCTCCGCCCGGTCGTATTCCGCTCGAAGCGCATCCCGACCTTCTCAGACACTCGGCGCGAGGCCGCGTTTACGGGCTGAAAACGCACGATCATGCGCTCGAGCCCGACTCGCTCGAAGCCTTAGTCGCGAATCCGAACTGCGCCCTCGCTCGCGTACCCGCGACTCCAACTCGCCCGAACGATCCACCAGCCGATCTCGACCTCTTCAGGCGCGATCGCCTCGATCCCGGGCCCGATCTGGTTGAGTCCGACGAAGCCGAGCCATTTGCCGGTCGCCTTTTCGAGCGCCGATCGCCATCCGAAGCCGTGTTCTCGCCAGTGCGCCAGAGCGGTGTCGAAGACCGCATCCGCTCTGTCCACCCCCCAGACCTCGCCGAGGTCGATGAAGCGCATCACCTCCGGGTCGCGGCAGATCCGGTGCCAGACGTCCCGATGCCGCTCGTGCCACGGCTCCAGCAAAAGGCGCTGCGTCTCGAGGGTGTCCACGACCTGACCGTAGCTGCTCTCGGTCGCGGTCGCGGTGCCAAAGACCCGCCTGGTGTCAGGAGATCGCCTCAAAATAACGTCGCCAGGATCAAGATCATCGCCAGGTGCAGGAAAGCGAGGTAGTTGGAGGCCTTCCGGTCGCGGCGGACGGCGACCCTGCGCTTGCTCTTCAG
>JBEKJI010000031.1:0-22240 GCA_050011315.1 Gaiellaceae bacterium
CGCGGGCTGCACACGATCTGCCCCACCTCGATTGCGATCGGGGCTCTCACCGAGGCCGCGCTCGTGGGTGAGTCTGTGACCGGCGAGGGAGAGAGCATCTGATGTACGTGCTCATCGCAGGCGGTGGCAAGGTGGGCGCCAACGTCACGCGCACGCTTCTGCGCCAGGGGCACGAGGTGACGATCGTCGAGCAGCGCTCGGACCGCTTCAGGGTGCTCGAGGAGGAGTTCGACTACCGGGTCCAGCGCGGCGACGCGACCGAGCTGCACGTGCTCGAGCGTGCCGGCATCGGCCGTCCTCCCGATCTGTTGCTCGCGGTCACCGGCGACGACGAGGACAACATCGTCATCTGCGAGATCGCTCAGAAGCGCTACTTCGTGCCCAAGGTGATCGCGCGCGTCAACGACCCGCGCAACCAGGCGCACTTCGACCTGCTCGGTGTCGCGCCGACTGTCTGCGCCACCTCGAGCATCATGGCCCTGATCGAGCACGAGGTACCCGAGAGCGACATCATCCGCCTGCTGCAGCTGCGTGAGGATGAGCTCGAGATCGTCGAGGTGCCGATCGGCGCCGACTCTCCCTCTTCGGGCAAGCGCGTCGAGCAGCTGAAGATGCCGGAGGGAACGCGCCTGATCTCAGTCGCCCGCGAAGGCCGTTCCGAGATCGCCACCGGCTCGACCAAACTCGAGCCCGGCGACCGCGTGCTCGCCATCCTCCAGCCCGGCTGCGAGGACGAGCTACGCAAAGTGCTGCTCAAGCGCTGAGGAGCGGGCCGGGCTACTCGCGCGTCGCCGCGAACAGCCACTCGAAGTGGCTCATCGAGTCCGGGCTCGAGACGATCAGCAGCTCGTCGCCGGGGCGAAGCTTGGTGGTTCCCCGCGCCTGCAGGGGCTCGCCCTCGCGCACGATCAATCCGATCCAGGTATCGCTCAGCTCGAGATCGCGGATGCGCATCCCGGCCGCCGCCGAGCTCTCGGCCACCACGACCCGCAGGATGCTCTCGGGCGCGCTGCGCAGTGGAACCAAGATACGCCAAGGCGTCTGCTCGACCAGGCTGATGGGAATCCCCAGCCGCCCGGCCGCAAACGGCACGGTGGTTCCTTGGACGAGTACCGAGAAGGCGACGGCGACGAAAACGAGCGAATAGATCACCTTGGCGTCGTTCACGTCGGCCAGCACTGCGAAGGCAGCGAGCAGGATCGGCACCGCCCCCTTCAAGCCTCCCCAGAACAAAAACAGGCGCTCGCCTCGCTCCAGGCGTACCGGTAGAAGCAGGAGCCCGGCGACCAGCGGGCGAGCCAGGAACACGAGCAGCGCCGCGATCAGAAGCCCCTTCAGCCAGAGCCAGTCGTGCCCGACGAAGGAGAGGTCGATCGTCAAACCGAGCCCACCGAAGGCGGCAACCTCGGCCAGGCTGGCAAGGGAGGAGTGGAACGCCTCGATCTCGGCTTTGAAGGGAGCTCGCTCGTCGCCAACCAGGATCCCCGCCACGAAGACGGCAAGGAATCCTGATCCGTGCGCCACGCTGGCGAGGCCGTAGACGACGCCGCAGGCGGCCACCGTGCGAACAGGATAGAGGCCTGCGCTCGGCAGTCTGATCCGCATCAACGGCACGAGCAGGCGCCCGGCGACGATTCCGATTGCGAGCCCCACACTTGTCGCAACGGCGAACTCCCGCACGACGATCAGGAACGAGCCGTGGCTGGAGGTGGCGAACTGGATCATCGCTAGCATCAGCGCGATCCCAACCGGGTCGTTGGCACCCGACTCGCCCTCGAGGATGGTGTCGGTGCGACCGCCCACCTCGTGCCCGCCCAGCACCGAGAACATCACGGCCGGGTCGGTGGGCGCCAGCGCTGCTCCGATCAGGCCCGATGTGATCCAGCTGAGGTCGAGCAGGAGATGGCAGCAGCCGGCGACCACCGCCGCCGTGCCGAACGTTCCCAGAAAGCCAAGCGTCGTTATCGGCAAGATCGCGGCCCGAAAGCGGCGCCAGCCGATGTGCATGCCGCCGTCGAAGAGGATGACCACCACCGCCACGACCACGACCCGCTCGACCGTTCGAATCGATGCGTGACGCTCGAGCGCCGGAAAGATGTCGGAGAGAACCGCGCCGAGAATCAGGAACAACGCCGCCGCGGGCACCGGGATGCGTTCGCTCAGCTTGCTCCAGGCAAGAGCGAGAGTGAGTCCACCGGCAACAACGAGCACGATCGCCGCGAAGCTGATGATCTCGTGCATGTCCGGACTCTAATCTCGTCGCCGCTAGCGCGTCCTGAACGGCCCCGTGTACAGGATCACGTAGGTGTGATCTCGCGTTGGTGCCGGATGCCTAGTCCGCTTTCGCAGGCCTGAGCTTCGTCGTGATCTGCCGCCGGTAAAAGAAGACGATCAGGCCGATCACGGCCCCGGCGGCGTCGATGGCGATGTCCCAGGGAGACCCGACCCGGCCGCGCACGAAGTGCTGGTGCAACTCGTCGCTCGCTGCATAAACGACGGCGATCGCCAGCGCCGGCCACGGTCGGGCGAGCGCGCGCAAGAGGAGCGCCGAGAGCAGTGCGTACTCACCGGCGTGCGCGAGCTTGCGCAGGATTAGATCCCAGAAGCCGAGCCCCGAGCTGAGGCTTGGGACGGATGAGAGGGCGAAGATCAACGCCGCCCAGAGCACAACCGGAAGCCAGAGGCTAAACGCTCTTGAAGCGCGCGTGGACATGACCGGCGGCCATGATAGGCTCGCCCGCACATAACGGCGAGCGGTTAGGGAACCCGGTGTAAGTCCGGGACGGTCCCGCCGCTGTAAGGGGAGAAGCTCCCTTGCCACGACGTCACTGGCCACCAGGCTGGGAAGACGGCGGGGGAGGGCGCCCCGAGTCAGAAGACCTGTCGCTCGTCGCCCATCGGACCCCTCGAGGAAGGAGGATTCGTGCGAAAGCGCGTTTTCATCATCTTCTCCGTGGCCATCCTGGCTACGGTTTTCGTCTCGTCGGCGGCGGCCGTCACCGTCTCGGTGCGCGTCGAAGGCAAGACTCGGACTCTCTTCGGCGCCACCGATCCACAACTGCAGGTCACCTCGACCGCTCTCGACGCTCTCGTGGCGGCGGCGAACGAGGGCGAGTTCTACTACCACCTCGCCACCAGCTCGTTCGGCTCCTACGTCGATCAGATCGGGCTCTATCCGGCTCTCGCCTCCGGTGGCTGGATGTTCAAGGTCAACGGCGTGCTTCCACCGGTCGGTGCCGACAAGGTAACGCTCGAGAACGGCGATCACGTGCTCTGGTACTGGGCCAACTTCGACCCGGTGACCTTCGCCGGCCCGAAGACGTTGCAACTGGCGCCGAGCAAGCTTACGCGTACCGATCGCGCGCTGGAGAAACGCAGGCACGCCAAGCTCTACTGCTACGCGGCCGTTGCTCAAGACGACAAGGGCGTGAGCACACCTGCCAAAGGCGCCGTCCTTCACGTCGGCTCGAATCGAGCCGTGAAGACCGGGGAGGGGCGGGCGTGCGTAGGGCCGCACCGCGGGTTGCTCGTACAGGCGACCCTGGCCGGCGCAGTGCGCTCGAATAGACTCGGGTGAACGGACGCCGACTTCCGGTTTTCCTCGTTCTGCTCGTCGCTGCAGCCGGTCTGACCGGCTGCAGCGCGGGCAGCGGGAACGGTAGGGCGCGGGTCTGGATCACGCGTGACCAGGGCGCGACCCTGCTCGAGCGGGGCACGGTTCCGGCCGGACTGACCGCTCTACAGGGCCTCGATCGCCTTACGAGGGTCGAGACCGGCTACGGAGGCGGCTTTGTGACGTCTATCGATGGGCTCAGCAGCTCGCAACTGCACCAGCGCGATTGGTTCTATTTCGTCAACGGCTACGAGTCCGACCGCGGCGCCGCCTCCTACCGGCTTCGTGCGGGCGACGTGGAGTGGTGGGACTACCGTTCCTGGCGAGGACGGGAACATGTGCCGGTGGTTGTCGGCGCCTTCCCCGAGCCATTCCTGCACGGCTACGACGGCAAGCGCCGGCCGGCGGCCATTCGCTTCCAGCCCGGGCTTCGCACCGAAGCGCTCGCGCTCGCGCGGGTCGTCAGGGCGCGCTCGATCGCGCCGCTTGGAGCGCCCGTCGCCGCGGCTGCGAACCTGCTCGTCGTCAAGACGGGTAGGCCGGGGCTCGTCGCCGGGCTCCGGAGCGGCGAGCGCGCCGGCGATCCCGTCCGCTTCGTGGTCAGCGGCGAGGCCTTCACGCGTGCGCTCGCCGGCAATCCGGCGCTCGTTCGCTATCGCTATCAGGCGGCGCCATGAGACCACTGCCGGCGCTGGCGCTGCTCTCGGCCTGCGTCGTCGCGGCGCTGGTGGCCGCGCATCCGCTGTCGCTGGCGGTGCTCGCGGTGGCGCTTCTCGTACTGGTGCTGCGAGCTTCCTGGCGACGGGCTCGCCTCTATCTGATCGGGATCGCGGTCTCTTCGCTTGGCCTGTTCCTGATCTGGCCGCTCACGGAGCAAGTCGGTAGCCACCCCTTGTGGAACGGGCCGATCGTGCCCGTGCTCGGCTCGATCGACGTGACCCGGGAGGAGTTGCACGCCGGCGCCGTCCAGGCGCTTCGGCTGGCGATAGTTGCGCTCGCGTTCGCAGTCTGGGCGCTCCGGCTCGATCACGACCGGCTCGTGCGCGAGGTGCGGCTGGCCAGGCGCTCGGTCTTGACGGTGGCGCTGGCGACGCGGTTGATCCCGACTCTCGAACGTGACGCCGCCGGCTTCGTCGAGGCTCTGCGCGGCCGCGGTGTTCAGGTGCAAGGGCTGCGCGGTCGGTCGCGCCTGCTGGCGCCGCTGGTGGCAAGCTCGCTCGAGCGCGGGCTGACTCTGGCCGAGTCGATGGAGGCGCGCGGCTACGGTCGCCGAGGTCGCCCGCCGCGCTCGCACGTGCGTTTCAGCTGGCGTGAGCGCCTGGCGCTCGCCTTCTCCCTACTGCTCATAGTGGCCTCGCTCCTATGGCTCTAGCGCGCGTAAACAGACTCTCCTTCTCCTACCCCGAAGCGGCAACGGCCGCGCTCGAGCAGGTGTCTCTCGATCTGAACCGCGGCGAGATAGTTCTTCTCCTCGGGGTCTCGGGCTCCGGGAAGTCGACGCTCTTGCGCGCGCTCTCCGGACTGGTTCCGCACTTTCACGGCGGTCGCTTCTCGGGCTCGGTCACCGTGGCCGGGCGCGATACGCGCGAGACCCCACCGGCGGCGCTCGCGGGCTGCGTCGCGACTCTGTTCCAGGACCCCGAGGATCAGATCATCTTCGACTCGGTTGCGAACGAGGTCGCCTTCGGCCCTGAGAACCTGGGCGCCGGCGCCGAGCAGGCGCTTGAGCGAGGGCGGAAGGCGCTCGCGGCGGTCGGCGCCGAGCACCTGATCGACCGAGCGACGCGCGAGCTGTCCGGAGGCGAGCTGCAGAGGGTCTGCCTGGCCTCGGCGCTGGCGCTCGAGCCCGAGCTGCTCGTTCTCGACGAGCCGACCTCCCAGCTCGATCCGGACGGCGCCGAGGCGTTTCTCGCCCTGGTCGAGCGGCTGGCTCGAGAGCGGGGGACGGCGGTGGTCCTGAGCGAGCAGCGGCCGTCGCTTCCGCTCGCGATCTGCGAGCGGGTGATCTTCCTGCGAGACGGGCGGCTCGTGTTCGACGCGCCGCGGGAGCAGGCGCTCGAGTGGCTGGAGCTGGAAGAGCCCGGATTTTCACGGGCGCTCGAGCCGGCGGGCGAGCGAACCGGCGGCGCCGGCGAGGTTGTCTGCGCGCTCAGCTCGCTCACCTATGCCTATCACCCCGGCGAGCCGGTGCTCGAGGATGCCTCGCTCGAGATCCGCCGCGGCGAGATCGTCGGCCTCGCCGGCCCGAACGGCTGCGGCAAGACCACGCTCGCCAAGCTGGCCTGCGGACTCCTCGACGTTCAGGAGGGAAGCGTCGAGCTGCACGGGCGCGCCGGCTACCTCTCCCAGGATCCCGGTCGCTACGTCGTCTGCGAGCGGGCGGAGGACGAGGTCGCGCTCGGCATCGGCGGCGATCTGCCGGCGGCGCGCCGCCGGCTCGGAGAGCTCGGGCTAGGCGGTTGCGAGCGGCGGCACCCGCGCGATCTCTCCAGCGGCGAGCGCGAGCGCCTCGGGCTGGCCGCCGTGCTCGCAATCGAGCCCGACCTGCTCGTCCTCGACGAGCCCACACGCGGTGTCGACCCCGAGCGCAAGCGCGAGCTGACCGAACTGCTTCGCAAGCACGCCGCAGAGCGCGCGACTCTTCTCGTCACGCACGACATCGCTTTCGCCGCTGCCGTCTGCGACCGTGTCGTGACGCTCCCGGCCGCCAGGGAGCTCGGCCGTGTCTGAACGGCTGGGTTACGCGCTCTCGGCGCTTGTTGCCGCCACGGCGCTTGCGTTTGGCTTCGCAGCGGGACAGTGGGTGGTCGCGGCGATCGTGCTCGGGGTTGCGCTCGCGCTGGCGCTCGGCGTCTTCGTGGAGTCGGGGCCCGACTCGGCCAAGGAGGTGGCGCTGATCGCGACCTTGACGGGGATCGCCGTGGCCGGGCGCCTGCTCATCCATCCCTTCCCGGGCGTGCAGCCGATGACGGTGATCGTGATCGCATCGGGCGCCGCCTTCGGGCTCAGGATCGGCGTCTCGGTCGGTGCACTGGGGGCGCTGGTCTCGAACTTCTTCCTCATCCAGGGCCCCTGGACTCCCTGGCAGATGGCGCTCTGGGCGCTCTGTGGCGCGGTCGGTGCGCTTGCCGCGTCGCTGGCCCGCCACCGCCTCGCTTTCGCGCTCCTCTGCGGGCTCCTGGCCTACGGCTTCTCGACCGCGATGGACGTCTACGGCTGGTGGTACTACTACGCGCACACCTGGGCCGGGCTGGCGATCTCGATTACGACGGGCTTCTCGTTCACGCTCGCACACGCGCTCGGCTCGTTCGCGATCGCGCTCTTCGCGGGCCCGGAGCTCTGCCGGATGCTCGCCCGCTTTTCGCTGCGGATCCACACCGAGGTCGTCTGGGCCGAGCCTGCGCTAGTGCATGAACAAGCCGCCGTCGACGAGAAGGTTCTGTCCGGTCACGTAACGATCTGAGCCGACGAGAAAGGCGATCGTCTCGGCCACGTCTTCGGGCCTTCCCAGCCGCGCCAGCGGGACGTCGTGCTCGAGCCGGGCGAGGTTGCCCGGCTCGTCGAGCCGGTAGCGCGCACGCAGCTCGGCCGTATCGATGCGCCCGGGTGTGACGGTGTTGACGCGGATGCGCGGCGCCAGCTCGAGCGCCATGCACTTGGTCAGCGCCACCACGCCGGCGCGGGCGCTGCAGTAGTTGGCGCCGTTCGGCCTTCCCTTAAGTGCGGTGACCGAGCCGATGTTGACGATGTTTCCCTTCTCGCCGCGGTAGCGCCGGGCAAACTCCTGCGAGCAGAGGAAGGTGCCGCCGAGCACGGTCTCGAGGACGGTCTCCCAATCGTCGGCCGACAGTTCCGTGAAGGGCCGGTCGCGGTTGACGCCGGCGTTGTTGACGAGCACCTCGATCGAGCCGAGCTCGCTCTCCGCTCGTTCGAACAGCGCTGCGACCTGCTCGCGATCGCGAACGTCGGCCTCGATGGCGAGCGCCTTCGGCGCGCCACAGTCACGCTCGAGCGAGATCGCCAGCTGCTTGGCCTGTGCATCTGAGCCACGGTGATCGAGGACGATCGCGAAACCGGCGCGGGCAAGCTCCCTGGCTGTTGCCCGGCCGATATCGCTGAGCGCTCCGGTGATGAGGGCGGCTGCGGCCATTAGCGGGGCCATCGTAGCCGCGGCGCCGGCTGCGGAGAAGCTGTCCGTCCGCTGATTCGTTTCGCGCGGCGCGAAGGTACACCAACCTCCTCCCCGCTGCGATCGTACCCCGGATCCCGTAACAGATGTGAGCCCGGACCGTGCCAGATTCGGGCCGGAACGGGCCGGAGCGGGACTCGACGGACGGAGCTTGCGAAGGACATCCGCCGGGCGCCGATAGCATGGGCTGCATGCCAGTCGCCTCCTCTCCCGAGAGCTACCTCGCCGAGCTCAACGATGCGCAGCGCGAGGCCGTACTCTCGACCGAGGGGCCGCTGCTCGTGGTGGCGGGCGCCGGCTCGGGCAAGACGCGCGTGCTCACCTTCCGGGTCGCCCACCTGATCCGCGCTTGCGGCGTCAAACCGCACGAGATCATCGCCATCACCTTCACCAATCGGGCCGCGGGGGAGATGCGCTCCCGGCTCGCCTCGCTTCTAGGTCCGGTGGCCGAGCGGATCTGGATCATGACCTTCCATGCCGCCTGCGGACGCATCCTGCGTTCGGAGATCCCGCGCCTCGGCTACCGCTCCAGTTTCACGATCTACGACCAGCCCGATCAGATCCGCCTGGTCAGGCTCTGCCTGGAGGAGCTCGAGCGCGATCCCAAGCGCTTCCCGCCGCGGGGTATCCACTCCCAGATCTCGAATGCCAAGAACCGCCTCGTCGGCCCGGAAGAGTACCGAGCCCGCGTCGCTTCCTTCTACGACCAGACCGTCGCCGAGGTCTACGAGCTCTACCAGCGCCGCCTCTACGCCGCGAACGCGCTCGACTTCGACGATCTGCTCTTCCTGACCGTGCAGGTGCTCGAGCGTTTTCCCGAGGCGCTTGAGCGCTGGCAGAAGGCCTTTCGCTACGTACTCGTGGACGAGTACCAGGACACCAATCACGCCCAGTACCGGCTTTTACAGCTGCTCGCGGGCAAGCACAAGAACGTGTTCGCGGTCGGCGATCCCGACCAGTCGATCTACGCCTTCCGCGGCGCCGACATCCGCAACATCCTCGAGTTCGAGCGCGACTTCGGCGAGGCCCGGCAGATCGCCCTCGAGCAGAACTACCGCTCGACCATGTCCATACTCGAGACGGCGAACGGCGTCATCCTTCAGAACCGCGAGCGCAAGGAGAAGAGGCTCTGGTCGGAGCTGGGGGAGGGCGATCGCGTTCAGGTAGTCGAGGTCGAGGACGAGCACGCCGAGGCGCGCTACGTCGCCGCCTCGATCGCCGCGCTCGTGGACGAGGACTACTCCGGCTCCGAGATCGCCGTCTTCTACCGAACCAACGCCCAGTCGCGCGTGCTCGAGGACGTGCTCGTGCGCCAGGAGATCGGCTACCGGGTGATCGGCGGCCCGCGCTTCTACGAGCGCGCCGAGATCAAGGATCTGGTCGCCTACCTGCAGGTGATCGACAACCCGCTCGACGCGGTCTCGCTGCTTCGTACCTGCAACCGTCCCCGGCGTGGACTCGGGCAGACCACGCTGGCTCGGCTGCAAGCCTTCGCTGACGCGCAGGAGGTCTCGCTCTGGCAGGCGCTCGGACGCGCCGAGGAGGCGGGAATCTCGGGCGCCTCTCTACGCGCGGCCGAGGGCTTTCACACCCTGATCCAGTCGCTCCAGTCGGCGGCCCAGGAGCTGGAGCTGCCGGAGTTGCTCGAGGCGGTGCTGCAGCGAAGCGGCTACCTGGAGTCGCTCGAAGCCGAGCGCACGGTCGAGGCGGCCGGCAGGATCGAGAACCTGGAAGAGCTGGTCGGCGTGGCGCGCGAGTTCACCGCCCGGGACGACCGCCCTGACCTGGCCGAGTTCTTGCAGGAGATCTCGCTCTTCTCCGACTCCGACGCTCTTTCGGAAGAGCGCAGCGACGTCACCCTGATGACGCTTCACAACGCCAAGGGGCTGGAGTACCGCGCCGTCTTCATCATCGGCATGGAGGAGGGGATCTTCCCTCACTCCCGCTCGATCGAGGAGCAGGGGATCGAGGAGGAGCGGCGGCTCTGCTACGTAGGCATGACCCGGGCGATGGAACGGCTCACGCTCACGCACGCCGCCTCGCGCTCGCTCTACGGCCGGCACGACTACAACCTTCCTTCGCGCTTCCTCGACGAGCTCCCCGAGCGTTGGATCAAGCGCGAGCGGCTGCGCGCCTCCTCCTGGTCGGGCCACAAGCCGGCGAAAGGCAGCGCCGTCACCCCGCGCACCGACCTCCCCGAGCTGGCGACCGGCGATTCGGTGCGCCATTCAACTCTCGGCGAGGGAGTGGTCACCCGCATCGAGCCGGGCGGAGTCGTCACCGTCCGCTTCGCGGGTGAGAGCAGCGAACGCAGACTGATGCTGGAATACGCGCCGCTGGAGAAGATCGCGCACTGACGAAGAGCCGGAACCGCTTTCGGTCGGTTTACTTCTTCGCTTTCTTCGGCGCGTCCTCGACCATCTTCGGCGCGTCCTCGACCAGGAGAGATGCGTCGGTTTCCGGATTGAAGAAATGCAGACGATCCAGGTCGAGCACGACCTCGGTGCTGTCGCCGATCTTCAGCATCGCGCGCGGCTCGAAGGTGGCGCAGAAGGAAGTGCCCGAGAAACCGGTCAACGGCGCTTCGCTCAACACTCGATGAGCAGAGCTCTGTCAAGCGAGTTTGGGATCGGATTCGAGGAGCGGAGATGTTCGGATATGTTGACGTATGCACAGATACGTTGCACACTTCTGTCTTCTCGTGGGCGAGTCTTCTTCCGACAAGTCGCCTGAACGCGCGCCTTCAGCGGCTGCCGAAGGCTCCCCAGACGCCGCTGGCAACCCACAGCCACTGGCCGCCCAGCGCCACGCTGCGATCGTCGAGCGTGTGCAGGCGCACGGCGGAGTCAGGGTGCGCGAGCTCGTTCGCGAGCTCGGCGTGTCGGACATGACTATCCGTCGCGACCTCGAGGCACTGGCCGAGCGCGGGCTCGTGAAGAAGGTGCACGGTGGTGCGGCGGCGGTCAGCTCGCCGGCGACCGACGAGCCCGGGTTCAAGGCCAAGTCCACCCAGCGCGGGGTTGAGAAAGATGCGATCGCACGCCGCGCGGCCGGTTTCGTCTTGCCCGGCTCGGCGATCGCGCTCTCGGCCGGGACAACGACCTGGCGCTTGGCCAAGCAGCTCGTCACCGTTCGCGACATCACGGTCGTTACGAACTCGATCCCCGTTGCGGAGGTGCTCTACCCGACCGCCGCCGCGCTTCACCGAACGGTGATCCTAACGGGCGGGGTGCGCACGCCTTTCGACGCGCTGGTCGGTCCGTTCGCCGTCTCGGCGATCCGCTCTCTGAACATCGATCAGCTGTTTCTAGGCGTCCACGGCATGAGCGTCGAGCGTGGATTCACGACGCCGAACTTCCTCGAGGCCGAGATCGATCAGGCTTTCGTCGAGGGTGCCCGGTCGATCTTCGTCCTTGCCGACCACACGAAATGGGACACGATCGGCCTCTCGACCATCTGCGCTCTCTCCGACGCGGACGTGCTGATCACGAACGACGCCCTCGATCCCGAGGCGAGGGAGCTGATCAAAGGCGAGGTCGGCGAGTTGATCGTCGTCGGGGTCGCCGCCGCGGAAGACGAGAGCGCGGACGGATAGGGCGATCGGTGCGACCGGCAGCGAAGTCGCCCCTGACGAAGACCTCGGTCCGCCTCGCAGACGGGCGTGAGCTCATCTACTTCGACGAGCAGCCGCGGCGCCGTGACGAGATCGATCTCAGGGAGCTGCCCGAGCCACAGATGGAGATCGAGCTGCGGCGCGATCCGCTACTCGACGCCCAGGTCGTGATCGCCTCGCAACGGCAGGATCGCCTGTATCTGCCCCCCCGAGGACGAGTGCCCGCTCTGCCCCTCGACACCCGAGCGCTCGACCGAGATTCCGGCCTCCGACTACGACGTGGTCGTGCTCGAGAACCGCTTTCCCTCCTTCGCGACGGGCTCGGCGGAGCTTCCCCCTCTGCCTGACGGGGACACGACGGCGGTGCGCAGCCCGGCGCGAACGTTGCGAGGTTGTCTGCTTCACATCGCAGCACGAAACCTCGTTTGCCGAGCTCCCGCCCGAGCGGGTTCGTACCGTCCTCGAAGTCTGGATCGACCGTACCGCCGAGCTGGGCGCAGTTGCCGGCGTCGAGCAGGTCTTCTGTTTCGAGAACAGGGGCGAGGAGATCGGCGTCACGCTCCATCACTCGCACGGGCAGATCTACGCCTATCCGTTCGTGACTCCGCGAACGAGGAGGATGCTCGAAAGCGCGCTCCGCCACCAGGCCGAAACCGGCCGCAACCTCTTCGCCGACGTGCTCGCCGGCGAGCGGAAGGCACGGACGCGGGTCGTCGCCGAGGGAGATCACTCGACGGCGTTCGTGCCGGCCTTCGCGCGCTGGCCGTTCGAGGTCCATATCTACCCGAACCGGCAGGTACCCGATCTGGCTGCGCTGGACGACGGAGAGCGCGACGAGTTTTCCCGCCTCTACGGCGACGTGCTGCGCGGGCTCAACCTCCTTTTCGACCTGCCGATGCCCTACATCGCAGCCGTGCACCAGGCCCCGGTGCGCAGCGGGCGTGAGCTTGCCTACCTCCATCTACAGGTCATCTCGATCCGGCGCAGCCCCGAGAAGCTCAAGTACCTCGCCTCGTCGGAATCGGCGATGGGCGTCTTCATCAACGACGTGCGACCCGAGGAGGCGGCTCAGATGCTGCGCGACGCCGTCGGGCGCGGTCGCCGGGGCTAGAGCGGACTCAGGAGATCCGGCGGGCGCCGTCCGAGGCGCGGCAGACATAAGCCCGCGCCGGAGTATCGCCGCGTTTACCGTAGGCGGTCACGACCGCTTCGGCGAGCGCTCGGGCTTCTTTCGCCCAGGCGAGCACGACGATCGAGCCGCCGAAACCGCCGCCGGTCATCCGCGCCGCGACCGCGCCGTGCTCGTAGGCGAGCTCGACCAGGAGGTCGAGTTCCGGCGTCGTCGCCTCCCAGTCGAGACGAAGACTCTCGTGCCCCTCCCGGAACACCTCCCCGAGCCGCTGCAGATTCGCCGCTGAAGGATCGCGCAGGAGCCGGGCGACCTCATAGACGCGCTCGCTTTCGCCGACGACGTGACGCAGCCGGCGGGCGGCGATCGGATCGAGCTCTCCGGCGTCTGCGATCTCGTCGACCTGGGCGACCGTCAGCTCGCGCGGATCGCGACCGGCCAACGCGGCGAGCGCCCGCTCGAGCTCCTCTCGCCGGGCGCCGTAGCCCGAGCTCTCGAGCCGGCGCGAGACACCCGAGTCGACGATCACGAGCGCGATCTCCTTGGGCAGCGGCACGTATTCGTAGGCGAGCGAGCCGGTCTCGAGCAGGGTGGCGAACCCGGCCCGCCCGAGTACCGAGGCGGCCTGATCGAGGATCCCGCAGGGAACGCCGACGGCGCGGTGCTCGGCTCTGCGAGCGGCCTGCGCGAGCTCCATCGGCGCGAGAGAAAAGTCGGCGACCTCACAAAGGGCGAGCCCGACCGCCACCTCAAGTGCCGCCGACGACGACAGACCGGCGCCGATCGGAAGCGTCGAGCTGACCTCGCCCTCGAGTCCGACCGCACGCCTGCCGAGTAGCGCCAGCTCGGAAGCGACCGCTGCCACATAGCGCGCCCAGCCGCCGGTCTCGCTCCCGAGCGGCGTCCCGTCCGGCGCAAGCGCCGTTGCTCCAGCGAGCTCACGGGAATGAAGAGCGATCGTCTCGGCCGGCTCGGCCTCGATGCGAACGCCGAGGTCGAGTGCGGCGGGCAGTACCGGTCCGCCGCTCAGGTCGGTGAACTCGCCGATCAGATTGACCCGCCCCGGGGCCCAGTAGACGTGCGTCGTCATGAGCGAATCACCGTATTCGTTTTTTCGGTCGCGTGCTTCGACCCCGATTGCGGCAGGTGTCGGTTGCTGATGAAATGGGCGGCAATAGAGAAGATTTGGTGAGAAGAGCTTTTTCGGTATTGCTTGGCGCGCTGCTACTCGTGGCCGTCAGCGGCTGCGGCGAGTCGCCGGCACAAAAGGCGAAGAAGCCGGTACAGGCGACGGTGAAGTCCGACTGGACGATCGTGGTGACCGGAAAGCTGAGTCAACGCCGGCTCGGTTCGTACCGGTACTACCATCTCGACGCCGGGCCTGATACGAGCTACGAGGATGCCGTCGAGACGTTCGGAAAGCCGAGCTCGCGTGGAACCGACGATCCGGAATCGAATCTGTGCAGCGTACGTTGGCGCAATTTAGGGCTGGAGATGGGCTATGCAAACGCCCCGCCTGAACCTTGTGCACTCGCGAAATTCCGAACGGGAGCCTGGTACGGAGCGACCATCTACTCGCGCCGCTGGCGGACCGAGCGGGGCCTTCGCGTCGGCGACTCTGTTACCCGTCTAAAGCAGCTCTATCCAGAGGCTCGCTTCCGTGAGAACGCGCCTCCGAACCCACCAGACTGGGGCCTCGTCTGGGAGGGCAAAGACGAAACCGCCGGGTACGCGCTAAGCGCAGACGTGTGGGATGGGCGAGTCGTAGCTATTGTCGTGGCGCCTGGATACATCTTTTGAGTCCCTACATCTTTTGAGTCCCAGCACAGATGACCGTCGAAATCCGCACCTGTAAGAACAAGGAATTCGCCGCCGGGATCAGTCCGATCTGGCAGTACTTCGGCGTGGAGCCGGACGAGGAGCTGAACTCAAGCTTCAGTCGCATCCTGCCGGCGGGCCGCATTCACGCCGCCTTCGATGGCAAGGAGGTCGTCGGCTCTACCAGCTCCTATCCGCTTCAGATGACGATTCCAGGCGGGCCGGTACCGATTGCCGGGATCACGCTCGTCGGCGTGCGTCCCACCCATCGCCGCCAGGGCATCCTGAGCAAGCTGATGAAGCAGCTGCTCGAGGGAGCGCACGAGCGCGGTGAAGCGATCGCGTCGCTCTGGGTGGCGGAAGAGACGATTTACGGCCGTTTCGGTTGTGGCATGGCCTCGATCAACGGCGACATTCGCATCGATCGCGAGCACACTCGCTATCGCAAGCACTGGGACAGGCTCGAGGCGAGTCAGGTCTCGCGCGAGCAGGCGCTCGAGCGCTTCCCGCTCGTATACGAGCAGGTGGCGCCGCGCAGCCCGGGCATGCTCTCGCGCACGCGCGACTGGTGGGATGTCAAGAGGATCTCCGACTATCCGCTCGATCGCCACGGCGCCGGCCCGCTCGTGTACGTCCTCTTCGAGCGCGACGGCGAGCCCGCCGGCTATGCGCTTTACCGCCACCGCACGGAGTTCGTCGAGAACCGCTTCGACTCGACGCTCGAGGTGCGCGAGGCGCTCGGCGTTGACGTCGCCGCCACCGCCGGGGTCTGGCGCTACCTCTTCGACGTCGACCTGATGGCGCACACCCGCGCCGAGTACATGCCGATCGACCATCCGCTCTTCTTCCTGCTCGCCGAGCCGAGGCGCCTGCGCTTCCGCGCCGCCGACGGCATCTGGATGCGCCTCGTCGACGTCGAGGCGGCGCTACGGGCGCGCTCCTACGCGAGCGGCGAGCAGCTCGTGCTCGAGGTCGTAGACGCCTTCTGCCCCTGGAACGACGGCTGCTACCGGATCGAGGAAGGCGAGGTCTCGCGCGTGAAAGGCGGCGCCGACCTGCGTCTCGAGGTGCGCGAGCTGGCCAGCACTTTCATGGGCGGCTTCAGCTTCGCGCAACTCGCCCGCGCCGGTCAGCTCGAAGAGCTTCGCTCGGGCGGCATCGCCTGCGCCGACCGCCTCTTCGCAAGCTCACCGGCACCCTGGTGCCCGGAGATGTTCTAAAGCAACTTTACGTGCCGGACTTCAGTCTGGCTCGTGACAACAATTCGGTATGCCTGAGGCGCCCTTCGAGTGCAGCGTTCTATCGAGGGCCGCGCTCGGCTAAAATGCGCGGCGACCGGGGCGGTTAGCTCAGTTGGGAGAGCACCAGCTCGACAAGCTGGGGGTCACTGGTTCAAGCCCAGTACCGCCCACTTCTCGCTTTCTCGGACGGGTCATCGCGTCGAGCGCGATGACCCTGACACCGCTGGCGGCACTTCGCTCTCCGGGGCCGTGTTTGTTAACACTGTCCCCTCCGGCGAAGCACCGCCAGCGGCGCCCCGAGAAACCGAGGGGCGCAGGGGTGGGGGAGAACCGCCGGGTCATTAACCAGCGATTTCCAGAAGTAGGGTCGTCCGAGAGCCGAAGTGAGCCGCGCCCACGCATGTCGGTCGCGGCGGAAAACGCGCTTCGAGTGATGGGCTACTAATAGATCGAAAATAGGAGCTGCGCGGGCAATGACCCACTGGACTGCGTGATCGGGCCTTGTCGTGGTTGGCCAGATGTACCAGCAGGTGACTCAAGCGCTTTCTTCTCCGATCCGATGTTCCTCGAGTGAAGACCCAATGCAGGATCTGCGGCGAGTTCTGGCCGCCTGAACAACATCTTCCGGCTCACAGGGGTGGGGGATGACCGAGCTGCGGCGGCTCTCCGCTCTGCGACAACTGCGGTCACCCGCGGCGCAATCACCGGGGCGCCTTCTCCGGGAAGGGCAAGCAGCACTGCCGGGCGCACCGGCATGACATCCAAAGCTTGACCATCGTCGCATGCACCTGTACGCAGTACGTGCAGCGGTCAGACTCCTTTGCCGACGCGAAGTTCGCCGAGCCCGATCCCGATATCAACGGGCCGATCCCACGCCTGCGACTTCCGGGCGAACCGGCGGAGCCGGAATCCCTTTCGCCTATTGAACCCGCCACGTCGTGATACCAGCAGGTGGCTGACCCTGGCCCTCGCGGCCAGCGGCGTTTCCCGCTTCGTATACGGGGTCAGAGCTTGCATCGAACCGGCATGTCTTTCTATCGCGCAAGAAAAGACCCCGGAAATAGCCCTGGAAAAGGCGGATAATACGTTTGTCAGCTAGCCGGCCTTGGCCGACGTCGAGGCCGGAGAGCATCGCGGAACGTATTCCACAGGAGGTCTTAAGGATGCCGACCCCACTGCCTGCTGAGCTGATCTCCGTCCACGTCAACGACGATAGCGTCGTTCTCCAGGACTTCCACGAGACTGATCCGGACGTGATCAGCTTCGTACGCGAGGCTGAGGACGCCGAAGCGGCGGTGCACCGCTGCCTCACTATGGGAGCTCGTGTACTACGGCTCGCCGGCGCGACGCTCGATAGCGAGCTTGTTGGACACCGCTTCGATGAGATGACGAGCGAACTAGACCGTAAGATCGTCGACTTCGCGCAGCGGGTCGACGAATCCGCCGAGGGTCTGCTCGACGACGAAGAGGGCAAACTGGCGCTTGCCTTGAAGTCCTGGCTCGACGAGGTCGGCACTCTACTCGGCGACACGTTCGACGAGACGAGCAAGAAGAGTGCGGTCGCGAAACTCGAGAAGGTTCTGGATGACGCGCGGGACGCGCAGATCAAAGCCGTCAAGCGGCTCCTCGATCCGCACGATGACGAAAGTCCGCTGGGTCGCTGGCGCTCGCAGATCGTAAACACCGTGACGGAGCGCAGTGAGAAGATCGAGGAGGCCATCGACGAGTTAACGACGCAGCTCGGGATCAAAGGCGCCGTGGCGGAGGAGCGCGAACAGACCGCGGTCAAGGGCTTCGACTTCGAGGACATCCTGATCGCCGAGCTAACCCCGATCGTCACTGCGCACCAGGATGTGCCTGAGCACTTGGCGAACGACATCGGGAGCGAGGGCACGAAGGTCGGCGACGTAGTAGTCACGGTCAATCCCCCTGAAACGCCAGGCCGCGTAGTTCGGTACGTCCTCGAGGCGAAGGACAAGTCCATGACGCTCAAGAGGGCGCTGGATGAACTCGAAGCGGCTATGCGAAACCGCAACGCCGAGGCAGGCGTGATGGTCTTTGCGAGCCAGAGCGTATGCCCAACGAACGAACCTTTCCAGCCGTTCGATCGCAAGGCGCTCGTCGTGCTCGACAAGGGAAACCTAGACGTAGGCGCGCTACGGCTTGCTTGCCTCTGGGCGCGCTGGACGGCTCGCCGCGAGGTATGGGGAGAATCCGAGACGATCGACGCGGCTCGTGTGCAAACGCTGATCGATTCCGCCCGCTTGGCGTTAAAAACGGCGACTGCGATAAAGGGTGATCACACGAAGGCTAAAACGGCGATCGATCACGCCACACATCACCTCGACGACCTCGTGGGAGACCTGAACGCGACGCTCGACCAACTCGAGGAGGAGATCGCGGGCGTGGCCTAAGGGCTCAGGATCAGATCTTGCGGCTAGACTCCGAGATCTTGCTCGTACTCTCTGATGAGTTACGCTTTTCCGCGCCCGTCACGTCGGTCGCGGCGACCGATGTTGCATGCAAGACTCGACCTTAGAGTCCAAGTCGTCCTATATATCGAGACTGATTTCGAAAGATGCGTTCGGAGGTGCGTACTCTACTACGAGTTCGTGAATACGATTCGCTCTCGAGTCTGTATTACTGTCTTTTGCGATATCGCTTAATTTCTCGAAGAACTCGTGAAGCGATCGATAGCAAGGTAGGGTCGAGCTTAAGTATTTCTGGTGACTCTTTGCTCTAACACTTAAATGATTCTTTGGTGGTGAGTGATATACGGTAGCAAGTTCATTGATCCATAACTCAAAGATATCGGTGTCAAGCATTGACTTACGAAAGAAGTTGAACTCCTCGGTAAATAAATCCCAATATCGATACCACCAATAACTATCATCTTTCGCTGGCATTTCGTGGACGATATTGTCATATCGAATCGCGCAGTGAGAGATTACCGAAATAGTATATTTTGTTGACTGAGTTTCAATGAACGCAAAATTCTAGTAAGCTGTAGAACAGCTAGTAATACGCCCGCTAGGGTCACGAGTGAAGTAAAAGCTTGAACGTAGAGTGCGGTGGTCATGGTTTCGTGCCTGTCTAGGTTATAAGGGAAGTAACAAGCCTAACGCACCCGGTGCGTAGAAGCGCCCACCGTCGGTGATAGACACGACTCTTCGGCCGAACGGAAGGGACCCCCGTCACGGGCACGGGGTCAGGTCTTGGTGCAACACGGAGACGTGGTCCGCGCGACCGGCGATATTTAGTTTTTCGGTTACGGGGTCAGAGCCTCCATTGAGCCGGCAAAACTCAAGGAGACCGAATCGGGATCTCGCTGAGATCAGAGCGCCTTGATCTCTCCGCTTCCGCTCACGTCCTTGCTGACCTGGCGCGGGTTGCCGGCGTATTTGATGTCGCCCGAGCCGCTGATCTCGGCTACGAGGGAGTCGGAGGCCCAGACCTGGACGTTGCCGGAGCCGGAGATGTCGACGTGTGCGTCGCGCGCAACGAGGCGATCGAACCGAACGTCGCCGGAGCCCGGGACAGAGACGTCGAGCCGGTCGGTCGTGCCGCTCGCCTCGATGTCTCCCGAGCCGGAGATTTCGGCTCGTACTTCATGGGCCGCGAGCCCGTCGAGCTTGGCCTCGCCTGAGCCCGAGATGGAGAGATCGATCCGTGCGGCTGTGCCGTTCACCGTTATGTCGCCGGAGCCCGACAGATCGGCCGCGAAGGAAGCACCCTGTACATCCTTGACGTCGATCGCTCCCGATCCGCTCAACTCGACCGCTGTGAGCGTAGGAACGCTGATCGCGACGGACAGACCGATCTTGCTCCTGTACGGGTGTCGATTCGAGATCGCGAGTGTCTCGCCGCCGACCCTGGTGCGGACATTGCCGATCAGATTGTCGTCGCCGCGAATCGTGACCGAGCGGGGCTGGCATACGACGATCGTGACGCGCATCGACCCCTTGAGGTCAACGCGGGAAAAGGCGGTGGTCTGGCGCGTCAAGGTCTTCTCGATCCCCGAGCCCTTCACGGTGTGGAGATCGACGTCGCAGGTGCAGGCGGTAAGCAAGAAGAGAAGCGCGAGGGCGCCGCCGCCGCCGGCGAGTCGCTTGCTGTGGCTACTTCGTCTGTTTGGGTGCACGGCGGGTCTCCTCCGGTTAGCGCCTGGCGGCGGCTCGATCATGGCTCAAGGTTGCCAGGGATCGGTGGCTCGAGGAATACGGCCAGCTCTACTCGGCCTCTCGCGCTAGCCGTAGCGCCTCATTCTCCCCGATCAAGAAGCCGAGGCATCTTCGGGTGCGCCGAGCCTCTATCGACCTAATGGCGAGCCTAACGGTGCCGATCGTGTTCTCGCCGAGCACCTGGGCGTGAACTACGCTTCGGTTGATTGCGGACATCGCGTTATCGATCGAAGAGCAGGTCAATTCGGAGTGCGAGGAGGAATCAATTGAGCCGGTTACGCTTTCGCGTCGCCTTGTTTCACTCACCGATCGCATTCACGTGATGGTGGCCGCCGCCATGCTCGGTAAACGCGCTGGGTATCTCGAGCAACACGAGCGCCAGTCGTGAAGATCACCGGTATCTCGATCGTGCGCGACGAGGCGGACATCGTGCGGATGACGCTTCTTCATCGTCTTGCGATCGGGTGCGACAACATCCTGGTGATCGACAATGGCTCAACCGACGATACCCCCCGGGTTCTCGAAAAGCTGTCGCGTCGCTATCCGGTGGAATGGGTTAGTCACGATGAGCCTTTTCGACAGGCGAAGATGGCCACCGAGCTCGCGCGGGAAGCGGCACGCGCCGGCGCCGACTGGGTTGTTCCGTTCGACGCAGACGAGTTCTGGTGGGCGAGGACGAAGCCGCTGCGATCGCTACTCGAAGAATCGTCGGCGGGGGTACTCGAGAGCCGCGTAGTGAACTTCGTCCAGCGCCGGCGACAGCGTCGGTCGAGCCGAAGCTGTATCGCGCGAATGACGTGGCGTGCCGAGACCGTGGTAAGCCCGACGAATCCGCACTTTCTCGTGGAAGCTGGAACGATCGCTTACGTGGAAGGCGCGTATCCCCCGAAGCAGATCGCTCGGGCAACCGCCGGTATCGAGATCAGCAAGGGTAGTCACGAGATTAGAGGCGTACCGGGGCCGTTGGAATTGACCGACGATCTCGTCTGCCTCCACGCGCCTCTTCGTTCACGAAACGAGCTCAAGAAACTAGCCGCTACCGCTCCTCGGGTGTGGGAGGAGAGCCCTGACCCGGGAACAGCTTGGCAGCAAAAGCGCTGGGGGCGCCTCGCGTCCGAAGGTGGACTCGCCGAGGAATGGGCGGCTAACAGCCAACGACGCGGCAACCTTGATCTGATGGGGATGAAGCGGACGCTCGTATTCGACACCCTCTTATGCGATCTCGTGGCGCCCTGGCTGCCTCTACCGCAAAGGCTCTTCAGGCAACTTGCGAGGCTCCAGAGGCGATCGCCGTTAGCTTCGGAGATCGACCTCTAGCCCCGAACGCAACATCTATTCGTCGGCGCTTCCTCGTAGTAGCACCGGGGACCTCACTTCATCGAGTTTTGTCCTAGCGGCGGCATGCTGAGAAGAGAATCCCGGCTCGGCCAGGAAGAACACACGTCTACGCGCCGCGTCTCGGCAGCGATGAGAACGCAACCGAGGGGTCAAAGCGGAAAGCCCCTAACGGAACGAAGATCAGCGACTGGATGCTGAGTAACTTCGGTGACGACGCTAGCTGTAATCGTGCTTCTTGCCCGCGGCTCGCTTCTCGCTGCGCTTCTCCTTGAGTGTTTTCTGCGGCGCCTTCTTCTGGCCCCTCTTCGGCTTCTCAGAACCCTTCATCATGCCCTCCAGCCTTTGAATGACTCTTCGGCAACCCTACCCGAGGAGGTGGATGTGGACACTGGGGCCTATCCCGTTAGGGGTGCGCGGTCGAAAGGGTTGAGCCGCGGATGTCAGGGGTCGGACGGGCCGTGAAGGCCCACTGGTAGTGCGTCGAACGGCCTGGGCGGCCACTGGCGCCGCGGGCGGCCGTTTCGGGCGTGTAGACCTAGCGGGATGGGCTCTTGGGACGGTGCCAGGTCTTGCAGCGCCGCGTGTCTGAATTCAGGCGTGCGGGTCAACCCCGCACGTACCGCAAATCCTTCGTCGGCACGATCTGCTTGCCGAACGGAGCCAGCGCTGCGCCGGCCATCTTGAAGGATCCGACCCCGAGCGGAATGCCGATGATCGTCAGGCACAGGAGCGCGCCCGAGATCAGGTGCGAGAGAGCGATCCACCAGCCGGCAAGGACGAGCCAGAGCGTGTTGCCGAGTACGCTCAGGCCGACGCTACGCGTTTCGGCGGGGATGAGCGTGCGGCCGAACGGCCAGAGGGCGTAGTCGCCGAGTTTCAGCGATTGCTTGGCGAAGGGTAGTCCGACGATCGTGAGCGCCAGCAGAATCGCGGCGATGCCGTACTCGAGCGCGAGCCAGAGCCCGCCGAACACGAGTCAGATGACGTTAAGAGCTCGTTTCAATTGACGACCCGTCGACTGGGTGTGATCGGTGAGTGCGAGGCTAGGGAGCTCGGCTGGGGACGGAGGGGCGCCGGATGAGTGCGAGATCGTGGTTCGAGGCTAGGACGCAGGGCGC
>JBEKJI010000032.1:0-21906 GCA_050011315.1 Gaiellaceae bacterium
GCGCCCTGCGTCCTAGCCTCGAACCACGATCTCGCACTCATCCGGCGCCCCTCCGTCCCCAGCCGAGCTCCCTAGCCTCGCACTCACCGATCACACCCAGTCGACGGGTCGTCAATTGAAACCAGCCCCTAGAGCTTGACCTATCTCGGTGATACGTGCCTGCCAGGAATGCCCCGCCGCCGCGCGGGAGCGGGATCGTCGCCTGTCCTCGTTATCGGAGGCGAGCAACTCGTCGAGGGCCACGGCCGTCTCGGCGGCGTTCGCCGCGAAAGAGATCTCCTCGACGCCCGCGAGCGACGGAAGTGTGGTCGAGACGATCGGCAGTCCGGCTGCGAGATACTCGTAGACCTTCATCGGAAAGATGCTCGCGGTCAGCCTATTCAACCGGTAGGGGATCAGCGCCGCGTCGGCGCCGCGCAGCAGCACGGGCAGCTCGCTCGGCTCGCGGTGCCCGAGTAGATGGACGTTCGCTTTCGCGGCCAGCCTCGAGACGTCGGTACCGGGATCGCCGAGCCCGACGGACCCGACGAGGACGATGCTCCACTCCGGCCTCAGCTCGGCGAGCTCGCCGAGAAGCTCCAAGTCGACCTTGACGGCGCTGACGGCGCCGACGAAGACAATCCTCGGTCGCGGCAGGGCTTCCATCGCCGGGTCGATTGGCCCATCCTCGAGCGCAGTCGCGAAGAGCTCGGTATCGGCTACGTTCGGCATCAGACGCACGTTGTCCGCGAGCTCTCGCATCCGCTCGGCCAGAGGAGGCGAGCTGGCGATGACGAGATCGGCGCGTGCGGCGAAAAGCTTCTCGGCCCGGGCGAAAGCGTCGGCGTCGATACGCGCGTGGGCGGCGATGTCGTCGACGCAGTGGTAGACGACGCGGCTCGGCTGCAGGGGCGCGACCAGCGCCAGTGCCTGGGGGACGTATCCCCACAGGATCGGGTGCTCGATTCCGAGCCGGCGCGCCGCCTTGCGAACGGCTCGGCGAAGGAGAAACCCGTTCAGCCTCTGAATCGAGCCGTGGCCATGGAAGGGGATCACGAGCGGCGAGAGGACGTGGACGCCGTCCCTTTCGCTGAGCGGGCGCAGGCCACGTTTCAGGCGGCCTGCCATTCGGCGCAGGTCGCGCGCCGAGACGGTCGGCCGGCGCAAGCCGAGCGACTCGATGAAGAGCACCCGGTTCTCGCGCGCCAGGCGCGACATCAAGTGCTGCTGGTTCGTCCAGTTCTCGGTCTCCCAGTCGGCGAAGCCGACGCAGACGATCGACGCGCCGTGGAGGGGTCCCTTGCCGCTCACGACGACCCGCCGCCTCTGCGCAGGCGCGCGAGATGAGTGGCGCTCTCCCCCGGGTCGGTCCGCTCCGGATCGATCACGCCGCGCAGTCCGCGCAAGCGCCGGGGAAGCATCCGCGCGACGACTCTCGGCCGGCCGGTAAAGACTGCGAGTGCGTCATATGGTCGAAGCTGCCACTCCTGGTCGAGCGCTCTAAGGATCCCGAGCGGCGTCAGGCGACCGACCCGGCGCACGCGAAGTTGAGCTTTTCGCGGCTGTTCGTTGCTCACGAGCGCGACGTCGGCGCCGACGTCGCGGGCTGCTTCCAGCCAGGCGAGCGCCCGTTCTGTTTCGGCGCCGGACGCCAGGCCGACGAGTCGCGGCGATCCGTCGAGACGATGCTCGATCGCGAAGTGCCCGGGGCGCGTGGACTCGGGCTTGCGGCGGCTACGCAGATAGGTGGTCCAGACGAGCGCGTCGGATGTGCAGTCGAGCCAGATCTTCAGCCAGCCGCGCCAGCCGTCCCGCCAGCCGCGAAAGACGAACATGCGCGTGAAGAACTTTGTCGGCGGCCTGAGCACGATTCCGACCAGTGCTGCCCGCAGGCTGCGCTCGACCGCCACCTGCTCGGCCTCGAGGCGGGCATAGCGAACCGCGTCGCCGGCAGCCTCACGCGCGGAGGTGGCGAGCAGATGGTGCAGGTCGCCCTCGAGCATCCAGACCGGGCCGCGAGGCGTGAGTCCCTCGTGCACGTTGCGCGTCTCGTCGTGGCGGTAGGAGCCGCGGCGAAAGAGGCGGTGGCGGTAATCCGGATAACGGGCCGAGCCCGCGAGCGGCCGGCCGAGGAAGATCTGGCGGATCGGCATCGCGGCGATGTCGTGCTCCTTGCTCGCCGGCGTGGCGAGGAAATCCCCGAGCGATACTTGTAGCTCGAGAGTCACGCGCTCGTCGGCATCCAGCTCGAGGATCCAGTCGCAGCGGGCTCTGTCCAGAGCGAAGTTGCGCTGCGCCGCGAAGCTCGTCCAGGGGTTCTCGATCACCGTCGCACCTGCCTCGCGTGCGATCTCCCGCGTCGCGTCGCTCGAACCGGAGTCGACCACGATCACCTCGTCGCAGAACTCAACGCTGGCGAGCGCCTCCGGGAGCGCCTCCTCCTCGTTCAGAACGATCAGGCAGGCTGAGATCGTGGCGCGGCGCCTTCCGGTCGATTCCCGGTCTTCGGGGACTGCTGGCGTGAGCGGCAGAGCCGACCTCCCTGTGGCGTCAAGAAGGACGATGACAGCTCGAAGAGCCTACAGCGATACGGGTTCACGACCCAACGACGGCGTAACGGTCGTATGAACCGGACGCGCCCGCTTCACATTCGCGTCGGATGACTATCGAGGCGCTGCCTACTCGCTCGAGGCGGGGGTAATCTCATCGGAGAACCTCGTGCCGGCGAAGATAAGCCGGTTTTCCGAGCGGTGTTCGTGGCCGGGAGGAGGAAGGCATGGTGGAGTCGGCCGTCGAACTGTTTTCGAGCTGGCAGCTATGAGCCTCTTTCGACGCAAGCGGGAGGGCGAGGACGGACGCGACGAGCGTCCTCCGCCGCCGCCTGCCCGAAAGTCGGAGCCGAACGAGCCGCAGTCCGGCGCCCAGCCGCAGCTCCCCGATTCGCGGGAGCCGGCCGGCTGGGAGCCCGAGCAGATCGAGACCAAGGAGGATTGGCAGGAGATCGAGGGCCGCTTCGCCGGTGCGATCACCGCTCCCGCCCCCGGCGAGATCGTCTCCGGTCTGGTCGAGGTCGGCGTTCTTCCCGCCGGGCCTGTGCCCGAGCCGGTCGTGCTGCGGCTGGAGTGGTCGCGCGACGAGGTGAACTGGCGAAGCGTCGATCCGGGTGGCGCCGACGATCAGAACCGGCCCCGTAGCGAGATCCTGCCATCGCCGCTGCACTGGGACACGAGCTCCCTTCCCGACGGCGCCTGCTTCCTACGCCTGGTCAGCTCGGATTCCGGCGGCGCCGATACCTTCAGCGAGCCCGTTTCGCTGCAAATCGACAACCTGGGTCCCGAGGTGCGCCTGCTCGAGCAGCTTGCCGGGCGCACGCTCTCGGGCGTCGTGATGGTCAGCGTGGACGTCGAGGATCTCGTCTCGGGAGTCTCACTGGTTGAGCTCGAGATCTCGAGCGGAGGCGAGCGCTGGCGCCGAGTCACCGAGGTGCGCGCGGCGCCGTTCGCGCTCCGGTTGAACACCGAGGAGATCACGGACGGGCAGTACGAGCTGCGCATCGCGGCCCGGGATGGGAGCGGGAACCTGAGTCGCGGAGAGCCCTGGACGGTCGAGATCGCCAACACCGCCGGAGCGGCCGAGCTGATCGATCCGGGTGAGCATCTTCACGGCCGCGTGAATCTGATCGCGCGGGCAGCGGACGCGCGCTCGACACAGATGATCTTCGAGATCGCGGCTGCCGGTAGCGACGAGTGGCGGGCGCTCGGCACCGCCCGTGCTCCCTTCCATCTTCCCGTCGATACTCGCCAGCTCGTGGACGGGATCTACGAGCTGCGGATCGAGTCGCTGACGGCCGACGGTCAGTCCACCTACTCCCGGTGCTTCGGTCCCTACACCATCGACAACACGCCGCCCTCGGTTGCGATCGCCGAGCCGCGTGAGGGCGACACCCTCCAGGGCTGGGTCGAGCTGGTGGCCGAGGCCAGGGACGACACCAGCGGCGTGGCGCGGGTCGAGCTGAGCTATGCGGAGTCCGGCGAGTGGAGGTCGCTGGCCGAGCTGGAGCCGCAGGACAGCGAGGTACGCGGCTTCTGGCAGACCGACGAGTGCGCGCCCGGAGCCTGCCGGCTGCGCGCGACGGCGTTCGATCGGGCGGGGAACGAGGCCAGTCACGTGATCGCGGTGACGATTGCGCCGTCGCCTCCGCAGTCCGAGCCCGCGACCGAGGAGGCTGCTCCCGCTCTCGGTCCGGAGCCGGTTCACAGCAAGCCGTCCAGCGCGCGTCCGCCCTCACCCGAGGCGGCCGGCCGCTTCGGACAGGTTCCGAACTGGAACTGGGAGCGACCCTCTCGCGCCGAGCCACCCGAAAGCGAGGCGGAGACCGCCCCGCCCGAGCCGATTGCCGAGCAGCAGGCACAGACCGCCGAGGTCGAAGCCCCCGAGGTCGGCATACCCGAGCCGAAGGCGCAGCCGGCCGCAAAGGGAGTCACCTGGCGCTGGAAGGCGCCGCAAGCGAGCGAGGAGCCCGAACCGAAGTCCGAGCCCGAGCCCGAGCCGGAACCGGAACCGGAGCCCAAACCCGAGTCCGAGCTCGAAGCAAAGCCCGCAGCGGAGATTCGCCTCGTCGAGCCGCTTCAGTTCGAAGAGCCGCAGGCGAGCGGCGAGGAGAGAGACGAAGGTGTGGCGCCCGCGGAGGAGCGGAAAAAGGAGCTGGCCGCGGCGTCCGGAGCCGAAGAGGGCGGAAGCGTCGTTAACTTTCCGCGCGTGGCCCGGGGCTGGGATATCTGGGAGCTGAGCGAGTTGGTGGATGAGACGCTCGGGCAAGACCCGGCTCGCCAGGAGGAGCGGCGCCAGATCCTCTACCACCTGCGCGAGCACACCGCGGTCGACGGCCGCATCCCGCCCGAGTTCGATGGACTCATCTATGAGGTCTTTGGCGAGCTGATGCCCGGCGACCCGGGCGCCTGACCTGCTCCGGGGAGCCGGCACCGCCACCACCGTCCCGCGGCGGCACGATTGCTATCGGTTACACCCGGAGGAATCCAGGTTTCCTCTCTGGTCTTCCTGGAAAAAAACGGTCACCCTCCTCCATCTGAGGCTCCGGCCAGGATCGAACCGAAATGCCCAATCTTCCGATAACGAGGGACTTCTCGCCCGCGCCGGGATTGGCCGCGAACCGAAAGGCGGCGGCCGCCGGAGTTCGGTGGGCGCTCTGTCTCGGGTCTGCGAGGCCGCCGTGTGGAGCCGAGGCTGAGGATCGGATGTTCGGGTCTTGCTTTTTTCTCCGAGACAAGTCTGAATACGAGGTGTCCCCTGAAATGCGGCTCGCGGTCGACTGCGGTCGTCCGAGACCGCATTCGTCCCCCCATGAAGTCTCTGCGTTTTTGGCCGTAGTAATAGGAAGATGATTCTGCGAACCCCCCAACCGCCTCTCCTCCCGTGACCGAGACCGTCTTCCATCGGCCGACTCTCGGCACCGTCGAAGGGCTCAGGCTCGGCGCTCGCGCGGGCGTCGGCACCGCCAGGCGCAGCGATCACTACTGGCGCCTGACCCGCTTCGCGCTCGACATCTTCTTGCTCGGGTCGGCAATCGTCGTTTCCGAGCTCGCCTCTCCGGCCGCGCATGTGAGAACGGGTGGCTACCTGTGGCCATCGCTGTTTGCGCTCGTGGCGATATCCGTCTTCATCTCTCGGGGTGCCTATGCGCAGCGCCTGAAGGTCGACTTCCTCGACGACATGCGCTCACTCGTGGTGGCCGTCGGCCTGGCGACGATGTCGGTCGTGACTCTCAGGGTCATGCTGTACACGGCTCCCGTCGACACGGCCGCCGAGACGATCAGGCTGGCCGTTTTCGCCACCGTCTATCTCACCGCGGGGCGGATCGGCCTCGATTTCTCCCAGATACGTGCACGCCGCTCGGGTGAGGCTGTGCCAACGCTGGTGATCGGCGCCGGCAAGGTCGGGCACACGACCGCAAAAAGGCTGCTCGACCATCCCGAGCTTGGCTTGCGCCCGATCGGCTTCCTCGACAAGGAGCCGCGCGAGGATTCCTCGGCGACCCGCCACCTGCCCGTGCTCGGCGCGAGCTGGGACTTCGAGCAGGTCGTGCGCGAGTACGGCGTCGGCCAGGTGATCATCACCTTCTCGACCGCGCCCAACGACGTGCTCCTGCGTATGGTCAAGCGCTGCGAGGAGCTCGGAGTCGGCGTCTCGCTGGTACCGCGCCTGTTCGAGAAGGTGACCGACCGGCTGACGATCGATCACCTCGGCGGCCTGCCGCTGCTCACCTCTCATCCGGCGAACACGCACGGCTGGCAGTTCGCGATCAAGTACGCGCTCGATCGCGTGCTGGCGTTGTTGATACTGATCGTCTGCGCCCCCTTGATGCTCGCGGCCGCGCTCGCAACCTGGATCTCGCTCGGCCGGCCGCTCCTCTTCCGGCAGCTGCGCGTCGGCCTCGACGGTCGTACCTTCGAGATGCTCAAGTTCCGCTCTATGCAGCTGAATTGGGACGTACCAGAAGAGGCGATAGAGGCGGCGACGCTGCCCGACGACACCGCGCCCGGTGGCATCGAGGGCGACGATCGCCGCACCCGGGTCGGGACGATCATGCGCAAGACCTCGATCGACGAGCTGCCGCAGCTGTTCAACGTCGTCATGGGCGACATGTCCCTGATCGGGCCCCGGCCCGAGCGGCCCGAGTACGTCGAGCTGTTCGAGTCGCGGGTCTATCGCTACAACGACCGGTTGCGAGTGAAGTCGGGCATCACCGGCTGGGCCCAGATCCACGGACTACGGGGCAAGACCTCGCTCTCCGATCGTGTCGAGTGGGACAACTACTACATCGAGAACTGGTCGCTCTGGCTCGACTTAAAGATCGCGCTCAGAACAACGCTGGCGATCGCCGGCTTCTTCGGCAGCGTCAAGTAGCGTCATCAACACCCGTGGCCAGGCCGCTCTTCTCGAGCTGGCCGATGATCTCTTCGGCGTACTCGGGGTAGAACTCGGCCAGGCAGCTCGGGCAGAGGCTGTGGCTGAACTCGGCCTCGGAGTGTTGCGACACATAGGACTCGACCTGGCTCCAGTAGCCCTTGTCGTCGCGGATTCGCTTGCAGTGAGAGCAGATTGGCAGAAGGCCGCCGAGTAACTTCTGTTGCGCCTCGGCGCGGTCGAGCGCGGAGGCGCCGGCGAGTAGCGCTATCACGAATGTGGCGGCCACGGTTACGGCGGCGATCGCGTGGCCGGTCGGTTCGTTGTAGAGGGCGGTCTGGACTCCGATCAGGATCGGGGAAAGCAGGACGAGTGGCGCGAACCTCCGCGCCATTCGGCCGCCGGCGCCGGGCGAGATGAAGACCGCCAACCAGGTCCCGCGGGGATTGAGCGCCGCCAGCCCGACCACCAGGATCGCGAGCCCGGCCAGAGCGTTCACGCCGATGCCGTTTACCGTAGAAAAGCCGCGCAGGTAGTCGACGTTGTAGGCGTAGCCGATGATGCCGGCCGTCACCACGATCGCGAGCGCGTTGTTGACCCAGGCCGCCGCGTATGCGCGGCCCTTTCTGGAGCGGGTGAGCAAAATCAGGTTCGCGCCGGCGAGCAGAAGGCCGACTGCGGCATGAGGCGACGGACGGCCGGGCACGGGGCTGCCGGTCGTGTCGCGGAACAGCAGCTCGTCGATGCCGAGACCGCGCCAGGAATCCTCGAGCAGAGTGAGCGCCGAGACCACGACGCAGAACGCTCCCGCGGCGCCGGCAAGCAGGCGCTCCCGGCGCCTCGGCTCGGCCCGGGCAAACGCGGCGAGTCCCGCTCCGGCGGCGACGAGCATCACGGCGGCGTTCGCCTTCGTCGCGGGGACGCCGGGCCAGATTCGCATGAGTACGGTCAGGTCGAGAGCCCAGCCCACGAGCACGGCCACGCCCAGCCCGGCTGCTGCGATCCCGGCGATACGCGCCACCAGGTATCTATCGAAACCCGCGCGGGCGAGCATGTCTCAATTCTAGGGAGGTAACGGCGGCTCAAGTAGGGGCAGGTGGCGCAATCGGGCGGGGGTCAGTCGGACAGATGGACGGTTTCGGCGCCCCCGGAATGCACTCGGAACCGGCTGTCGCTGTCGACGCGGGCTCGCCTACCGGATACGCGGGGCACAGGCGTACGCTGATGCACCGCGAATCAAGTCCGGGCGTGCTCCGGCCGAAAACCCTTTTGCCGGGCCTTTTACGCGCTCACGCTCGGCGGCATTTAGACCAGAAGCCCTCAGCTAACATGGGTGTATCTCGGCTATACGAACAGGCGACGTAGAGGAAGGGGGTCGAGGATCTTGTTCGAGCGTTTCACCGAGCGAGCCAGGCAGGTAGTCGTCCTCGCCCAAGACGAGGCGCGTGCTCTCAAGCACAACTACATCGGCACCGAGCACATCCTGCTCGGGCTCCTCCGCGAGGAGGAGGGGCTCGCCGCGCGCGTGCTCGAGTCCCTCGACATCACCGTGGAAGAGGTGCGGGCCCAGGTTGCCCGTATCGTCGGTCAGGGCGACGAGGTCACGACCGGCCAGATCCCCTTCACGCCGCGCGCCAAGAAGGTGCTCGAGCTCGCTCTGCGCGAGGCGCTCTCACTCGGCCACAACTACATCGGCACCGAGCACATCCTGCTCGGGCTGGTGCGCGAGAACGAGGGCGTGGCGGCGCGCATCCTGCTCGACTTCGACGCCGACGCCGAGAAGATCCGCAACGAGATCATCCGCATGCTCTCGGGCCCCGGACGCCGTCAGCAGGGTGCGGCAGCGGGTGCGGTCGGCGGCGAGAAGTCGAAGAGCTCGAAGCTGCTCGACCAGTTCGGGCGCAATCTGACCAGGCTCGCCACCGACGGCAAGCTCGACCCGGTGGTCGGGCGCCAGACCGAGATCGAGCGCGTGATGCAGATCCTCTCGCGCCGCACCAAGAACAACCCGGTCTTGATCGGTGAGCCTGGCGTGGGCAAGACGGCCGTGGTCGAAGGCCTCGCTCAGCGCATCGCCGCGAACAACGTGCCCGAGCTGCTCAAGAACAAGCAGATCTACACGCTCGACCTGGCGGCTCTGGTTGCCGGCTCCAAGTACCGCGGTGAGTTCGAGGAGCGCCTGAAGAAGGTCATGAAGGAGATCGGCCAGCGGGGCGACATCATCCTCTTCATCGACGAGCTGCACAACCTCGTCGGCGCGGGCGCGGCCGAGGGCGCGATCGATGCGGCCTCGATCCTCAAGCCGGCGCTGGCGCGCGGCGAGCTGCAGACGATCGGCGCGACCACGCTGGACGAGTACCGCAAGTATCTGGAGCGCGACGCCGCGCTCGAGCGCCGCTTCCAGCAGATACGCGTGGACGAGCCTTCCGTCGACGACACCATCCAGATCCTGCGCGGCTTGCGCGACCGCTACGAGGCGCACCACCGCTGCAAGATCTCCGACGACGCGCTCGACGCGGCAGCCCAGCTTGCCGACCGCTACATCCAGGACCGCCACCTGCCCGACAAGGCCATCGACCTGATCGACGAGGCCGCCTCGCGCATGCGCATCAAAACGATGACCGCGCCTCCGCGCTACCGCGAGCTCGAGGAGGAGATCGAGACCGTCCGCAAGGAGAAGGAAGCCTCGATCGAGGCGCAGGAGTTCGAGAAGGCGGCCGCGCTGCGCGACAAGGAGCGCAAGCTGACCCAGAAGCGCCGCGAGCTGGAGGAGTCCTGGCGCGAGAGCGAGGGCGAGGCCGAGCAGCCCGAGATCGGCGAGGAGGAGATCGCCGACATCGTCTCGATGTGGACCGGCATCCCCGTCTTCAAGCTGACCGAGGCCGAGTCGCAGAAGCTGATCCGCATGGAAGACGAGCTGCACAAGCGCGTGATCGGCCAGCACCCGGCGATCGAGGCCGTCTCCAAGGCGATCAGGCGCGCCCGCGCCGGCATCAAGGACCCGAAGCGGCCGACCGGCTCCTTCATCTTCCTGGGCCCTTCGGGCGTGGGCAAGACCGAGCTGGCGCGCACCCTGGCCGAGTTCCTCTTCGGCGACGAGGAAGCGATGATCCAGGTCGACATGTCGGAGTACATGGAAAAGCACTCCGTGTCTCGGCTGGTGGGCTCGCCTCCGGGCTACGTCGGCTACGACGAGGGCGGCCAGCTGACCGAGTCGATCCGGCGCAAGCCCTACTCGGTGCTGCTCCTGGACGAGGTCGAGAAGGCCCATCCGGATGTCTTCAACATCCTGCTGCAGATTCTCGAGGACGGGAAGCTGACCGACTCGCAGGGGCGGAAAGTGGACTTCCGCAACGCGATCGTGATCATGACCTCGAACCTGGGCGCGGCTCAGATCTCCAAGAACCAGTCGCTCGGCTTCACGCAGGGCGACGATGCCGGCCTCTCCTACGACGAGATGAAGTCTCGCGTCACGAGCGAGCTGAAGAAGGTCTTCCGGCCCGAGCTCCTGAACCGCATCGACGAGGTGATCGTCTTCCACAAGCTCGACAAGGCCGAGATCAAGCAGATCATCGACCTGATGCTGAGGCGGCTGCGCGAGCAGATGGCGACCCACAAGGTGACGATCGAGCTGACCGACAAGGCCAAGGACCTACTGGTCGAGAAGGGCTTCGACCCGGCCATGGGCGCCCGGCCGCTGCGTCGTGCGATCCAGCGCCTGATCGAGGATCCGCTCGCCGACTTCGTGCTCGGCGCCGAGCTGATGGCGGGCGCGACCCTGATCGTCGACCGCAAGAAGAACACGGAAGACATCGACATCAAGGTCATCCCCGGCCCCGAGCCAGAGCCAGAGGAAGAGCCCGAGAAGGTCGCAGTCTCCACCGACGTCGCCGCCGACGAGAGCTCCGAAGAGCCCGCGGACGAGAAGTAGCCGGGAGCGCCCTTTCGAGGGTGCTCGCTACCGCTGTCGAGCCCGGCGGGAGCCCGAGATGCGCGGCGACGCGCTTCCCGGCTGTACTCCTCGTGGGCGCCCGGGTCGCCTCGTCTCCACGATCGCCCTATGCTGAGACTCATGCTCGCGACCATCGACGCAGGCGACATCGCCACACTCGCGGTGATTGTCGCGCTGATCGCGTTCGGCCTGTCCGCAAACCGGGGAGCGAAGCGGATCCGCAACTCGCTGGAGATACGAGACGGCCGAGTAGCCCTGAAGGAAGAAGTTCGGCTCAGGCTGGAGAGGAATCCGCGCCGCTTGCACCGGATCGAGGCGCTCATAGCTAGCACCTACACGGTGAACGAGCGCGGTGAGATCGTCGCGCGCGGGGATACCGACGATGTGCGGGCGCCCGCGCCGGAGCCCGTCTCCCGCCCGGCGAAGAGCGCGAGCTCGCAAGAGGACGAGCGCTTCTGCTCGGCCTGGGACGAGCAGGACGCCGGTTCCTCGATCTGGGACGAGCAGGAGAGAGCCGCATTCTGGGGCGATACCGAGGAGCGCGACTAGCGCCGATCTCTGAAGCGGTGCGATCCGGCACTTGGGTTAAACTCGCCCCTGTGAGCGAGACCGTCGCAGCCCAGTTTGCCGCGATCGACGAAGTGCTGCTGCTGCTGTCGGAGGCACGCGAGCGAGCTGAGGGAGCGGCACGAATGATCGCTGATGCGGACGGGCAGGCTCATCTAGCCGCCGCGCTAGAGCGGGTCGACAAGGAACTACTGACGCTGCACCGGCGCCTGCTCGACGAGACGCTCTTCCATGTGCCGGCTTCCGAGAAGCCGGAGACGCAGCTGGCGCTGGACGCCGCCTAGCTCGGCGACGACCAAGGCCGAGGCCGAGGCCAACGAGGCGGAATACGACGGGCGAAACAGCGAGTAGAGCAGCGCCCCAGGAGAGTAGAAGGAGCGGCGATTGAAGGGATTTACAGGCAACATCGACGAGATGACGCTCGCCAACTCGGACTTTCGCAAGGTGCTCTACACCGCCCCACGGAGCCAGATCGTGTTGATGAGCCTGAAACCGAATCAGGCGATAGGCTCCGAGATCCACGAGGAGAACGACCAGTTCTTCCGCTTCGAGTCGGGAAATGGCCGAGTGGAGGTCGATGGCACCGTCTACAACGTCGAATACGGCTCGGCGGTCCTCGTCCCGGCCGGCTCCCGGCACAACGTCATCAACACTTCGAGCGAGCGTCCGCTGAAGTTCTTCACGATCTACTCGCCGCCACGGCACAGAGACGGCGCCGTGCGCACGACCAAGACCGAAGCCGCGCGCAGCTCTCCCGAATACGACGGGCAGAACAGCGAGTAGTACCGGAGAAAGTCCGCAGGACTTTCTCCGGCGGTGCTTCTACGAACGAGTCGCGCGCTTTCAGCGCTTGCGACTCGTCTGCTCCTACCTGCGGGGCGTTTTGAGCTCGATTTGCTTTGTGGGGTCCGGCTTCGGTTGGGGACTTGCGCTCGTTAGCCGCGCCCGCCGTGTCGGTCGCGGCGGCATCGCGAGATCGTCGCGGAGTGTGCGCTCGATCTCGCGAGTAGTTCTCTTGTGGAAGGAAGGTGCCGATTCTGGTTTGAGCGGGATAGCGCCTCTTGGCACTGAACCGGCGCAGTCGCCGTCTGAGGCGGTCCGTAGACTCGTCCTTCCATGGCGAAGACGGCCGTTCAGTTCGCGTGCACGGAGTGCGGTTATGCGACCGGGCGCTGGCTCGGGCGCTGCCCAAGCTGCGAGAGCTTCGGGACGCTGGTCGAGGAGGTCGGCGTGCCACGCGCGGCAAAGGCGCCGAGAGTGCAGCGGCCCATGCTGCGCCTGGTCGAGGTCGACGCGGCCGAGACGGATCGCATCCCGACCGGCGTGCCCGAGCTCGACCGAGTGCTCGGCGGCGGTCTGGTGCCGGCTTCGCTCGTGCTCGTCGGTGGCGAGCCCGGGATCGGCAAGTCGACGCTGCTCCTGAGTGCGCTCAGAGCGATCGCCGAGGATCGCCGCAGCCTGCTCGTCTCGGGCGAGGAGTCGGCGGCCCAGATCAAGCTCAGAGCGGAGCGACTGGGTGGGGCGGGCAAGGTCGAGATCCTGGCCGAGACCGAGCTGGAGGCGGTCTGCGAAATGCTCGAGCGCGAGCGCCCGCAGGTCTGCGTGATCGACTCGGTACAGACGCTCTACTCGGCCGAGCTGAGCTCGGCGCCGGGCTCGGTGGCGCAGGTTCGGGAGGCTGCCTCACGCTTGCTCAGAGTGGCGAAAGAGAGCGGCGTCGCCGTCTTCCTGGTCGGGCACGTGACCAAGGACGGCGCCGTGGCGGGCCCGCGCGTGCTCGAGCACCTGGTCGACTGTGTGCTCCAGTTCGAGGGCGACCGCTACCGCGAGCACCGGATCCTGCGCGCGATCAAGAACCGCTTCGGCTCCACCAACGAGCTCGGGGTTTTCGAGATGACCTCCGCCGGCCTGATCGGCGTTCCCGACCCCTCGGCGGTCTTCGGTCACTCCGAGCCCGGTGAGATTGGCGCCGCGGTCGCCTGCACGCTCGAGGGTTCGCGTCCGATTCTGCTCGAGGTGCAGGCGCTCGTCTCGCGCAGCGAGCTGGCCATGCCGAGGCGGGTCGGCACCGGCGTCGATCCCAAGCGCCTGGCGATGATCGTGGCCGTGCTCTCGCGCCATGCCCGCATTCCGCTCGGGCAGGCGGACGTCTTCGTCAACGTCGCCGGAGGAGTGCGTATCGACGAGCCGGGCGCCGATCTGGCGATCGCCTTGGCCATCGCCTCGGCGGCTCGGGGCGTGCCGGTGCGTCCGGGGCTGGCCGCCTTTGCCGAGATCGGATTGACCGGACGGTTGCGAGCGGCGACGCAGGCCGAGCGCCGGATCGGTGAGTGCGCCAAGCTCGGGCTCGAGCGGGTGCTGGTCAGTCACGGCACCGTCAAGGCGAAGGGCAGGCTCGAGCTGATCGAAGCGGCGAAACTTGCTCAGGCGCTCGCGAGCGGTCTGGAGCCGCGGCGCGGCGATTAGGCCCGCGCGCTGCGGCTCGGCGACCTCGACGCGATCATGGAGGCCTCCGAGGTGCAGCTTCAAGCGGTCGAGGATCTCGGTCCGCGCCGCGTGCGCGAACTCAAAGACGGGCTGCGCAGGTTGAAGGAGCTAGACGTGGCTGAAATCCGTCTGAGCAGGGCTTTTTCTGCAAAACACATAAAAAGGCGCGTTTTCCAGCGTTTTTTGCTACCATGGAGTGGTATTTCAGCCGACGGAAATCTTCCGTCGGCCTTTTCACGGACAGGAAGCTCGAAAAGGGAGTGTCGCTTGTTCGGAGTCGGCGATAAGGTCGTGTACCCCCACCACGGGGCGGGGACGGTGGTTTCCAAGGAGATGCGCACCATCCTCGGGCAGAAACGCGAATACCTCACGATCAGGATCCTTCACAATGACATGACGGTTCAGGTTCCGAGCGAGAACGCTGAGCGCGTCGGGCTGCGACGGGTGATCGAGGAGAGCAACATCGACGCGGTCATCACCGCCCTCACCGCGGGCAAGACCGAGATGCCGAAGAACTGGAATCGCCGCTTCAAGCACAACCGCGACAAGATGAAGACGGGCGATATCCTCGAGCTGTCCGAGGTCGTGCAGAACCTGTCCCTGCGCGAGTACGAGAAGGGCCTCTCGACCGGCGAGAAGCAGATGTTCGTAAAGGCCAAGAAGATCCTCTCCAGCGAGCTGATGTACGCGCTCGACCTGACTGAGGAAGAGGCGGCCGCGTGGCTGGAGAGTGTGCTGACCCGGAACGGCAAGAAGGCGTCGGCCGCCGGCTCGAGCAAGCGCGAGCCGGCCGCGGCTTCTGTCTCTTAGCCGGGGGACCGGTTCCCGCGCAGGGTCGCTTCCTACGTCGAGGTCGCTCGTGACGAGTGCGCAAGCCTGGGCTGTCGTCTGCGCTGCGGGGGCGGGCGAGCGGCTCGGCGGCGAACGCCCGAAGGTATTCGCCGCTTTGGCCGGACGGCCGCTTCTGGCCGAGAGCCTGGAACGGCTCGAGGCCTGCGAGGAGATAGAGGGCATCGTCGTGACGGCGCCCGCCGGCTGGGAGGAGCCCGTGATCCTGCTCGCCGAGGAGCTCGGTTGCAGCAAGGTGAGCGCGGTCGTAACCGGTGGCAGCACGCGGGGCGGCAGCGTGCGCCTGGCGCTGGCCGAGATTCCAGGTGAGGCAGAGCTCGTGCTCGTGCACGACGCAGCTCGCCCGCTCGTGAGCGAGGAGATCGTGGCGCGCGTGCTCGAGCCGCTCGGGCGCGGCTGGGAGGCCGTGGTGCCGGCGCTCCCCGTCGCCGATACGGTCAAGCGCGTCGAGGGCGAGCGCGTCGTCGAGACGGTCGACCGCGGCTCGCTCGTCTCGGCTCAAACTCCGCAGGCCTTCCGGGCCGGGGTGCTCCGCGCCGCCTACGGCGCCGGGCACGACGAGGCGACCGATTGCGCCGCTCTCGTCGAGGAGCGAGGCGGGCGCGTCTGCTGGGTCGAGGGCGACCCGCGCCTGCACAAGGTGACAACCCCCGACGACCTGGCGCTGGTCGAGGGCTGGCTGGAGGAGAGTTAAGGTTTCAAGGGGCAAATGGGCGAGCTCAGAGTCGGAATCGGAGTCGATGCGCACCAGCTCACAAGCGGCGTGCCGCTGGTGCTGGGCGGAGTTGCGATCGAGCATCCGCGCGGACTCGCCGGCCACTCCGACGGCGACGTGATCGCCCACGCGCTGATCGACGCTCTGCTCGGGGCGGCCGGGCTGGGTGACATCGGCTTGCTTTTCCCCTCCGAGGACGAGCGCTGGAGTGGCGCCGACTCACTCGACCTGCTCGCCCGGGCCTACGCCGAGGTGAAGGGCGCCGGCTGGGCGCTCGTCAACGCCGACTGCGTCTTGATCGGAGACGAGCCCCGGATCGCGCCCCGGCGCGAGGAGATGCAGCGGCGCCTCGCGGAGGCGATCGACGCCGAGCCCGGGCGCGTGACGGTTCGCGCAACCAGCACCGACGGGATCGGGTTCACAGGTCGCGGCGAGGGGTTGGCGGCCCAGGCAGTTGCCCTGCTCGAACGCTGAGGCGACTAACGACCGCGGCGGCGGCCCGGTTTGCCCCGGTCGCGTTCCTTGCCCTCGGCGTTCTTCTTCTTGCCCTTGGGCTTACCCTTGGACTTGGCCTTGCTCTCGCCCAGGCCCTGCCGCTCCAGCTGGCGGCGCATCTGCCGGTTAGAGATCTCGGAGCTCGAGCTCTGCTGCTGCTCGGCGGCTTCCATCCAGGCCCGCCTCTCGTGGGCGCTGAGGGTCGAGAGGGCTTTCTGCATTCGCTGTGGATCGCGCATTGCTCCGGCCCGCTCGAGCTTCTTGATCGCGCTTGCGAGCGCGGGGTTCGAGCGCTCGATGGCCGACTCGGAGAGCTTCCTGAGCCCGCGTCCGAGCAGCGGAACCTTCATCAGTCCGGCCATGATCGGACGCATGTAGCGACCGCCCCTGATCCGAGCCAGAATCGCGAAGACCCCGAGCAAGAGCACGAAGAAGAGCAGAACCCAAAGCGGGGTCAGGTACCAGAAGAACGACGCGAGCATCGCCGACGATCCTAGCGTCTAGAACCCAAATGTGACGAGTATCTGTCGGCGGAAGGGCGCGCGCGTGGCGCTAGAGACGCTTCCAGCGTTCACGGCTGAGGAAGAATCCGTGGCCGGCTTTGTTGCGGCACGTGAGCCCCTTAATGGCCGAGCTGCACGTGAACGGCCCGTAACGCCAGGTCTTGCCGTAGGCGAGCACCGGCGCCTTGGTCGGATCGGGCAGCACGGCGTCGCTCACACAGCCGATCCGGGTGCTTCCCTTGGCGCTCAGCGTGAGCGTTCCACCGTAGTCGAACTCGCAGCCCTTGGGCCGGGCCGGCTTCGGCTTGAGGCCACTTGTGATGTCGCAGCGGAGCCAGGCCGGTGAGCCGTTGTAGCCGCCGCAGACGATGTTGTGAGAGGGCGTCTGGAAGCCTTTGAGAGCCGCGCTTGGAGAGGCGAGGGCAGAGCCGGCGAGAGAGGTAAGGGCGAGAGCGCCGGCGACGAGTAGGTATCTCATTGGCTTGATCATAAACCCGAACGAAAGAGGCGACAGCTCGTTCATCCAGGCGATCCGGAGAGCCGCCGGTGTAGACAAACGTCGCTCGGGGTAGGCCTCGAACTATGCTGAGCTTCTTTAACTCGGGCAGTCCGGGTCGGCGGCGCCGGTTACGGGAATCTGGCGCCCCTAACGTGCTCCGCCGGCTGCGCGGAGCCGAGCTCTCCACAGTCGGAAGCCCTATACTCCGCCGTTCCGATACGGAGCTCTCCGTGACAAAGAAACCCCTTTCCTCCGTACTTTGCCACGGCCGAGAATCGATCTTCGGTCCGATTCCTCTCCTTTGGCCTCGCGAGAGGGTTCCGGTGCTGAACGCGGTCACGGTAGGAAGAGGCTGAGTGTCGGCGCTCTCGCCGCTTGCCGGCGATGCCGCAGGGCGAAACGGGTCGGAATCGTTGCCGATCGTGGTCGCAGCATCGGATCTCGTGCGCCACTTCGGTGACGTCGTCGCCGTCAGCGGGGTCTCGTTCGACGTGGGCGAGGGCGAGATCTTCGGTTTTCTCGGACCGAACGGCGCCGGCAAGTCGACGACGATCAACATGCTCTGCACGCTGCTTCAGCCAACCTCCGGCAGTGCCCTTATCGCCGGTTTCGACGTCGTCCGAGAGCCGCTCAAGGTGCGGAGCCACATCGGCCTCGTCTTTCAGGAGACGACGCTCGACGACTACCTGACGGCTTCCGAGAACCTCCAATTTCACGCCGAGCTCTACGGCGTCGGGCCCGAGGCCCGTGCAGAGCGTCTCGAGCTGGTGCTCTCCATGGTTGGCCTCGCGGACCGCAGAGACCATCTCGTGGGCACCTTCTCGGGGGGCATGAAGCGACGCCTGGAGATCGCGCGCGGGCTCATCCACTCGCCGCGCGTCCTCTTCCTCGACGAGCCGACTGTCGGCCTCGATCCGCAGACTAGAGCGCGCATCTGGGAGTACATCCACGAGCTCAGGGATCGGGAGGCGATCACCATCTTCCTGACCACGCACTACATGGACGAGGCGGAGCACTGCAGCCGGATCGCGATCGTGGACAACGGGGCGCTGGTCGTGATCGACACGCCGGACGCGCTCAAGGCGATGATCGGCAAGGACCGGATCGAGCTCCAAGTGCCCGACAGCGAGGCGACGATCGCCGCGCTCAACGAGCAGTTCTCGCTCGAAGCGACGATCAGCGAGGGCGCGGTCACCTTCCACGTCGCGGACGGCGAGGAGTTCGTACCGAAGCTCTTCGCCAGGCTTGGACAGCCGATCAGCTCGATCCGCGTCTCGCGGCCGACGCTCGACGACGTCTTCATGACCTACACCGGCCGCACTATCCGCGACGCCGAGGCCTCGACGGGCGAGCGGATGAGAAACCACCCCCGAATGCGCAGACGGGGAGGGCGTTAGTCGTGACCGCGGATGTCCCGACCGTTGCTCCGGCGCGTCTTGCGGGCGGCGATCTCGGCTCCGACCTGAGAGCGGTGAAGGTCGTCTGGCGCCGGGAGCTGCTCCGTTTCTTCCGCAACCGCCTGCGGCTCATCACCTCGTTCGTTCAGCCGGTTCTCTTCCTGCTCGTCCTCGGCACCGGTTTCGCCGCGCTTGCGCCCTCGGCCGGCAGCGTCAACTTCAAGACCTTCATGTTCCCGGGCATTCTCGCCATGACCGTCCTTTTCACCTCGCTCTTCTCCGCCATCTCGATCGTCTGGGACCGCGAGTTCGGCTTCCTGCGTGAGATGCTCGTCGCCCCGGTGCGGCGCGGCGCGATCGTCGTCGGCAAGTGCGCGGGCGGCGCCACCACGGCGGTCATCCAGGGTGCGCTGATGCTGCTTTTGGCCGGCCTAGTCGGCGTTCCCTACTCGCCCAGCCTGCTTTTAACGCTGCTCGGCGAGATGGTCATCGTCGCGATCGCTTTGACCGCGCTGGGTGTGCTCCTTGCCAGCCGGATGAGCGAGATCCAGTCGTTCCAGGCGGTGATGCAGTTCATCGTCATGCCGATGTTCTTCCTCTCCGGCGCCATCTTCCCGCCCAGCAACCTGCCCCAGTGGCTCTCGGTGCTGACGCGGCTCGATCCGCTCGCTTATGCGGTTGACCCGATGCGCCGCGCCGTCTTCAAGCACGTCAGTGCGTCCCCGGCCCTCCAAGCGCGCCTGAACGGAGGCATCACCTGGGACGGCTGGCGCCTGCCGATCGGGCTCGAGCTCGGCATTGTCGTGGCGGTAGCGGTCGTCGCTCTGGCTCTAGCCGTCTGGCAGTTCAGCAAGGCGGAGTGAGCCGTTCGGTTTCGCGATCTCTTATCTCCTCTCCCGCTGGGCTGATACCGTGTTCCGCCCCGTGGGAGGAGGGAGGATTAGCGAGGTGCCGGATGCCTGGGCCGCGCGCCGCTCCGAAGCTCTCAGCGTCGGCGCAACCGCTTCGTTGGAACCTCAATCTCGAGCGGCTCCAGATGAGTCGTGACCGAGGCATGCGGTAGCACGGTCTGGATATCCCGCTCGATTCGCTCCAGCAACTCGTGGCCCCGCTCGACCGTCCAGCGCCCGGGCACCTGAACGTCTACCGAGACAAAGGAGCGACGGCCCGAGCGCCTCGTCATCAGCGCCTTGAAGACGACCCCTTCCTCGCGGTAAGGAGCAAGCGCCGCCTCGATCGCGGCCTGTTCCTCCAGCGGCAGCGCGTGATCCATCAAGCCTCCGCCCGAGCGGCGAATCAAGCGCACGCCCGTGACGACGATGTTGAGCGCGACCGCGAGTGCAACGATCGGATCGAGCGGGTGCCAGCCGCTGACAGCGACAGCGATCACGCCGGCGACGACTCCCGCCGAGGTGACGACGTCGGTCATCAGGTGGCGCCCGTCCGCCTCGACGGTGATCGAGCGAAGCCGGCGCCCCGCACGAATCAGCGCCGTCGCGACGCCCAGGTTGATCAGCGACGCCGCGACCGAGACCGCCAGCCCCGGCCCCACCGACTCCAGCGCCTGGGGATGAAGCAGCCGCTCCACGGCCACCCAGCCGATCGACACGGCGGCGCCGAGGATGAAGACTCCCTCCGCCCCGGCCGCAAAGTACTCGGCCTTCTCGTGCCCGAACATGTGCTCCTCGTCGGGCGGCAGCGTCGCCCAGCGCACCATCACCAGCGCCAGGCTTGCCGCCATCAGGTTCACCAGCGATTCGAGAGCGTCCGAGAGCAGCCCCACCGAGCCCGTCATCCGCCAGGCCAGCGTCTTGAGCGTGATCGTCGCCAGTGCGGCCGCGATCGACATCCACATCAGCCGGGTCAGCAGCGTGCGTTGGGAGAGAGCCGGCACGTGGGGGAGGGTAGCCGGTTCCTGAAACCCTGCGGTCGGCTACTTCATCAGCGTCGGGAAGAAGACCTGCCAGGCGAGCAGGCTCTTGGCGACCAGGCTCAGCACCAGGTAACCGCGCTCGCCGAAGAGATAACTGCGCCAGGGGCCGCTACGCCGGTACTGGAGAAACATGTTCAGGGCGAAGCTGTTGAAGAGGATGAACAGCGAGGCGAAGATTCCGAAGACGAAGCCAGGAACGTTGCCGGTCTGATTCTGCGAGTAGCCGATCTGAACGGCGATTGCGATCCAGGGCACGGCTCCCGCGAGGCAGCCGTAGACGAAGGGGCGCCAGATCACCGGCCGGCCGAGCCTGTTCGCGCGCTCCATCGCCAGCCCGAACAGGATCATGGCCGCGTTGACGCCGAAGATCGCGATCAAGGCCGAGAGATCGCTGATGCCGGTCAGCATCGCGATCAGCATGACCATCAGCGACGCGCTCAGGGAGTACTCCCACCAACGCGCGGGATTGCGCTCGCCTGTCAGGTTGCGTTCGTACCAGCGGTGGATGCGCGGTGCCGCCACGAGCGCGTGATCGAGTGCGGCCAGGAGCAGGAAGGCCGCCACGACCGGACCGATGCGAAGGTTGTAGACGTTGTTCGTGCTCGCCGCGCTGCCGGGCGGGCCCTTCAGGAAGCTGATCGTGACCGGCAGCGTGAAGGAGTTGGAGAGAGCGAGGATGACGGTCGCCTGAGCGGCGTGCAGAACAGCGAGCGAAACGTTCCAGATCCGCAGGCGTCGGTAGGCCGCGAGCTCCACGGCGGCTGCGTTTTTCGTCTCGGCCGCTTTCGGCATCGATCCCCTCCCTTTCTGTTCGGCCGAGGCTCTCGCCCCGGGGAGTTCTTGCAGTTTCCCACGCGACCGGGGGACGGTAAACACGCGCCGCGTCTGCGCCTCTTACTAACCGCGCTGGAGTTTCCGCACCTGTTCGGCGCCAGCGAATAGCCCACGAGCCGTTGTCACCGATCAGCGGAGTCCGAGATCGGGCGATTGCCTGTGGCGCTCGAAGCGCCAGGCGACAACTCCCCAGAGGCCGACCACGAGCGTCGGCGCGATCGTCAGGAAGCGGTAGACGAGGACGCTGGCGACGACGGGCGCCCGCCGGCCGCCGAAGCCCGTAAGGGCGCCGGCCAGGCCCAGCTCGACGATGCCGATGCCGCCCGGCGTGATCGGCAGCGACCCGAGCAGACGTAGAACCGCCCAGGCCGCGAAGGCCTCGGTGATTCCCACCTGCGAGCTGGGGACACCGAGCACGCGCAGGCAGGCAAACAGTACGACGAAGACCGTCATCTGCGAGACGAAGGTCGAGATCGTCAGCCGGCGTTCAGATGCCTTCGCAAGGCCGCGAAAGGACTAGGAACTCCTTTCAAAACGAAGCACTCCACCGCCTGACCGCGCTCGGCGGCGCGCTGCGTTGTCCTCGGCCTCGCCCGTAGCTTTGGCTACGACCGAGGCACTGCTTTTCGGAGCTCGGCTGGAAACAGAAGAACACCGGCTGAGCACGATCTCGCGGCCCGAGGACGTTGTCCTCGGGCGCATCCGTATCTACGTCCGATACGAATGCGCCCTGCGTCCTAGCCTCGAACCACGATCTCGCACTCATCCGGCG
>JBEKJI010000033.1:0-21535 GCA_050011315.1 Gaiellaceae bacterium
GGCGTTGTAGAGAGTCACGTTGGCGGAGCCGACGCCGTTGGTGAAAGTGACCGAGGCCGGGTAGCTCGGCGCCTGTCCACTCGGGCTATTCGCCGGGCCGGAGAAGACGACCGACTTGGCGCCCGTGTAACCGGTGGCCGTATTCCCGTAGGCGTCCTTGGCCGTGAGCGTGAGCGCGAACTGCGTGCCCGCCGTCTGCGTGCCGGGGTTGGGGATGGAGAAGCTGCTGATCCCGGCCGGATTCACCGTGAAGGCGCCGGTCGAGCCTGAGTGGCCGGACTCTGTCGCCGTGATGTTCGAGGAGGCGGCGTTGTAGAGAGTCACGTTGGCGGAGCCGACGCCGTTTGTGAAAGTGACCGAGGCCGGGTAGCTCGGCGCCTGTCCGCTCGGGCTGTTCGCCGGGCCGGGCCCGAGAAGGCAACCGTCTTCGAGCCGGTGTAACCGGTCGCCGTGTTCCCGTAGGCGTCCTTGGCGGTGAGGGAAACCGAGAATTGCGAGCCCGCCGTCTGGGTCGCCGGCGTCGGGATCGTGAAGGAGTTGATCCCGGCCCCGTTGACCGTGAAGGCGCCGGTCGAGCCGCTCTTGCCCGAGCTGGTCACCGTAATGGTTGTCGAGGCCGCGTTGTAAAGGGTCACGTTAGGCAAGGCCACACCGTTCGTGAAGCTGACCGAGCTCTGGCCGGCGGCGCAGCCGCCCTGGGCCGGATAGCTCGGGGCGTTACCGCCTGGACTGTTCGCGGGGCCGGAGAAGGCGATGCATTGCGTCCCGGTGTAGCCGGTCGCCGTGTTGCCGTAGGCGTCCTTGGCGGTAGGTGAGAGCGCAAAGGCAATGCCCGCGGTCTGCGTCGCCGGCGTCGGGACCGTGAACGAGTCGATTGCCAGGGGCGCGACCGTAACCGAGACGCCGGTTCCGTTGCTGTGGCCGCTGCCGTCGCTGACGACGATGCTCGCGGTCTCGGCTTTGTAGAGAGTCATCACGCCGTTCGACGAGCCCGAGACGGTCGCCACGCCGTTAATGAAGCTGATCGCCGTCGCGGTTCCGAAGTTGATGGCCGTGCCGCTCGTATTGGTGACGGTCGGTGTGAACGATCCGATAGTGCTCGCCCCGGTAAAGGTCAGGTTGTGCGAACCCGTGTAGCCGGTCACTGTGATGCCGGCCGTGTCCTTGGCGGTGATCGTGAGGTTGTCGAGTTGGCCGGCGGTCGGTGTCGTGGTCACGGCCGTGAGCAAGAGATGATCGAGCGCTCCCGACGCAAGGGTGACCTGCGTCGGCGGCGAGCTGGCTGTCGTCCACGTGCGCCAGACCACCGTCACCGTGTAGCTGTAGGTACCGGCGCCTAGCCCGCTGTCGGTACAGGTCAGGACTGAAGCCGGCGCTGCGGAGGTCGGGCAGTCGCCGCCGGGGTTACCGCCGTCACGCTTCACGTAGTAGGAAACCGATCCGGAGCCCGGCGGTGTAACGGCGCTCCAGGAGAGCGCAACCGTCCCCGACCCTGCGGTCGCGCCGAGCGAGGGGGCGTCGAGCGTGCCCGCGTGCGAATCTCCGCTGCCCCATCCGCTCGAAGTCCAGTAGGCCTGGGCATTCGCGGGCGCCGCGAGTGTGACTGCCAGCGCCCCCAGCAAGAGCAGGCGCCTGCGGGTGAGCGAGGTCAGCAATCCGCTCACGAGTGGGCGCTCCCTGTGTAGGTCAGGATGAAGCTCGCGTTCTTGCAGGCGTCCTGGTTCCAGGGCTGGTCGAGGAACTCGATCTGCGGAGCGCGGGGCGCGCTGGTCAGCGTCACGCTCCCGTTCCCGGGTACGGCGATCGGGCGATCGGCCGACGCGTCCGACTGGGTGATCTGGATGTTGTTTGCGCTTGAGCAGCCGGGCGGAGTGCTCTCGGCCGAGATCGTGACGGTCAAGCGAGTGACGAAGATCTGATCGCCGTTCGGGTTCGTCAGCGTCAGCTTGATCGGCTTGGCCAGGCCGGGCTGGAGGCCGTTGACGCCGCCCACGATGGTGAAGTCGGCGCCCGCGCTCCCTCCCGTGCCTTCGCCACTTCCGCCCGGCCCGGTGACGATGCTGAAGTTGAGCGCCCTGTTCGAGTAGGCGCAGGCGTACGTCAGGCGGTAGTTACCGAGAGCGAGCGGCTTCTTACCGAAGAGGCTCTTGAGAGCGGCCTGTCTGACGCCCCTGAAGTAGAGCCCCTTCTTCTTCTGGATCTTCTTGTAGCTGCTCAGCTTCTGCCAGCCCGAGCCGTTCTTGACGCTCAGCTGGTAGGAGAAGCTCTTGCTCGGCTTGGAGAAGGCGTAGGTGAACTTGACCGACCCCGCCTCCGAGAGCGTGAAGCTCTTCTTGGTCAGCTGACCGGCGAAGGGAACGATCTTGAAGTTGAGCACGTTGCGCCCGCCGGCACAGGAGAGCTCGAGGCGATAGTAGCCGGCCTTTATCCATTTCCCAGCGAAGATCTTGCTGACGGGCATCGTCTTCTGGCCCCGGAAGTTGCCCTTCTGCTGGACGCTCTTCAGAGTTGGCCAGGACGAGCCCATCTTCATGCTGAGCCCGTAGGAGAAGCTCTTGCTCGGCTTCGAAAACTTGTAGATGAGCTTGACCGACTTCGCCTGCGAGATTGCGAATTCCGTCAAGGTCAAGCGGGCCGGGAACGTGCCGGCGGAGGTCGCGCTCGAGGCGGCGCCTGCAAATGTGGAGGAGCCGATCAGCACCGAGACGCAGACGAGGCCGAGAACGAGGATCCGGCGAGCAAACGGGACCGTGCGAGGAGGAGAAGACAGGCGAGTCATCTCTCAACCTCCGGGGGGCAAGCTCTCGGGGTGCCCAGCGCGAGCAGCCGCCTGCGCCGCCGTCCGGCGTTCTGAGGAGCTTCGCTGGACGGCTCGCCTGTCACGTGTCTTCGACCCTCTCGGTTGCTCTCGTTCGTTTATCCAACGAAGAGCTGGCTGGAGGGGCAGGCCGAAGCTTGCCCCTCCAGCGCAAGCCGACCTAGCTGGCTGCGAAGTCCAAATCGATGGTCGCGCTCTTGCAGTTGTCCTGATTCGATCCCGACTCGGTCAATTGAATCGTCCCGGTGAGATCGGTGTGCGCACCTGCGGCGAGCACGATCGGCGTGCCGATCGTGGGCGAGGTGACGGTGAACCAGGAGCCGAGGCAACCCGCGGGCAGCGTCGCAGCGTGCAACGTGATCGAGAGCGCACTCAGCGACTGCTGGAAGGACGCCGGGTTGGTCACGCGGACGGTGACGTTCTGAGCGGCTCCTCCGGGAACAAGGCCCGATGGAACGGTGCCCGCCTGCGCGACGGTAAGGCTCGAGCTGGTGCCAACGCCGGCCGTGCCTGTACCGTTGCCGGAGCTCGAGAAATACGCGAAGGCAACGCCGCCGGCAACGGCGAGCGCCACCACGACGATCGTCGCGAAAACGAGCCGCCGCTTGCTGAAGTGCTTCTTCATTGTTTCTCTCCTTGGTTTGGAACCGGTTCTCAAATCCGGATTGCCGCTAGATGCCAGGTCCCCTTGCGCGCGAGTAGAGCTCGGCCGAAACTGGTACCCAGCGCTTTCGAGCAGGCAGGATGACCTGGACGTGTGTGCTTTAGGTGATGCCGCATACGCGCTCTTTGTGTTTGACGCCGCGCGTAAGTCGGATTGTCGGCCTGTTTCGGCGTACGTTCATAACCCGAAAGGGGGATTATAGTTTCCTCGATATAGAACCGTCTACTATCGCCGTTCAAAGCGCTCGCTCTTCGTTACGCATACGCGCGTCTCTATCCTTGGGCTCATGGCGTCGTATGCGCTATCGGCGATCGGGCGCGACCGGCCGGGGATCGTGGCGGAGGTGACAGGCACTCTGCTTCGTCACGGCGTCAACATCGCCGACTCGCAGATGGCGATTCTCGGCGGTCACTTCGCAATGATGCTGGTGCTCGAGACCTCCGACGCGACCGACCTGGAGGCGCTGCGCGCCGAGCTCGAGCGATCGCGCGTGAAGCTCGAGCTGGAAGCGATCTCGCTCTCCGCGATCGACGCAGCTCAGGCGCGTATCGACGAGCCCTCGCACGTGGTCACGCTCTACGGTGCCGATCATCCCGGAATCGTGAACGCGGTCACCTCGGCTCTGGCCGAGCGCGGCGTGAACATCACCGACCTCGACACCCATCTCGTGGGCGAGGAGTCCGAGCCCGTTTACATGATGATTCTCGAGGTCGCTCTCCCCGAGGATCTCTCCGGCGACGAGCTCGAGACTTTTCTGCGCGAGATCGCGCGTGAGCAGAAGCTCGAGCTGTCCGTCCGCCCGCTCGATCAGATCGCCCTGTAGGTGGCCGTTCGCCGGATCCTCCATCTTCCCGACCCGGCCCTCAAGCGTGTGGCTGCAGAGGTCGCCCCTGAGCAGCGGGAGCTGGTCGATCGCGTCGCCGCCGATCTGGTCGAGACGATGCACAGCTTTCCTCGCTGTGTCGGCCTGGCGGCTCCTCAGATCGGCGAGTCGGTGCGGATGATCGTCGTCGACGTCTCGCTCCATCCGAAGGGCGACCAGAACGCCGAGGAGATCTTGCTCGTCAATCCGCGCGTCGTCTCAGGGACGGGTTCCGATGTCGCACGGGAGGGCTGCCTGAGCGTGCCCGAGTTCACCGCCGACGTACGTCGCTGCAGCGAAGTGGTGGTCGAGGGGTTGACCCGGGCGGGCAAGGTGTGGACGATCGAGGCGAAGGGCTTCGAGGCCCGTGCGCTCCAGCACGAGATCGACCACCTGGACGGGTTGCTCTTCCTTGACCGTGTGGAGTCGCTTTCCCGCGACGTGTTCCGGCGGAAGAACCACGGCTGAGAGCTATCGGAGACCGGAGACCGGTCGCCTCGTTGCCGACGGCACTTCTTATTGCGCCCGCCACCGAGCCACCCGCCCGTGGGGTCGCCACAAACTACCGTCCCGGCAAGGCGAAAAACGCTCCTCCGTGTGTCGATTCTGCGCCGGTTCGGTGCCGAACTAAGTACTCCCGCGCGACTGCGGTAGAGCATCGGTTCACCGCCGGCCCAGGCGAGCCCGGGCCGTGAGCCCGGACTCGCCTGGGTCTGCTCGGCAATCAAACGCTGAGCCGCGCGGCGACCTTGTCCCAGTCGACGACGTTCCACCAGGCGGAGACGTAGTCGGGGCGGCGGTTCTGGTACTTCAGGTAGTAGGCGTGCTCCCAGACGTCGCAGGTCAGAAGCGGCGTCAATCCGGCCGAGACGGGCGATTCCTGATCGTGTGTGGAGATCACCTTCAGCGTCGAGCCGTCGTGGACGAGCCAGCCCCAGCCTGAGCCGAAGTGGTTGACGGAGGCGTCGGTCAGTTGCTCCTTGAGGCTGGCGAAGTCACCGAAAGCCTGCTCGATCGCGGCCGCCAGTGCGCCGCTCGGCTCTCCACCCTTGTTCGGTCCCATGCCTTCCCAGTAGAAGGTGTGGTTCGCGTGCCCGCCGACGTGGTTGCGGGCGGCCGTGCGCCGGTCGTCTGGGAGCTTTTCGAGGTTGCGCAGGATCTCGTCGACCGTTGCCTCGGCCCACTCGCTGCCGGCGAGAGCGGCGTTCGCCTTGTCGACGTAGGTCTGGTGGTGCTTGTCGTGATGGACGTGCAGCGTCTGCTCGTCGATGTGCGGCTCGAGAGCGGAATAGTCGTAGGGAAGCGGCGGTAGCTCGAAGGGCATACGGGGACTCCTCCTTCGCGGGATGTGTCGTGACAGTACTTCAGCTACCTGTACCCGGCAGCTGCCGCGACTACACGGGCTGATTGCTCGAGGGCGACGATTCGGGCGCGATAACGCTGCTTTCGCCGCCACTCCGGTTCCCGGCCCAAACTCCAAGTGCCGTTCATCGAGACGGCGACTCGAGCGCGCGGCCGCCGCTCCCGATCGCTATTCGACGGTACTCGACTCGCGCACGACCAGCTCGACGGGAACTACCGACACCGCTGGCGGCTCTCCCGGGTGCTCGAGAAGCCCGAGCATGGCGGCGATCAATCTCTCTGCGAGAGCATCCTGGTTCTGGCGCACGGTCGTGAGCGAGGGCTCGACGAGGCGGGCGTAGTCGATGTCATCGAAGCCGACGACCGCGACGTCGTCGGGGATCTTCAGCCCGGCTGCCTCGATCGCGGCCATCGCCCCGATCGCCATCACATCGCTGGCACAGAAGACGGCGTCGGGCGGCTCGGGCAGGGCCAGGAATGCCTGCGTCGCCTCGAAGGCCGGTCTGGGAAGCCAGTTAGCCATGGCGACGTACTCTTCGGGGCAGGGCAGACCGCAGCGTGCCAGCTCGCTCTGGTAGCCGAAGCGCCGGTCGACGGTCGGGCGCTCGTCACCGCGACCGCCGATGAAGGCGATCCTCCGCCGGCCGGCCTCGATCAGATGGTGGGTTACTTCGACCGCACCGCCGATGTTGTCGGACATCACGAAGGCGATCCGGTTGCTGAGCAGGTCGACGTCGAAAGTGACGCAGGGGAAGCTGGAGGCGGCGAGCGCCGCGACCGACGGCTCCTCGAGCGGTAGAGAGATGATGACCAGCCCGTCGGCCCGGTACCTCTCGCAGAGCTCGAGAAAGGGCGGATACAGTGCTCCGGTAATCGTCCCGACGTTGGTGATGACGAGCAGGTCGACCGCGCGCGCGTAAGCACGCGCGCGAATCCCGTAGAAGAGCTCGTCGAAGAAGGCGTGGCGGAAGCTCTGGTCGGGCGAGGTGTCGAGCGCGAGCGCGACCAGACGGCGCTTGTCGGGCCGCCACTCCTGTTGAAGCGTCCCCGAAAACGCCGTTCCTGGAGTCCTCGGAAGGGAGTCGCCGGTCTCGTCTAGCAGCCGGAAGAGAGCCGAGGCAGAGAGGCGTGAAGCGCGTTCTCCGATCACCTGTCCGCTCAGGATCTCGATGCGTTCGGTCTGCTCGTGCGCAGCCTGCGAGGGAGCGCTTGCGCTCGAAGGTGCCTGCGCCACAGTTGACTCGCGCACGACCAGCTCGACGGGGAGGACGGATGTGGGCGGAGGGTTGTCCGGTGAGTCGAGCATGCGCAGGATCGCTTCGACTGCGGCTGTCCCCAGCCCAACGAGGTTCTGGCGAACGCTGGTGAGGGACGGTACGACGATCGAGGCGTAGTCGCTGTCGTCGAAGCCCGCCACGGCGATGTCTTCAGGAATTCGCATCCCCGCTTCTTCGATCGCCGCCATCGCTCCGATCGCCATCACGTCGCTAGCGCAGAAGATGGCGTCCGGTGGTTCCGGAAGCTCCAATACCTGTCGAGTCAGGTCGCGAGCCGGCCCGTGTAGCCAACCGGCGAGCATCACGTACTCCTCGCGCAACTCGAGCTCGAATTCGCCCAGGGCGCTCTCGTAGCCGAGACGGCGGTCGATGTTCGCCGGCTCTGGACCCCAGGCGCCGATATAGGCGATCCGTTTTCGGCCCAGCTCGGCCAGATGCCGAACCGCGGCCGCGGCTCCGCCGACGTTGTCCGAGCTGATGAAACTGGCACGCGGTCCGAAGAGCTGGGTCTCGATCGCAACAGTTGGGAACCCGGACGCGACGAGCTCAGCCAGCTCGGGCTCATCCGGGAGGAAGGCGGCTAAGACGATTCCCTCGGCCTCGTGGTACCGGCATATTTCGAAGTAGTGGCTAGCCTCGCCGCTGATCTGGCTGGACGGCGCGGTGAGGAGAAGGAGATCGACGTTGCCGGCATCCGCTCGCATCCGGATTCCGAAGAGAACGTCATCGAAGAAGGCATGCTGGCGCGTGCGTCCGCCCTTGAGGCTCAGCATCTGTGGATCGAGGTTCATCGCAACGCCGATCAGGCGCCGTTGGCCGGTCCGGTCGCGGTGCTCTTCCGCCAGTGCACTGGCTCGAGCCAGGGTCGTCGCGCTGGCGAGATTGGCTTCGCCAAGCAACTCGTAAACCGCCCGTGGCGGTAATCGCTCGCTCGATTCGCCTTGCATGACCTGGAGGTCGGCCGTATTGGATCCTAGTTGAGTAGTAGCACCGAGATCGAAAGCGCGCAGCCCGGACTCAGGTGGGGCAGGCTCCCGAAGCGAGCTGATGATCGACTCGGAGGCGGGTTCAGGCGAGGGTCGTGTGCGGGTGAGCCGGAGCGTGGCCTAAGCGCCGTCCAGCGCCGCCCGCAGCGAAGCGACGTACCGGCGCAGCTCCTCGGCGCTGCGCTCGGCCACTTCGATCGCGCGCGAGCCGACGATGACGCCGTCTGCGAGCTCGGCCGCAGCCCGGGCATGCTCGGGTGTCGAGATACCGAAGCCGGCGTAGAGCGGCAGCCCGGGTGGAGCGAGACGGCGGGCACGGAGCGCCAGTCCGCCGAGCGCCGAGGAGAGCTCCGTCCGTGCTCCCGTCGTGCCGGTGAGCGTGACCAGGTAGAGCCAGCCGTCGGTGGTCTCGGCCGCCAGCTTGATCCGCTCGTCGGTGGAGGTGGGGGCGACGAGCTGGATACGCGTGAGCTCCGGGTGTACGTCCACCGGTAGGTCGGGTACGAGGATCGCGCCGGCACCGGCGGCGCGCGCGTCGGCGACGAAGCGCTCCTGCCCGTAGGCCTCGAGCAGGGCGGAGTAGACGAAAGGGACGAGTGGAACCTGCACGCGACCTCGGATCTCGGCCAGTCCTTCCAGGCAAGCCTTCGTTCGCATACCTTCGGCGAGCGCTCTCTCGGCTGCGCGACGGATCACCGGGCCGTCGGCGAGGGGATCGGAGAAAGGGAAACCGAGCTCGATCAGGTCGGCTCCGCCCTCGACCGCCGCCACGGCGAGATCGGGAGTCGAGCGTCCCGACATCAGGAAGATGACCAGCTTCTTACTCATGCCTGTCTCCTGGAGCTCATGCCTGGCGCCGGAACATGTCCGAAAAGAGCGCGCCCGCTCACGAGTCTCGCCCCAAATGCGCGAGCGCTTCGTCCAGATCCTTGTCGCCCCGTCCCGACAGGCAGACGATGAGCAGCGACTCGTCGATATCGAGAGCCCGAGCCAGGGCGTGAGACGACTCGAGCGCCGGGATGATGCCCTCCGTCCGCGTCAGCCGCTCGAACGCGGCGAGAGCCTCCGCATCGGTACAGGCGAGGTAGGTCGCCCGGCCGCTGTCGCGCAGGGCGGCGTGCTCGGGGCCGACGCCCGGGTAGTCGAGCCCGGCCGAGATCGAGTGGGCATCGGCGATTTGGCCGTCCTCGTCGGCGAGCACAAGCGAGCGAGCGCCGTGCAGCACGGCGATCCGACCCGAGCCCAGGCTGGCCGCTCCCGCCGCCTCGACGCCGTACAGCTTCACCTCGGCGTCGTCGAGGAAGCCGGCGAACATACCGATCGAATTGGAGCCGCCGCCGACGCAGGCGACGACCGCCTCGGGCAGCCGCCCTTCGCGCTCGAGGAACTGCACTCTCGACTCGCGCCCGATCACCGCCTGCAGCTCGCGCACGATCTCGGGGTAGGGGTGAGGGCCGACGCAGGAGCCGATCAGATAGTGGGTCGTCTCGACGTTGGTGATCCAGTCGCGGATCGCCTCGCTCGTCGCCTCCTTGAGCGTCTGCGTGCCGATATCGACCGGGCGAACTTCGGCGCCGAGCAGCCGCATACGCTCGACGTTGGGCCGCTGCCGGCGCATATCTTCGACGCCCATGTAGACGACGCAGTCGAGCCCGAAGCGAGCGCAGACGGTGGCGGTTGCGACTCCGTGCTGGCCGGCGCCGGTCTCGGCGACGATCCGCTTCTTGCCCAGCCTGCGCGCCAGCACGATCTGGCCGAGCGCGTTGTTGAGCTTGTGCGCGCCGGTGTGCATCAGATCCTCGCGTTTGAGGTAGATGCGCTTCTCCGGACAGAAGCGCTCGGTCAGCGTCAGCGGCGTCGGCCGGCCGCCGTAGTTGGTCAGGAGCTCGTGCAGCTCGCGGGCGAAGCTCTCGTCAGCCTGCGCCGCGCGCCAGCCCGCCTCCAGCTCCTCGAGCGCGGGGATCAGCGTCTCGGGAACGTAACGCCCTCCGTAGGGGCCGTAGAGACCGCGGCCCTCGTCCGGCGGCGCGGGCTTTGCTGATGACGATGACACCTGAGGGCTCCTCTCCTCGCGTTTCTACCTGGATGTCGTGCTGCTAGCGACCGCTACCGCTCGTACGAATTCGCGTACGCGCCTGTGGTTCTTCAGCCCCGGGGCGGTCTCCAGCGACGACGAGGCATCGACGGCCCAGGGCCGGACGCGCTCGATCGCTTCGGCGACGTTCTCGGGATCGAGCCCACCGGCCAGCATCACTCTTCGCTCGCGGCTGGCCGCGGCGGCCCGGTCGAGATGGCCGCTGTCTGCGCTCTGCCACGGTAGGTCGAGCACCTCGGCGACCGCCTCGTCGCCGCGGTAGAGGACGGCGTCTCGGGCGCGATGACCGTCCTCGCGGGCGTAGAGCTGAACGAGATCGGCGTTTGTCTCGTGGCGCTCACCGACGAAGACGGCCACCGAGAGCATCGTCTCGGGCACCTCGAGCACTCCGGGCGCCCGCCTCGGGCTCTCCGCCGCGAGCACGAAGCCGGCCATGTCCACCCCGGCCGCCGCCGCAACCTCGACATCCTCGCTGCAGGTGAGACCGCAGACCTTCACCAGCGGGCGCGAGATCAGCTCCTCGAGCTTGGCCGCCGGGTCGGGCGCGCGCATCAGGGCGGAGCCGACTAGCACGGCGCCGGCTCCCGCCAACTCGGCCGCCGCCGCCTGGGCGCGAGACCAGATACCGCTTTCGGCAACGATCACACGGTCGCGTGGCGCGCCGGCCACGAGCTCGAGCTGAGTTCGGCGATCGATCGCGAAACTGGACAGGTCGCGGCAGTTGATCCCGATCGGATCGGCGCCGAGCGCGATCGCGCGCTCGAGCTCCTCGGCGTTATGAGCCTCCACGAGCGTGTCCAGGCCGAGGACTTCGGCGAACTCGCGCAGGTTGCGAGCCTGTGCGTCGGCGAGATCGCGGAGGATCAGCAGCACCGCGTCGGCGCCCGCCTTGGCGAGCTCGCGGATCTGTTCCTCTTCGGAAAAGAAGCCCTTGGCGAGCAGGGGCGCTCTGGTTGCCGCTCTGGCCGCGCGTAGATCATCGATCGAGCCGCCGAAGCGCTCGTCCACCAGTACCGAGATCGCTGCCGCGCCCGCTCCGTTGAAGGCACGCGCGAGTGCGACCGGATCGGCGTCGGGGCGCAGCTCGCCGGCCGAGGGCGAGCGTCGCTTGATCTCGGCGATCGCCTGCAGGCCCGGGCGGGCGAGAGCGTCGAAGAGACGTCCCATCTAGCTCTTCACCTCGACCTCTTGCGAAAAGGCCACGAGCTCCTCCAGCCGCTCGTTGGCCTTGCGCGAGGAGACGGTCTCGATCGCTAGCTCGACGCCCTCGGCGAGATCCTCGGCCAGGCCCGCGGCGGCAATGGCGCCGGCGGCGTTGAAAAGGATCGCGTTGCGGCGACCGCCGTTGCCTCCCTGGAAGACCTCACGGATAGCGGCGGCATTGGCGGCCGGATCCCCTCCGCGCAGATCCTCGAGCTCGCAGCGCGGGATGCCGTAATCGAGCGGGTCGATCGTGCGCTCGATCACCTGGCCGCCTCTGACCTCGCAAACTTCGTTGGGGCCGAGCGGCGAGAGCTCGTCGAGCCCGCCTGCGCCGTGGACGACGAAGGCGCGCTTGCTGCCGAGCTGCAGCAGCGCCTCGGCGATCGGGCGCACCAGCGCCGCCGAGTAGACGCCGATCAGCTGGCAGCGGGCTCCGGCTGGGTTGGTGAGCGGGCCGAGGATGTTGAAGATGGTGCGCGTGGCCAGCTCGCGCCGCACCGGGCCGGCGTACTTCATCGCCGGATGATGAGCCTGCGCGAACATGAAGCCGAAGCCGAGCTCGTCGATCGAGCGGGCGATTCGCTCCGGCGCCAGCTCGAGGTTGAAGCCGAGCGCCTCGAGCACGTCGGCCGAGCCGCAGGCTGAGGAGGCGGCGCGGTTCCCGTGCTTGGCGACGGCGGCTCCGGCCGCCGCGGCCACGAGCGCCGCCGCGGTCGAGATATTGATCGTGCACTGGCCGTCGCCGCCGGTCCCGGCAGTGTCCACGAGATCGGTCCGTTTGGGCTTGACCGAAACCACATGCGAGCGCATCGCCTCGGCGCAGCCCGCGATCTCCTCCGCGGTCTCTCCCTTGGCCCTGAGCGCGATCAAGAAACCGGCGATCTGCGCCTGTGTTGCCTGCCCGGACATGATCTCGTCCATCACCTCGCGCGCCTCGGAGCGTGTGAAATCGCTTCTCTCCAGCGCTTTTGCAATCGCGTCAGTAATCATCTCCGTCCCTCCAGGAAGTTCCTAGCCAGCTCCGATCCGGCCGGTGTCAACACCGACTCGGGGTGGAACTGGACGCCGTCGATCGGAAGTCGCTTGTGCCGCACGGCCATCACTTCGTCGTCGCCCGTGGCCGAGATGCAGAAGCAGTCGGGCACCTCGTTTGCGGCGAGCGAGTGATAACGGCCGGCCTCGAAGTCCTGTGGCAGCCCGGTGAAGATGCCGCGCCCGTCGTGGTGGACGGGGCTCGACTTGCCGTGCACCAACCTCTTCGCCGGGCCGATCACGCCGCCGAAGGCCTGGACGATCGCCTGGTGGCCGAGGCAGACGCCGAGCGTCGGTATACGCGGCCCCAGGCGCTTGATCAGCTCGATCGAGACACCGGCATCGGTCGGCACGCCGGGGCCGGGGGAGACGACGAGGTGGGAGGGCGAGAGCGCCTCCGCCTCCTCGGGGGTGATGGCGTCGTTGCGGCGGACGATCACCTTGGCCCCGAGCTCGCCAAAAAGATGCGCCAGGTTGTAGGTAAACGAGTCGTAGTTGTCGATGAGTAGGATCACTTTTCGCCCTCCTGGCCAGGTAGCGCTCCGGCCGGGCCGAACACAGCGCCGCCCCAGAAGATCGAGAAGCGATCCTGCGGCGACTGTACAAACGCCGAACTCGTCATCGTTCCGACTCCGCCAGCTCGATCGCGGCCTCGACGGCAGCAAGCTTGTTCAAGCACTCCTCGTGCTCGGCGGTCGGGTCGGAGTCGGTCACCAGCCCGGCGCCGGCCTGTAGGTAGGCGACCCCGTCCTTGAGCGCCAGCGAGCGGATGGCGATGCAGGTGTCGAAGGAGGAGGTGGCCGGGTCGTAGTAGCCGACCGCGCCGGCGTAGGTGCCGCGCCGGTAGTCCTCGAGCTCGGAGATGATCTGCATCGCCCGCACCTTGGGGGCGCCCGAGACTGTCCCGGCCGGGAAGCAGGCGCGGAGCAAATCGAACGGAGTCGCTCCGGGCTCGAGCTCGCCCACCACCTCGGAGATCAGGTGGGTGATGTGGGAGAAGCGTTCCGGGCGCATGAAGCGTTCGACGCGCACACTGCCGGGCCGGCAGACGCGAGAGAGATCGTTGCGACCGAGATCGACGAGCATGACGTGTTCGGCCTTGTCCTTCTCAGAGGAGAGCAGCGCCTGTTCGTCGCCCTCGCCCGGTTTGATCGAGCCGGCGATCGGGTTGAGGCTGGCGCGCTTCCCTTCGCACTTGACCACAGTTTCGGGCGAAGAGCCGACCAGGGCGAGGTCATTCGGGAGCTCGAGCAGGAACAGGTACTCGGACGGGTTGACGCGCCGCAGCGCTCGGTAGAGATCGAGCGCGCTGGCCGAGGTCGGCCGCTCTGCCCGCTGCGAGACCACGATCTGGAAGGCGTCGCCGGCCGTGATGTACTCCTTCGAGCGGCGGACCCAGCGCTCGTAGGTCGCCTGGTCGGGATAGCGGCGAAGCGGTCCGGAAACCCCCGTTCCTCTCGGCACCTCGGGCCGCGGCGTCGCGAGCAGGGCGGCGGTCGCCTTGGCGTCGCCGTAGAGAACCTCCGCAATTCCGCGAGCGTGGTCGAAGCGCACCAGCGTCTCGGGAACGACGAACTGGCTCTCGGGGTCTCGCGGCCCCACCTCCGGTAGCGGCACCGTCGGCTCCAGCCGGGCGACGTAGTCGTAGGAGAGATAGCCGACGATCGGCTCGCCGAGCCGCTCGGCCTCGTCGAAGTCGACGATCTGTGATCCGTATCCGACCAGCGAGTAGCGTCCGAGCCGGCCGTGCTCGACCGACTCCAGCAGAAAGGAGGCGCTGCCCGCGCCGCGCAGGCGTAAATAGGCGCCGAGCGGTGTCAGCAGATCGGTAGCGATGGGTTTGGGGATGTTGGCTGTCTGTCTCATCACGGTCATCAGGGCAATAAAAAAGACCCCCGGCTTGGAAGGTCTCGAGCGGTTCGGGTTGGCGTCTAGATCAGGTCCAGGCGACGCTCCCGCCCCGCTCGCTGCGCCAGCGCCACACCCAAGTCGTCCGCGAGGTCGAGTTCGTCATCGCCTTGAGAGTACGGGTTGAAACCGGTCGCCGTCAAATGGCGAGCCGGCGGAACGAGCCGGCGCAGCTACTTGGAAGCTCCCTCGTCTTCCTGGACGAGCGTGCGTACTCGCTCGGCGAAGGAGGGGAGGTCGACCTCGGCGGAGGTTCTCACCCAGGCCCGCTCGTGGTCGTAGTTATAGGTGAGGCGCGTTCCGGCGGGGAGTAGGCGGCGTAGTCCGACCAGCATCCGCGCCAGGTCGCCGAACTCGACGAAGAGCGGCTCGCCGAGCCCTGAGCCTGCGAACAGCGGCGGCACATTCTCGTTCTCGCCGTAGACGGGCATATCGCCTTCGAGCAGCTCGACGTCGGCGGGAATGTAGAGACCGGCGGAGGCCACCGGATCCTCGGGTAGGGGCGGACGGGCTTGGACGCGCGCGGCCACGGGCGCGGTCACGGCTTCTGGAATCACCTCTTCAACCACCGGCACGGGCGCGGCCACGGCTTCCTGGGCCACCTCTTCGTACGCCTGCTCGACGGCCGCCGGCTCGGGCTCTGCGACCTCGACCTCGGCGGCTACCTGTTCGTACTCGACGACCTCTGTTTCGGGCGTGATCGCCGCCTCCTGGCCGCCCGCAAACGACCAGGCGCTCTCCTCGCTCGTCTCCGGTTGGAAGAACGGCTCGCCTCCGGCGACCGAGGCGAAGTTCGCACCGGCGTCGATCTCGGGATAGGCCTCGGCGGGCGTGGGATCGTAGCCCTCGGCGTAGGTGTGTGCCTCGGCGTTAACCTGCTCCCAGCTTCCGTCGGGCAGCTGCCGCCAGCCCTCGTATTCCTCCGCGGGCACTTCGCCGTAAGCCTCGACCGGCTGCTCCGAGCCGGGAAGGCCCTCGCTGGACTCGCCCTCGGTCGGGAGACGCACAAAGAGACCGCGGCGAAGGCTTTCGCGCACGGTTGGGCGCGGCGGGAGACCGCCCGCGGCTCCTGACCCCGGTGCTCCGGGGGCCTGTCCCTCGTCGCCTTGTTCGCTCATCTCGTGTCTGTTTTCCTAGTCCGAGGCGCCGGTCCTGCGTGCAGTATCGGCGCTACCGCCGGGAAGCGTGAGTGCCTATAGCCTCGGTCTTGAAGGATAGAGCGGATTGAGCTCTTCTAGAAGGCGACCGTCGAGGCTGCAAGGATGTACCGGTGCCTTCCATGAGCAATAGAAAGGCGGACCGGCGATGACCGGGTCGAAGCGCGAAGAGTCGGTTCGCCTCACGCGCATCTACACGCGCAGCGGCGACCACGGCGAGACGAGCCTTGGTGACGGCAGTCGTGTCGGCAAGACCGATTCCCTGGTCGCCGCCATCGGTGCCGTGGACGAGTTGAACGCCGCACTCGGGCTGGCGCTTGCCGTCGAGTTGCCCGGGCGCCTACGCGAGCCGCTCGAGCGAGTCCAGAACGAGCTCTTCGACCTGGGCGCCGATCTCAGCGTTCCGCCGGGCACGGAATCCCGCGAGCACCTACGCATGAAACCCGATCGGATCGAGTCGCTCGAACATCTCTGCGACGAGTTGAACGCCGGGCTCGAGCCGCTCGAGAGCTTCGTGCTACCGGGCGCGGGGGAGGGCAGCGCACGCCTTCACCTGGCGCGTTCGATCTGCCGCCGTGCCGAGCGAGAGGTCCTGAGCGCTGCGCGCGAGCGCGAGCAGAACCCGCTTGTGGGCATCTACCTCAATCGCCTCTCGGATCTCCTCTTCATCTGCGCCCGGGTCGCCGCGACCGGGGAGGAGCGACTCTGGCGTCCCGGAGGACCGGGGTAGAACAGTTTCGCCGTTCACCCGGCCCCTATACTGGCCGCGTGCCCGATCCGATCCGCATAGTCATCGCCAAGCCCGGCCTGGACGGCCACGATCGTGGCGCCAAGGTGGTTGCGCGCGCGCTGCGCGACGCCGGCATGGAGGTCATCTACACGGGCCTGCACCAGACACCCGAGCAGATCGTCGAGACGGCGATCCAGGAGGATGCCGATGCGGTCGGGCTCTCGATCCTCTCCGGTGCCCACATGACGCTCGTGCCGCGCGTGCTCGATGGGCTGCGCGATCAGGGCGCGGACGACGTGCTCGTACTGGTCGGCGGCACCATCCCCGACGACGAGGCGAAAGTCCTACGCGAGCACGGAGTGGCCGAGGTCTTCACGCCCGGCGCCCCCACGGGGACGATCGTCGAGTTTCTCCAAACTCGCCTCAACTGAGAGCTGCCGGGGCGCCGTATCGGGGCGCAAGAGCACGTGCGGAGACGAGCCGCGCCGCGGCCCGAGGGGTGCGCGGGCTAGCCCAGGATCGTGACCGAGAAGGTCGTCAGCGAGAGCGAGGAACCAAGCTCGGAAGCAAGTGTGGTCGGGACGCTCGTGGTCTCGATCTGCACCGGCTCTCCGGCGCCGAGCTCGTCGAGGTTCTCGAATGGAACGTTGTTGCCGAGCTCGTCGAGCACCAGCGTGTCGGGCGAGAGCGCGAGTGTGATCTTCCGGGAGAGCTTCTCGAGATGTAGACCCGTCGAGGCGACGAGGTCGGTCAGGCGCATGCTCAGCGTTCCGGCGCCGGTGTCGGCGGCAATCGACGTCCCCTTCAGTGTCAGCGAGACGCGGTCTCCCGGTTTGGCCGCGAAGAGGAGGACGCGGGCGCGCCTCAGATAGGGATACGGGCTGACGGCGCTTCCGCCGCGCGGGTGAACCTCGAAGTGGAGGTGGGAAGCGATTCCGTTCGCGTCGCCGGAGTCGCCAAGGTAACCGACCGGCTGCCCGGCCTCGACGCGAGCCCCGTTCCTGAGCCCCTTGGCGTAGGCCGTGCCCGCGACGCACCTACCCTTGTTGTCGTTCTTCATCGTAAGGTCGTTGTTCAGGTGGATGTACTCGTACATCGTCCCGCTGCGACCGTGGAGGTAGAGCATGCAGCCGGCGCTGGCGGAGTGCGTCCAGAACGTGACCGTGCCGGCTTCGACCGCCACGACGATCGACTTCTTGGTGCCCATGAGGTCGTTTCCCTGGTGGGGGAGCCGGCCACGCGGAGCGCCGAAGTCATTGATGTAGCTGACGGGTCCGACTACCGGGAAGACCAGCCTGGGAACCGCTCGCGTCGCGCCGCCGGAAGAGAGAGGAGCGGCGAGAGAAAGGGCGGCCAGAGTCGCTGCCAGTGCTGTTTTCGAAAGCTTTTCTTTCATCTCGTCAGCGTCTTCTGACCGGTGGCGCGGAACCCTATCACCGTGGCCGGTCCGCGAAAGGCAGACGAGGCCGCGCCGGCGCTTCGAAGACGAAGACGTCTTCTGCGTCTGCGCGACCGCGGCTAGTGTGTCGGTCGATGAAGCTGCCGCTGATCCGCACCCACGCCGGCGAAGGCTACGACGAGGAGTTCATGCAGGCGATGGCTTCGGCTTACGCCGAGGAGACGCGCTGGACGAAGATGCGACTCCGGAACGTGCTCGAGCTGGTCGATCCTCACCCCGGCGAGCGCGTGCTCGATCTCGGTTGTGCGGCGGGCTCGATGGCCGACTTCCTCGCCAGGTCGGGCTGCGAGGCGGTCGGCGTCGACGCCTCCGAACTGGGCGTCTCCGAGGCTCGCCGGCTGCATCCGAAGCTCCGTTTCGAGGTGGGTAACGTCTCGCGGCTTCCGTTCGAGGACGCCTACTTCGACAAGGCGCTGGCCGCCGACCTGACCGAGCATCTGGAGCTCGAAACGCTGCGGGGCATGTTCCGCGAGTGCCGACGCGTGCTCGTGCCGGGCGGGACGCTCTCGATTCACACTCCCAACCCCAAGCACCTGATCGAACGGATGAAGAGCCGGAACTTTCTGGTCGGCACCAACGAGACCCACATCGGGTTGCTGCCGAGCCGGACACTCGCCGACGAGCTACGAGCGGCGGGGTTCACGGTCGAGCTCGAGCTGGCGCGGCGCAGCTTCATCCCCGTCTTCCGCACCATCGAGCTGATCGGCGCCCCCTTCAGCGAGCTCTTCCGCTACCGGATCTGCATCCGGGCCCGGAAACCGACGAAGGGCCTATCCCGTTAGGTATGCGCGGTCGAAGGGGTTGAGCCGTGGATGCCAGGGGCCGTCCGGGCCGTGAAGGCGCACTGGGAGTGCGGTAAGCGGTCTGGGTGGGCACTGGCGCCGCGGGGCAGCCGCTTCGGGCGTGTAGGCCTGGCGGGATAGGCCCTACCTAAATAGCGCCACGATCGTCCCAGTAGATATGAAGTCCGAAAACGAGCACAGTGCTCCTCTCCCCGGGCGTGCCGCCGTCGACTACCCTCGGATCTATCTGCTAGCTAGGATCAGCGCATGAAAACCGGCTTGAGGAAGATCGGGCTTGAAGAGGTGCTCGCCGCGCGCGAGGCGATCGGCAGCCGCCTACACCACACACCGACCTTCAGCTCGGCCCAGCTGAGCGAGCTCACCGGCGCCAACGTGCTGCTCAAGGCCGAGCTCTTCCAGCGCACCGGTGCCTTCAAGGTCCGCGGCGTTCTCTCCAAGCTGGCCACGCTCACCGACGAGGAGAAAGCGCGCGGTGTGATCGGCGTCTCGGCGGGAAATCACGCCCAGGCGATCGCCTACGGAGCCTCGCTGGAGGGGATTACGAGCAGGGTCGTGATGTGGCAGGGCGCCAGCCCGCAGAAGATCGCCGCCACCCGCGCCTACGGCGCCGAGGTCGATCTGGAGGCCGAGAACCCGAACGAGGCCTTCGATCGCGCCGACGAGTTGATGGAAGAGACGGGGATGGTCATGGTCCATCCCTTCGACGACCCCTTCATCATCGCCGGTCAGGGAACGCTCGGTCTGGAGATGCTCGAGGACACGCCCGAGGTCGGCGCCATTCTGGTGCCGGTCGGCGGCGGCGGCCTCGTTGCCGGTATCGCCACCGCGGTCAAGGCGCTGCGCCCGGACGTCAAGGTGATCGGCGTCGAGCCCGAGCAGTCGGCCGCGCTCTACGCGGGGCTCGCGGGCGGCCAGTGGGTCAAGGTCAAGCCCGATTCGATTGCCGACGGACTCTCGGCGCCCTTTGCCGGGCACCACTGCATCGCCATCGCCAAGGACAAGGTCGACGACGTGGTGCTCGTCAGCGAGCAGGAGATCCGCGAGGGCATGCGCTTCCTCTACCAGCGCGCCAAGCTGGCCTGCGAGGCTGCCGGCGCAGTCTCGACCGCCGCTCTTCTTGCCGGCGTCTTCAAACCGGAGCCGGGCTCGACGGTGCTGGTCGTTGTCTCCGGTGGCAACGTAGCGCCCCGTACCGCCTCTGGTATCCTCGATCCAGATGAAGGCTGATATCCATCCTGACTACGTGCGGACGATCGTTCGCTGCTCCTGCGGCAACGAGTTCGAGACCCGCTCCGTGAAGCCCGAGCTGCACGTCGAGATCTGCTCGGCCTGCCACCCCTTCTACACCGGCAAGCAGAAGCTCGTCGACACCGGTGGCCGGGTGGAGCGCTTCCAGCGCCGGCTCGAGAAGGCCGAGAAGGCAGCTCGCGCCAAGAAGGCGTGAGCGTCTCCGTTGCAACCGTAAAGGCTGAGAGGAAGCGTCGGCAGCGCTTCTCTTTCTTGCCTCTGCGCGCGCAAGGAACGCCGATGTACGGCGGTCAGGCCGTGATCGAGGGTGTGATGATGCGCAGCCCTTCCTTCTGGGCGGTGGCGATGCGCAAGCCGAACGGCGAGCTGGCCGATGTCTGGCAGCCGATCAGCTCGCCGATGAGACGGCACTGGTTCTTCCGGCTGCCCGTGATCAGGGGCGTGATGGCGCTTGGCGAGTCGCTCGGGATCGGCTTCCGCGCCCTCGCCATCTCGACCAGATACGCCACCGAGGGCGAGGACGGCGAAGAGGGCGTCGAGCTCGGAGGCTGGGCAATCGCCTCGATGTTCATCTTCGCGATTGCTTTCGCTGTAGGAGTGTTCAAGGTCAGTCCCGCTGTGATCACGCGCCTGCTCTCGGTGAAGGGCGTGTGGTTCGTACTGGTCGAGGGAGTCATCCGGGTCAGCATCCTCGTGCTTTACATGCTGCTCGTCTCGCTGCTTCCCGATTTGCGCCGGGTCTTCGCCTACCACGGCGCCGAGCACAGAGTCATCAATGCCTTCGAGGCCGAAGAGGAGCTGACGCCCAAGAAGGTCATGCCCTACAGCGTCATCCATCCCCGCTGCGGCACCGCCTTCCTGCTTTGGGTCATGGTGCTCGCGATCTTCGTCTACGCCTTTATCTACTACCTCTTCGGGGGCCTGGACTGGTACTGGCTGATTGCCACTCGGATCCTCATGCTGGTGCCGATTGCCGGGCTCGCCTACGAGCTGATCCGCTTCGCGGGCAAGCACCGGCGCAGCCGCGTACTGGCGGCGCTGCTCGCGCCCGGGCTCTGGTTGCAGCGGCTGACGACGCGCGAGCCCTCTCTCGATCAGGTCGAGGTTTCGATCGCCGCCTTCAAGCGCGTCTACGAGCTCGAGGCCGAGCACGTCGCGGAGCTCGAGGTGAGCGCAGCAGAGCGTCCGATCGACGTCATGGCCTAGCCGCCGGAAACGCGACTAAGCGGTTGAGACTTCCCGAGACGGGAACAACTGGGAGTGACGCGGAAGCTGTTCGCGCGCTGTCTGGAGAGGGAGGACGAAATGGCCAGGAGAGTCGCATCCGTTACCTGGAGGGGCGGGCTGTTTGAGGGTGAGGGAACGATCGGCTCGAGCGGAAGCGGAGCGCTTGCCGAGCTGCCGATCAGCTGGGCCGCGCGGGCCGAGTCCTCGGACGGAAAGACGAGCCCGGAGGAGTTGATCGCCGCCGCGCATGCGTCCTGCTTCGCGATGGCGTTTTCGCTACTCCTAGCCGAGGGCGGAACGCCGCCCGAGCGGCTCGACGTGCGGGCGATCGTCACCCTCGTGCCCGGCACCGGGATCACGAGCTCGCAGCTGGAAGTGAGCGGCTGTGTCCCCGGACTCAGTGAAGAGGCCTTCCTGGCCAAGGCCGAGCAGGCAAAGACGAACTGCCCGGTTTCCCAGGCGCTGAAGGGCCTCGAGATAACGCTGTCGGCGAACCTGGCCGGCGCTCAGCCGGCGGTGGCCGCCTGAGCTCGTCTCGGGATGAAGACCCGTCGACTGGGTGTGATCGGTGAGTGCGAGACAAGGGAGCTCGTCTGGGGACGGAGGGGCGCCGGATGAGTGCGAGATCGTGGTTCGAGGCTAGGACGCAGGGCGCATTCGTATCGGACGTAGATACGGATGCGCCCGAGGACAACGTCCTCGGG
>JBEKJI010000034.1:0-20925 GCA_050011315.1 Gaiellaceae bacterium
TGGTTCGAGGCTAGGACGCAGGGCGCATTCGTATCGGACGTAGATACGGATGCGCCCGAGGACAACGTCCTCGGGCCGCGAGATCGTGCTCAGCCGGTGTTTCTCTGTTTCCAGCCGAGCTCTAATAAGCAGTGTCGCATTCGTAGCCGGCGGCTACGGGCGCGATCGAGGACAACGAATCGCGTCGCCGAGCGCGGCCAGGCGGTGGAGTGCTTCGTTTCGCTTGGCGCTCAAACAACCCACCCGCGGGGTCGTGAAACGGTAGCGAGGAAAGGCGCGCGAGATGTGCCAGGTCCGTGCCAGAACAGCAACACACCGAGAGCACTCCGGCTCGACGACTCGGCGCCGCCGTTCACCCCCCGCTTCTGAGATCAACGAGGCGCCGCTCGGCATAGCCGATCTCGTCGAAGCGCGCACGGCAACCTTCGCCGGTCGGCGACTGAACCAGGAATCCGATCGACACCTCGCCCTCGCCCTCGAGCGCGAAGTAGCGAACGAGTCGCCAGAAGACGGCGTCCGTCGAAGCGTGAAAGGCGAAGCAATCGCCGAGGCGCGCGATCCGCAGCCACACCTCGGCGCCTTTAACCGCAAACGAGTTGCAGTCGTCGGAGACCCCGCGCGTGACGACCGAGACGACGGTCGGCTCACCCTGAGGCGAGAGCTCGAAACAGAGCTTGGCCCAGTTGCGCTCGTCGCGGTGCAGGAGCAGCACGCCGGCGTCGAAGGTCGAGGCGAACTCGACGCGAACGCGGGCGCTGAGCAGGAAATCGCCGCGCGCAGCGCCGACGAGAGCGGGGGCATTTGCGAGCGGCTCGGCGCGGGCAGGATCGGCGAAGAGATCGGTCGCCGGACCGGTGCCCAGCACCAGGCTGCGCTCCCCCACTTGCCAGTCCTGCGCCGGCGTGAGCCAGCGCAGCGGCATCGGTACAGGTGCGATCGTCGGCGGATCCGTGAGGCTCATCCCCGTGAGCGTACGACAGTGGCGACCTGTTCGCCTAGCTCCGGGATGGGCGCTCGCGATCGCCCACTCCGCGCTGGCGGCGTTTCTCGAAACTCGGTCTCGGCTTCGACGCGCTAGCCGCGTGCCATTGCGACGATCCCGTAGACGGCGAAAGCAACGAGTACGACCCGAAAGAACCAGATCAGGAGCGAAGGGGCGTACCGGAGGTACCGGGGGGTCCGCTTCGAGACCCATACCAAGCCCGGGAGCCCGAGCCATATGAGCGCGAGTACTCCGAAGTACGCGATTGCTGCACCCGCCGTCATGACGGAAACGTATCCGTCGACGCGGCGAGACACTTGGTGAACGGCGTTGTCGAGGCAGCGGTCTCGCGGGGCATGGCACTACGCGTCTCGGCCTACGTCAGTGCCACCTCGACTCCCGTGCCAACCGGGCCGACCAGGCGCGGTACGACGGGCAGGATGCTCTCACGAGCGCAATAGGAGATGTCCTCGGCGAGGTTGGCATTGATCAGGTTGCGAGCGCTCTGGCTGACGCTCAAGCCGTCCTCGGCGCTGGCGAATGAGCGCGCCAGCCTGATTGCGGCCATGGCGGAATCGGTGTGGTCGCCGTCGAGCAGCTCGGCAATGCGACCGGCGACGTAGGCGTCGTCCAGGCAGAGCTCCCCACGGACGCCGGCGCAGAGGATCGCCAGCTCGTCGGTTCCGTCCGCGCGCACCGCGGCGATCAGAGCCTCCAGGTTGAGTAGCGAGGCGACGAGTACCCGCTCGGAGTGGGCGGCGGCGGTCACGAGCAGGCGCGTGCCATTGGTGGTCGAGAGCACCAGCGTCGGAGCGGCGGGCTTGCCCAGGTACTCCCGCGGCGAGTTGCCGAAATCGAAACCGGGGATGTGGACGCACTTGCGCTCGCCCCCGAGCACGGCGGGGCTGTTCTGGCCCGCAAGCGCCCTTGCCTCCTCGATCTCGGTGCAGCAGAGAACGCGCTGGTAGCCAGAGGCGAGGGCCTGGGTAATCGTCGAGGTGGCTCTGAGTACGTCGATGACGACCGCGAGCGGTGCGTCTACAGGTTCTGCGGGGGTAAAGGAGACATGGATTCGCATGGCGAGTACGCTACCGGGAACTCGGCCATGGCGACGTGTTATCGACATCCCGACCGCGAGACGGGGCTTTCCTGCTCGGTCTGCGAGCGCCCGATCTGCACCGACTGCGCGACCTTCGCGCCGGTGGGCATTCGCTGCCCCGATCATTCAGGCAAGCCGCAAGGCGTCGAGCGGGTGACGAAGAGCGTTCAGCGGGCGCACCGCGAAGGCGGCGGCGCGCTGGTGACGCGGGTATTGATCGGCATCAACATCGCCGTCTATCTACTCACCGTGGCGAACGGTGGAGGGATCAACTCGAACGCGGGCAGCATCTACACCCACGGCGTGCTGTTCGGGCCAAGCGTCGCGAACGGCGACTACTGGCGCCTTCTGACATCGGCGTTCATGCATTACGGCCCGTTCCATATCGGGATGAACATGCTCGTGCTCTGGTTCGTCGGAGTACCGCTCGAGGAGCGGATGGGACGCGGCCGCTTTTTCCTCCTTTACCTCGTTTCTGGTCTCGCAGGGGCAGCCGGAGCACTGCTAGCTTCGCCCTGTGCGCTGACGGTCGGGGCTTCCGGTGCCATCTTCGGCCTCTTCGGCGCCGCGGTTATCCTCGAGCTTCAGCACGTATCCATCTTTGGCAGCTGGCTCTACACCGTGATCATCCTCAACCTGGCCTTCACCTTCGGGGCCAGCGGAATCTCGGTCGGAGGCCACATCGGCGGTTTGATCGGCGGCGCCCTGGCCATGCTCGGTCTGTCGCGCTTCGGTCGCACCCATGCCCTGTACGGGCGGGCGGGCTTCTTCGGCTATTTCGTTCTGCTCGCGGTTGGAGCCGGCAGTGTCGTGCTCGGCATCTGGGCGGCGAAACAGGGCTGCAGCGCGATCCTTTAAAAGGCGAGCTTGGCCCGCTGCCTGCGCGCCCTGAACTCGGCTGTCCAAGCCGCGAGCCGCAGGCCGAACCAGAAGATCGAAAACACTCCGTAGAAGAGGATCAGCGCGAAGAACAGGCAGATCCACCAGACCGCCCAGCGAAAGGGGCTGATCTTCGGGGGCTCTCGGTAGCTCGCCCGGCTCTGCTCATTTGCCCCGCTGTGCGATTCCACGCGGGCAGACTAGCGTAGAGCCTATCCCACTAGGCCTGCACGCCCGACGCGGCCGATCCGTGGCGCCAGCGGCCGGAGGACTGCTTTCCGCACTACCAGTGCGCCTTCACAGCCCTCCGGCCGCTGGCATCCGCGGCTTGACCACCTCAGACGCACATCCCTACCGGAATAGGCTCTTAGACGCCGACCTGCGCCCGGCCCAGGCGATCGCCGATCTGCTCGAGCGCCTCCCGCGCCGCGTCTCGAACCTCGGCGTCGTGGTCGAGAAGGGCACTGCGGAGCGGACGCAGCGCGCTCGTGTCGCCGATCTTCCCCAGTGCTTCGGCGGCGGCGCTGCGCACGATCTCGGACGCGTGCGGGTTGCTCAGGCAGGCGATCAGAGGTCCCACGGCTCGCTCATCGCCGATCTCGCCCAGCGCCCTCGCCGCAGCCGCGCGCATCGAGCGCGAATCGTCCTCCACCAGCACCGTGATCAGCGGCTTGACCACACAGCAGCCGATCTCGACCGCACGGTCGATGAGATGGAGCGCAAGGTAGTAGCGGGCGCCGTTCTCGTCACAGCTCGGTCGCCAGCCAAGCCGGGCGAGCGAACGGGCGGCCATCCGGCAGACGTCGTAGCGGCGGTCGGCCAGAGTCTCCACGAGCGGCCGGAAGACGCGCGCATCGCCAATTTTACCTAGCGCCTCCGCCGTCGCGGCACGCACACCGGCGTCGCTGTCGGCCAGCGCCGCTACCAGCGGCTCGACCGCATGGTTGTCGCTGAGGCAGCCGAGAGCCCGTGCCGCCGACTCGCGCACGTAGGCGTCGCTGTCCATAAGCGAGGAGAGAAGCGGCCCGACCGCCTGCCGATCGCCGAGCTGACCGAGCGCCTCGGCGGCCTTGGCGCGCACGAGACGATCGCTGTCTGCGAGCTCCGCCGCGAGCGGATCCTCGGCGCGCATGTCCCCGATCTTCCCCAGGGCCTCCGCCACAGCCGCGCGCACTTGCGCGTTAGTGTCCTCGAACTCGGCCAGGAGCGGCTCCTCGGCCTCGGCGTCTCCGATCTGGCCAAGCGCTTCGGCAGCCGCCATGCGCACGTGCCAGTCGTGATCGCGGAGCGCCACCACCAGGGGCAGCTCCGCGCGCCTATCGCGGATCGAGCCGAGTGTCCGCGCCGCCTCGGCGCGCACCTCGGGCGCCCTATCGCCGAGCGCGCCGAAAAGCACATCCAGCTCGCCGATTCTGGCCAGCGCGCGCAGAGCCTTCACACGCAGGTCGGGCTGCCCCGCCGACGCCAGCACTCGCGCCAACCCCGCGACATCGCCCTTGCTCTCCAGCTTCTCTACGTTCAACCTTCCGAAACGGAACATGGACTGCTCTCCAAGCTCGCTTCGGGCGCAGTTGGCGGAGTCCGCAGACGACCTGCGTCCAGAGTCGCCTGTCGTTCTCAGTGTAGGACGACGAAAAGGGAGCTACAAGCGAAGATCTTTTTTTGCAGGGAAATTCACCCGCGTGAACGCTTTTCAGCAAGCCGCGAGCGCCTCGGCGTAGAAGCGCAGGTACCGATCGATGTGCTTGTTCCAGTAAGAGCCGGAGTGCGAGCCCGGCCAGACGTGGAAGGTGATCTTCTGGCCGTGCGCGAGAAGGACGCGAGCCAGCTCCCTGTCGGCCGAGGCGAACGGATCCTGATCACCGACATCGATCCAGACGCGAGTGTCGCCGAGGGGTCGGAAGCGACCGGCCGATATCTCGGTGACGTCGTTGCGGTCGAAGTCCTCGGCGTTGTCGAAGGCGCCCTCGGGCGTCTCGCCGCCCGTCCGCCAGATCGCCGGCGAGTGCCCGCCGACCGCACAGAAGAGCCCGGGACTCTGCAACCCGAACCGGAGCGCGCCGAATCCGCCCATCGAGATACCGCCGATAGCGATCCGGCCCCGGTCGGCTCCCAGCCTGGCGACGGCGGCCGGGATCGCCTCGTTCAGCACATAACTACCCCAGCGGCCGTCGGCGCGGTCGTGGTAGTAGCTGTGATCGCCGCCGCCCACGAGCAGGAGATCCGGCGCGCGCGATCTGAGTCTGGCGAGCGCGTCGAACCAGTACCGAGTCAGGTAACTATCGGGAGAGGAGCCACGCCCGGGTAGAAGAACGAGCAACGGCCGGCCGGCTCCGCCGCCCTTGGGAGCGACGACGATCTCCTCCAGCGCGCGCGCGACCAGGGTGCTCCTGACGGTGAAGTGCGTCACCTTGGCTCCGTGCCGGTCGGGCTCGAACATCCGGTTGAGGCGAAACAGCCCCCAGCCGGCGAGCGAGAGAAGCGCGGCGACGATCGTCAGGCCAAAGAGGCGGCGGCCGAGCACGGCCCGACCCTATAACCTGTCTGCCCCGAGCGGCAACAGGGAACCGTCGATGAGTGAGGACAGCAAGATAAACGACGTCGTGACGATGGAGAAGATCGTTTCGCTCTGCCGCCGGCGCGGTTTCGTCTTTCCGTCTTCGGAGATCTACGGCGGGCTGGGTTCCTCGTACGACTACGGCCACTACGGCGTGCTGGCCAAGAACAACGTCAAGGCACGCTGGCTGGAGGCGATGACCCAGGAGCGCGACGACATAGTGGCGCTCGACTCGACGATCATCCTGCATCCCCGCGTCTGGGAGGCCTCCGGGCACGTCCAGAGCTTCTCCGACCCGCTCGTCGACTGCCGCAGCTGCAAGAAGCGCTTCCGGGCCGACGATCTCGAGCATTGCGAATGCGGCAAGAAGCCGAGCAAGCATCCCGGCGAGACGTCGGACTGCGACCTCACCGAGCCGCGCCAGTTCAACCTCATGTTCGAGACGACGATCGGGCCGGTGCAGGAGTCAGGCTCCAAGGTCTTCCTTCGCCCCGAGACGGCGCAGGGCATCTTCATCAACTTCAAGAACGTGCTCCAGTTGGCGCGGCGCAAGCCGCCCTTCGGCATCGCCCAGATCGGCAAGTCGTTCCGCAACGAGATCACGCCGGGCAATTTCCTTTTCCGCACGCGCGAGTTCGAGCAGATGGAGCTCGAGTTCTTCGTGTCGCCCAAAGAGTCGAAGCAGTGGTACCGCTATTGGCTCGAGGAGCGAATGGGCTGGTACCGCCGCTACGGCCTGCGCGAAAGCCACCTGCGTCTGCGTTCGCACTCCCCCGAGGAGCTCTCCCACTACTCGAGCGCGACCGCCGACGTCGAGTACCTGTTCCCGATCGGCTGGGCGGAGCTGGAAGGGATCGCCAACCGCGGCGACTACGACCTCAGCCGTCACACCGAGTTCTCGGGGGTCAAGCTCGAGTACGTCGGGCAGGACGGCGAGCGCTACGTCCCGCATGTGATCGAGCCCTCAGCCGGCGCCGACCGCTCGCTCCTTGCCTTCCTCGTGGATGCCTACGACGAGGAGATCGTGGCCGAGCGGGAGCGCACCGTGCTCAGGCTCCACCCGCAGATCGCACCGGTGAAGGTGGCCGTGCTGCCCCTGATCGGCAAGAACGAGGACATGGTCGCCAAGGCACGCTCGCTCTATGAGGAGCTGCGCCTGCGCTTCCTGAGCGAGTACGACGACTCGGGCGCGATCGGACGCCGCTACCGGCGCCAGGACGAGATCGGAACGCCCTGGGCCGCCACGATCGACGAGCAGACGCTCGAGGACGACACCGTCACCATCCGCGACCGTGACTCGCTGGCGCAGGTGCGCGTCGCCATCTCTCAGGTCGGCGCTTACGTCGCCGAGGCGCTGGCTGCACCCTGGCAGACGCCGAAGTCCGGTTGAACGAGATCCCGGCGCCCATCCCACGCCCGCGGGGTCAGATCTTGCATTTCGGCACTCGACGCTCGAGGCGCCGTTTGATCTGAGATCGGTGGCGTCTGGTGCGGAAGAGCTATGCGGGGCCGACAAAGATCTGCGCTGCACGATTGCAAGATCTGACCCCGGGAGGAGCCGGGCGGTTAGCCGGGCGCCTGGCGTTCCATCAGCCTCGCGTTCGGCGCGGCGAAGCCGAACTTCCGGTAGAGGCCGTGAGCGTCGACGGTGTGCAGGACCCAGCGCATGTGCGCGAACGGGCCCTCCTCGACGCTGAAGCGCACGATCATGGTGCCGAAGCCGCGGCGGCGGTACTGGGGCAGGACGTAGACGTCGGCCAGGTAGGCGATCGCGGCCCCGTCCGAGACGGTACGGGCGAAGCCGATCTGATGGCCGCTGTGGTAGAGCCCGACGACACGACTCGCCTCGCGCACGAGCCGTTGCTGGACCTCGTATGGGCGGCCTTTGGCCCAGTAGCACTCGGTCGAGAGGAAGCGATGCACCTCGCGAACGTCGATCCTCGCGGAGCTGTCATCCAGCTCGAAACCGCCTGGCATCTCCTTCTTCATGCCGAGAGCGTACGCAAGCGGAAGCCGCCGTGCTCTTCGTAAGTGGCGGTGACGACGGTCAGGCAGTCGCGTGCCGCCCTTTCGGTCAATCCGACCGCGTCGGATTCAGCGAGCGGGCGCCGTAACAATCCCTCGATCCCGGCGAACCCGGCGGCCGAGAGCGCCAGCGAGCCCGGGGCGCACTTACTGCAGACGACACCGCCCGCTCTGGCCGAGTAACCGGCGAAGGGCGGCCCGCTTCCGCACTCGGCGCAGCTGCCGAGGTGAGGCAGATAACCGGCCAGCCAGATCAGCTTGAGCTGGAAGGAAAGAGAGAGCGGATCGAGCGAAGCCGCGGCAGGCGCACGGCTCGGAATCTCGTCGAGCAGGTCGAGGAAGCGCGTCAGCGCCTCGAAGGCGCGCGGGTTCGACTCCTGCTCTCCGAACAGGTGCAGCATCGCCTCGGCGCCGATCATCCCGACTCCGAGCCGATAGGACTCTTCGCGGACGGCCCGGTGCGAGCGCAGCAGCTCGACCCCGGTAATCGTGCCCAGCTCGCCCCTGCCCTCGTGCAGCATGATCTCCACGTGCGAGAGCGGCTCCAGCCGGGCGCCGAAGCGCGACTTGGTCTTGCGTATTCCCTTCGCCACGGCGCCGATGCGGCCGCGCTCGAGGCTGTAGATGTGGAGCACGCGGTCGGCCTCGCCCAGCCGAAACGAGCGCAGGACGACGGCCTCTGTCTTCAGCGCCTTACCCATACAGCCAGTGTAGAGGCGGCTCCGGTGGGCGAGTGCCGTCGCCCTGGCTCAGCCCGGACGGCGCTGGCAGCGCGGACAGAACCAGGTTCCGCGCCCGGCGATCCTGGTCTTCGAGATCTCCGTTCCGCAGCGCTCGCAGGACTCGCCCTCGCGTCCGTAGACACGGAACTCAGCCTGCATCGAGCCGCTCTCTCCGCTCGGGAGGGCGTAGTCGCGCAGGGTCGCTCCCTGGCGGGCGATTCCGGCCTCGAGCGTTTCGCGGATTCCGTTGTGCAGGCGAACGAGCGCCGGCTTGCCGAGCGAGCCGGCCGGCCGAGCCGGATGCAGCCGCGCCCGCCAGAGCGCCTCGTCTACGTAGATGTTCCCCAGCCCGGCCAGCGTGCGCTGATCGAGCAGAGTCGCCTTTAGCGGCGCCCGGCGCCCGGTCAGGCGCTCACGCAGCAACTCCGGCGTGAACTCCGGCGATAACGGCTCGGGGCCGACGCGCCCGGCCAGGTAGCTCTCGAGCCCGTCCGCCGTGAGCAGGCGCCAGGTTCCGAAGCGGCGCACGTCGCGGTAGGCGAGCTCCGAGCCGTCGTCGAGCACCAGGACGGCGCGCTCGTGCGTGATCGCCTCGCCGCCGCCCGGGCGCCGGTGCCGGAGCGAGCCGGTCATGCGCAGGTGCACGGCCAGCGTGCTCCCGCTCTGGAGACGAAGGAGGAGGAACTTACCGCGGCGCTCGATCGCGATGATCCGCTCATCCGTAAGCCGCGCCGCCACGACGGGCGGCGGCTCCGGCCGAACGAGTCTCGGGTCGAGAATCTCCGCCCGCACGATCCTCCTACCAACGGCGAGCGGCTCCAGCTCGCGTCTGATCGTCTCGACCTCAGGAAGCTCGGGCACTCGATCAGCCTAGCGAGGCTTCGATTACTAGTTGCCGGTCGCCGGAGCGTTTACACTCAACCCGTGAACGCCACCACGCTCGCGTCGATCCGGCGAACGGTCCTATTCGTGATGATCGGGTCGGTCGTGGTGACGGCTCTGCTGGCGATCGGCGCCCTCCTCATCGGCCATTTCTCGGGCATCCAGGTACGCATTCTCCTCACCACCCTGGCTCTGGCGACGGCGAGCGGCCTGGGTCTCGCCAGCGGTAGCTCATGGCCGGTGTACCGAACTCTGTCCGGTTCCGGTGTTGTGCTTGCAGCCGCTGCCTTCGCGGGCGCGATACCGCCCCTCTGGCTCAGGGGAAACAAAGGCTGGGAGGTTTGGATCAGAACGGTCGGTATCATGTATGTGCTCGCAGCGGCCCTCGCCTATGCGACTCTGCTCATCTCTCGCCGTCGCGCCGGCGAGCGCCCGGCGGTTACCAACACTCGCCTGGCAGCTCTCCTCGCTCTGACCTGGCTGACGGCAATGATCTCGCTCCAAATAGCGTCTAAAAGGCTCTCGGACAGCCCAGGCTTCGGCCGCCTGATGGGCGTCGCCATCGTGCTGACCGTGGCCACGACGCTGGTGACGCTGATCCTGCAGCGCCTCGAGACGCCGGCCAGGGGAAAGGTGCCTGCCATAAGCGTGACCGGACGTACGATCGCGTCGGTCGAGCGGCGAAAGGGCGAAACGATCCTCGTGCTCGACGACGGACGCCGGCTGCCGCTCGCGGGCGACGTCACACTCGAGTAGCGCGCTAAGGCGTGACTATCGGCTTGCCTGGAAGCGAGCGGCCGGGCGAGCGGCCGCCGAGCCAGGCGTTCACGGTCGCGCCGACATCGGCCGGCTCGCCCTCGTGGATGCGGCCGGCGGCGTTCGTGCCCTCGACGTAGGCGAGCAGGAGTTCGTACTCGCGCGTGTGGTCGGTGCCCTCCGTGGTCGGGTCGCAGCCGTGATCGGAGGTGAGTACGAGCAGGTCGCCATCGCGCAGGTAGGCGAGCAGATCGGGCAGGCGACTGTCGAAATCCTGCAGCGAGCGGTGGAAGTTAACCGGGTCGTTGCGGTGTCCCCAGAGCATGTCGGTCTCGACCAGATTGGTGAAGATGAGGCCGTTCTCGAGCTCGTCGAGCAGGCGCTCGGTTTGGGCGATTCCCTCGGCGTTCGACTTGGTCGGGATCGATTCGTCGATGTCGCAACCGGCGAAGATGTCGCCGACCTTGCCGACCCCGAAGACCTTGGCGCCGGCTTCGTGGACGAGTGTGAGGTAGTTGGGGCGGCGCGGCTGGAGCGAGAAATCGCGCCGGTTGGGTGTGCGTTCGAAGGCGCCCGTTTCGCCCACGAAGGGCCGCGCGATAACTCGCCCGACGTTGTGCTTGCCGGCGAGGAGCTCGCGCGCGACAGCGCAGGCTCCGTACAGCTCTTCCAGCGGGATGACCTCCTCGTGCGCGGCGATCTGGAAAACGGAGTCGGCCGATGTGTAGACGATCCACTTGCCCGTCTCCATGTGCTCCTCGCCGAGCTCCTGGATGATGTCCACGCTGGAGGCGACCTTGTTACCGAGCACGCCACGGCCGGTGCGGTGCATGAACGGGTCGATGACCTCGAAGGGGAAGCCGTGCTGATAGGTCGGCAGCGGCTGCGGCATGACCACGCCCATCAGCTCCCAGTGGCCGGTGGTCGTGTCCTTGCCCGCGGAGCGGGGCGCCAGGCGACCGGCTATCGCGGGCGCGCCGGGCTGAGGCGGACAGCCTTCGAGCGGAGCGACGTTGCCCAGGCCGAGAGCCTCGAGCATCGGTAGGTCGAGCCCACCGACCGCCTTCGCAACATTGCCAAGCGTGTTCGCGTTCTCGTCGCCGTAGCGTGCCGCATCGGGGAGCGCACCTACTCCCACCGCATCGAGCACGATTACGCAGGCCCGCGCCATATGGCTATTCTAGGGAGCGGTGGCCACGGTACTCGGAGTAATCGGACTGATCATCTTCATCGCCTGCGTTATTACGATCGCGGCGGCCGTTACCTGGCTCGTGGTCAAGATCAGTCCGACCACCGCGGGCAAGAAGCCTACTCCGAAGAGCGGCTAGTCCTTTAGCGCCTCTCGCCTGGATCTAGGCCGCCGCGCTGTCCCGGGCCGCGTCCACCAGCGCGAGCGTCACGTCCACCATCCGTTTGAGATCATCGACGGCGATCTCCTCCTCGGGCGAGTGGATGTGGGCCATGCCGTTGGAGAGGTTGACGGAGGGGAGGCCGCCCGCGTTGAAGACGTTGGCGTCGGCGCCACCGCCGGTGAGTCCGAGCTTGGGCTCGATACCGCAGCTCTTGAGCGCGCTCTGCGCCAGAGCTACCGGCAGGTCGTCGGGCTTGAAGCGGTAGCCCCGGTAGATCTCGACTACCTTGGTCTCGGCCCGGCACTCGCTCTGCTCGGCGGCGAAGGCGATCGTCTCGAGCATCTCCTCGATCAACCCGAGCTGCGTCTTCTCGTTGTGCGAGCGGATCTCGGCCTCGAGCTCGCAGAGCCCGGGGACGATATTGCGCGCCTGACCGCCGCGAACAACGCCCACATTGGCGGTCGTCTCCTCGTCGATCCGGCCGAGGCGGAAGTCGGCGATCGCCCGCGCGCAGGCGACGATCGCGCTCCTCCCCTCCTCCGGCGCGATCCCCGAATGCGCAGCCCGGCCGATGAAACTCGCGTGTAGCTCGCGGTGGTAGGGCGCTCCGAGGATGATCTCGCCGATCGGAGCCGCCTGGTCGTAGACGTAGCCGACCTTGGCCTCGAGCGAGCCCAGGTCGAGGTGCTTGGCGCCCTGGAGCCCGACCTCTTCCACGACCGTGAAGACGAGCTCGACGCCCGCGTGCGGGCGGTGCTCCTTGACGATTCGTCGCGCCGCCTCCAGCATCGCCGCGACCGCCGACTTGTTGTCGGCACCGAGGATCGTCCCGGCGGCGTTGCGTACGACTCCGTCGGTGACGACCGGCTCGATCGCTCCCTGTGGCGGCACCGTGTCGAGATGCGAGCAGAGCATGATCGGCACACCGCCTTCCTGCGCGCCCGGCAGGCGGCAGACGATGTTCCCCGACTCGGACGGAACAAGCGGAGCGGAGCCGTCCTCCCGGGGATCGAGCCCGAGCCCGCGCAGATAGGCGAGCACGTAGTTGGCCGCGGCACGCTCCTTGCCCGACGGGCTCGGAATCCGAGCCAGCTCGCAGAAGAGCGTCAGAACGCGATCAGGCATCGCCCGATTCTAGAGCCATCCCGCGGAGCGGCAACCTCGGTTTCGAGATCGCTACGCGCTTTCGCTGCTTGCGCCGGCCGTCTCGGCGCCGGCCGCCGAGTAAGCGCTGCCGCGAGCAACCGCCCGCTCGAGCGCGGCGCCGACGAAATCGCGGTAGAGCGGCGCCGGCCGCGTCGGGCGGGACTTGAACTCCGGGTGGAACTGGCTGGCGACGAACCAGGGATGGTCCGGAAGCTCGACGACCTCGACCAGGCGGCCGTCCTGGTAGGTGCCCGAGATCACGAGTCCCGCCTCGACCAGGCGCTCGCGATAGATGTTGTTGACCTCGTAACGGTGCCTGTGGCGCTCGTGGATGACCGGCTCGTCGTAGGTGGCGCGAACTTTCGTTCCCTCGGCCAGCTCGACGGCGCTGGCGCCCAGCCGCATCGTTCCGCCCAGATCCTCCACCTCTTTCTGCTCGGGCAGGAGGTCGATGACCGGATAGGGCGTCTCGGGATCCATCTCGGTCGAGTTGGCGCCGTCGAGACCGGCCACGTGGCGGGCGAACTCCGAGACGGCGACGTGCATACCCAGGCAGATGCCCAGGTACGGGATCTCCTGCTCGCGTGCGACCCGGCAGGCGAGGATCTTCCCCTCCCAGCCGCGAGAGCCGAAGCCGCCGGGAACGAGCACGCCGTCCACCTGCTCGAGCTCCTGACGGGCCTCCTCGAGCGACATGCCCTCCGAGTCGACCCAGCGTACGCGCACATGGCAACCGTGGTAAATGCCGCCGTGCTTGAGCGCCTCCAGCACCGACAGATAGGCGTCCTGGAGCTTGACGTACTTGCCCACGAGCGCGATCTCGACCTCGCCCTCGAGCTTGCCGATGCGGGCGACGAGATCCTCCCACTCGCCCAGATCGGTGGCGCCGGCCGGCAATCTGAGCTTCTCGCATACGAGCCGGTCGAGCCCCTCGCGCTTGAGGATGGTGGGTACGAGGTAGACGTCGGCCACGTCCGGATTGCCGATCACGGCCTCGCGGTCGACGTCGGTGAAGAGCGCGACCTTGTCGCGGATGTCCTGCGAGATCGGCTCGTGCGAGCGCGCGACGACGATGTCGGGGTGGATACCGATGCGCCTGAGCTCGTTCACGGAGTGCTGGGTCGGCTTGGTCTTGAGCTCGCCGGCGGCCTCGATGAAGGGCACCAGAGTGACGTGGATGTAGAGCACGTTCTCCTGCCCGACCTCGCGCCGGAACTGGCGGATCGCCTCGAGGAAGGGGAGCGACTCGATGTCGCCCACGGTGCCGCCGATCTCACTGATGACGACGTCGGCCGGGGTCGTCTCGGCGACGCGGCGGATGCGGTGCTTGATCTCGTTGGTGATGTGCGGGATTACCTGCACGGTCGCGCCCAGGAACTCACCCTTGCGCTCCTTGCGCAGTACCGTCTGCCAGATCGCCCCGGACGTGTTCGAGGAGGCGCCGGTGAAGTTGAGATCGATGAAGCGCTCGTAGTGGCCGATATCGAGGTCAGTCTCCGTCCCGTCCTCGGTCACGAACACCTCGCCGTGCTGGAAGGGACTCATCGTGCCGGGATCGACATTCAGGTAGGGATCGAACTTCTGCACCTGAACGGAGAGGCCGCGCGCCTTGAGCAGGCGTCCGAGCGACGCTGCGACGATGCCCTTGCCCAGGGCCGAGACAACGCCTCCGGTCACGAAGATGTACTTTGTCGCGCGCGCGCTCACAATCCGCTCCTTCCAGGCCGATCGACAGATACGGGCATGGCACCGGACTCGCGGCTCGTTCTGCTTTTCGGGAGAGACGGTTGTTCGGGCGATCGAATCGCACGCTCGAGAATCGTCAGGTCTCGCCTCTCCACTGAACGCAAAGCTACCACGACGGGGATCATTTCCGAATCTCCATCCCCATCAGCACCATGACCAAAGGATCGTAGGGCGGCGGTAGGACGGCGCCTCCCCGGGGGAAGAGTCTCGATCTGCTTCTCTTCGCTGCGGCACTTCTTTACGCCGCCCGCCACCGAGCCACCCACCCGCGGGGTCGTTACAAACTACTGTCCCGGCGAGACGAAAAGCGCTCCTGGATGTGCCGATACTGCGCCGATTTCGAGACGGACCGTCTCGCCGCCAGTACGCTCCTCTGCTCGTCGCGAAGAGCGTCGACGGTAATCATCGAGAGTCGGATTGAGGTCGGTACTAGCCGGCCTCGCGCGAGGCGACCGTAGCCAGGAACTCCTCGCCGCCGAGCATGCGCTCGATCTCCGCCGCGCGTTCTCCGGGCTCGAGTGCGTCGATGCGCGTGTGCGTGGGATCGCCGGAGATCTTCTCGACCAGGAAGTGACACGCGGCTCTGCTGGCGATCTGGGGCAGGTGTGTGATCGTGATCACCTGGGCGCGGGTGCCGAGGCGTTCGAGCGTGTCGGCAACCGTATTCGCCGTGCGGCCGCCGATGCCGGCGTCGATCTCGTCGAAGACAAGCGTCTCACCTCCGGCCACGGCCGCCAACGCCAGCGCGATGCGGGAAAGCTCGCCGCCGGATGCCGTCTCGGCGACCGGCGCGAAGGGCAGGCCGCGGTTGGGACGGATCAGAAAGGCGACCTCGTCGGCGCCGCTCGGCCCGGGCTCGCGCGCGGTCAGCTCGACCCGGAACTCGCCCTCCCCCAACCCGATCTGCCCCAACTCGGTCGCAACGGCCGCGGCGAACGGCTCGGCGGCGGCACGCCGGGCGGCTCGTAACTCTTCGGCCAGCGCGCGCACGCGCTCCTCAGCCGCGTTCATCTCGGCCTCCGCGACGGCGATAGGATCGACTCCCTCGTCCACCTGCGTAAGCTCCACTCGCGCCGCAGCGGCACGCTCCATCAGCTCGGCGAAGTCGAGGCAGCTGAAACGCCTCTTCGCCACAGCGATCCGGTCTAGCTCGGCCTCCAGCTGCTCGAGCCGGTCGGGCTCGACCTCGAGCGAGGCCAGGAAGGCGGCAAGCGAGCTGGCGCTCTCGCGCAGCTCGAGCTCGACACCGCGCAGCTCCTCACCGTAGGCCGCCAGCTCGGGCGCCAGACGCTCGAGTGGCGCGATCGCACGCTCGGCGGCCGCGACCAACCCCGCGGCTCCGTCCCCTTCTTCCGGCGCCAGCGCCTCGAATGCCTCCTGCGCCGCCTGCGCCAGTTCGGCCACGTGGCGGATGCGCTCGCGCTCGGCGCGCAGCCTCTCCTCGCTGCCTGGATCGAGATCCTCGGTCGCCTCCACGAGCGCCCGCTGCTCCTCCAGCCGAGCCTGCATCGCGCCTGCGTCGCGCGCCAGCTCGGCGTAGCGGCGCCTGGCCGCCTGCAGCTCACGCCAGGCCCGACGCGCCTCTACTCTTCTGCGGCTCTGCTCCTCGCCGGCAAAGGCGTCGAGCAGACCGAGCTGGTAGGAGGGACGGGCGAGCCGCCGCTGCTCGAACTGTCCGGACATGGCGATCAGGCGCTCGGCGGCGGCGGCGGCATCCTCGCGGGCGATCGCGCGCCCCCAGGCATAGGCGCGAGTGCGTCCGTCGGCGAAGACTCTGCGCGCCAGCACGAGACCGTCCTCCCCGTCGGGCCGCAGCTCGGCCAGCGTCGCGAACTCCTCCTCGTCGAGCAGCCCCTCGGGCAGCTCCAGCTCTGCTTCGACGTAGGCCTCCTCGGCGGCCTGGCCAACTGCGGAGGCCTCGCCCTTCTGACCGAGCAAGAGCCCGATCGCCTGGGCGAAGATCGTCTTGCCGGCGCCGGTTTCGCCCGTGATCACGTTCAGTCCGGGCGCGAGCTCGAGCTCCGCCTCGCGGATCAAGACGAGGTTCTCGATCCTGAGCCTACGCAGCATTTGAGTCCGGGACGAAGGTCACTCCCGGAGAGGCTAGCGACCGGACAGGACTGCGGACAGTTGTCGCTTCAGGACAGATGACGGCGCGGACGGCGCCGTGCGCGTAAGCCACCCGAGTCGAGCGCCGGCAGTCGCGGTCGAATAAAGAATTCCGGCCCTGCCGGTGTCATATAGTCAATGAGTTCGAAGCTCGTAACGATCGAGTCGATCGAATCCGTTTACCGCAAGCGGGGCGCGGACTTGTTCCGCCTCGCGCTCGCCCGCACATCCGACCCGGAGCGTGCCCGCGACGCCGTTCAGGAAAGCTTTGCTCGCGCAATCCGTGCGCGTACCGGCTTCCGCGGCTCGGGGTCGCTCGAAACGTGGATCTGCCGTTGCGTCTTGAATGCGACCTCTGATACCCGCCGGCCAGTCGGCGAGTACGCGCTCCACGAAGCGGATACGGAAGGCGTCGGATGGAAACCGGCAACAACCGATGCCGACGTGCGTGCTGCAGTACGCCGGCTACCGGCGCGCCAGCGGGACGTGCTTTTTCTTCGCTTCTACCTCGATTACGACTACCTGACGATCGTCGAGACGCTCGGGATCGAGACTGAAACCGTGTCAGCGACTTTACACGCCGCCCGGAAGAATCTGACTCGGGCGCTCGAGGAGGCAACAAGATGACATTCGACGACGATGCGCTCAACCGGCTCACGCCCGCACTTCCCTGGAAGCCCGATTGGGCCGACGCACTCGAACGCGCAGGCGAACTCGATCCACGCCGGCGGCAGCCGTGGGCCAAACGTCGTCTGATCCTCACACTTGCTCTTCTCGCGGCGGTTCTCATCCTGCTTGTCGCGCTTGGTGCGGCGAGCGCGTGGCGGTTCTTCGGGTAGGGAGCGAGTCCTAGGAAGGAAAGATCTCGCGGAAACGCCGCACGAAAGTCACTTCCGGTAGCAGCGCCAACAGCCCGCGCTTCTCGCCGAAAGTGACCTGCGCATGCTGTCCGAAGTCGAGCTTGACCAGCGGATGGCCGTCGACGAGCACCGAAACGGGGATGTCGGCCGTCTCGTTACGGGCCACGAGCGACTGCCCGCGCGGAACCACGAGCGGGCGCGCGGCGAGCGTGTGCGGGGCGACGAAGGTGATCGCCATCACGTCGATGCCCCAGACCAGCACCGGACCGCCGTTCGAGAGGTTGTACGCGGTCGATCCGATCGCAGTCGCGCAGACCATGCCGTCGCAGGCGACCTTGCCGTAATCCTCGCCGCCGACCTGCCAGTTGAGCTCGACGACGCGTCCGTGCGTCGCGGAGATGATCACGATGTCGTTGATCGCGGCGCGGCGCTGGCCGTCCGCCTCGACCTCGAGGGTCGGGAGCTCGAGCAGGCGGTAGTCGCCGGCGAAGGCTCGCTCGACGCCGCTCTCCAGCTCGGCGCCGGGGGCGGAGGTGAGGAAGCCGACGCGGCCGTAGTTGACGCCGAAGACCGGGATGCCGCTGTCGAGGAGGCTGTCGAGCGTGCGTAGCATGGTTCCGTCGCCCCCGAGCACGACCACGAGGTCGGCCTGGTGGATGTCGTCGTCTCCGGCCGGGAGGCCGTGCTTCTCGCGCTCTTCCTTCGGAAAAAGCAGCGTCACATCTTCGTGCTCGGCGACGGCACGCAGGCGCTCGAGCCCGTCGCCGATCGTCTCGACGTGGCCGTGCGTGATCACGGCCGCCTTGCGCACCTGTTTATTGGGCGGCATCGGCAATCCATTCCTCGAGCTCGGCTGGGAGCTCGGGCTTACGGTCGTTGACGAGGTGAATGAAGATCTCGCGGTTTCCCTTCGGTCCCGGTAGTCCGGAGTCTACGACGCCGACCACTCGCGCATGCCAGTGGAGCGAAGCTTCCGCGACCTCGCGCACTACCCGGCGACGGATCTCGGGGGCGCGGACGACGCCGCCTTTGCCGACCTCCTCCCGACCGGCCTCGAACTGCGGCTTGACGAGAGCGAGCGCCTGCCAGCCCGGCACGGCCAGCGCGAGCGCCGGCGGCAGCACGAGCTCGAGGCCGATGAAGGAGACGTCGCAGACGATCAGCTCGGGCGCGAACGGGAGCTCGCTCAGCTCGCGCGCGTTCATCCGCTCCAGCACGGTAACGCGCGAATCGTCTCGTAGCTTCTGCGCGAGCTGCCCGTAGCCGACATCCAGCGCGATCACGCGCCGGGCGCCGCGCTGGAGCAGGCAATCGGTAAAGCCGCCAGTCGAGGCGCCGACATCGAGGCAGTCCCTCCCGGCCGGATCGATGCCGAGCAGGTCGAGCGCATGGGCGAGCTTCTCGCCTCCGCGCGAGACGAACGGCGCCTTCGCCGCGAGCTCGATCTCGGCGTCCTCGGCCACCTGCTGCCCGGCCTTCGAATAGCCGCGCACTCGGCCCGCCATTACGAGCGCCTGGGCTTGCGCCCGCGTCTCGGCCAGGCCGCGCTCGACGAGGAGGATGTCGAGGCGTTTCTTTTCTGGGCGATCGCTCATTGCTCGTCACCGGTCTTTTCATCCCGGGCTAGTACTTCTCGGGGTACAGGCACCTCGCTAATCCGCCCTCCTCCCCCCACCCTCCCACCGGGCGTAGCACGGTATCAAGGAAAGGTGCACGAGAATGTGCCGATTCTGTGCCAGAGTCAGTGATGCCGCACGTTATTCGAACGAAGAACCCGGAAGGCGGTCATCGCCGGGCGATTAGCCGCCTTCCCGAATCAGCGCCTCCGGGTTTTGCCTAGAGCAGGCTTCCCGAAGGTCTTCGCTTCGACGCTACGGGCACATGGTCACGCCGTAGCCATAATCCTTAGGCTCCGCACACGGGTACAAGCCGCGCTCGGTCGTGCTCACGCGCTGTCTCCCGATCACCTGGCCGCCGGCGGCGTAGCCAACGAGCTCTCTCAGCCGGTGCCCGAGCGCGAAGTGCCGCGATGGGATCGGCCAGATCAAATAGCCCTCTCTGGGTGTCAGCTCAACCGTATCTCCGTCTTCGAAGCGGGCTTCCACCCTCACGATGCTCTCCGCGACGCGTTCGCCGCCGAGGATGACGTGCGTGTCTCCGTTCGCGAAGCCAAGCGCCAGAGGTGGATTGCTCTCGACCTGGCTCGAATCAAAGCAACCGCTCGACTGGTTCGACCACACGCAAGTGCTTCCGTCACTGCCCGGTGCGACCCAGAGGCCGATGCGAACGCCGTCATCAGCGACCAGGTCGAAGAGCTGCCTGCGCTCTTCCCAGATCGCCTTTGCCGGAACGCCCAGATGCGGGTAGCCGGGGAGACTGTGATCGACCATCTCAGGCGGCCCGCTGGGATTCCCGATCCTCGACTCGCGCGCGATCACCTTCCCGCCCGCTTCGTAGAGCGTGAGAGCGGTGGGGCGGTTGGCCGAGTTCTGGTGCACCTTCGGGATGCCGAGCACGAAAAAGCCGGCGTCGATCGGTGCGCTGACCCAGACGAACGGGATCTCTTCGCTCGTGCCGTCGGCGTAGGAGAGCTCGAGCCGGTCGGCGTTCCGGTCGAAGAACGCGCCGTCGATTTGTTCGTACACCACGTCGCTGAGTTTCTCGAACCTCTTGTTGCCGGCGCTGAGAGACCAGAGAATGCTCTTCGCAACAGCAGCGCGATCATTGACGCATCCTCCCACCGTCCCGCAGAAGCCGCCGGCCTTGGTCGGCGCTACGTAGAGCTTGAACGGCTTGCCGTTCAGGTACAGACCCGGGATCTCGCGGGCCTGATCGGGTATGAGGCCGGGCGTGAAGTTCGAAGGGGCGCTGACGTCCAGAGCTCCGAACTCGACGACTACCTTCTCAGGCGCTTTGTCCGCCGCGCCGAAGTCGACAATCGGATGCCCGAGCGCGTAGGCGGAGGCGACGCCGACCGCAACAAGCGCGGTCAGAAGAACGGCGCCGTAGATCCCGCGGCGACGGCGCGCCCGAGTCGCGCGGCGAACCACATCCGTCCAGTCGCCGTCATCGGGGCCGGCGCTGAGGATCTCTTCTCGCTTCAGTTCTTCACTCATCGTCCCACCTCCTCACCGTCGAGTAGACCGAGCAGCTCTTCCTTCGCCTGGGCGAGGGTCGCGGCGACCGTGCCTTCGGAGACTCCGGCGATCTCGGCGATCTCCGCGTAAGAGAGATCGGCGAAGTAGCGCAGGAAGACGACGAGCCGGCGTCGTGGCGGTAGCGCGCGTACGGCGGCGCGAACGTCCTGGTCGGGAGCCGATCCGAAAGCGCCCGCCTCGTACTCGTCGTCGAGCGACCACTCACGGCGAAGCTCGCGGCGGGTCTTGAGCGCAACGTTGAGAGCGATTCGCCACACCCACGCCTCCAGAGTTCCCTCGCCGCGGAACCTCCGCTGCTCGCGTAGCGCCCTGGCGAAAGCCTCCTGCACGACTTCGCGGGCGAGATCGTGGCTTCCGACCACGCCCGCCATGATGTCCCGGTAGTTGCGGTACTCGTCGCGGTAGAGCTGTTCGAGGGCGGTTGCGTTCCGTTTCACCTGTACCTACAGATCTCCGGTGTGCTCGTTTCCTTTAGCGGGCTCTCAGGGGCGCTTCTCGGTGTCTCGGGCACCTCGCTAATCCGCCCTCCACCCCCCACCCTCTGTGTAGTTCTTAGATCTATGAAATCCGTCCGGCTCTACAGGGAGAGTGCCTGCCGTGCCGGGATGACTCAGCCACCCGTTGACCTCGTGTCCTTCGTGGGACCTGTCTC
>JBEKJI010000035.1:0-20367 GCA_050011315.1 Gaiellaceae bacterium
CGCCCTCCAGGCCGCGGACGTCGGCAAGACCGCTCGCGTCGTCGTGACGGCGAAGAACGCCTACGGCTCGGCCAGCGCAACCTCGAGCCAGACGGCCGTCGTCGCCGGCCTCCCGCCGGCGAACACCGCTCTGCCGGCGATCTCCGGCACCGCCCGAGACGGCCAGACCCTCAGCACCTCGGACGGCTCCTGGACGGGCTCGCCCACCCCGAGCCTCACCTATCAGTGGCTCCGCTGCGACGCCTCCGGCGCCAACTGCTCGGCCATCTCCGGCGCCACGGCGAGCACCTACGCCCTCGTCAACGCTGAAGACGACTCGACCATCCGATCCCAGGTCACGGGCACCAACTCCTACGGCTCCGCCAGCGCCCGCTCGAGTCAGACGCTGCCGGTGGCCGCGGTCGCCAAGGACATCGGCGCCGGCGACAGTCACAGCTGCGCCGTCCTCTCCAGCGGCAGGGTCGCGTGCTGGGGCAAGAACGACCAGGGCCAGCTCGGCAACGGTACGCAGACAAACAGCCCGCTGCCAGTTCTGGTGCAAGGCATCACCAACGCTATTCAGGTCAGCGCCGGCTACCGCCATTCCTGCGCCGTCCTCTCCGATCACAGCGTTTGGTGCTGGGGATACAACTACTACGGCCAGCTTGGGAACCACCAATCCGGCAATCCGAGCCTGATCCCGGTGCAGGTCCACGGCGAGGGCGACGTGGGCTTTCTCACGAATGTCAGCCAGGTCGATGCGGGCTTTGGTCACACCTGCGCCCTGCTCTCCGATCAGACCGCCATGTGCTGGGGCTCCAACGATCTCGGTGAGCTCGGGGACAACAAGGCCAGCGGCACGCTCAGCTCGACACCCGTTCACGTCTCGGGAGTCGGCGGCACCGGCACGCTTGCCGACGTCGTCCAGCTGAGCGCCGGCGCTCAGTTCGCCTGCGCGGTTCGCTCTGCAGCCACGGGAGGCAAGGTCTACTGCTGGGGCGCCGGCTGGCAAGGCAGGCTCGGGAACGGGGACACAAGCGACCACTACAGCCCGGTCGAGGTCAACACGATCGCAAACGCCGGCGAGGTAAAAGCCGGCGACAGCCACGCTTGCGCTGTTCGTTCCTCCGATCACAGCGTCTGGTGTTGGGGCTACAACTCGAACGGCCAGCTCGGCGACAACTCGACCTCCGAGAGGCACACCCCGGTCCAGGTGCATGGCGAGGGCGATGTGGGCTTGCTCACGAACGTCGACCAGGTGAGCGTCGGCGGCTTCCATTCCTGCGCCGTCCTCTCCGATCACAGCGTCTACTGCTGGGGCGCCGGCGGCAACGGCGAGCTCGGAAACGGCTCGCTGGTCGAGTCCCACTATCCCGTTCCCGTCACAGGCATCGCGACCGCGACGAAGCTCAGCGCCGGTGCGAGCCATACCTGTGCCCTCCTCTCCAACCAGTCGCTCAGGTGCTGGGGCAGCAACTTCGACAGCCAGCTCGGCCTGGGCAAGATCGGGCACAGCGAGACACCGATCTCCGTCAGCAACATCACCACGGCTGCTACGCAGGTAAGCGCCGGCGGCGAGCACGGCTGCGCCGTTCTCGCCGATCACAGCGTCTGGTGCTGGGGTCGCAACGCTTACGGCCAGCTCGGCAACAACTCGACGACCGATAGCTCGACCCCGGTTCAGGTGGTAGGAGCCAGCGGCGTGGGCTTCCTCATGGACGCCGATCAGGTAAGCGCCGGACAGGGGCACACCTGCGCTCATCTCACTAACAACACGGTCTGGTGCTGGGGTCACAACAACTTCGGCCAGCTCGGCAACAACTCGACGACCGATAGCCCGACCCCGGTTCAGGTCAAGGGCACCGGCGGCGTGGGCCTCCTCACGGGCGTCTCTCAGGTGAGCGCCGGTGGTCTACACAGCTGCGCTGTTCGTACCTTCGATCACACCATCCAGTGTTGGGGCTACAACCTATACGGCCAACTCGGCAACAACTCGACCTCCGACAGCTCGACCCCGGTTGAGGTTCTAGGGCTCAAGACCGACGGCCCGGCCAGTACCGGGGATTTCCACACCTGCGCCGTCAAGTCCTCGGATCAGACGGTGTGGTGCTGGGGCTGGAACCAATACGGCCAGCTCGGTAACGGGACGACGAGCACCGACCCCAACCCGATCCCGGTGCAGGTTCAGAAGCCCGGCCCCGTCTTCCTCACGGACGCCACCGGCGTGAGCGCCGGCGGTCTTCATACCTGCGCACTCTCATCTCCCAGTGGTTTCGGCTATGTCTACTGCTGGGGCCGGAACGAGAGCGGCGAGCTCGGGAACGGCAAACACGGGACCGACAGCTCGTATGCCGTTCAAGCCTCGGGCATCGGGAAGGCGACAGAGGTGAGCGCCGGCTACTACCACACCTGCGCGCGCCTGAGCAACAGTAGCGCCGATTGCTGGGGCCGGAACGAGAGCGGCGAGCTCGGAATCGGCAGCCTGAGCGACAGCGACGTCCCAGCTCCGGTTTCGCTCGCGCTCGTTTCCTCGATCAGCGCCGGCGGCTCCTACTACTACCGTCACACCTGTGCCGTCAGCGGCGGCACGCTCAAGTGCTGGGGCTCGGACTACTACGGCCAGCTGGGAGAAGGCGGCATCGGTCTCAGCTCGGTTCCGATAGGCGTATTCGGGCTGTTCTGGTAGATGCGCGAATTAGCCGGAGCCGGGCGCCACGTGGCGCCCGGCTCCCCCTTGGATCGCGACCGACTAGGTAACCCTGAACCCGAGCGTCTTCGAGTTCTTGTCGGCCGAGAGCTTGAGCCGGTATGTGCCCCGCTTCACCGGCTTGCCCGCGAACAGCTTCTTGATCGTGATCGCGTAGGTCTTGAAGGAGCCCGTCTTCCTGACGCTCTTCACGAGCACCCACTTCGTGCCCTTCTTGCGCGAGAGCACCCACTTGAAGAGCTTGCTCTTGGGCGAGAACTTGCAGGTCAGCTTGACCTTGCCCGCCTGGGCGGCGGTGAAGCTCGCCTTCGCGAGCTTGCAGGAGGCGATCTTTCCGGACGCCTTCGCCGGAGGCGGAGGAGCGACATCGTTATCGGTGATCGTCAGGATGGCCGTGCTCGGGCTGCCGAGCGTTGCTCCCGAGGAGGGACTGGAGAGCGAGAGCAGCACCGTCTCGCTTGCCTCATGCGCCGTGTCGTTCGTGATCGGAACGGAGACCGTCTTCGCGGTCTCACCGGAGGCGAAGGTGACGGTCTGATTCACGGCCGTGTAGTCGCTTCCGGCTTGTGCCGATCCGTTCGCCGTGGCGAAGTGGACCGAGTCTGTTCCCGAGGTTAGGCCCGTGCGGTTGATCGTGACGTTGGCCGAGCCGCCGTTCTCGTTGACCGAGTAGGTGGCCAACGAAAACGCGAAGGCCCTGTCGTTGTCGGTGATCGTCAGTGTGGCCGTGCTCGGGCTGCCGAGCGTTGCGCCGGTCGAGGGACTGGAGAGCGAGAGCTGCACGGTCTCGCTCGGTTCGATCGAGCTGTCGTCTGTGATCGGGATCGAGACCGTTTTAGACGTCTCTCCATTCGCGAAGGAGACGGTCTGGCTCGCGTCCGTATAGTCCGAGCCCGCCGTGGCGGTGCCGTTCGCCGTGGCGAAGTGAACCGAAGCCGGCGCGGTCGAGCCGGTGCGGTTGATCGTGACCGTGGCCGTGCCGTCACCCTCGCCGACCGAGTAGCCGGCGGAGGAGAAGGCGAAGGTCGCAGGCGGCACGGTGAACGTTCCCTCAGTTGCGAAGGGCGAGCCGGCGAAGCCGGAGTCGACCGCCTGCGCGCTCCAGTAGTAGGTGGTGCCGGGCGTCAGGCCGCTGAGCTTGTAGCTCGTGCGCTCGCCCGCGTTTCCGTACTGAGGTAAGAGCCGAGTTCCGTTCGGGAGCGCCAGCGGCGAGACGACGTCCGAGGCGCCCGCTGTCGTACCGACGCGCACGTTGTAGGTGAGGCCGTTCGGAGTTCCGCTCTGCTCGCTGTCGGTCGCGGCGCTCCAGCTCAGCGTCTCGATCCCGGAAGCGAACGAAACCGAGAGACCGCTCGGAGCACTCGGGGGCTCGTTCGTCTCGGTTATCGACGTGCTTCGCTCGTAGACGCTCGATACACGCGGCGAACCGTTGTCGCCCGTGAGCAGTATGTCCAGCCTGCCGTCCGGGGTGCCGGTCGGGGTGACGCCCCCGACTTCGCCGAAGTCGCCCCAGGCGACCGAGCTCCAGTCAACGCCGGTCAGGGCGCTGTCGGCGGAATCCTCGCTGAAAGTGCCGTTGCCGTTGTTCTCGTAGATCTTGGCTACGCGGCCCGAGCTGCTATAGCCCGTGAGCAAGATGTCCAACCGGCCGTCCGCGTTGTAGTCGCCCCAGGCGACCGAGCCGTAAGAGACGGCGCTCAGGGCGCTGTCGGCAATGGTGTCTTCGCTGAAAGTGCCGTTGCCGTTGTTCTCGTAGATCTTGCTGACCGATCCCGAGCTGCTAAAGCCCGTGAGCAGGATGTCGGGGTAGCCGTCCGAGTTGTAGTCGCCCCAGGCGACCGAGCTGTCGGAGACGGGAGTTAGCCCGCTTTCGGCGGTGGTGTCCTCGCTGAACGTGCCGTCGCCGTCGTTCTTGTAGATTTTGCTGACCTGGGTCGAACCGGTCTGGCCCGTGAGCAGGATGTCGGGGTGGCCGTCCGAGTTGTAGTCGCCCCAGGCCACCGAGCCGTAGCGGACCTGCGCCAGGCCCGTGCCCGTGACCTCGCTGAAAGTGCCGTCGCCGTTGTTCTTGTAGATCTTGCTGACTGGGGCAGGGCTGACGTCCGAGCCGTTATTGCCCGTGAGCAGGATGTCCGGCTTGCCGTCGGCGTTGTAGTCGCCCCAGGCGACCGAGCCGTGGTAGACCCCGGGTAGGCCGGCGTCGGCAGTGGTGTCCTCGGTGAAAACGCCGCCGTCGTTCTTGAAGATCTTGGTAATCGGGACGAGCGAGTTGTTCATGCCCGTGACAAGCAGGTCGAGGTCTCCGTCGGAGTCGTAGTCGGCCCAGGCGGCCGAGCTGTAGTAGACGACGTTTTCGTTCTGTGTCAGGTGGGTGCCGGCAGTGGCGTCCTTGCTGAAGCTGCCGCCGTTGTTCTTCCAAAGCTCATCAACCCCGGATCCTTTGCTGCCCGTGAGCAGGATGTCGAGTTCGCCGTCGGAGTCGTAGTCGCCCCAGGCGACCGAGCTGTTGTCGACGGCGGTCAGGCCGGCGGCGATATCGGAGTAAGGGAGAGGAGAAGGGGCGCCGGCAGGGTGCGCTCCGAAGAGGAGTGCGAGAACGGAAACGAGAGCAAGCGCAGCGACGAGTTGTAAGACGCGGGAGTTTTTCACGGCGATCTCTTCCTTTTTCGATAGCGGCTCGTGGGGACAGGAAGACGGCTTACATAACGTAAGCCACTGGCGCCGGGCTGACAACCGCCAGTTGTTCGTCCGAGCCCGAGCCGGCACGTTCCCCACTGCCCCGTGGAAAGCCCGTACGCCTTCCGTAGCCATGCCTAGCACCGGCACGTCCGAGGCGCCGAGCCCTGGCGTATCGCGGAATTCCGTCCATCGGCGCCCACTGGTTCCGGGCGATTTGCAGGGATTTAGCCCGGCGCCCGGATTCCGCCTGGTGCCGGCTCGGGGACGTGTACGCACGGAATGAGGCGCCCTGAGTAAGTGGGCTGGACCACTCGATCGGACAGCCTCACCGAGTCTCGCCTAGGCGACCTCGAAGGTCAGCGTCTTCGAGTTCTTGTCGGCGGAGAGCTTGAGCCGGTACTGCCCACGTTTGACCGGCTTGCCGGCAAAGAGCTGCTTGACGGTCAGCGTGTACTTGACCTTGTAGAAGCCCGTTTTCTTGACGCTCTTCACGACCGTCCACATCTTGCCCTTCTTGAGCGAGAGCACGTAGCGGAAGACCTTGCTCCTGGGAGAGAATTTGCAGGTCAGCTTGACTTTGCCGGCCTGTGAGGCAGGGAAGCTCGTCTTCGTGAGCTTGGCCAGCGCGAACTTGCCAAAGGGCTGATATAGATAGACGGTGAACATACCCTCGCTCGCGAAGGCAGAGCCGACGAAGCTAGTATCGACCGCCTGCACGCTCCAGAAGTAGTGAGTTCCCATCACTCCCGCATGAAGGCCTCTGAGGTCGAAGGTCTTTCTCTCTCCCACGTTTCCCGGCTGGGGCACGAGTCTCGTCCCGTTCGAGAGCGAAAGCGGGGAGACAACGTTCGCTCCGCCCGCGCTGGTTCCGACCCGTAGGTTGTAGGTGAGCGCCGCAGCCGGCGTCTGCGCGTCGCTGGCCGCCGCCCACGAGAGCGTCACCGCGCTCGAGCCGACCGAGGCCGTGAGGTTGGCCGGGGCGCCAGGGGCCGTGTCCGCCGTCCCGGTGTAGTTGCCGTAAATGCTGGCTACGTTAGTGGAGCCGTTCCAGCCGCCGGTCAGTGGGTTGAAGGTGCTCCAGCCGGTGAGCAGGATGTCGAGCTTGCCATCCGGGTTGTAGTCGCCCCAGGCGACCGATCCGGGGCCGGCGGTGACGCCCCTCAAGAACTGATCGGCGACGGTGTCCTCGCTGAAGGTGCCGTTGCCGTTGTTCTTGTAGATCTTGGCTACTTGGTAGCTCGCGCCATTCCCCGTGAGCAGGATGTCGAGCTTGCCGTCCGAGTCGTAGTCGCCCCAGGCGACCGAGCCGAAGTAGACGGCGGTCAGGCCGCTCTCGGCTGTCGTATCCTCGCTGAAGCCGCCGGCGCCGTTGTTCTTGTAGATCTTGCTAATCGGGCCGGCGTTGCTGTAGCCGGTAAGCAGAATGTCCGGATTGCCGTCCGAGTTGTAGTCGCCCCAGGCGACTGAGCTCATGTTGACCGCGGTCAGGGCGCCTTCGGCTGTGGTGTCCTCGCCGAAGCTGCCGTCGCCGTTGTTCTTGTAGATCTTCGCGACCCGGCCCAGGCCGGTGCCTCCCGTGAGCAAAATGTCCGGCTTGCCGTCCGAGTTGTAGTCGCCCCAGGCGGCCGAGCCCAGACCGATTCCTATCAAGCCGGCCTCGGCGGTGGTGTCCTCGCTGAAGGTGCCGTTACCGTTGTTCTTGAAGATTTTGGTCACTTCCGTGGAGTCGGTGTCGCCCGTGAGCAGGATGTCCGGCTTGCCGTCCGAGTTGTAGTCGCCCCAGGCGACCGAGCTCCAAGAGACGCCCGGCAGGCCACTCTCGGCCGCGACGCTCTCCGTGAAAGTGCCGTTGCCGTTGTTCTTGTAGATCTTGGCGACTTCGGCACTGCATTCTTGGGACGCATTCATTGCGGTACAGCCCGTGAGCAGGATGTCGGGCTTGCCATCGGAGTTGTAGTCGCCCCAGGCGACCGAGCCGAAGGCTACGGCGGTCACGCCGCTCTCGGCGGTGGTGTCCTCGCTGAAGGTGTCGTTGCCGTTGTTCTTGTAGATCTTGCTGGCAAACGCCGAGCCCGTGTAACCCGTGAGCACGAAGTCGAGCTTGCCATCGGAGTTGTAGTCGCCCCAGGCGACCGCGCTCCCTTGAACGCCGGCCAGGCCGGCGCCGATATCGGAAAAGGCCGGCAAGGGCGGCGCGTAGGCGCGGCTGACGCCGGATAGCGCGCCGACCGAGACGGCGACGAGAACAAGCGCAAAGAGCGTGACCAGGCGAACCTTGTGTGAGGACATCTCGATCCTTTCGAACGCTGCTGGGAAGGACCTGGCGGCAATACAAGTACCGTAAGCCACCTGAGTCGTCCTGACAACCAGATCCCGGCGCGGGCTCCGGGGCGTGGTTCGCTTCGCGCCGGACGCGTGAACATCTCGGCCTGGATTCGGCTCTGAGCAGGGTTTCTTCCAGGCGCGGACGCGTCTGCCGGACACTCGTCCCCGTGCCAGAACCGGGGATCTTTCCAGACGATACGAGGGTGCCGGTCGCCGCTCAGGCGAGCCCGCCGAGCTCCGCCTCCGCGTAGCGCTCCTCGAGCTCACCTTCCAGCGGACTGCCGGCGAGGCCCGGGGACAGCTCGCGCGCTGCGCGCCGGGCCTGCTCGAGCAGAGCGCGGTCGGTTCTGAGACGGGTGAAGCGGAAGTCGGAAAACCCGGATTGCCTGGCGCCGAGCAGCTGCCCTTCGCCGCGGATCTCGAGGTCGATCTCGGCCAGCTCGAAGCCGTCGGAGGTCTGCACCAACGCCTCGAGCCGCCGCTGCGCCGGCTCGGTCAGCTCCTCTTTGGGGCGCGAGACGAGCAGGCAGTAGGACTGCTCCGCCCCGCGCCCGACGCGGCCGCGGAGCTGGTGCAGCTGCGCCAGCCCGAAGCGGTCGGCCTCCTGGACGATCATCACGGTCGCGTTGGGAACGTCCACGCCCACCTCGATCACGGTCGTGGCGACGAGCACGTCGAGCTCACGCTGCTTGAAGCGGGCCATGATCTCGCGCCGGTCGTTCGGGCGCAGACGCCCGTGCATGCAGCCGACCCGAAAACCCGCGAGCTCGCCCGTGCGCAGGCGCTCGGTCTCCTGCTCGGCGGCGCGCGCCTGGCCGGCGGAGTCCTCCACCAGCGGGCAGACGACGTAGGCCTGGCGCCCGGCCTCGAGGTGCCTGTGCAGGCGCCGGTAGGCCTCCTCGCTCCGGTCTTCCGAGACCCAGCTCGTGATCACGGGCTTGCGCGCGGCCGGCGGCGCGGCGATCTCGCTCAGCTCCAGGTCGCCGTAGAGGGTGAGGGCGAGCGTGCGCGGAATCGGGGTCGCGCTCATGTGCAGGACGTGCGGAGAGCGACCTTCGGACAGAGCGGTTCGCTGCTCGACCCCGAAGCGGTGCTGCTCGTCCACGACCGCCACCGCCAGCCGCTCGAAGGCGACCTCCTTCTGGATCAGGGCATGCGTGCCGATTGCGATCTGCGCCTCACCGCTTGCGATCCGCGCCCGCGCCGCCTCGTGCTCCTTCGCCGGCAGAGCGCTGGTTAAAAGCAGGCACTCCACGCCAAGCCCGCGGCAGATCTCCTCGAGGGTGAGGAAGTGCTGCTCGGCAAGGGTCTCGGTGGGTGCCATCAGCGCGCCCTGATAGCCGGCCTCGACCGCGCGCAGAAGCGCATAGAGCGCGACCACGGTCTTGCCCGAGCCGACGTCGCCCTGGAGCAGGCGCTGCATCGGGCGCGAGCGGGCGAGGTCGTGGTCGATCTCGGCGACGGCGGAGAGCTGGTGCGGAGTCAGCCGGAAGGGAAGCGCCTCGAAATAGCGCTCGATCAGGGATCCGGGCGGACCGAGCGCGGGCGCCTCGGAGGCGTCGCGCTCGCGAGCGACCCGGGCGAGCGCGAGCTGGAAGAGCAGGAGCTCGTCGAAGGCGAGGCGCCTCCTCCCCTCCTCCCCCTGGCCCGGGCGCTCGGGCCGGTGCAGAGCGACGACGGCGTCCGGACGCAGCGGCAGCTCGAGCCGGGTGCGAAGCGACGCCGGCAGGGGATCGGGGAGCTCGCGCGCAAGCGGAAGAACGCGTTCGACCAGGCCGCGCAGGCGCTTGAGCGATACCTCCTCGCTGGCGGGATAGACGGGCGCGTTGTCGGCGGTCGCCCGCGCTTCGCCGAGATCGAAGTCACGCACCGTGAAGGAGCCGCGCTTGAGCTGGCCGCGGGCGCGCAGCCGTGTGCCCGGCACCAGCTTCTCGGCCAGCCAGAGCTGGTTGAACCAGACGCAGGCCACCTCGCCGCTCGAGTCCGAGACGAGCGCCTCCACCAGCGACAACCGCCGGCGCGGGCGGCGTACGCCGACCTGACGCACCTCGCCTTCGATCGTCGCCTCCTCTCCGATCAGGAGCTCGGCGATCCTGCGCTCGGGGGCGGCGGGCTCGTAGCGAAAGGGCCGGTACTCGAGCAGGTCGCGCACGCTGCGCAAGCCCATCCGCCCAAGCGACTTCTCGAGCGTCACCCCCACGCCCGGAAGCGTGCGCAAGCTCCGAGCGAGCTTCTCGGGATCGACGAAGAAGCGCGGGCAGGGCCAGCCACCCGGCCGGCCGGACTCGGCGAAGGCGGCCGGTAGAGCACGGGTTTTCGTCTCTCCCGACAGGGTGGCCCGAGTATAGGTCCCGGACCGGCGGACGGGCGAGGGCGCAAGCCGGATATATCTCAAGATTGCTTACCGGGGCGGCTTGCCGGCGCCTCCAATTGGCACGAAACTGGCACATTCCCGTCGCTCTTTCTCGCTACCGTTTCACGACCCCGCGGGTGGGTGGATAGGGCAGGGGGCGGCGGAACGTGGTGCCGGCGAAGACCCGAAGCGACCGCATCAAGTCATCCGTGAACGCCAGGCGTGACGGATGCCTCTCAGACAGTTGAGGCGAACGCGGCGTCTCAGCGCAAGATCGGAGCTATCGAAGAGCTCAGCCGGTGCGCAGGTGAATGACGGCGTCGAGACCACCGCCGGGCGCCTCGCGCAGCTCAACGGTGCCCCCGTCGGTCTCGATCAGGCGTTTGACGATCGGCAGCCCGAGCCCCGAGCCGGCGCCCGCCTTACCGCCGCGCCAGAAGCGATCGAAAGCCCGCTCCCGCTCCTCGGCGGTCATGCCCGGGCCCTGGTCGAGCACGTGCAACTCCCCTTCCGAGCCCGAGATCGTGATCGCGCTGCCCTCGGGGCTCACGGCGAGCGCGTTCGCAAGCAGGTTCTCGAGCGCCTGGCCGAGGCGATCGCGACCGACCAGCGCGGTTCCCTGCACGGAGATCTCGAGCCGCACGCGCCGCTCCTCGGTGAGCGCCGACCAGGCCTCGGTGCGCTCGGCGACGAGCGCGGCGAGATCGACCCGCTCGGGCGGCGAGACCTCGGCGCGGGCGAGAGCGAGCAGGCCGTCGACCAGACGCGAGAGGCGCTCGACCTCCTCCAGCGCCCGCTCCAGATCGGCCCGGCCCGATTCGGCCACCTCGGCGCCGATGTTCTCGAGCCTCAGCCTGAGAGCGGTCAGAGGCGTTCGTAGCTGGTGCGAGGCGTCGGCGACGAACTCCTCCTGCGAGCGAACGAGCTGCTCGAGCTCGCCGATCATGTGGTTGAAGGTGGCCGCGAGCGAGCGAACCTCGGGAGGGCCCTCCTCGGCGGCGCGCACGCCGAGGTCGCCGGCGCCGGCGTCGGCGGCGACGTTCTCCAGACGCCCGAGCGGAGCCGATACCCAGCGTGCAAAGCGAAGTCCCGCCAGGGCGGCCGCTACCAGCACGATGCCACCGATCGCAAGCAGCATCAGCCAGTAGCGCCGGATGCGCGCATCCACCTGCGCCGTCGAGTATGTGATCCTGACCGCACCGGTTACCTTCACGCCCGAGGAGGCCGGAACGGCGACGTAGAGCAGGTTCTCGTGCAGCGTCTTTGAGTAGCGGGTCCCGGTCTTCACCTTCCCGTGCAGGGCCGCGATGATCTCGGGGCGCGTGGCGAAGGTGCGCGGCCCACCGACGGGAGGATCGGTGTCGATGATGGCAACGCCTTCGAGGTTGACGATGACGACGCGCGCGCCGCTGTGGCTGCTGTATTCGGACGCCGCGACGCCGAGCGCACGCGGCTGGGTTTTATTCTCGAGCGCATCCTCGGCGAAGGAGGCGAGGAAGCTGGCGTCGCGCTCGACCCTGGTAACCAGATCGTTGCGCTCGTTTCGTCCGTTGACGATTCCGAGCGGTACCTCTAGCACGGCCAGGACTAGAACTGCCAGCCCCAGGTAGGTCAGAAGCAGTCTTTTCGTCAATGGGGAGCCTGTAGCCTGAAACCGACTCCGCGTACCGTCTCGATCCAGCCGGGATCGCCGAGCTTACGCCTGAGCGAGGCGACGTGCACGTCGATCGTCTTCGTCGACCCGAACCAGCGCGACTCCCAGACACGCTCGAACAGCAAGCGCCTGGTCACCGCTACCCCCGGCTCGGCGGCAAGCGCCGCCAGCAGGTCGAACTCCTTAGCGGTGAGCTGGAGCTCGCGCTCGCCGAGAAGTACGCGCCTGGCACGGGTGTCTACGAGCAGATCGCCCACCTGCAGACGACCGTCCGGTGCCGGCTGCGAGCGCGTGCGCCGGCTGACAGCACGAATCCGGGCCACCAGCTCGCGCAGACCGAAGGGCTTGACGACGTAGTCGTCGGCGCCGAGCTCGAGCCCGACCACCCGGTCGACCTCCTCGCCGCGAGCGCTGACCATGATGATCGGCACGTCCGAGCGCTCGCGCAGGCGCCGGCAGACCGTGTAGCCGTCGATATCGGGCAGGCGCAGATCGAGCAGGACGACATCGGCCTCGGCCGCGGCGAGCGCCTGCTCCCCGGTCGCCGCCCATTCGACCTCGAAGCCTTCACGCTCGAGCCCGGCGACGAGCGGCTCGGCGATCGTGCTCTCGTCCTCGACGACCAGAATCTTCATGATCTCCATGTTGACCTATTTAGCCCGTTCACGGCAGCGGCACGTGCCTCTTTGCCGATTCTTTGCCATACCCAAGTCATTCATTACCCATCCATGGACGTGAGCTTGCTCCGAGAAGGGCATGCTTCGAGTGTCCGTTAATTAGTGACCAGGAGGTGATCGAGATGAGAAGGCTTTATGTCGCAGTCGCGGCTCTCGTCGTGGCCATCGCGGTCGCGCTCGGCACCTACACTGTCACCCGCTCGGCGACACTCGGACCGGCCGCGGCGAACGTACCGAACGTGAGCGCAGTCGTCAGCCAGGGCAACCAGAGGCTGAACGCGACCGAGGCGGCCCTGAACAGGGCGCTCGCACAGCGGCCTCCGGCTATGAACGGCGGCCGGGTTGTATACGTGCCGCCGCGACCCGTGGTCGTGAACGTCAGCGGCTCCGCGAGCGCTGTGCCGTATACGCCGCAGGCGACGCAGCACTTCGACGACGGAGGTGAGCACGGTGACTAGCTCGATCGGGCGCTTCTGGGCGGCGGCGGTCGCACTCGTCGTCTTCTTCGTGCTCTGGGCGGCGCTCTCGGCCAAGCCGTGGGTCTCGGCGAACACGGTGGCCGATCGGCGCCTGGCGGCTCTACAGGCCCGCGAGCAGAAGGTGCAGGCGAAGGCGATCGCCGCCCAGCAAACGCTGAACAGGCGCTGGGCCGCCTACCGAGCGGCGCTGAGCATGCAGCGGGGTAGCCTGACCGCGCAGCAGCGAGCTCAGCTCGCGGCCGCTCCGGCCGGGCCCTCGGTGATCGTGAAGGTCTCAGGCGTTCAGGCGGTCACGCAATCGACGGCTTCCCGTCCGGCGGTTGTGGCTCCTGCGGTTCCCGGGATCGCGAACCCGCAGAGTACGGCGCTCAGCCAGGGCGGGAACGCGGCGGCCGGTAGGAACTGATGCTGAAGCACGAGTTCCGCGCCATGGGCACCGACGTCGAGCTTTTACTGGATGCCGAAGACGGAGAGCAGACACAATCTGCTCTCCGTGCTGTAGAGGAGGAGTTCGAGCGGTTGGAGGCGATTCTCTCTCGCTTCCGCCCCGAGTCGGATCTCTCTCGGCTCAACCGTGAGGGCAAGATCGAGGCGCCGCCGGATCTCGAGCGGGTGGTCGAGTTGGCGCTGGAAGCGCGCGAGCGCACGGGTGGCCGCTTCGACCCGACGATCTACGATGCTCTCGAGCAGGCCGGCTACGACCGCTCTTTCGAGCAGGTCGCAGCCGAAGCCGACGGCGACGGCTCTGAGGGCGCTCGCTGCGGCGGATGGGTCACGATCGACGCCGAGACAGGCACGATCGAGCTCGAGCCGGGTTTCCACATCGATCTCGGCGGTATCGGCAAGGGCTACGCAGTCGACCGGGCGATCGAGATCCTGGCGGTGAGCGGGCCCTGCCTGGTGAACGCGGGCGGCGACCTGGCCGTGCGCGGCGAGGAGCCGTGGCCCGTCGGCGTCGAGGACGGACCGACACTGGAGCTCACTCGCGGCGCAATCGCCACCTCGGGGCGGGATCAGCGCCACTGGCGCCGGGACGGCCAGGAACGCCATCACCTGATCGACCCCGCCACCGGGCGCCCATCCGAGACCGACCTCGTGCGTGTGACCGTCGTCGCCTCCTCGGCGGTCGAGGCGGAGGTGCTGGCCAAGAACCTCTTCCTCGCCGGCGAGAGCGAGGCGGCGGCGGCCGGCGTCCCGGCCCTGCTCGTCACGGCCGACGGGCGCAGGCGGCTGGTCGGAGGTCTTTAGAGCTCGTTTCTGGGAATATGCGTGCCAACGAATGCGCCAAGACCCGACCTTCTGGATTCTCGCCCGAGCCAGCGGCCTCACCGCCTATGTACTGCTGACGCTCTCGGTGCTGTGGGGAATCGTCGTCAAGTCGCGCCCGTTCGGCAGCCGCTTCAGGCAGGCGGCCGTCGTCGATACGCATCGCACGCTCGCCGCGCTCGGACTGGGCGCACTGGTGATCCACGCGACCTCGCTCGTGCTGGACAAAACGGTGCGGATCCCGGTACAGGCGCTCTTCATTCCGGGTCTCTCTTCCTACCGGCCCAACTCGGTTGCGATCGGAGTCCTCACCGCCGAGCTGATGGTCGTCGTCTACGCCTCCTTCTCGCTACGAAAGAGGATCGGCTTCAAGAACTGGCGCCGGTTGCACTGGGCCACCTATTTGCTCTTTGCCGGCGGAACAGCGCACGGGCTTCTGTCGGGTAGTGACAGCGGCCGAGCCTGGGCGCTGGCGATCTACGTTTGTGCGATCGCCTCGGTGGCGGCGGCCATTACCTGGCGCACGCTGGAACCTCTCACGAAAGGGGTAGCAAATGCTCCGAATCGAGATAGATCGAGAGCTGTGTAGCGGTTTTGCCTCCTGCGTCCAGGATGCACCCGAGATCTTCGAGCTCGACACCTCCGGCAAGGCGACGCTACGCGTGACGGAGACCGACGACGAGAGGGCGCTCGGGGCCGCCCGTAACTGCCCGATGAACGCGATCGCCGTCTTCGACCTCGACACGGGCGACCTCGTCGCCTGAGCTCTCTCGTCTGGCACGATCCCTAGAGATGCGCTTCTGGCTGATACCCGCCATCGCCCTTCTCGCAGTCGCTCTTGCCCTGGGCGCGAACCTGGTTCTGCTCGGTTACGCCCAGCCCCGCAACGACCCGGTCGGCCAGCTCACTCCGGCACGCCTGCTCGAGATCCAACGCACGCTTCCCAAAGCGGCGACGACGAGCCCGGCGCTCAGCCCCGAACCCCGCCTGCACCAGCGAGTTCCGGGCCGCGGCGAAGACGACTGACGGGTCGTCCCGGGCCGGCGCGCCCGATCCGGACACGTCCCTGAGCCTGGCACCGGGCCAGGTCCGGGCTGAACCTGACGGAAACCGGCAGAAGGCCTGCTCAGCGACGAATCCAAGCCGGATCGCCGCTAGAAGGCGTCGGCGTCGTGGATCTGTCGAAAACGGACTCGTGACGGGCGCAAAACCGCTGCAAACCGCGGGTATGCACTGGCTGCGCCGGCCAGTCCTGACAAGCCTTGTCCGCGTGCCTGGCACAGGGACAGTTCCCGGGCGGCCGCGCCTTCTTTACCGAATCTTTGCGTTTTCCAGGTGATTACTTGCTTGCGCCTGGACCCGATCTTGCGCGGACAGGGGTAGGTTGATCTTGTCAGAGAAAGATTGGAGGCGAACCGCGATGAGTAAGAGACACGTAGTCGCAGCAGCCGTGCTGATCGGGATCGGCGCGGCGCTCGGAACCTACGCCGTGACTCGCACCAGCGAGCTCGGAGCCAGCTCGAGAGTATCCTCGAAGAAGGCCGCCGACGCGACCGTCACCGTGCGCACACGCAAGCTGGACGCGCTCGAGACATCGCTTCGAAAGGCTCTCGCCAGCAAGCCTCCGGCGTTGCCGAAGGTCCCCAAGCTTCGTCCTGCACCGCAACCCACAACTCGGGTCGTCTACTCGGCCGCGCCGGCTCCCACAAGCCGCGTTGTTGTCCGCTCGGCTGAGCCTGTAAGGAGTACACGTGCCGCGGCATCGTCCGCGAGCCACGGGGAGCAGGATCACCAGTACCAGCCGTCCGGTTCGAGAGGCGAGCACGATGACTAACGGCCTCGGACGTCTGTACGCAACCGCGCTCACGATGGTTGTCTTCTTTGTCGCCTGGGCAGTCATCGCGGCTCGACCGTGGGTGCCGGAGAACGAGGGCAAGCAAGATCCTCGCCTCGTCGCCTTGAACGCCCGCGAGCTGAAGCTGCGCCAGGACGCGATCGCGATCAAGAAGATCGTGGACAAGCGCTGGGTCACTTACCGGGTCGAGCTTGCCCGCCGCAAGCACCTGATCGCAGTCCGGGCAAAGCAGAATGCCGCCCGGGCTCAGGCTCAGGCCGTGCGGCAAATTCAGACCTACCAGCAGTCCTCGCAGTCGGCAGCGGTTCCCTCGGCTCCGGTCGTGAGAGTCGCCCCGGCGGCGCCTGCGGCTACACAGACAAGGACTTCGTGATGCACGACCCGACCTTTGATCTTCAAAGAACGGAGAGAACCATGTACCGGATCGTGGTCGACCGGCAATTGTGTAGCGGGTTCTGCTCCTGCGTGGACGCCGCTCCCGAGGTCTTCGAGCTCGACCGCTCGGGAATCGCCTCGCTGCTTGTCTCGGAAACCGACAACGCCGGCGTGCTCGAAGCAGCCGGGTCGTGCCCGAGGGGCGCGATCAGCATCTTCGACGCCGACAGTGGAGAGCTGGTGTGAACTGAAATGACACGCGCCGCTGGCACAGTCATCGTGGTGGGAACCGGCCTGGCCGGGTTGCGCACCGCCGAAACGCTACGGGCGCAAGGTTTCGAGGGCCGCGTGATCCTCGTCGGAGAGGAGAAGCACCTCCCCTACGAGCGCCCGGCTCTCTCCAAGGAGCTGCTCGCCGGCAAGCGCTCCGCGGAGCAGGTCATGCTCAGGAAGCCCGAGTTCTTCGAGCAGGAGCAGATCGAGATCGTGCTGGGCCGGCGGGTCGAGCGGATCGACGCTGAGCGGCGCATGGTGCTTCTCGACGACGGGCGCGAGCTTCGCTGGGACGCGCTCGTGATCGCCACCGGCGCACGGGCCAGACAGATGCGCGGACTCGAGCCGCCGGCCAGCGTGTTGCACCTGCGCACGCTCTCCGACTCGATCGCCCTGAGCGAGGAGCTCGCACGGGGCAAGCGGCTGGCGGTGGTCGGGGCCGGCTTCATTGGCGTCGAGGTGGCCTCGACCGCCGTCTCACTGGGCCTGGACGTGACGATCCTCGAGCCCGCGCGAGCTCCTCTGGAGCGCGTACTCGGCACCGAGGTCGGCGCGCTCCTGGCCGAGCGCTACCGGGCGCACCGAGTCGACCTGCGCCTCGGCGCCGTGGTCGCCGACTTCAGCGCCGGCGAGGACGGACACGTGCGGGCGGTTCGACTCGCTGACGGTAGCGAGGTCGCCTGCGACGTGGCGCTGGTTGGGATCGGCGCCGAGCCGGCCGGAGAGCTGCTCGGTGTGGGCGAGATCGCAACCGATGCCTCAGGCCGCACCGCTCTCCCCGACGTCTACGCCTGCGGCGACGTGGCGAGTACCTGGCGCCAGTCTCTGGGACAGCGTGTGCGGGTTGAGCACTGGACAAACGCGGCCGGCCAGGCCGCGGCCGTTGCGCGCACGATCCTCGGCGAGGAGAGCGTGCACGACGACGTGCCCTTCTTCTGGTCGGATCAGTTCGGACTGCGGCTCCAGCACGTCGGCTTCGCCTCGGAGTGGGCTCGGGTGGAGATAGAAGGAGGAACCGACGCCTTCTCTGCCCGCTACCTCGACCGCGACGGGCAGCTTCTCGCTGCACTCGCCGCCAACCGCCCGGGCGAGATCGCAGCCCTGCGCCGCGAGCTCAAATCGAACGCCCGCGCCTCCGTCGAGCATCGTTCCGCTCGCGAGCTCCGCCCGGCGCTGGCGCTTCCCTAAAGCTCGATCGAGACGGCTAACGTCTGCGCGCGGCTGCAACAGCGCCGTGCACGGCCGCCACTATCTCACCCAGCTCCTGGTCTTTGGTCAGGCAGGCGAAGGCGCCCGCCTCGACCAGCGCCTCGCGCTCGCGCGAGGTGGCCAGCCCGGTCAGGCAGACGACGGCCAGCCCGGGAAAGCGCTCGAGCAGCATCCGGGTCGCCTCGACGCCGTCGAGGCCGGGCAGCCGGTAGTCGAGCAGGACGACGTCGGGGCAGGCTGTGGCGCAGTGCTCGAGTGCGGTCTCGCCGTCGGCGACCGAGCCGGCGATCTCGACGTCGTCGCGCAGCCCGAGCAGGAGCTCTAGCGCCTCGCGGTAGATCGCATTGTCCTCGACCAGAAGGACGCGTGGAAACGAGCTCATCGAACACCGCCAAAACTGCGGCCGGACCGGATCATGAGCCGGGCTTTCGGCGCAAGCCCGATATCGCCTTCGCGCTCGCCCATGTTCGAAACAATCGGCAATGACGACCGCCGGCAATAGCCATATCGAGCCCGTTCCGAAGCGAGGCGCTCAGCCGCTCGAAGGAGCCGAGATGAGACGGAGTCGCGGCGCCTGCTCGTTTTGTTCTCCCGAAAGCTCCAGCGCGATCGCCCGCAAGCACTCCAGAAGCCCGGCCGCGCCGGCATCGACGACTCCGTTCTCGCGCAGTACGGGGAGCAGGTCGGAGATCCGCGCCAGCGCCTCGTCACCGCGCTCGACGAGTTCCTGAAGGAGTCGTTCCAGCGGTAGCTTCTCGCGCCTGCGTGAGCGAGCCTCCTCGGACAGCTCGCGCATCAGAGTCAGCATCGTCCCCTCGACCGGCCTTTGCACGGCGGCGTAGGCAGCTTCCCTAGCCCGCTCGAGCATCGCCGCAAGCGCCCGTGCATCCACGGGTGGCGCGGCCGGAGCCGCCTCGACAGCGCCTCGGACGATCTGCGAGAGGATCACGCCGGAGTTGCCGCGAGCTCCCATCAACAGGGCTCGGGAGAGGTCTCTGTGCAGAAGCGGGCGCTCACTCGGCAGCGGCAGCTCGAGCTCGTTCACGAGCGCGCGAACGGTCAGGACCAGGTTCGCGCCGGTGTCACCGTCGGGGACCGGGTAGACGTTCAGACCGTCGATTCGTTGACGTGCGCGTTCGAGTGCCTCGAGCGCTGCCCGCGCCAGCCGGCGCAGCACTTCGACCTCGGCGGCCGTCGCTGCCTGGTCAGTCTCTTCGTCTGACATCGTCGATCAATACCTCCACGCGTCCCACCTCTAGCCCGGTCTGGCGCTTGACCTCGTAGCTCACACTCGAGCGCACGGTCGCCGCCACCTCGGCCAGATTGAGACCGTAGGCGATCACCACGTGCAGAGCCAGCTCAATCCCCTGCTCGTGCGGCTTGATCTCCACTCCGTGCCGGCGCCTGAGCGCAAGCGCCCGGCGAAGGCGACCGCCCGCCTTGAGACCGACAACTCCGTAGCACTCGTCCAGCGACCGCTCCGCGATCTGGGCGATCGTCCGCGAGGAGATCGCAAGCCGCCCCAGCGGTGTCTCCTGGAGTCGCAAGACTTCCACGGCCTTTAGACCACAGAGAGGCGGCGACGGTTGCGCACGGCTCGATGTGTGAAGTGCACAGCACCGCGTTACTCCGCCCGTCACCTAGAGTGCCACACCTATTTCGAGTCTCTTCGGAGCACCGGGAAGCGGCGGGACCCACCTCTCCTCCCCCCACCCTCCCACGGGGCGTAGCACGGTATCGAGAAAAGCCGCTCCGGATTGTCCCGATTTCGTGCCGAATCAGCATCGCGCCGCCGAGCGCGGCCAGGCGATGGAGTGCTTCATCTCGAAAGGAGCTCTGAAGAGCCTATTTCGGTAGGGATGTGCGTCCGAGGGGGTCAAGCCGTGGATGCTTCGAGCTTGTCTCGGAATGAAGACCCGTCGATTGGGTGCGATCGGCGAGTGCGAGGCTAGGACGCAGCGCCTCGTTCGTAGCCGGAGGCTACGGGCGAGGTCGAGGACAACGCATCGCGCTTGCCCAGCGCGGCCAGGCGGTGGAGTGCTTCGTTTTGAGACGAGCTCCAGAGGCCGAAGGGTTGTGAAGGCGCACTGGTAGTGTGGCGAGCGGCCCTTCGGCTGCTGGCGCCGCGGATCGGCCGCCTCGGGCGTGCAGGCCTAGCGGATTAGGCTCTAAGCCTTCTCGACCTTGCCGGAGCGCAGGCAGCGCGTGCAGACGTAAGTCCGGCGGGCGACGCCGTTGACCAGAACCCGCACTCGCTGCAGGTTCGGCTCGAAGCGGCGACGAGTGGCGACCATCGAGTGGCTGCGGTTGTTGCCGAAAGCCGGTTTCTTGCCGCAGACTGAGCAGACCTTGGACATAGCCGGCGCAGTCTAGCTGAGACCGGCGCCCGAGCGCCGCTACCTGAGCGCCTAACGGAATGAAGACCCACTGACTGGGTGTGATCGGGGGATGCGATGCTAGGGAGCTCGTCTGGGGACGGAGGGGCGCCGGATGAGTGCGAGATCGTGGTTCGAGGCTAGGACGCAGGGCGCATTCG
>JBEKJI010000036.1:0-19876 GCA_050011315.1 Gaiellaceae bacterium
CCGTCGTCCTCACTCTCCAGGCTCGGCTCGAGCGGGCGCTCTCGGTCTTCTTCCTCGCTCGCATCCCGCGCGCCGACTTCCGCCGTGCCGCCGGCCGGATTCTCGCTCGAGGCGATGCCGACGCCTTCTCGCTCATGGCCGATCTCGAGCTCTACTTCGGGCCCGGCCCGCACCTCAGCCCGACCAAGCTCGAGGCGACGCTGCTCGGGCTCCAGGATCTCGGTTTGGTCGCCTCGGCTCGTTCCGGACCCGTCGATCGCTACTCGCTGACCGCGGCGGGGCGAACGGCGCTCGAGCGCGGATAGCTGCGGAGTGACCCGCGATCGTCACGAGCCGGTCGAACCCGCATCCGCTGCTATCCGCTCGCGCAACCATTCGCGAGCATCCTCGATCGAGAAGAAGACTCCGATCTCGATCTCCAGCTCGGGCTCGAGCTCGACGTAGGCCTGCTCCATCCTCGCTATCCCGAAATCGGCCGGTGCTCGCATTACGACCGCGGCGCGAGCGCGACCCAAGCGGGCCGCTTCCTTGGCGAAGAACTCGATTCGCTCGTGCACGTCCTTGGGCGTGAGGCCACTCCAGTCGAGCCGGCTATGGTCGACGAGGACGCACATTCCCGACCGGTAGCGCGAATCCGAGAGTCCTTCCTTCACCCAGGCATCGAGTCCCTCGATTGTCGCCGTGCCCCAAGTGGTGACGGAGGCGTCCTCGGGATCGCCGCCCCAGGTGATCTCGTATTCCACAATAGAAAATCTAGGCTGGCGATCTCCCCTGCACAAGGCACAGTTAAAATGCTCTGCCTGTTGTTAACGCGAACAGGAGGGCGACAGTATGAACGGTCTTAGGGACTTCCGGAAACCGCGTCGATGTGTGGACAGGATCGTGCTCGTCGTTACGTCGGTTGCTGCACTCCTTGTGATCGCCGCGCTGGCGATCGGATGCGGTTCTGCGAAAAAAAGTACGTCGACCGCGCCTAACTCCGGCACCGGTAAGCACGGCACCAGTATCGCCTACGTCAAGGTCCTCCCCAGCAAACAGAAGCTTCAACAGGGCGTGACGACGATAATTCAACTCAAGCAGAACCTCGCCTTCGCCGTTGGTGTCGAGAACACCGGCGACTACCTCGAGCAAAACGTCAAGGTCAAGCTCGTGATTCACCAGAACGAGCCGGCGCAGCCGATCGTCAAGGAGGCGAAGATCGGGCAGATCTTCAACAATACGACGAAGGAAGTTATCTTCAAGGGACCGTTCAACCTGACCACGCTGATCTCGATGGTCCCGATCAACGTCATAGTCAACCCGGTGCCCGGCGAAGACAATACGGCCAACAACAGGGCCACCTACCAAGTGCGCTTCAGCTTCTAGCGGTCGCCGCAGGCCCCGCGCTCGAACCCCGCACGCAACTGCGGTTAGCCCGTGCCGCTTCTATGACCACGCGGGGCAGCCGCGCCTCCCTAACGGGATAGGCTCTGGCGCAGCTATCGTCACCGCCATGTCTAAAGCAACCATGAACACATCAGAGGGCGCCATCGAGATCGAGTTCTTCGATGCCGACGCGCCCAAGACCGTCGCGAACTTTCACAAGCTCGCTAAAGACGACTTTTACGACGGTCTCACCTTTCACCGGATCATCAAGGACTTCATGATTCAGGGTGGTTGCCCGGAGGGCACTGGCGCAGGTGGCCCGGGCTACAAGTTCGAGGACGAGTTCAACCGGCACAAGGTCGTCCGCGGAGCATTGGCGATGGCCAACGCCGGCCCGAACAGCAACGGCTCGCAGTTCTTCATCGTCACGATTCCGGCCGCGGAGTGGCTCGACGGCAAGCACACCGTGTTTGGCCAGATCACTTCCGGCATGGACACGGTCGACAAGATCGAGGCCACTAAGACCGACGGCCGCGACAGGCCGGTCGAGCCCGTCTTGATCGAGAGTATCTCGATCAGCGAGTAACGCACTCTGCGGGGTCCGAGATCTTCACCACGCGTACTCTCGGCGCGCTGAGGTGGCGCTGGCAAAGGAGGCGAAGGCCGCGGAGCGCAGGACAGTACGCCCGTACGGACAAGTCGCGCGGCCGTAGCATCCTGCAGTCCAGCGTCGCCAGCCGATCGGCCCACCAAGCCGATCGGCGGTCAGTGCGTCGAGAAAGGCGCATACGGGATTCGAACAGCCCTGCAAATCGGCCTGATATCTCGCGGAGGTAGGCATGGGGGTAGGCACCGCACGAGTGCATTTAATACGCTCTCGTGTATGGATGAGCTTGAGGAGACGCTCGCGAGAATCAGGAAATCGCTGCTTCGCGGTATCGGAGGCAAGCTCGGCCCCGATCAGGGCGAGGCTGCATTCGAACGGCACATTCTCTTAGCGGTGAGGTTTCACAATGCGGCTGGCTTGAATCAGACGGTGACGGGAGAGGGCAAGGGTTGGTGCGAGTATTTCGAAGAGCATTTTCCGAAGCGTTCGGAGTGGAGACCAGAGGACGCGAAACTCCTCTGGAACAACTGGCGCGTCGGGCTTTTGAAGTGGGAGGCGCCGAAGAGAGGCGTAACAGTTACTCATGGGCAACCTGAGGCGCACTGGTACCGCGAGCCCGACGGAACGCTCTGCATCGACCTCGAATCAATGTGGGACGAATTCGCAGTATCCGTCACGAATTTCCTCAACCTACTCCGCCGAGATGAAGGGCGACGGACAGAAGCTCTGAGGCGCTGGAGTGAGAGATCGTGGTGCGTACGCCAACTCGTGATTCCCGCAACTCATCCTCTGCGCAACCTCGGGGTAAGTACTTCGTCCGCTCTCTCAGCGACCGCTAGTCAGGCTGCGGTGAGCAGTGTGAGTAGCTGTTCTGCGCGGCGGAGCAGGTCATCGTAGGTGACGATCTCGACGCTGCCACGGAAGGCGAGGTTTCGTCTTGTAAGGCGGTGAGCGTCCTGAGGAGAGAGAGACGAACTGCGCCCGATAACGATATAGCCGATTGGCCGCGCGAGCCCTGGTAGGAAAGCGCGAGCGTATTCGGCATGGTCGTCAATCCAGCTGAGCCAGTCGAGTACCTGCTGCTCAGCATGGACGAGTGCTGAGGTTGGATCGCCTTTCTTATTGAAGAGCGAGTGGGTGCTCGCCTCGATTTCAACGAGATCGATCAAGCCGGAGTGGCGTTTGAGAGCGTAATCCATCTCATATTCCGCGCCGAGCTTGTGCTTAGGGATGATCGCTTGATACTCAGTGCCGAACAAGATGGGGTAGCGAGTCAGTATGGTCTGAAGCCGGTGTTCGTTTCGACGTGAAGTAGTGAGGCAGGTTTCCAGCTCCTGAGTCGCGGCTTGTAGGGCAGCGAGAAGTCTTGAAGCGTTTGACTGGCTCCTGAGAGTGTCTTCTAGTCGGGCTGCAACCAGGGCGGCGTCTGCCGGCGAGACGAAGGTTTGCGAGGCAAGGTGCTTTATGGCCGCGTCGACGTTCTCCGGAAGTCGCGACGAGTGAACGTAGCGTTCCTTCCCGCCGCTGAGGGAGAAGCCCTCAGAGTTCAGGCGCGCCTGCAGGCGGGCGAGTTCTGATGCAACTTCCTTCGTTCGCGGGAAGACCGGGACATGGAAGATCGCCGCATACGCGAGCGTACTCAAAGCGGAGTCATCGTCTTCTTCGTCGTCTCCCCACTGTTCGATGGCACGCGTAAGTGTGAGTTCGTTCGTGGATTCGTCGATCCCATAGACGATGAAATGGAACACTGGCCCACGCTTGTCTAGGTCAAAGACGATCTCCTTAGTCACGCTGAGAAGCATGAACGAGAAGTCCGGCGGAGCCTTAGGGCGCTCGCCTGAGGTCGACGACGAGTCATCTCCATTCGCCTCCGCCGAAGGTTCGTTGGACTCGCCGAAGCGGAGCGTCCCAACCCTGCGGCTGCTAGCTGCCTCGTCCCATTGCTTCAACCGGTCCGCGTCGGGACGCACGAGGGGCGGTGGGTCGTACCTGTCTTCGGCAGACATATGTCTACTGTAATGGTACGAGCGCAGTAGCACAGGCTGGCCGACTTGATCATGTAGACCACGCCGGTAACAACGTCCGGCACTCGCGCTATCAGTGAGTCGTGGACATCGCGTCGGTGTTAGCGATCTTCTTTGCTGCGACTGCTGCTGTCGCGGCGCTTCTATCTGTCCGCATCACGCGCCGCATGTGGATTGATCAGCGCCGAGCGGTATTGGGTGACCGTCTCGTGCTGCTTGCGGAGCTTGTTGTTCGAGCTGGTGAGAACTGCATCAATAACGGGCGCAATGCACTGTTCAGCCAAACCTCCCGCGCGTGGCTCGGGGCGGTGCTCGCCTCGATCGAAAGCGAAGATCGGGATTTAGTAGCGAGCCTTGAGAGCTGCCAATCGCTCCGGGATCTGGGCAGGAGCGAGGACGCTCAGCAGACGACGAAAAAGGCACAAGACGAAGTCATAGCCGCCTTTTCTTTGCTTGACTGAACGCAGTCGCAATTCGACGGGGCGCTGGAGTCGCTCCAGGCGCTGATGAATCACTCGCGCATCGACACAACGCACGTGGGAGACGCGACGATGCCGATGAGCGCCATGTAAGAAACAGAACGCATCTACGGGCGATACGGGCGACGCTGCGCGTTTCTCATCAAAGAAGTGCTTCTCGGCGCTCTGGGGCGGCGCTGGCAAAGGAGGCGAAAGATGCGGAGCGCAGGACAGTACACCCGTACGGACAAGCTACGCATCCGAAGCATCCTGCAGTCCAGCGTCGTTCCAGAGCGTTGAGAAAGGCGCATACGGGATTCGAACCCGTGCCGCCGCCGTGAGAGGGCGGTGTCCTAGGCCTCTAGACGAATGCGCCTTGCGGAAGCGTCAGTGTAGCGACCACTCCTTGCCGCTGTGGTGTTCAAACAGGCCGCATCAAATTCGGCGCTTCTCGTGCTCTCGGGGCGCCGCTGGCGGTGCGAGCCCGGAGAGAACAGTGTTAACAACACGGACTCGGAGAGGATCGTGCCGCCAGCGGTGTCAGGCCGCTCGGGCGACCGGTCGCGCCCGGGCGTACGAGCGGCCGGCCGAGAGTGCGAGATGAGAGGGCGGTGTCCTAGGCCTCTATACGAATGCGCCTTGCGGAAGCGTCAGTGTAGCGACCTCTCCTCACGCCCGCTGTCCATAGACAGCGGAGCACGTTCAAACCTTTTTGGAGCTAAACGGGGCACGTTCAAACCCTCGAGCCGGAGTTGAGCTCTCTCGGAAAGGCGCTCTCCACGACGAGTTACTCCGTAAAGCTTTGGCCAGTCCTCGTAAACCTCGCCCTGCTCCCACCAAGGTGAGCTCAGTACTTGAGACCGTGACGCTGGTACTCGAGCTGGCCGAGGAACCGATGCGGGCACGCGAGATCCACGCGGCTGCAGAGCAACTCGCGGGCGAGCCGCTTCGTTGGACCTCGGCTAAAGCAGCGCTGGCCGCCTACGCCGAAGGCTCCGAAGCGCGCTTCGAGCAGTTCCGGCGCGGTTACTACCGGATCAGGGCGCATGGAGTGCGGCTACCCGCGTGACAGCGAGAATGCTCGCAGAGCGAGAGGAAGACGACCCGCTCTCTGAGACGGTGCCTCGGTAACGGCAAGCCGGACGCCATTCTTGGAAAGACGTATATATCTTCGGTACTCGGTAGAGGCAATACCGTCGGGCCTGACCGCTCCCGCTTGAGATCTTATAGCGAGAGCTTGTTTCCGCGGTCAAGACTGGTTAGAGTCCGACCGTATCCCCCTGTCAACACGCTCGTCCTACAGAGCTCGCCTGCGGAGGTAGGAAAGTGGCCCGCTTGTCGCCGGTTACGCCGATGGTCTCCCTTAATCACCGAAGCGTGACCCGTCTCATAGCTAGCTCCATCCTGTGTGCCCTGGTGCTTGTCGCCACCTCCAGCCTTGCAGGCGCTGCCTCGAGCAAAGCCTCAACAGCGAAGATCTCCGCTCACCTAACGAAGACGAGCTTCACGCCGGCCCAGGCCGGCAAGGTCAAGCTCATTTACAGCTTCTCGGCTACGAGCAAGAGCTTCTCCTACCTGCTCACCTTCAAGAAGGGCTCCAGGTGGCAGGCGGTCAAGAGCGTCATAAAGATAGGAAGCTTCAAGGGCTCCAAATCGATGACCGTCAAGCAGGTCTTCGCCGGAAACCCGGTCAAGGTCGGTAGCTACCGGCTCAAGCTCTCCGCCGACGGAGGGAGCAAGCTCCTCAGCTTCAAGGTCATCAAGGGACCTACGGGTAGCGGCTCGACAGGTGGGAGCAAGCCCGCGATCACCTCTGTGCCCACCATTGCCGGCACCACCACCCAGGGCCAGACGCTTATCGCTTCGCGCGGAACCTGGAGTCATTCCCCAACTTCCTATGCCTATCAGTGGCGCCGCTGCGACAGCTCCGGTACGAACTGCTCCGTCATCTCGGGCGCGGCCTCTGGCTCCTACATCCTCGTTTTCGCAGACGTCGGCTCGACCATCCGCGTCGTTGTGACTGCTTCCAACTCCCACGGCTCCGCGAGTGCGACCTCGAGTCAGACAGCCGCAGTGGCCGGCTTGCCGCCCGCGAACACCGCTTCGCCTTCGATCTCCGGCACGGCCACGCAGGGCCAAGCGCTTAGCGCCTCGAACGGCTCCTGGAGCAACTCGCCGACCTCCTACGCGTACCAGTGGCGCCGCTGCGATAGCTCCGGGAGTGGTTGCGCCGACATCTCGGGAGCCACCGCGAGCTCCTACACGCTTGCCGGTGCAGACGTCGGCTCGACCATCCGCGTCGTTGTGACTGCTTCCAACTCCTACGGCTCCGCGAGTGCGACCTCGGCACAGACGGCGGTTGTGGCCACCGTCCCGGCGGTCAGCGCCGGCGGCGCCCACAGTTGCGCCCTACTCTCCGGAGGCGCGGTCAAGTGCTGGGGCGCGAACTGGGTCGGCCAGCTCGGGAACGGCACGTATAACGGAAGCTCGACACCGGTCGTAGTGAGCGGGATCTCAAACGCCGTCGCCATCAGCGCCGGCGGCTACCACACCTGCGCCCTGCTCTCCGGCGGTACGGTCAAGTGCTGGGGCTACAACGGTGACGGAGAGCTCGGGAACGGCACGACGACTAACAGCCCGACCCCGGTCGCAGTCAGCGGCATCACGAATGCCGTCGCCATCAGCGCCGGCGGCTACCACACCTGCGCCCTCCTCTCCGGCGGCGCGGTCAAGTGCTGGGGCTACAACTACGACGGCGAGCTCGGTGACGGCACGTCTGGCGGCCATAGCTCGACTCCGGTCCAAGTCAACGGGATCACGAACGCCGTTGTCGTCAGCGCCGGCGGCGACCACACCTGCGCCCTGCTCTCCGGCGGCACGGTCGAGTGCTGGGGCTTTGGCGGTGCCGGAGAGCTCGGGAACAGTACGTGGGGCAGCAGCTCGATTCCGGTCGCAGTCAGCGGCATCACGAACGCCACCGCCATCGGCGCCGGCTGGTCCCACACCTGCGCCCTCCTCTCCGGCGGCACGGTCGAGTGCTGGGGCTATGGCCGTGACGGAGAGCTCGGGAACAGTACGTGGGGCAACAGCTCGACCCCGCTCCTAGTTAGCGGTGTCTCGACCGCCACCCAGGTCAGCGCCGGCGGCTCCCACAGTTGCGCCCTCCTCTCCGGCGGCGCGGTCAAGTGCTGGGGCTATGGATTTGACGGCGAGCTCGGCAACGGCTCCACGAACGCCAGCTCGACCCCAGTCGCAGTAAGCGGCATCACGAGCGCCACCCAGGTCAGCGCCGGCGGTTCCCACAGTTGCGCCTTCCTCTCCGGCGGCGCGGTCAAGTGCTGGGGCTACAACTATGATGGCCAGCTCGGTAACGGCGAGCAGGGGTACAGCTCGACTCCGGTCGCAGTGAGCGGGATCTCGGGCGTCGCCGAGGTAAGTGCCGGCGGTTCACACACCTGTGCCCGCCTCAATGACGGCACGGTCGAGTGCTGGGGCTTTGGCGGTGACGGCGAGCTCGGTAACGGCACGACGACTAACAGCCCGACTCCGGTGCAGGTCGAGGGAGTTGGTGGCGTGGGCACACTCTCGAACGTTGCCGCGATCAGCGCCGGCGGTAGCCACACCTGCGCCCTGCTCTCCGGCGGCACGGTCGAGTGCTGGGGCTACAATTACGACGGCGAGCTCGGTAACGGCTCGACGGCTAACAGCCCGACCCCGGTCGCAGTCAGCGGCATAATGAACGCCACCGCGATCAGCGCCGGTAGTAGCCACACCTGCGCCCTCCTCTCCGACCATACGATCACGTGCTGGGGCGACGGCAGCTCGACTCCGGTCGCAGTCAGCGGCATTACGAACGCCACCGCCATCAGCGCCGGCAGCGGCCACACCTGCGCCCTCATCGCCGGCGGTACGGTCGAGTGCTGGGGCTACAACCACGACGGCGAGCTCGGTAACAACTCGACGACTTACAGCTCGACTCCGGTCGCAGTCAGCTACATCACGAACGCCACCCATATCAGTGCCGGTGACTACCACACCTGCGCTCGCCTCTCCGACGGCGCGGTCGAGTGCTGGGGCGGCAACTGGAGCGGCCAGCTCGGGAACGGCACGTATGACGCCAGCTCGACCCCGGTCCAAGTCACCGGTATCACGACCGCCACCGCCATCGACACCGGCAGCAGTCACACCTGCGCTGTCCTCTCCGGCGGCACGGTCAAGTGCTGGGGCTATGGCGGTGACGGCGAGCTCGGTGACGGCACGACGACTACCACCTCGACCTCGGTTCAGGTCAGCGGCATCACGAACGCCACCGCCATCAGCACCGGCGGCGCCCACACCTGCGCCCTCCTCTCCGGCGGCGCGGTCGAGTGCTGGGGCTCGAACTACAGCGGCCAGCTCGGGAACGGCTGGATGCTCAACAGATCGACCCCGGTGAGCGTTATCGGTTTCCCGTAACGCCGTCCGCTCGGACGAGCTCGTTCTCGGGTTCAATCGACGCGCCTTGGGTAACCGCGGATCGTCCGTAGACATCGATGCTCGCCGCCACGAAGAGCCGGCCTTCGTAGGGTGGGATGTAGGCGTCCGGAGCACGAACGGGAGCCCGAAGGCCAACGCGGACTCGGAGAGGAATCATGCGGTTAGCGGCGTCAAGCGGCTCCGTCGGCCGGGAGCCGCAGCCAGCCAGTGGCGCGAGGTGGGCAGTGGCGGATACGAACTCGGAAGCCGCGCTCAGGGGTTCGTACGTCGCACCTTAGGTCAAGCCAGGCGGATTCGAACCCGGTGCCTCTAGCTTTCTCGGGGCGCCGCTGGCGGTGCGAGCCCGAAGAGGGCAGTGTTTCCAACACGAACTCGGAGAGGATCGTGCCGCCAGCGGTGTCAGGCGGCTCTGGGCGACCGGTCGCGCCCGGGCGTGCGAGCGGCCGGCCGAGAGTGCGAGACGCTGGTCGAAATCAAGGTAGACGTATCTCTATTTAAGAGTTACCATTTGTCTATCCCCCTACCTTTGGATGCTGTATGGAGCCCATGGCTGCGCGCGCTGCGAAGACGATCGTTCTGGTCGAGGACGACGATGTCGTGAGACGCCTCGTCTCTCGCGTGCTCGAGAACGAGGGCTATCAGGTTCTCGGAGCGGCCAGCGGCGAGGAGGGGCTCGAGATTCTTAGCAGGGAGGAGCCGGATCTCCTCCTCACCGACCTGACGCTTCCCGGCGATCTCAGTGGATTCGATCTGAGCCGGCGCGCGCTCGAGGAGCGCGACGACCTCAAGCTGATCTGCATGTCCGGCTACGGCGAAGAGGACATTGCAGGCGACCTCCTGTGCCTCGCCAAGGATGGGGCCTTCATCGGCAAGCCGTTCTCGCCGAACGAGCTACTCGAGACCGTGAACGATCTACTCGGCGCTTCCTAGACGAGTTCCTAGCTCTTGCTTCCGACCGACGATTCGCGGACGACCAGCTCGACCGGCAGCATCAGCCTGGGCGGAGTTGTCTTGGGATCGTCGATCAGCGCCATCAGCTGTTCCCCCGCTGCATGCCCTAGCCCGATCTTGTCTTGGCGGATGGTGGTGATGGCCGGGCTGAACAAAGCCGCGAACGGCGCATCGTCAAAGCCGACGATGGCGATGTCGTCGGGCACCTTGACGCCGCCGGCCTTGGCCGCTCCGATCGCGCCCACCGCCATCATGTCGCTGGCGCAGAAGACCGCGTCGGGCGGGTCGTCGAGGGCGATCAGCCGCTCCATGGCCGTGAAGCCGGACGGCTCGTAGAAGTCGCCGCCCTGTACATACTCGGAGTGCTGGCTGAGGCCCAGCTCCTCGATCTGCTCGCGGTAACCGGTCAGACGGTCGCGGCCCGGGCGTGTATAGGTCATGCCGGTGATCGTGGCGATCTTGCGCCGGCCCAGCTCGTACAGGTGCCGGATCGCCATCTTGGCGCCCTCGACGCTGTCCGACATAACGTAGCCGGTCTTGGGCCCGGTCAGATCGAGCTCGACCCCGACGCATGGGACTTCGGAGCGGACGAGCTTCTGGATCTCGGGGAAGCTGCGCCCGACGCCCATCAGGATCATTCCATCTACGTGGTGGCGGCGGCAGCGCTCGAGGTAGTCGTAGGTGCGGATGCTGCCGGAGGGAGTGCCGCCGGTGAAGAAGAGCAGGTCGTAGCCGCCCTCGGTGATCCGCTCCTTGAGCCCGTCGAGGACATCGCCGAAGACGGGGTGCCTGAGGTCGGCGTGGCCGGAGGTGTCGAGGATGATGCCGATTACCTGTGAGGGCATGTCGGTGACGCCGGCCGCCGAGATGTCGGCCGTCACCTCGAGCTCGCGCACGAGCGCAAGCACGCGCTCACGCGTGCCTGGATCGATTGCGGCGTCGCCGCCGAGAACTCTCGTCACGGTCATTACCGAGACGCCTGCTTGGTCTGCCAGTTCGCGAATCGTGGGCATTGAGATCGCCTTTCGAAAGATCGTCGCCGGTCTTGGTTATCGAGCGTCTCGAGCCCGGACTTTAGGGGGAAACCCTCGGTAGTTCGAGATCGCGTCCGCGCGCGTCTCGAGTCGTGGCTGCGGGGCAGGGACTCGAACCCCAACTTCCTGATCCAGAGTCAGGCGTCCTACCATTAGACGACCCCGCAAAGACAAGCGCTCGGATTGTAGCGGCGTTGCGTCCGAGTCAGCTGTTCTGAGACGCCTTCAGCGTGGCGCCGCAAGATTCGCGCACGATCAGCTCGACGGGGAGGACCACGACGGGCGGCCCACTTGTCGTGCCGTCGATGATGCGAACCAGTGCCTCGCAAGCCGCGGCTCCGAGCCCGGGTTTGTCTTGGCGCACGGTAGTGAGCGCCGGCTCCATGACGCTCGCGAAGGAGGCGTCGTCGAAGCCGACAACGGCGATGTCGTCGGGGACGCGCAGGCCGGCGGCGTGGGCCGCCCTGATCGCTCCCAGCGCCATCGTGTCGCTGGCGCAGAAGACGGCCTCCGGGCGTTCCTCGAGTGCGAGCAGCTGCTCCATCCCCGTGTAGCCGGTGGGCTCGTAGAAGTCGCCCTCGACCAGGTACTCCTCGCGGAAGGGGAGGTATTCGCGCTCGAGACCGGAGCGGTAGCCGAGCACGCGGTCGGTGCCCGGGCGGCTGAAGGGGATCCCGGAGATGTGGGCGATGCGTGAGTAGCCGAGTGTGCGCAGGTACTGAACCACGGTCGCCGCTGCATCCAGGTTGTCAGACATCACATATCCGGCCCGCGCGCCGACCAGATCGAGATCGATCGCCACGGTCGGGATCTCCTCCTCGAGCAGGTGCCTGAGCTCCGGGTCGGTGCGCGCGAAGCCCATCAGGATGACGCCCTCGATGTTGTGCCGGCGGCAGCGAGCAACGTAGGAGAACTCGGCCGTGAAATCGCCGCTGATGTGTCCGGAGAAGAGCAGCAGGTCGTAGCGGCTCGCCACTGCGCGCTCCTTCAAGCCTTCGAGCACGTCGGCGAAGAAGGGATGGCGGAGGTCGGGCTGCAGGCCGGTGGTGATCGCCGTGCCGATCACGCGCGGATAGGCGGGCTGACCGACACGGTGCAGCATCTGCCCGCGCTCCGCGAGGTGGATCGCCCGCTCGCGCACCTCGTCGGTGATCGCCTGACCCCGTCGCAACATCTCCGAGACGGCCTCGGCCGACATTCGTACCGCAGGCGGCTCGGGAATGGGTCTCTCGATCTTCTCGTCGTTCATGGCGCCTCTCCGGCAGTATCAACCCTGGGCGCCGTCGCTGTGTAGCGGCACCGGGGTAGGCGCGGGTGAGCGCGCCTGCGGTCGAGTCTCGAATCTCTCGCTCAGAGCATCGACGGCGACGACCGCGGATTGAGCGGAGCCACGACTCCCGACCGTCGCCGATCGGTACCAGAACTACGGCTCTGCTGGCTTTCCGCCCGCCGATCTGCACATAATCTCCGCCATGAACGAGCATCCAATCACACTCCACGTCATGGACGACCTGCGGCGCTCGCGCCTCACGGTCTTCTTCCGCGGTCTCCTAGTTCTTCCGCACTTCATCTGGCTCTATCTCTGGGCGATAGTGGTGTATATCGTCGCCCTCCTGAACTGGCTAGTCGCACTGGTCATCGGACGTCCGGCGAAGCCCTTCCAGCGCTTCATCGCTGCCTGGCTGCGTTACGCCACGACGGTCTTCGCATACGTGTTCTTGATCGCGAACCCGTTCCCGGGCTTCACCGGCGAGCCGGGTAGCTACCCGATCGAGCTCGAGGTTCCGACGACGCCGGAGAAGCAAAACCGCCTCAAGACCTTCTTCAGGGTGCTTCTGGTGTACCCGGCGTTGATTGTCGGTGCAGTGTTGATGTACGCCACGTACTTCGTCACCATGCTCGCCTGGTGGGTGGCGCTGATCACGGGGCGGATGCCGCGCGGCTTCCGCGACCTCGGAGCCAACGCTATTCGTTATCTGATGCAGATCTACGCCTATCTCCTCCTCGTCACCGGAACCTACCCGTGCTCTAGCCCGTACGTGGGCATCTCGCTCGGAGCTCCGGTCGTCGAGGGGGCTCCGGCCAAGAAGGCTTCGGCCAAGAAGTGACAACCAACTCTCGTCGCCTGCTGGGGCTACTCGTCTTCGGAGCCCTGGCAGGCGGCTGGCTATATGCGGCACATGCTCTCTGGCAGACCTCGGTTCCCTCGAACCTGAAGCTGCCACACGTGGACATGAGCTCGCTCGTGAGCGCGAGCCAGCTGCACCGTGCCCAGCACTTTTCTCTCATCCTCGACTTGTTCAGCCTCGCCGGGCTGCTGCTGCCACTGGTGGTGCTCGCCCTTTACGCCAAGTGGGGTCACCGCTTTATTGGCGAGTCGGCGGCGGGCCCGATCGGCACCGGGATGCTGCTGGCGATGCTCGGTCTGGCGATCCTCTGGATGGCGACGCTGCCGAGCAACATCGCCGAGCTCTGGTGGCTCCGCCGCTACGGGATCGAGAAGATCGGTTACACCGAGTGGGTCATCGGCACCTGGTACGGGTTGGGGGCCGAGTTCCTCGGCATTTGCCTGACGATCCTGATCGTGATGGGCTTCGCCCGCCTGCTCAAGGATCGTTGGTGGCTGGCCGGAGCTCCGGTTTTCGTCGGGATCGCGCTGCTCGTCACCTTCGTTCAACCCTATATGAGCGGCCTCGCGCCGATGAACGACCACTACGCGCTCGTGCAGGCCGAGAAACGTCTTGCCAAGGAGGAGGGCGTCGGCAACATCCCGCTCAAGGTCGAGAACGTCGGCACGCAGACGACCGCCCCCAACGCCGAGGCGATGGGGCTCGGCCCCAGCCGCCGGATCGCGCTCTGGGATACGATGCTCGACGGCCGCTTCTCCGAGCCCCAGCTCGAGTTCGTAGTCGCGCACGAGCTCGCACATCACAAGCACAAGGACCTCTGGAAGGGACTCGGCTGGTACGCACTCTTCGCCTTCCCGATCGCCTATCTGATCGCTCGCGTCACGAAGCGGCGCGGGGGGATGGCGGTGCCGCTGGCGGTGCCGCTCTTCCTGTTCGTCTGGGTCGCGTTCCCGATGGTCACGCTTCCGATCGACAACGCCTTCTCGCGCCGGCTCGAAGCCGCCGCCGACTGGGAGGCGCTGCAGGCGACCAGAGATCCGAACGGCGGCAAGGAGCTGTTCGTAAGCTTCGTGCGTACGACGAACGAGAACCCGAACCCGCCCGCCTGGGATTCGATTCTGTTCGGTAACCATCCCACGGAAGCGCAGCGCATCGCCATGATCGAGGCCTGGCAGCAGCGCAACGGCGGTTAGGAGCCCGGGGCCGCCGGCTCGGTCAGATCTGAATGGGCGGCATCATCGTGGCGCTCGGCCGCACCTGCTCGCGTGCCAGCTCGAAGTAGGTGAGCGTCCACGAGAGTGCGACCAGCGGCGCGATCAGGCTGCTCGTGATCGTGCCGACGATCCATGTCGCCAGGAAAAGAGGCAGGGCGGAGAGGGGGAAGAGGAGAATGCTGGCCAGCGACGACCCCACGGCCAGAGCGACCATCGTCAGTAAGATCAGGCCGAAGACCGGCCAGCTCGAGCCCTTGACGAGCTCCCAGGAGCGGTCGAATGCATCTCCTGCCGACTTCTTTTCGAGCACGATCACCGGCACGATCAGGATCCAGCGTGTCAGCAGCACGAGCCCGGGCACGACCAGCAACACCAGCCCGAAGACGACACCGATCGTGGCCGCGAATCCGGCGGCGATCAGCGCCGGCAGGAGTGGGCGCACGCGGGCGTAGAGCTCTTCGATCGAGAGGTCGGCGTGGCCGTCTCGTACGTCCTGAACCACCTCGACCAGCGCGCCCTGCAACCAGAACGTTCCGACGATCCAGATCAGGACGGTGGCGACTCCCCAGAGAACCGCGGCCGCCCAGTGTCTGGAGTGAAACGACGACTCCGACAGAGCCGAGAAGAGCTCGAGCACCGAGAAGACGATCGCAGCGGTCAGCACGAAGCGGAGGAAGAACCTCGTGTAGAGCTCCCAGGTCTGGCGTAGAACCTTCTCGACGCTCATCCCGGCAAAGAGTACTTCGGACGGGTCTCGATCGTCAGGCGGTGGGCAATTGCTCGTGTTCTTCGGCGGCGAGCATGCGCTCGGCCTCGAGCGAGGCCATACAGCCCGAGCCGGCGGCGGTGATCGCCTGGCGGAAGACGGGATCCTGGACGTCGCCGGCGGCGAAGACGCCGGGCACGTTGGTGGCGGTCGAGCGCGGCTTGGTGATCAGGTAGCCCGCCTCGTCGTGGTCGAGCCAGTCGAGGAAGAGCGCCGTGTTCGGCTCGTGGCCGATGGCTACGAAGAAGCCGCTGATCTCGAGCTCACTCGTATCGCCGTTGTTGGTGTTGCGCAGGCGAACGCCGGTGACGCGACCGCCTTCGACTCCGAGCACCTCCTCGGCGACCGCGCAGGTCAGGATTTCGATCTTCTCGTTTGCCTTGGCGCGCGCGAGCATGATCGGCTCGGCGCGGAACTCGTCGCGGCGGTGTACGAGCGTGACCTTGTTGGCGAAGCGAGTGAGGAAGAGGGCGTCCTCCATCGCCTGGCCGCCGCCGCCGACCACGACCACGTCGGCTCCGCGGAAGAAGGCGGCGTCGCAGACGGCGCAGTAGGAGACCCCCTTACCCCGCAGAGCCAGCTCCGAAGCGAGACCGAGCTGGCGCGCATGGGCGCCGGTGGCGACGATCAGTGTCTTGGCGAGGAACTCCTCGTCGCCGGTCGAGACGCGGAAGGGACGCTCGGAGAGATCGACGCCGACGACGTCGTCGGTGACGAAATCGGTGCCGAAGCGCTCGGCCTGAATGCGCAGGTCGCTCATCATCTGCGGGCCCAGCACTCCCTCCGGGTAGCCGGGAAAGTTCTCGACCTCGCTCGTGATCATCAGCTGCCCGCCCCAGGAAACGCCCTCGATCACAAGCGGCTCGAGCATCGCCCGCGCCGCGTAGAGACCCGCCGTGTACCCCGCCGGGCCACCACCGATGACGATCACGTTCCGAACGTCTTTCTCGCTCACCGTTTCTCCTCTTCGCCGTCAGAGAACATAGCCCGAAAAGAGCGCTCTACGGCGCCGGTGCTGCGGCGCGAGGGAGCTCGATCAGGAAACACGTTCAAAGTCCTACAGACTATTCAACGCTGCGGAAGACTAGTTCGTTCCCGCACCGCGCCGGTAACGCGCCCTTGGGGTCAGATCTTGCAATTCATCAGGTGAACGAATGCAAGATCTGACCCCGGGGAGAAAAGAGGCGAACGGCGCCGGAACGTGCGCTCGCGGAGGTTACGGGAACGGGACCGAGTCGAGCTCGAGCGGTAGCGCCTGCTCGATGATTGCGCTCGCGTCCACGGTCGCCTCGATCTCTCCGTGCTCGGTCGATTGCTCGAGCCTGCCTTCGAACCGATCGAGCCGCTTCTCCGCCTCGCCGAACTTCGACTGGGCCCGGCCGAGGTGCGTGCCGACCAGATCGAAATCCTCCTTGAAGCGGCCGAAATCCTTCTGTAACTGCGTGATCGAGGCCATTACCTCCTGCGCGTGCTTCTCGACCTGCAGCCCTCTGAGGCCGAACACGATCACTTGCAGGTAGGCGCTGAAGGTGGTCGGCGAGACCGGGAAGACGCGCTTGGAGAGGGCGTAGGTGTAAAGCGCACCTGTCTTGCCACAGACGAGCTCGTAGTAGACGGACTCGGAGGGGACGTACATGAAGGCGAAGTCGTAGGTGCCCTCGGCGGGGCGGATGTACTTGCTCGCGATCGCATCGATGTGGGTCTTGAGGTCGCGCCCGAACGCCTTCTCGTGCACCTGGCGCTCGCTATCGTCGGCCGCCTCGACCAGACGGTGGAAGTTGTCGAGCGGGAACTTGGCGTCGACCGGCACCAGCCGCTCGACCCGGATCACCGCGTCGACCCGCTCGCCGCCGCGAAAGCCGTACTGGAGCTGGTAGTGCGAGGGCGGAAGGGCGTCGCGGAGCAGGTTCTCGAGCAGGAGCTCTCCGAAGCCGCCGCGTGCCTTGGGCGGCTTGAGCGCCTGCTCGAGCCGGGCGAGATCCTTGACCCGCTCGTTCATCTGCACTGTCGCCTCGCCCAGCTTGCCCAGTCGCTCGTGGATTCTGTTGGACGCCTCGGAGGCGTTCCGGAGCCTGCTGTCGACCTTGGTGTCGAGGTCGCCGAGCCTGCGGTCGAGCGTCTCGGCGAGCGCCTGTAGGTGCCGGTCGAGGTCGTGCTCGCGCTCGGCGCCTCGGCCTCGCTTCCAGGCGAGCACGACCGCCAGGGCGGCGATCGAGAAGACGAGCACGAGAAGCAGTGCGATCAGGATGTAGGGCAGCATGGGAACCGCTCAGAGTAGTCCTGCCGGCGGACGGCAATCGAGCCGGCGTGCCGGTACCGCTTCCGGCGGCTCAGGTGCGCTTGAAGTACGAGACGACCTTGTGGGTCTTCGGGACGAACGTGACGGCGTTCGGCTTGCCCGGGATCACCTCTATGCTCGGATGGTCACCGACGAACGAGGCGAAGCTGCGAGGATCGTCGTTCGAGCCCAGCGACCGCGCGACGGTGGCGCCTCCGGCCGCTGACACGAGCGCGATCGCCAGCACCGATCGCAGCACGCGCAGGCGTCTCTTCCTGAGCAGGGCGTTGAACCCGTGCGCGATCTCCTCGACCGGCCCGAAGCGGGCGATCACACTGGACGCGGCGCCGGCACCGGCCGGGGCGCTGTCGAGCCCGTCGAGCAGGTGAGAGCGAAGCTCGGCGACGATCTCCTGCCGGTAGCTTCTTCGACCGCTGAGCGCGCCTGCGATGTCGGCCAGATAGTCGCTCAGCTCTTGCGGTTCGCTCATCGTCCCGGCCTAAGCGCGAGCACACCGCGAACGCCGCGCTCGAAGTCCTCCCAGCTCGTTCGCTGGCGCTCGAGCGCCTTACGTCCTTTCGCGGTGAGCGTGTACAAACGCCGCGGCCGCCGCCCGCCTTCGCTCCATTCACTGGTGAGGAGACCGGCCTCGCTGAGCCGGTGCAAAGCGGGGTAGATCGTGCCGTCCGGGAGATCGAAAGCTCCGAAGCTCGCGCTCCGCAGCTCCTCGGCGATCGCGTAACCGTGCCTCGCTCCGGCTTCGATACTGGTCAGTAGGAGCAGGTCGAGGTGACCCTTGAGAGCTTCGCCGCCCATCTGTCAATGGTAACCAACGCAACGCGATACGCCAAACACGCTCGGTGTTCGGCGCTCACGTAGCCCCGGTCAACTGGCGCCGAGCGACTTGGTGAAAACCACCGAGCCTTTCTCATCGAGTGCGACGATGGCCTGGGCTTCGAAGCCAGGACAACGCGAACCCGTTGGGATGTCGCTGGAAGCCATCCTGTAGACATTCCCCACGACCGGGGTCGTGTGTAGAGCGTCCTCCGCATCTACCACGCCGACGGCGCTGATCCCATCGGCTGCGATTCCCTCGATCCTGGCCAGCCGCCAGTCTCCGCTCGCAGGATCCACACAGACGCCCGACATGTCCACGAGAGGTTGCTCGAGCTGGGCCGCGCCCTTTAAGCAGCCTCCGGAGAGACCGCCGCCGTCGCGACCGGACCCGGTCATGAAGCATTGCCCGCCGTCCTCGTTGGTCCCCTCGTAAAACGAGACTCCCTCACGCACTCCGATCTTCGTAATGGCGCCGGTCTCACCGATATTGCCGAGCAACCACTGATCCTGAGCCGAGAAAGAGCTTCGCTCGACCGGGACGCCGGAGCTGATCATGAGGCCGGCGGTTGTCTCGGTGGAGGTCCCGGCAAATGCGGTTATCGTTGCTCCAGCGGCGACGGTAAGCGCGACGCCTACTCCGACGAGCAGGAACCTGGTTCGTTTCATCGTCATCTCCCAAACCGTCCTAGTAGATGAGCCCGCGGCCCTGGAGGTAGTTGTACGTTCCTCCGCCCCCGCTCATATGAGCCACTGCGACCTTGTTGTAATGACTCGGGCACCACCTCGACCAGAGCTCGGTGTAGGTGCCGAAAGACTCCGAGCCGCCGAACAGAGTCCCCCAGAAGAGGCCGTCCGACTGGCAGATGAAGCCGAAGGCGAAGGCGCTTCGTCCCGAGTTCCAGCCGACCTGGGAGTAGTCCCAATTCGCCCAGCCGCTGCAGGCGATCCCCGCGGCCGCGCCCGGGCAGGTTCCCGCGGCCGGGTTGCTCGCCGTCAGGTTGCCATAGCCCCAGTAGTTCGTCGTCGCCGCCCCCGCGATCGAAACCCCGACGACGAGCGCAACGCCGAGAGCGACGAAGGCCACACGCCACCACGTGGTCTTTCCGCGCCGAGCGCTTTCTCGCTTCTCATTCATCGCCTTCTCCTTTGGCTTTCTGATATCCAGAAGGGTAGCGATGCTAGGGATTAGAATCAAGGCCTCGAGCCGAGTCGGCAACATGAAACACGCGGCTTCTACCGGCGGCTGCAGGTTCTGGCCGAGATCTCGGATGAGGCGCCGGCCGTACGACTGATCGCGGCGAGCGATCCGTGGCCCGGACGCGGCACGATTCCGCGTCCCAAGCTCTCGTTGTGCCGGGGGAGGGACTTGAACCCTCACGTCCGAAGACACCCGATTTTAAGTCGGGCGCGTCTACCCGTTCCGCCACCCCGGCGCAGCTACGAGCATAGACCGTCCGGCGCTTCGCTCGGCACGGCAGAACGCCCTTCCACGCCTGGGGATGAAAAATCACGCTTCCGGCGCAATCACCCCTTGACACCAAACGGTGTCTGACACCGGGGAGGATCGAGACGCCGTGGTAAAGCGTCTGAGCAGGAGTTTCTGGGCGTTTTCGAGCACCCGGTGTCAGGAGATCGCCTCAAAATAACGTCGCCAGGATCAAGATCATCGCCAGGTGCAGGAAAGCGAGGTAGTTGGAGGCCTTCCGGTCGCGGCGGACGGCGACCCTGCGCTTGCTC
>JBEKJI010000037.1:0-19382 GCA_050011315.1 Gaiellaceae bacterium
CGCGGATCAGGCTCTGGATCGCACCGAGGCTGAGCGGTCCGATCGTCAGACGCTCGAGCGTCTCTAGAAGGCGTGGAGCGAAATCGGGATCGAGCGGAACTCCGGTTGCGGCGTCCTCCTCGATCCTCCTCGCCAGCAGCACGCGGCAGCGGTCGTGCTCGATGCGGCGGAAGACGAAGGCCAGCACACGGGCCGAGGAGGCGTCGAGCCACTGCACGTCGTCGATCGCGATCAGGAGCGGAGTCTCTTCCGAGGCGATTCGAAGCAGCGTCAAGGTGGCCAGCGATACCGCTCGCTGGTCGGGCACTATGCCCTCGGCGTCGCGCAAGAGGAGGCTGATCTCGAGCGCGTTTCTCTGCGGCGGCGGGAGCTGGGGTAGGAACTCTTCGGTCAGCTCGCCGAGCACGTCGCCAAGCGCGGAGAAGGCTAGCGGCGCCTCGGTTGGAGAGGGTCGGCAGGGAAGGACGCGGAAGCCGTGCCGGTGCGCTCGCTCGAGGCCGCGCAGCCAGAGAGTCGTCTTACCGATCCCGGCCGTGCCTTCGAGCATGAGCATCCCTGACCCTCTCGGGGCCGGGGCAAGAAGGCGCTCCAACGCAGATAGCTCGTCCTTGCGGCCGAGCAGCTCGGCGCTCGACATACTCGGAGCCTATTCGATTGTGAGGTTCTCCGAAAGGGCCAACTCGAGCGAGAAGTCAGTCGGAGCCGGACGAGGAGAGGCGGCCGGCAAGCTCGGTGCGCGACTCTATGCCCAGCCTGCGGTAGATCTTGGAGAGGTTGGCCTCGACCGTGCGCACGCTCATGAAGAGCTGGGCGGCCACCTCCTTGTTCGAGCGGCCCTCGGCCACGAGCTCGGCGATCTGGAGCTCGGTCGGCGTGAGCTCGAGACCGCCGAGCTCCAGGCGAGTCTTCTCCGCCCACAGGCGCGCGCCCAGCCCGTCGAAGATTGCGGTCGCCTGCTCGAGCGCCTCGCGGGCGTTTCGCTTCCGCTTTCTCCGCCTCTCCACTGTCCCGAGCACCAGCATCGTGCGGCCGCGCTCGAAGGGATCGGGCAGGTGCTCGAGTGCCTCGAGTGCGTCTGCAAGTGCTTCCCCGGCGGTTTTCAGGTCGCCTCGGGCGGCGGCGACGAGAGCGCGACTGCGGGCGCTCGTGACCACCCAGCTCGGAAGCGTCGAGCAGTCGATCTGCACTTTCAACGTTTTCAGGAGGCGTTCGGCCGTCTTCAGCTGGTCGAGTGCGACAAGCGCTTCGATCGCGTTCGGAATGATGTTGGAGTAGTTGATCACCGACCCGCAACACCAGGACCGTCCGAGGTTGCTCTGAAGCGGGACGGCCGGTTCCAACCGCTGCCAGGCAGCCTCGAGATCGCCGACGGAAAGTTCGAGAAAACCCGCCAGCGAGAGGAGGTGCACAACCTGCGGCCGATCCGACGACCTCTCGGCCTGGGCGAGGAGCTCCGCGACAGCCGGTTTCACGCGCTCGACCTCGCCGCGCAGGACATCGAGCTGAAGCTGGAAAGCTCGCAGATAACGGGTCGTGTATTCCTGTCCCACGTCAAACGCCAGCTCGAGTCCGTCGGCGATCAGACGCTCGGAGATGTCCCAGTTCCCGGCCCGAGTCTCGAGGTCGATGAGCGGAAGTAGGATGTGCAGCCGATCGGTGACCTCGCCGTCTTGCACGGAGCGCTCGAGAGCCGCATTGAGAAGCGGTCGTGCGCGATCGAGCTCGTCTGTCAAATGGAGCTGACTACCGAGCCAGAAACGCGGGCTGTGCCGGACCGGTAGACCTCCGATCTCGCTTTCTAAGGCGAGCGCCCGCTCCATTGCTGCCTCGTCGATCGCCCCACCGCCGAGGACGGTCGCGTTGACCACGCCCTGCAGGGCTTCCACGATCAGACGGGAATCGCCAGACCGCTCCGCGTGCTCGAGAGCCGCGCGCTGGGCGTCGAGCTGGGCCGGCTGGTCGGCCAGCCTGGCGTAGGCCGCCCCAAGGCGGATATTGGCCAATGCCAGGCGGCGATCGTCACCCTGAGCGGCCTCGACCGCCTGGCGGCACAGCTCTGCTCCTTCGCGAAGATCCTCGACCAAGTCGGAGAGCAGCACGAGCACGTCGGCGCGCCACGGTCCTTCCGGGAAATCGGCGAGTATCGCTCTGGCGAGAGTACGCGCACGGTTGAGATCGCCCGCTACGTAGTAGTTCTCGGCGGTCTGGATGCGGCGGCGGCGAATCTCATCGATCTGGTCCGGCGGTGTGAGACGCGCCGCATACTCGTAGAACTCGGCAGCGGCTTCGGGGGCTCCCCGGGCGATTGACTGGAGCGCCGCACCGTCGAGCTCGGTCGCGACGTCCTCGCTGGGCTCGTCGCTTCCGAGTGCGAGGTGGCGTGCGCGCTCCTCGGCGCTGGTCGCGACCTCGATCAGGCGGCGGTGAAGCCCAAGCCTGTGCTCGGGCGTCGCCTCCGAATAGATGACCGAGGCGTGGAGCGGGTGCGTGAAGTGAACACGCTCGTTCGCGATCTCGATCACGCCGTTCTCGATCGCTCTAGCTAGGCTGCCGCCGCCCGCCTTACTCACCTGCTCGACGTTAGGCTCGAAGAGCGCGGCAGCGATCAAGAGCGTTTCCTGGGTTGCCGGCGGTAGAGCGCTCAGCCTACTGTGTACAAGCGCTCCAAGCGACTCCGGTACCTGTAGCGGTTCGCCGGGCTCGAGCGTACCGCGCTCGAGCTGGGCACGTGCCAGCTCGAGCGCGTAGAAAGGGTTACCGCCCGAGGCCTCGCAGATGGAGACCAGGGTCTGGCGCGTCAGGTGGGTTCCGATACGCTCGCGAACGAGGTGCTGGAGTGCGCTCATACCGATCGGACCGACCGTGTAGCGCTCGAGCGTCTCGGCCAATCGTGGCGCGTGCTCGAGGTCGATAGAGAAGGCGGGCAGCTCTTCAGGCTCGATGCGCCTGGCCAGGAGTACGCGGCAGCGATCGTGCTCGATGCGGCGGAAGACGAAGGTGAGCACGCGTGCCGAGGAGGCATCGAGCCACTGTACGTCGTCGATCGCGATCAGAAGCGGAGTCTCCTCCGAGGCGGTACGGAGTAGGTTCAACGCGGCCAGCGAGACCGCCCGCTGGTCGGGCGTCCCGCCGTCTGACTCGCGCAGCAGCAGGCTGACTTCGAGCGCGTATCGTTGCGGAGGCGGGAGCTGGGGAAGGAACTCTTCGGTCAGCTCCTCGAGCACGTCTCCGAGAGCCGAGAAGGCGAGCGGCGTCTCGTTCGGTGAAGGCCGGCAGGGAAGAACGGTGAAGCCGAGCTCACGGGCGCGCCGAAGTCCGCACAGCCACAGGCTTGTCTTGCCGATTCCAGCCTCGCCTTCGAGCATGAGGATTCCGGGACCGTGCGTGCGTGAAACGTCCGAGAAGAGGCGTTCCACTGCACTGAGCTCATCTTTCCGGCCGAGAAGCTCGGCGCTCGACATGCTTCGAGCTTACGCCACCGGGAGCCGGCCTGAAAAGGATTCCTTCTCAGGTCGCCCCGCGTTATACGGGAGAGCCCGGCCCCGATCGGAACGGAAAGCGGGTCGCCAGCTCGGTGCGCGAATCCACGCCCAGTTCGCGGAAGATCTTGGAGAGGCTGGCTTCGACGGTGCGTACGCTCACGAACAGCTGGGCTGCGACCTCCTTGTTCGAGCGTCCGGCGGCAACGAGCTCTACGACCTGCAGCTCCGTCGGCGTCAGGCCCGAGCCGCTGTCGCGGCGTCCACCGATACGCTCGAGCTCCGTCTCGGCTTTCGTCGTCCAGAGACGGGCGCCCAGCCCGGAGAAGATCTCGCGTGCTTCCTTGAGCGCCTCGTGGGCGTCGCGCTTTCTCTTCGCCCGGCGCTCCACGGTTCCGAGCACGAGCATCGTGCGGCCGCGCTCGAACGGATCGGGAAGGAACTCATGTGCGGCGAGCGCTCGCTCGAGCGCCGACCCGGCGGTCTCGAGATCGCCTTGGGCGGCGGCGACGATCGCTCGACTGCGGGCCGAGGTAACCAGACCATTAGGACGGCGCGTGCGCTCGACGTGGCTCTCGAAATCTGTTAGCAGACCTTCGGCTCTACCGACCTCGTCGAGCGCCACGAGCGTCTCGATCGCGTTCGGTCGGATGATGCAGAGCGGCATTCCAACCGAGATGTCGCGACCGAGCTCGTCCTGGAGCTCGAGTGCGGGCTCCAACCAGCGCCAGGCTTCTCGCCCATTGCCGAGCGAGAGCTCGAGGAAGCCCGAAAGGGACATCAGCGTGAGCGTCTGGGCGCGGCTGCCCGCTCGCTCGGTCTGCGCCATCTGGTCGGCGAGACCGCGCCGCGATTCCTCGACCTGACCGCGCAGAACCAACAGCTGGAGACGCTGGAAGGCGACGGCGCGAACGACGTAGTCATGGCCGATGTCGAGCGCCTGCTCGAGTCCTTCGTTCGCGAGCTGCTCCGCGAGGTCCCAGTTGCCAATTCGCACTTCGGTCTCGATCAACGGGCAGAGGATCTGGAGGTGACCGATCAGATCACCTTCGCTAAGAGCTCGCTCGAGCTCGGAGGCGAGGAACGGACGCGCACGCTCGATCTCGTCGATCCATTGGAGCTGCATGCCGTACCAGAAGGAAGGCCGGTGGAATGCCTTCAGATCGACTCCCTGACGATCGATCTCGATAGCTCGTTGCATGATCTCTTCGTCGATGGTGCCTCCACCCAGCACGGTCACGTTGCCGACGCCCTGGAGGGCTTCGACGAGCATACGAGGGTTGCCGCCGCGCTCGGCGTGGGCGAGCGCGTTGTGCTGGGCATCGACGTGGCCCGGGAAGTCTCCGAGGATGGACTGCGCCCTGGCCAGCGCGAGATAGGCCTTAGCCAGGCGGCATTCGTCATCGCCCGCCGCCTCGATTGCCTTCCCACAGAGATCGACGGCCGTACGCTGGTCCTCGACCATATCGGCTAGCAGCACGAGGACATCGGTGCGCCAGGAGCTCTCGCCGAGATCACTCAGCATCTCTTCGCCGAGAGCTCGCGCGCGCTCGAGATCGCCGGCTTCGAAGGAGCGAGATATCGCCTCGACGCGGCGTCGACGGATGTCGTCGAGGTTATCGAGTGGGGTTAGCCGGGCCGAGTGCTCGAAGAGCTCGGCGGCGGCGTCGGGCGCTCCGCGGGACGCCGCTCGATGGGCCGCCGTTTCGAGATCGGCCGCTACCTTGGCATTGGGCCTGTCGCTGCCGAGCGCGAGATGTCGCGGCCGTTCCTCGGGGTTGGTGACGATCTCGGCGAGACGCTTATGCAGCTTTCGCCGGCGTGCAGGCGCGGCACGTGTGTACAGAACAGAGGAGTGAAGCGGGTGGCAGAAGCGGATGCGGCCGTTCTTAACCTCGATTACGCCAGCCTCGATCGCCTCGTCCAGGCTATCGCCGCCCGCTGCCAGGACCAGCCCCTCGGTCGGCTCGCTCAGCGCCGCGGCGATCAGCAGCGTTTCCTGCGTGGCGGCCGGGAGCGCGGCAAGGCGGTCGGAGACGAGAGCGCTCAGGTGTTCGGGAACGCGGATAGGCTGGCCTATCGCGACCGGAGCTCGCTCGATCTCGGAACGGGCGAGCTCGAGAGCGTAGAAGGGATTGCCGTTTACTGCTCGGTAAAGCTGCTTGAGCAGGGGTCTTGGCACGCGCTTGCCTGTGCGCTGGTTGAGCAGTCGCCCGATTGCGCCGAGGCTGAGCGGCCCGAGGGTGCGGCTCTCGATCGCCTCGGCGAGCTCGTCGTTGCGATCGAGACCAAACGGAAGCGCCTCCATCGGGCCGTCGTCGCTACGGCGGGTCGCGAGCAGGCCGACAGGGCCGTCGTGGACGCGTCGGAGCACGAAGGAAAGCACTCGCGTCGAGGAGCTGTCGAGCCACTGGACGTCGTCGATCGCGATCAGTACCGGCGTCGTCCTCACGATCGTTCGTATCAGGGCCAGGACCGCTAGCGCAACCGCGTGCTGGTCGACCGCGCCCTCGGTCGGCTCGACGAGGAGAAGGCTGATCTCGAGAGCACCGCGCTGTGGCGGGGGAAGCTGCTTGAGAGTCTCGAGCGGGAGCTCGTCGAGGAGATCTCCGAGTCCGGCGAAGGCCAGTGGGGTTTCGGTCAGGATCGGCTCGCACGTCAGAACCCGGAAACCGCGCTCGCGCGCGAGCGCAATTCCCTCGCGCCAGAGCATCGTTTTACCGATGCCCGCCTCTCCATCGAGAACAAGTCCTGCGGGTCGGCTGCTTGCGCGCTCGAGGACATGCTCGAGAGCAGCTCGCTCCGCAGCTCTGCCGAGCAGCTCCGCCCCCGTCATAACTTCGAGCTTAGCGCAAGAAATATGGTAAATCGACGAATCTATACGAGGTCGCCCGGACTCGCTCCGTGGCGCTCACGGCGCCCGACTGCGTAGATAGACTTGCCAGCTCAAAAAGCGCCGCGCTCCCGCACGAACGTGAACTCAACCAGGCACAACTACCGGTCTTCGAGTGCTCCGCGTCACCGACGCAGGCGACGACGTTCGCGCCGTTCGCTGGCCTTGCTCGCACCGGCGCTGGTCGCCCTGTTCCTGATCGCCCTCGTTGGGATCGGCTTCGCGGGCTCGTCCGGTCGCATCGCTGCCGGGGTCGAGATAGCGGGAGTGAACGTCGGCGGGCTCACGTCTGCTCAGGCCCAGCGCAAGCTCGAGCAGACGTCCAGCAAGCTCTCCTGGGTGCCGGTCGAGTTCCGGGCCGACGGAAAGCGCTTCAGTATCGCGCCGGCTCAGCTCGGAGTCCAGATCGACTGGAGCTCAGCCATCGATACCGCGCGCCACGACGGTGACGGACTCGGTCCACTGCGAGGTTTCAAGCGTCTGGAGGTGCGATTCTTCGGCGTCGACGTGGCGCCGCCGGTCAGACATTCGTCCCTGGCGCTCAACCAGCTCCTCTCACGGATAGCGCGATCGGTCAATCACCCGGCGCGCGAGCCGGCGATCGTGCTCGACGGCGCGAAGCCATCGATCGCATCCGGGCACAGCGGTCGGGCCCTGAACCGCCAGGCGGCCGCTCTTCTGATCATCCGTGCTCTGAGCTCGTCCGCCCGCGAGCCCGTGACGCTGCCGGTCAGAGTGACCGTGCCCAAGGTCCGCCGATCCGATCTGGTTCGAGTCATGGGGCAGATCCAGACGGCGGTCTCGGCGCCCATCCTGATCAATCTGGGGGCGGTGCGCTGGCAGATCTCGCCCGCTCAGATCGAGAAGATGCTCGCGTATCCGCACGACGGGCAGCGGAATCTGAGCATCGCCAGCGACAAGTCCAACACCTACCTGAGCTTCCTCTCCAAACAGCTGGACACGCCTGCCAAGGACGCGACTTTCTCGGCCTCGGGACTGAGCGTGCGCGTCGTTCCCTCGCATCCCGGTCGCGTGGTCGACCGGGTAGGAACAGCGGCCGCGATTCTGCGCGCCGCTCTGGATCCCGCCTACCGGGCCGCTTCGGTCGTGATGACGGAGACGGCGCCGAAGCGATCGACCGAGCAGGCGAACGCGATGGGGATCACGAGCATTGTCGGCCACTACGAGACCTCCTTCGGCGGCGTCGCAAACCGCATCCACAACGTCGAGCTGGTGGCCAAGTTGATCGACAACACGTTCATCGCTCCGGGCAAGGTCTTCTCGTTCAACCAGACGACCGGCGAGCGCAACTCGAAGAAAGGCTTCCTCTCAGCGCCGGTGATCATCAACGGCGAGCTCTCCGAAGGGCTCGGAGGCGGCGTCTGCCAGGTGTCGACGACCGTGTTCAACGCGGCCTACGAGGCCGGGCTCGGAATCGTCGAGCGCACGAACCACGCGCTCTACATCAGCCACTACCCGCTCGGACGTGATGCCACCGTGAACTGGCCCAGCACCGACCTCAAGTTCCGCAACGACACCGGCCACTGGTTGCTGCTCAGAACCTTCGCCAGCTCGGACACGCTCCTCGTCGCCCTCTATGGAACTCCTCAGCACCGCAGGGTCGAATCCCAGGCGACGCCGCTACACATCAACGGCGCGCCGCCGCTGAAGAAGATCCCCGATCCGAAGTTACCCGTCGGAAAGAAAGTGGTCGACGATCCGGGTGAATCCTCGAGCTCCACGAGTGTGCACCGGCTTGTCTACAGCGCCAACGGCAAGCTGCTCTACGACGACACCTTCTACTCGAGCTATCGCTCGTCGCCTAAGGTCGTTCGAGTCGGCACCAAGAAGAAGCCCGGGAAGAAGCCCAAGACCGGCACGACGACGACCGGCACGACGACGACCGATACCAGCGGCGATACGACCGGCGGAGTGGACACGACGACGTCGCCCTACGGCGACACGACCACGACCGGCTAGCGATCGTCTAGAAGGCGCCGCCTTCCTGTTTGCCCGGCAGGTAGGTCGACGGGCAGATGAAGCGGAGCGCATGTGCGAACTTCTGGGCGCGCTCGAGCTCGGTTTCGCTCTTCGCCTCTTCGGCGGCGATCTGACTGTCGAACGCCTCCGAGAAGGCCTTCTTTGCGGCTTCGTGCCGAGCCTCCTCGCTCGGGAACTCGTTTCGGATCGCCGCCAGCTCGCCGGTATCGAGCCAAACGCCGCCGCAGCCCGGGCACTCGTCGATCGTGACCTTGCGGGCGACGCTCGTGAAGTGGCGCATCATCACCATCTCGGGCTCGCATTTGGGGCAGGTCCGGCGCTGCTCGAGGTTGACCGAGACGGAGGGGTCGCGCGGTATCTCGAGCAGCGCCGCTCCCGCCGATTCGCTCTGCTCGTCGATCTTCTTCAACTCGAAGTGATCGAACCAGATTCCGGCGCAGCCGCCGGAGCAGACATCGACCGATATCGGGCCGGCCGTCATCGTCGTCAGCGTGCGACCACAGGCGGGACAGTTCATCGGGTTCGTCCTTTCCGGCTCGACTCGGCTTCCTTTATCGCGTCGCTCAACCATGCTGGCATCCGTGTCGGCCGAAACGTGCGCGAATCGACCAGGGCGTGCAGACTCGAGCCTTCCGCCAGACGCTCGCCGTCGCGCTCGACCAGGTACTGGCAGCGGAAGCGGGCGCCACGGAGGTCGGAGATGCGCGCATATACGCGCAGCGTCTCGTCGAAGCGCGCCGGCGAGAAGTAGCGCACGTTGACCTCGACGACCGGCGACTCGATTCCCTGGTCGCGCAGCGTCTGGTAGCCACCGGCGTACTCGGTCAGGTAGGCGACTCGCGCGACCTCGAACCAGACCAGGTAAGCGGAGTGATGGGCGATCCCGCCGGCGTCCGTCTCGGCGAAGCGGACGGTGATCTCGGTGAAGAAGTGGAATGGGGGCACGCGAGAACTCTAGAGCCCGCAGCCTCTCCTCGGATGTATGACCGGTGTGCGATGGCAGCGCGATTCGGAGTGTCCGAGCGCGAGGGAGGTCGCGACCGATCAACCGAGCGCGTTCGTGGCGAACGAGCTCTCAGGCTGCTGCGCGTCGCAGCGGTCGTTCCGAGATTACTTCGTGGCAGTCGACGCAGAGCGTCCGCTCGACCTCGTAGGGCACGCCTTCGCGCTGACCGAGGACGCGAATCGTTACTTGCCTGTGTGTGTGCCGGTTTTTTCTTACCGAGGCCTTCATTGCTCTATCCAGACTAATCACTGTATCGGCGGGAACGGACTGGCAGTTGAGCTGTTCCGATCTTTTTACTTCTTAGACGGTTCGCTGCGGTGACTGTTTGCACCGCGAAACGGGGATCGACGCGCGCGGCGCCTGATCGATCATGTGACTAGCGATCAAAATGGCTACCGCGGCTACTACTGGCGAACTTTCGAAAGGCGTTGCGAAAGCATCTCGGATTCGACTCGAAGAGCCGCGTCTCGAGGCTGACGCGCTGGCCGTCGTGAAGGCGGAGCTCGAGCAGGCGAAGGCACAGCTCTATGGCGTTCTCGATGGAGCCCGTGCAGCTTTCTCGGCCGAGGACGCGATCGTGCGCGCTCTTGCCGGCGCCGAGCAGATCGACGAGGTCGCAGACTCCGTGCTCGACGTCCTCTGCGACGCCTTCGAGTTCGACGTCGCAACCTTCTGGCTGCTCGATCCCGAGAACGGGAAGCTGTTCGCGGTTGCGCATCGCCGGGCACCGACGCGGAGGGGTCGCTTCATCGAAACGGAGATCAGGTCGCTGCAGATGTCGCTGAACGAGGGGGTGGCTGGTCGTGTGTTTGTGGAGCGAAAGGAGTTCCTGAGCGATGACGCACTCTCGATCGCGCACCCGGCGCTGACGTCGCTACTCGAGGCCGACGGCCTACGTTGTGTCTGCGCCTTCACGGTGGCCGGCCGCGATGGTACTCCGCTCGGCGTGATCGAAATGGAGCGACGTGAGCCGCTCGCACCCGATCACGCGATCGATTCCGCCGTCCGCGTGATCGGTGAGCGCATCGGCGCCTTCATCGAGTTCAGTCAGCTGCACTGGCGCTACTCCTCGCTCGTCGCCGATCTCAGGCGCGGCTCGGGCGCGAGACCACGGCAGAGCGCCGACGCGATTCCGCTCAAGCCCGCCGCCTAGAGCTCCTAGCTAACTATGGGCCTATCCAGCCAGGCCTACACGCCCGAAGCGGCCGCCCCGCGGCGCCAGTGCCCGCCCAGACCGTTTGTCGCACTACCAGTGCGCCTTCACGGCCCGTCCGACCCCTGGCATCCACGGCTCAACCCCTTCGACCGCGTATCCCTAACGGGATAGGCCCTACAATCAGCACTCTGCGCCGGTTGCTGCTTCTCTCTCTTGCTGTTGCCGCCGTCTCGGCGATCGGGCTCGCCTGGGCCTACCTCCCCGACGGCGGCGGGCGATCGGAGTCCGGGCAGGCATCGAAGCCCATGCCGCCTGTCCGTCGTTGCCGGGCCGGGGAGGCGCGTCTCGATTCGCCCCGGCTCAGCTTCGCGGCTTTCTTCCGCAGCCCTGCGGACGTCTACCGGCGTCCCGGGGGCGCGCTGCTCGCGACCTTCGAGCGGCGGCGTGCGAGCTTCGCTAGTTCGAGTCGGAAGGCGGTACCCACCGTTGCGTCGGTACTGGCGGAGGTACGGGCCGGCGATTGCCGCGCGCTCTGGTACCGGGTTCGGCTGCCCGGTCGCGGAGGTTCTCGCACCGTGAGCGGCTACGTTCGCGCTCAGGCGATCACGCTCTTCGAGGTACACACACGTGTCCTGATCGATCTCTCCAGCCGCCGCCTGATTCTTCTCGAGAACGGCCGTCCGGTGCTGCGCGCACCTGTGGCCGTCGGAGCGCCCTCGACGCCCACGCCGCGCGGCCACTTCTTCGTCGTCGAGCGCATCCGCGTCACCGATCCGGGCGGGCCCTACGGCGCCGCCGCGCTCGCGCTGTCGGCCTTCTCCGAGAAGCTGACCTACTGGCCGGAGGGCGGACCGGTGGCGATTCACGGCACAAACGATCCGGGTTCGATCGGCAGCGCCGTGTCGCACGGCTGCGTGCGCCTCGGCGCCCGCGACCTCGAGCATCTCTTCTCTCGGGTCGAGCTCGGTACTCCCGTTGAGATCGCCTCCTGAGAGCCGGCGCCTCGAATCCGCGGATGATTCGCTTCCGCAATGGTTCCAAGCTCGCTACGCTGCAAGTTGAGCTTACGACCGAAGCTAGGAGGAGATGCCAAGGTGCCTCAGGGTACGCCTGAAATCGTCAGCAAGCTCGCCGATCGTGGCGAGGAAGCGCTGCAGAAGATCGCAGGGACGCAGGCCGCGCAGAAGCTGCTCGATGCGCTGAACGGTATGCGTGCTCGTATCGACGAGCTGCAGAAGCGAGTCAGCGGCGTGGAGGCGCTCGAGAAGCGCGTCGCCGAGCTCGAGAAGCGCGTGCAGAAGTTGAGCAAGGAGCAGGCCAAGCCCGCGGCGCGCAAGGCTCCCGCCAAGCCCGAGTCGCCGGGCGGAAGCTAATCGCGCGCCGGAACTCGCAGGCGTAGCGCGCCAGGAATCAACTCGAACTGCACCGGGGTCGTTCCCGGCTGCTCGCCGTCCAGCTGAATAGGGAGCGGATCGTCCGCCTCGACGGAAACGGACTTGCCGTGCAGAAGCTCGACCTTCGGATGCGAGAGATGCGTACCGCGGTAGGTCTTGTGCAGATTGGCGGCGAGGTCGGCCTTGCTCAGGTCGCCGAGAATGAGCACGTCAAAGAGCCCGTCGTCGGGGATCGCCCCGGGGCAAAGCTTCATGCCGCCGGCCTGGTAGCGGCCGATTGCCGCGAGCACCTCGTGCATCTTCCCCTCGCGCTCTTCCTCGTCCACGCGCACGCGCACGTCGCAGTTGCGCCAGCGTGCGAAGACCGCGACGACGGCCCAGGCGTAGCTTCCCCGCGAGCCGAGCGCCTTTGTTCCGTCGTTCACGCGCCGAGCGATCGCCCCGCTGATGCCGGCTCCGGCGGCGTTGGCGAAGTACTGACTGGCCCTGCTGCCGTCCCAGGCATGGAAGGTGGCTTTGCCCAGATCGACCGGGCGCAGCTCTCCTTCGAGCGCGATTCGCGCAGCCTCGCTCACGGAGTGGGGTATTCCGTACTCGCGGACGAAGTCCGAGCCGGTGCCGCGCGGGATCAGCGCCAGCTCGACCTTGTCGATGAGTTTGCCGAGGCCGTTCACAACCTCGTTGATCGATCCGTCTCCGCCCACCAGCACCAGCCGCCGGGCGCCCGCTCGGACGGCGCCGGAGGCGAGCTCTCCCAGGTGGCCGGGGTGCTCCGAGAAGAGTGCATCTCCGACAAGGCCGGCGCTGGCCGCTTCGTGCGCGATCTCGGGCCAGCGCTTCGCAGTCGAGCCGCCTGCCGAGGCGGGATTGACTAGGAAGACGATCTCACTCATGAGGCTCGGTGGGAGGGCGAAATGCCGCGTTCACGCTGCAACCTTAGAGCTATTCCACTAGGCCTGCACGCCCGCCGCGGCTTGATCACCTCGGACGCACATTCCTACCGAAATAGGCTCTTAGTGGATCCCGCCACTCCCTCTGGCACGATAGAGACGTGGCGAAGCTGCGTACGCCGCCGCTCAGTCAGGTTCTCGCCTTCTGCGCCGAGAGTCCGGTCGAGCGCGTCTTCCTCGAGGATATCGCTCGCCGTGGGCTCGGTCGCTTTCTCGCAGTCCCCGGAAACGGCGGTATTCAGGCTCTCTGCCATTTCGGGATGAACGTCGGGCCTGCCGGGCTCGGCTGCGGAGTTTTCGCACAACCGGCGCTTGCCAGCAGCGCACGGATGATCGTGGGGGCCGAAGCTGCGGTCGACGAGCTCTGGCAGGAGGCGGCCAGGCATCTTCCGCCTCCACGTCGCGACAGCCCGAAGGAGCCCGTCTACGAGCTTTGCGAGTCGCCCGAGCCCGGCGAGAGCGGCTTGCGCCCGGCTCGAAGCTCCGACCTGGATCTACTCCTTCCCCCCTGCGCCGCCGCGCACGAGGAGGAGTTGGGACTGAACCCGATCGAGCACGACCGCGACGGCTTTCGCTGGCGTACGCGCGTGCAGATCACGGCCGGCCGCTCCTGGCTCTGGGAGGAAAAGGGGCGCATCCTGTTCAAGGCCGAAGCCTCGGCCTGGACTCCGTCGGCGGTGCAGCTTCAACAGGTCTGGACCGATCCGGAGATGCGCAGGCGCGGCTATGCACGCCGGGCGCTACGAGACCTTTGCCGGCTTCTGCTCGAGAGCACGCCCTGTGTTTGCCTGTTCGTCCGAGCCGAGAACGAGCCGGCGATCAGGCTCTACGAATCGGTCGGCATGAAGCCCAGCGGCTTCTTCCGCAGCATCGTCCTCTGAACGCCAGGAAATCTCGCGATTACGCGGCGAGACCTTGGCGACGGCGGATTCGGAATGGTTCGAGGAGAAAGGAGGCGGCGTGGTGGCTGCGAACTCTTTCGGGCCATGCGGCGAGGGGTCTCACTGACGCTGTTTACGGCCGTGGTCGTGCTCGCGGTTTCGAGCTCTGCGCCCGCGTCTTCGAGCCCGGCATACAGAGGGTCGAGCCCGGAGGTTGCGGCGTTGCAGACCGCGCTCTGGAATCGAGGGGTCTACCGGGGCGACGTGAACGGCCTGATGACACCCAGAACGCTCAAAGCCGTCAAGCGTCTTCAGCGAGCGGCCGGGCTTGTGCCCGACGGCATCGTCGGACCGCGGACGCGGCCGCTGCTCGGTCGCCTGTACGGGCCTGCGCTCGGTGCGCGGACGCTGCGGCGCGGGCTCGTTGGCGCCGACGTCGCCGAGCTTCAGTTCCTGCTTTCCGAGCAAGGTTTTCCCTGCTCGAACTTCGACGGGAAGATGGGCGAGCACACGGTTGCGGCGTTGCGCCGGTTTCAGCGTTTCGCCGGTCTGGCCGTGAGTGGAATAGCCGGGCTGCGGACGCTGGCCGCGCTGGCGAAACCGCCACCGCAGGCGCCCGCGGGTGTGCTCGACTGGCCCGTAGTTGCAGCCATCTCGAGCTCTTTCGGTCCTCGCGGCAAAGGCTTTCACCCGGGGATCGACCTGGCGGTACGTCCTGGTACTCCGGTGAAAGTCGCGGCCGAGGGAACTGTGGTGTTCGCCGGCCCGGGCGCAGGTTACGGGCTGCTCGTTGAGGTCGCCCACGACGGCGGTCTGCATAGCCTCTACGCTCATCTCTCCCGCATCGACGTCGTCGTCGGCGAGCAGATCGAGACGGGTGGGCAGGTCGGCCTGTCCGGGGCGACCGGAGCGGTGACCGGTCCCCATCTCCACTTCGAGCTGCGTTTGCGGGGCGCTGCGGTCGATCCGTTGCCGGCCTTGCGCTAGCGTCTGTTCCGTGGAGACGTTGATTCTCGCCCGCCACGCCGAGAGCGATTGCTCGGCTCGAGGCATCGTCAACGGCGATCCGGGAAGTGGCGATTGTCCGCTCACCGAGCGCGGCGAGGAGGAAGCGCGGGCGCTCGGCCGCTCGCTGGCCGGGCGCGAGATCGATCTCTACGTGACCAGCGAGTTCGCGCGTACGCAGCAGACCGCCAGGATCGCTCTCGCCGGGCGCGAGCCGCCCTGGCTGGAGCTGGCCGAGCTGAACGACATCAGGGTCGGCGCCTTCGAGGGCGGACGGCTCGATTTCTACACCACCTGGGCACACGAGAACGAGCCCGAGGAAAGGTCGCCCGGGAACGGCGAGAGCCGGGCCGAGGCGACGGCGCGGTTCGTGCGCGGCTTTCGGATCGTGCTCGCTCGCCCGGAACGGACGATTTTCGTGGTCACGCACGGGCTGGCTGTCAGCTACCTGCGCGAGGCGATCGCGGGTAGCGAGCCGCGGGCCCGGCACGCGCCGGTTCCCTACGCGCGCCCCTTCGAGTACAGCGCCGACGAGCTAGCGCGGGCGATCGATCTGCTCGAAGTCTGGCTACAGGCGCCGCGCTGGATAGCTCCGTGAAACCGTTGTAGGCTACGAGTTCCACTGCTTGTTTGGGGGCACTTGCCGGAGGCCGAGATGAAGCTTGCCGCAGGCTTCACCCGCCAAGCCCTCGTGCTTGGCGTTTTTCTCATCGCGACGTCGATCGTATCCGCCCTTGCGGGCGCTGCCCCGAGCGCCCACGCCGCCGGTTTCTCAGCCCGCCTGAGCAAGACGAGCTTCACCAGCTCGCGGCCAGAAAAGCTGGAAAGGTCAAGCTGACCTCCGGGTTCTCGAAGCCAAGTGAGCTCTGTCCACAAGCTTACTCAGGGTCTCGACTAGAAAGGAGATACCACTGTGAAACGACTTCTTTGTCACCGGGGGTCGCCGGCGATGATCATCGCCTTGATCGTCCTATTCGTCGGGATGGGCGGCGGTGCTTTAGCTGCGAACCACTATCTGATCACCTCGACCAAGCAGATCAAGCCGAGTGTGCTCAAGCAACTCAAAGGCGCCAAGGGGCCGGCGGGTCAAAGCGCACCCGGTCAGGTCGGCGCGCAGGGACCAAGGGGCGACACCGGGCCGCAAGGGCTGACGGGCGCCACCGGCGCGACCGGGGCGACGGGCGCTACCGGGGCGACGGGCGCTACCGGGGCAACGGGCGCTACCGGGGCGACCGGCCCCAGCGACGGCTGGTTCGATTACTCCAACGGCATCGACTCCAACGGCATCGCCTCGACGAGCTTCGTTCTGCCGGCCGGGCACTACATCCTCAACTACGGCGCGACCGTTTGGAACGCCGACAACACCTTCGGCCTGCTCGCGGAATGTCGCGTGTTCTACGCCACCAGCAATGAGGTGATTGCGGCCTCGTCACATGCATCGGTAGGCCCCAGCGCTTACGCAGTGCTCGCGAACTCGGCCGCGCTGGACATCTATCCCGGGCCGTACACGGTCGAGCTGCGCTGCGAGAAGCAGAGCGGCAACGGATCTTTCCAGGCCACCCACGTCCAGCTAGCTGCCATCGCTGTCGCCAACTACCACTGGACGCCGTAGCGCTCGCCCCGGCTCGATCGACTCGAGCAGGAGCGCCGGCTAGGGAGCCCGCCGCAGGGGCGGGCTCCCTGCTGCTACCCGAGCGATGACCGCTGCGCCGCCGCCAACGTGGAATAGCTCGATCTGCTCGAGAGCTGGCTCCGAGATCCGCGCTGGAGCAGCTACAAAAAGTGTCGTAGTCTCCTGATAACTACCGCCTGCACTCGCCGCTCGCAGGCGACTCGGATACGGCTCCCCAGTGAGCTCACTCGAAGGTTACGGCTGGAAAGGAGATATCAAGATGAGACGTCTTTTCGCGCAGCGGTGGTCACCGGCGACGATCATCGCTTCCATCGCTCTGCTCCTGGCGATGACCGGCACGAGCGTCGCCGCCGGCAAGTACATCATCACCTCGACCAAGCAGATCAAGCCGAGCGTGCTCAAGCAGCTCAAGGGTGCCAGGGGACCAACGGGTCCCGCCGGTGCGCAGGGATTGCAAGGCGTTGCTGGAACGACCGGAGCGGCCGGAGCGACCGGAGCGGCCGGAGCGACCGGAGCGGCCGGGGCAGACGGCACGGCCCGAGCCTACGGCCTTGTCGCAGCTGATGGCACGCTCAGCCGAAGCAAGAACGCGACCGTGACCCATTCGGTTACCGGCGTCTATTGCATCGCATCGGCGGCCGGGATCGATCCAGCCTCGACCGTTCTCGTCGTCACGCCCGACTATTACGACAACGACACCTCATTCATCGCGGATGGAGACCAGGCCGTCGTCGAGTGGCACTCGAGCGCGAGTGGTTGTCCGACGGGCAAGATGGAGGTGGATACCGGCTATCGGCACGTCGTGACCGGGGTCGTTAACGCGACGACCGTCGTCACCGCCGTCAACCTCGCTCTCGCAGACGAGGGCTTCTCTTTCGCGATCCCGTAGCGACCGAAGCCCGGGCTACTGTGCACGCCGGCGCGAGCAGCTCGTAGAAGGAGGCGCTAGAGCGGCGCCGATCGAGAAGAGAACGTACCGCCCGGTAATCACCGGGCGGTACGGTTCGATCTGCCCGCGGCGAGTTGGAGCCTGCGACAATTCCGGTATGGAAAGCGAAAGCGCCCGCATCCGCGAGCGAGTCGAGGACTGGATCCGCCGAAACGAGCTGATCGAGCCCGGCGGCGAGGTCTGCTGCCTGGTCTCGGGCGGCGCCGACTCGACCTGTCTCTGGCACTCGCTGGGGGCGCTCGGCTACCGGGTCAGCGCCCTGCACGTGAACCACCGCCAGCGCGGCGAGGAGTCGGAGGCGGACGCCCGCTTCTGCCGCGACATGCTCGGCGCCGAGGTGGTAGAGGCCGGCGAGCCCGGGATGAGCGAAGCCGAGCTGCGCGAGCTCCGCTACTCGTTCCAGCGGGATCGCCTGCGCGCGACCGGCCACACCGCCTCCGATCAGGTCGAGACGATTCTCTACCGGCTCGTCTCGAGCGGTAGCACGCGCGGGATCAAGGTAAAGCGCGAGGACGGCGTGGTGCGCCCTCTCCTCTCGCTCTGGAGGACGGAGACAGAGGCGTACTGCCGCGCCGAGAGCCTTCCCTTCCGCAGCGACTCGAGCAACCCCGACACGATCAGGGGTCTCATCCGCGGCGAGATCCTGCCGGCGCTGCGCCGACTTCATCCGGCCGCCGAGGAGAACATTCTCGCTCTCGGACGCGAGCGGCCGCGCCTGCCGCGCGGCCTGGAGCGGGCGCTGCTCGAGCTGCTGGCCTCGAGCGAGGGGTCGAGATCGGTCGATCTCGGTCCCGCCATCAAGGCGGTGCGCGAATACGACCGTGTCTATCTCGAGCAGGGGCCGCTTCCGCTCATCGGGAGGGTTCGTTTCGGCCCCTGGACTCTCGAATCCGAGCTGGACGGATTGCAGGTACGCTGCTTCAAGCCGGGCGATCGCCTGGCCGGACGGAAGAAGAAGATTCAGGACGTGTTCGTGGACGCCAAGGTTCCCCGCTCGCAGAGACGCTCCTGGCCGCTCGTGACCAGGGGCGACGAGGTCGTCGCCGTGCCCGGAATCGTCGCGGCGCCGGGCTACGAGAGTGCCGTGCGCGCGACCAGGGAGGAAGAGGTATGACCGGCGCGGGACTCGAGCGCGGGTTGGGCGAGATTCTCGTCGCCGAGGAAGAGCTGCACAACCGCGTCGCCGAGCTGGGTCGCGAGATCGCCTCCGACTACGAAGGGCGCGACCTGCTCCTGGTCGGAGTGCTCAAGGGCGCCGTCTTCTTCATGGCCGACCTGATGCGCGAGCTGCCGCTTCCCTGCGAGGTCGACTTCATGGCCATATCCAGCTATGGCTCGGCCAGCGACTCCTCCGGCGTCGTGCGCATCCTCAAAGACCTGGACATCAACATCGAGGAGCGCCACGTCCTGATCGTCGAGGACATCATCGACTCGGGGCTGACTCTCTCCTACTTGATCCGTAACTTGCGCTCCCGCGCTCCCGCTTCGCTCGAGGTCTGCGCGCTGTTCGTGAAGGAGTCGGCGCGCCAGGTTCGCAAACACGTCCGCTACGTCGGCTTCGAGCTTCCCGACCGCTTCGTCGTCGGCTACGGGCTCGATTTCGCCGAGCGCTACCGCAACCTTCCCTATGTGGCGGTGCTGGACGAGTCGCTTTTACCCGAGGGCACTTAAGGCCTACCCCGCCAGATCTACACGCCCGAAGCGGCCGCCCCGCGGCGCCAGTGTCCGCCCAGACCGTTCGCCGCACTACCAGTGCGCCTTCACGGCCCGTCCGGTCTTTGGAACTCGTCTCGAAACGAAGCACTCCATCGCCTGGCCGCGCTCGGCGGCGCGATGCGTTGTCCTCGGTCGCGCCCGTAGCCTCCGGCTACGAACGCGACGCTGCTTTTCGGAGCTCGGCTGGAAACAGAGAGACACCGGCTGAGCACGATCTCGCGGCCCGAGGACGTTGTCCTCGGGCGCATCCGTATCTACGTCCGATACGAATGCGCCCTGCGTCCTAGCCTCGAACCACGATCTCGCACTCATCCGGCGC
>JBEKJI010000038.1:0-18269 GCA_050011315.1 Gaiellaceae bacterium
TGTTCCCGGTGGCGCCGAACAGCCAGGAGCTGCGAACGATCCAGGCCCGCTCGCCGGCGGCCTGCTCGCCTGCGAGCTTGGTGCGCCCGTAGACAGAGAGCGGACCGGTCGGGTCGGATTCGAGGTAGGGCTCGCGCTTCTCGCCGCTGAAGACGTAATCGCTCGAGTAGTAGACGAGCGGAGCTCCCAGCGCGGCGACGTTTCGAGTCCCGCCGACGTTCGCTCGCTCGGCGCCGGCCGGATCGGCCTCGGCGCCGTCCACATCGGTCCAGGCGGCGGCGTGCAGAGAGAGATCAGGCGCTTTCAGCCAGGGCGGCGCCGGACCTGCGACGTCCCATTCGCCCAGATCGACCCCGGTCACCTCGCCGTCCGCGAACACCTCGGCCAGCACACGGCCTAGCTGCCCGGCCGAGCCGGTGATCAGGACGCGTCGAGGTCGCGCGGCGACAGGATCGGTGCTTGCGTGCTCCACAAGTGCTTGACTCGAGAATCGGCCCAGGAGATGCCCTGCTCGTCGGGGTCGTTCGGGTCGTACTCCTCGGTGACGTGGTAACAGAAGATGAGGTCGGTCAACGCCTCGAATCCGTGCGCGTGATGCCCAGGCACCCAGACGGCGACCGGGTTCTCGTCGCCGATGTCGAGCGAGAAGGCCTCGTCCGTCTCACGATCGAGCACGATCACACGCGCCATGCCCTGAAGGCAAACGAAGAGGTCGTCCTGCCCGCGCTCGTGGTAGTGGAGGCCGCGGATGACGCCCCTGCGAGAGAAAGAGACGTTCGTCTGCTGCGTTGGCCGCGGCACGAGGCTGTCGCGCCGAATCTCGCAGAACCAGCCGCGCTCGTCGGCGAAGCGCCGCAGCGGAACGAGCTGCATCCCCGTCAGCAACCGGCTCGCCGTGTCAGGAACTCGTCTCAAAACGAAGCACTCCACCGTCTGGCCGCGCTCGGAGGCGCGCTGCGTTGTCCTCGGCCTCGCCCGTAGCTTAGGCTACGACCGAGGCGCTGCGTCCTAGCATCGCATCCACCGATCGCACCCAGCCGGCGGGTCTTCATTCCGAGAAGAGTTCTCTCGGTCACTTGTTGGCTCCGTTCTTGCGCACGAAGTCGTTGACCGCGTAGTAGGCGTCGATCGACTCGCCGGCATCGCCCCAGAAGCCCTCGATCAGGTCGTACTCCATCACGCCCTGATCGACGTACCAGTTGTTCACGTCGGTGATCTCGAGTTCACCGCGCCCGGAGGGCTCCAGCTTGGGGATCACCTCGAAGACGTCGGAGTCGTAGAAGTAGACCCCGGTCACGACCAGGTCGCTGGGCGGATCCTGCGGCTTCTCGACGATGCGCACGATGCGATCGTCGCCGTCGAGCTCGGGAACGCCGAGGTGGCGCAGATGCTCGGGGTCGCTCTCGTGCGCCAGTAAAACGCGAGCGCCCTTCTCCTGCGCGCAGAAGCGCTCGACCGACTTTCCGAACCGGTATTCGAGCACGTTGTCGGCCAGCATCACGACCATGCGGTCGCCGCCCACGAAGTGCTCGGCCAGCCCGAGCGCCTCGGCGATGCCGCCCGGGCGCTCCTGGTAGCCGTACTCGAGCCGTGAGATCCCGAACTCGCGCCCGTTGCCGAGCAGCCGCAGGAACTCGCCCGCGTGCGTGCCGCCGCTGACGAGCATCAGGTCGGTCACGCCAGCCTGCACTAGCGCCTCGATCGCATAAGAGACCATCGGCCGGTCATAGATCGGGAGCAGGTGCTTGTTGGTAATGCGAGTGAGCGGGTGCAGCCGGGTGCCAGAACCGCCCGCCAGGATCACGCCTTTGAGTCCGTCTGCCATGGCGTGGATGCTACGTGCTCGGGCGCCGGTGCGAGATGCTAATCGCTCGAAACGGCCGCCTCGCGCGGCGCGAGCGGCGACGGCTTCACCCGCACCAGGCGCGCCAGCGGCGCCGGTAGCCACCAGTTATAGCGCCCGAACAGCGCCATCAGCGAGGGCACCAGAATGGCGCGGATCAGGGTGGCATCGAAGAGAATCGCGGCGGCCAAACCGAAGCCGAACTCCTGCATTGTGGCCAGGCGCCCGGCCACGAAGCCCGAGAAGGCGGCGACCATGATCACCGCGGCGGCGGTAACGATCCGGCCCGTCTTCTCGAGACCTTCGCGCACGGCCCGCTCGTTCGAGGCGCCGTTGTCCCAGGCCTCGCGCATCCGCGTCACGAGGAAGACCTCGTAGTCCATCGAGAGGCCGAAGAGCATCGCGAAGAGAATGACTGGAATCCAGCCTTCGATCAGGCTCTGCTGGTAGATGTTGCCGAACAGGGCGTGGCCAACTCCCCAGGAGAAGGCGATCACGAGCAGGCCGTAGGCGGCCCCGACCGAGAACAGGTTTAGGATCACCGCCTTGAGCGGCAGGAAGATCGAGCGGAAGGCTCTCATCAGAAGCAGGTAGGTGAGAACGAGTACGCCCAGCACGAGCTCGGGGAAGTACTGGTAGAGCCTTCTTTGGAAGTCGAATGCGGTCGCGGGCCCGCCTCCGACGAGCACCTTGGTTCCGGAGGGGAACGCCGCCGCCGAGATCAGCTTGCTCCGTACGCGGTGCACGGACCTCTCCGCGGCCGGATCTCCGTACTCGTGGTGCCCGACCGCCATGATCCGTGCGTAGCGGCCGCTCGCGTCGAGGTACGGCGAAACGGGGGCGAAGGTCGCGCGCGCAACCTCGGGATCCCGTCGCAGGGCTAGCGTCAAGCGGTTGCTGGCGGCGGCGACCTGCCCCGCGCGGGCGCCGCCGGCGCGGCCGGAGTCGATCACGACCTGCGTCTGCGAGAGCGCGCCAGGGCCGAGCGCCTTCGAGAGGATTTCGAAGCCCTGAACCGATTCCGGGAAGCGGGGCGTGCCCGACATCGACCCGGGTGTCAGGCGCAGGTCGAGCGCGGGCAGCGCCGCGGCGAGGAGCAGGGCGCCGCCGGCGACGAGGAAGACGACCGGGCGGCGCATGATCGTGCGAGCGAGCCTTCCCCAGAGCCCCTCGTCGACGTCGCGAGATCCCCTCAGGCGCGGGAGCGGAATTCGCGGCAACCGGAGCGTCCAGAGACTGGGCACGTGCGCGGCCCAGAGCCCAAGCGAGAGCGCGAACCCGAGTGGCAGCGCCAGCATGAGCGGCCAGAGCGAGCCGGCGCCGGCTGCGACCGCGACCAGGCCCACCGCTGCCAACGCCGCTCCGACGAGAATCTCGAACCGGAGCGGGAAGCCGCGGCGAACAGCCTCCGCCATGGGCGCCCTGGACATCGACCTGCGACTGAAGAGCGAAAGCAGCGCCGGTTGCAGGCTAACCGCCGCAGCAATCGAGAGCAGCGGGAGTAGAAACGCGCCCAGCCCGATCGCGCGCATGAACGGGATCGGCATCACCAGTAGCAGGCCGAGCCCGATCGCCACCGTAGCGCCGGAGAAGAGAACGGCTCGGCCGGCCGTCTTCATCGTGCGCACGATCGCCTCGTTCTTATCGTCGTCGCGCCCCAGCTCTTCGCGGAAGCGATAGACGATCAGAAGCGAGTAGTCGATCGCTATCCCGAGCCCGACCAGCTCGACGAGGTTGATCACCTGTTGCGGCATCGCCAACCAGTAGCTGGCGAGATAGACGATTCCGAGCGTGCCTCCTATCGAGCAGGCCGCGAACAGGAACGGAATACCAACGGCGAGCGAGATTCCGAACACGGTAATTAGAACGATCAGCGCGATCGGAATCGCGATCCCTTCTCCGCGCGCCATGTCCTTCATCACGATCGGCCAGATGTCGGCCGCCGTGGCGGCGTTTCCGGTGACGTAGACACGAGCGCCGGGTAGACCGTGAACGATCCTGCGAACCGTCTTTGTCTCCTTCTGCGCCTGCTCGGCGCTGGTGTCGCTGGAGATGTTGGCGAAGAGCACGTTCGGCCCCGCCGCCTGCAGCGGCTCTGCTCGCCCGCTCGGAAGCGCTGCCGCAGCCCGGACGAGACGCTGCGTCAGGCGCGTTCTCAGCGCGAGATTGGCCGAGTCGGCGACCTTGGCGACAACGAGAAAGTTGCCCGCGTCGCGGTCGCCGAACTGTTGCTTGAGGATCACACGGGCGCGATCGGACTCGGTCCCCGGAATCGTGAGCTCGTTGACGAGCCGGCTGGAAAGGAGGGCAAAGCCCGCGTAGCTCCCAACGACGAGCACGCCGAGCCAAAGCGCCACCACCGGCCAGCGCAGTCTGATCATCAGTCGAGTCCAGCGCTCCATTGAGCCGAAAACGTACAGAAGCGAAGAGGGGCAACGATGGGTATTCGGCCGCAAGCCAGGTCCGCGATTCTTCCCCTAGCCCCTAGGGCCGCTACGCTTGGAATGTCGAGTTGCGAGGTAAGAGAGAGACGTGAGCGAGCACAAGCGGAGAGACCCGCACTCGGAAGACTTCGATCAGTTCGACCAGCTTCTGACCGATCTCTGGCGAGCGCAGTTCGGTGGCCATCATCGAGGCGGTTTCTGCCCCGCCGTCGACAGCTACCGCACCGAGAACCCGGCGCAGCTGGTGGTGGTCGTTGAGCTTCCGGGTATCGACCCCGAGCAGGTGCAGATCGTTCTGCACGACCGCACGCTGATCATCGCCGGCGAGCGCATCAGGCCGAAGACCGACGGACGACGCTACCACCAGATGGAGATAGACCACGGCCCCTTCCAGAGGCGGATTCGGGTGCACGAGCCGGTCGACGCCGAGGCGGCCAGCGCCACCTACGAGCGCGGACTGCTGCGGATCGTCCTGCCGATCGCCAAGCATCCGCCCGGCGCGATCCGGGTACCTATCGAGCTGAGGTCGAAGCAGTGATAGGCGACAAGAGAGATCAGAACCGGCCGGACGAGCCGCCGACCGGGACTCGAGAGGACTCCGGCGGCGTGGCAACCGATTCGTCGGAAGCGCGCTTCGAGCTGCCGCTGTTGCCGGTCAAGGAGACTGTTGTCTTCCCCGACTCGATGACGCCGCTGGCGATCGGGCAGGAGCGCTCGATCAAGCTCATCGACGACGCCGTCAGCGGCGACGGGCGCCTGGCGCTAGCCGCTGTCCGAGGCGAGGACGAGATCGAGAAGCCCTCCTGGGACGACATCTACACGGTCGGCGTCGAGGCGCTCGTGTCGAGGTTGCTCAAGATGCCCGACGGAACGCTGCGCCTGCTCGTTCAGGGCGTGCGCCGCATCCGCCTGATCGATCGAGTTCGCGACAAGCCCTACCTGGTCGGCCTGTTCGAGGAGATACCCGACGTCGTCGGCACCTCCGACGAGCTCGAGGCGCTTACCCGCAACGTCCAATCACAGTTCGCCCGTGTTATCCAGATGGAGCCCTACCTTCCCGACGAGCTGGCGATCGCCGTGGCCAACATCGACGATCCCAGCTTGCTTTGCTACCTGGTCGCCTCCAATCTCCGTCGCCTGACGATGGTCGAGCGCCAGCAACTGCTCGAGCAGACAGACGTTGCCGAGCGCCTGCGCGCGCTCTCTCGTGTTCTCGCTCGGGAGGTGGAGGTAGGCGAGCTCGAGTCGAAGATCCAGACACAGGTGCAGTCCGAGCTCGAGCAGGGTCAGCGCGAGTTCATCCTGCGCCAGCAGATGAAGGCGATCCAGGACGAGCTCGGCGAGGGCGACGCGGATCAGGCCGAGCTGAAGGAGCTACGCGAACGCATCCAGGCTGCCGACCTGCCCGAGGAGCCGCGTAAGGCCGCCGAGCGCGAGTTGGGCCGGCTCGAGCGCCTGCCCAGCGCCGCCGCCGAGTACGGCGTGATCCGCACCTACCTGGAGTGGATCGTCTCGTTGCCCTGGCGAGCAGAAAGCGAGGATAACCTCGAACTCGAGCGCGCTAAGCGCATCCTCGACGAGGATCACTACGACCTCGATAAGGTCAAGGACAGGATCATCGAGTATCTGGCCGTCTCGAAGCTGAAGGGTGACGTCTCGGGGCCGATCCTCTGCTTCGTCGGGCCGCCGGGGGTCGGCAAGACCTCGCTAGGGCAATCGATTGCGCGGGCGCTCGGACGCAAACTGGTGCGTATCTCGGTGGGCGGCGTGCGTGACGAGGCGGAGATCCGCGGACACAGGCGCACATACGTCGGTGCCATGCCCGGAACGATCATCCGCGCGCTGAGGGACGCGGAGACGCGCAACCCGGTCTTCCTGATCGACGAGATCGACAAGATGGGAATGGACTACCGCGGCGATCCCGCCAGCGCGATGCTCGAGGTGCTCGACCCCGAGCAGCACATGAGCTTCCGCGACCACTACCTCGATCTGCCCTTCGATCTCTCCCGCGTGCTTTTCATCTGCACCGCGAACCAGTCCGAGACGATCCCACCGCCGCTGCTCGACCGCATGGACACGATCCCGCTCTCCGGCTACACGCGCATGGAGAAGCGGGGCATCGCCGAGCGCTTCCTGGTGCCGAAGGTATTCGAAGCGAACGGCCTCGGGAACGGTCGGCTGTCGTTCTCGGACAAGGCGCTCGACCTGATCATTCGCGAGTACACACGAGAGGCGGGGGTGCGCAACCTCGAGCGCCAGCTCGCCGCTCTTTGTCGTAAGGGCGCGCGCCAGATCGCCGAGGGCAAGGCGAAGAAGATCGCGGTCGGCGAGAAGCAGGTGCGCGAGTGGCTGGGGCCGCGGCGCTTCAGTGGAGAGGTACGTAAGCGCACGTCCGAGCCCGGCGTGGCGACCGGGCTCGCCTGGACGCCGGTCGGCGGCGAGGTTCTGTTCGTCGAAGCCACGGCCTATGAAGGCAAAGGTCGTCTGACTCTCACCGGACAGCTGGGCGAGGTGATGCAGGAATCGGCGCAAGCGGCGCTCTCTTATGCGCGAGCGCACGCCGGCGAGCTGGGTATCGACCCGGGCTGGTTCCAGAACCACGATCTGCATCTGCACGTGCCGGCGGGCGCGGTTCGCAAGGACGGACCATCGGCCGGGATCACGATGGCGACCGCGATCGTCTCCCTGGTAACGGGTCGCGCGGTCTCCGACGAGGTGGCGATGACGGGCGAGATCACGATCACCGGGCAGGTGCTTCCGATCGGCGGCATCCGCGAGAAGCTGCTGGCGGCACAGCAGGCCGAGATCAAGCGTGTGATCCTGCCGCGCGAGAACGAGCCCGACCTCGAGGATCTGCCCGAAGAGACGAGGCAGGCGCTGACGCTGGTGCCGGTGGACAGCATTGCCGAGGTGATCGAGATCGCGCTCGAAGCCGGTGACGGCAAACCGGCAGGCGCCGTCTCCCGAATCGGGCGCGAGGCGACTTCGCCGAAACCGCGCAAAACGAGCCCGCGCAAGACTGGTCTTCAAAGAAGCGCCGATTAGGCGACACTATGAGTAGCAACCCCAAGCGACGCCGATCCTGTACGGTGCGGAGCGGAAGGGGAAAGAAAGGGTCATGTTCGAGCGATGCGAGGGAAGAGGCTATGAGCAAGAAGACGGATAAGCTTTCGGATGCGGCTACGAACGTGCGCCCCTACGTCGAGCGTGCGCTCAAGGACGAGGAGTTGCGCGACAACGTACGCCGCGCCTTCCAGACCGCCAAGGACGTTTACGAGGAGCTCGTTTCTCAGGGACACGTCTCGAAGGCCGCCACACACGCGGCCACCGACCGCGATGTCCAGGAAAACCTGCGCAAGACGGTCGAGGAGCTTAGAAGCGCGACCGCTCGCCTGCAGGGACGCGAGGAGGAAGAGGCGCACCGCGGCAGGAACACGACGGTGCTTCTGACCGGTATCGCGCTAGGCATTCTCTTCAACCCGACGACCGGGCCGCAGGCCCGTGCCTGGCTGCGTGAGACGATCCTGGGACCGAGCGAGGAGATCGAGTACACCCCGGCGGACGAAGAGGTGGACGCTTCCGGAGACGGCGCTTCCTAAGAGCCTATTCCGGTAGGGATGTGCGCTCGAGGCGGTCAAGCCGTGGATGCCAGTGGCCGGAGGGCTGTGAATACGCACTGGTAGTGCGGAGAGCAGTCCTGCGGTCGCTGGCGCCGCAGATCGGCCGCGTCGGGCGTACAGGCCTGGTGGAATAGGCTCTAGCCGCGATCCATCAAGGGCGCACTGCTCGAGCTCGTTGCCTGGAGCAGGCGCTTGAGCGCGCTCTCGTCGAGACGCGGCAGTGCCGAGATGTCTGTCGCGTGCAGGAGCACCGCGCCCGACTGCTGAACGCTCACGTGCGCCGCCAGTTGCTTGGCCCAGGCGGCTGTTCCAGCGGGGAAGGCAACGTCGCGCAGGTGCTCGAGGCCGACCAGCCAGCCGTACGGATCTACGGCGCTCAGGTCGTATAGAAGGGGAAGCAGCCCGACCGGGTGGAGCTCGAAATGAAGGTGCGGCGGCGTCGTGATGGCGTCGCCCGAGTTGCCGATGAAGCCGAGTACGTCTCCGGCCTTGACGTGCTTCCCGTTCACGGCCAACGGCGAGTAGGCGGAGAGGTGCGCGTAGTAGAACTCGTTGCCGTCCTTGTCGCGCAGCCAGAGGCGGTTTCCGCCCAGGTTGTTCCAGCCGACCGAGAAGACCGTTCCCTTGGCAACGGCCAAGAGCGGGGTGCCCATCGGCGCGAAGATGTCGATGCCGTGGTGCCAGCCGGTATCGGCGCGGGGAGACCCGAACGAATCCGAGTACCAGGCCTGGCCGTAGACGGGGAAGACGTAGCCCTTGCGGCTCAGCTTCGGGTGCAGATCGGGAGAGGGCTTCACGACGCCCGAGTTGTTCTCGTTCGTCTTTTTGCCGGGTTTCTTCTGCGGTTTCGACTTCGCCGGCGGCGGCCCGCTGGTTGGAATCGTGACCGTCTCTGTCTCGGTACTGACCTGCGCGCGGGCCTCCGCCCAGCCGATGATGATCTCGCTCCCGGCGGGAAGCCCGCCGTGATCGGCGTTGACGTGGATATCGAGCACGCGCAGCGACTGGTAAAAGCCCTTCGTCTCCGGATCGCCGGTACCGACCGTCTGTACGAGCGTCTGCATATAGCCCCAATCGCCGAGCGGAATCCGTCCGTTCGGCGAGATCGCAATCGGCTGGCCCTGGAAGGTGGCGCCGCTCACGCCCGTCTGGAACGTGTCTCCATTCGCCTGGGTTGCGGAAGCTTCGGCGGTGGCCGCGGCGATGAGCTGCTGGATGCTGATTTCACCGCCGAATAGCTGTATGCCGTTCAGGGCCACGGCGGCCGTGGCCGTGGCGAAATCGCCCGAGGTCGTGGCGACATTCGCCGAGGTCGAGTCGATCTTGACGATCGAGCCGTCGTCCGGGTACCTGTAGCTCTGACTCGGCAGCGTCGCATTGGGAGGCGCGCTCGCCTCCGGCGTACCGAACACTCCCTGCGGAACGGTGATCTTGACAGCGAACCCGCGCGCCGAGGCACCGCTTGTCGGCGCGCTCGAGACGGCACTCGCGGTCGCAGCGCCGAGAAGTGCCCCGGCGAGCAGGAGCCAGATGGGCCAGCGTCGCAGCACAGCCACCCATTATTGGCAAAACGGTGACTCCCTGCCGGACGAAGCGCCCGGGCGCAAGCTGGCGCATCGACCGAAGCTTCACTTGCGACAGGTCGAGCAAAGGCCGGTCAGCTCGACCGTGTGCGCCTTCGCGATGAAATCGTGCTTCGCGAACACCCGGTCGAGCCAGTCTGTTAGCCCATACTCGTCTACCTCTACCACGCGGTGACAATTCGAACAGACCAGATGGTGGTGATGCGACCCGCCGCAGAGTCGGTAGCAGAGCTCCCCCTCGCGGTGAGCAAGTGGGTCCACAACCCCTTTTTCGCTTAGCAGCGAGAGTGTTCGGTAGATCGTCGCGAGACCGATCGTCGATCCTCTCTGTTCGCGAAGGCGCTTCCACAGCGTCTGCGCGGTCGCATCATTGGGCTCGACCGCCAGCTCGGAGAGCACTTCCAATCGCTGCCGCGTCACCTGGACGCCGTTACGTACGAGCAAATCGGCGAGATCTCGCTCTGTTGCTTGCGCCTGCTTCACGGTGAGCGTACAATAGCCGATGTGAAAATGAGAATCATTCTCATATCTATGATATCACTCTCCCTCGCGGGACTCGTCGCCTTCGTCTTCGCAACCGGAGGCCAGAACAACACGACGACCACGAAACTGAGCATCGTCGCGGCCGAGAACTTCTACGGCGACATCGCCAGACAGATCGGCGGCTCCCACGTCGCGGTGACGTCCATCCTCTCCAACCCGAACGCCGACCCGCATCTCTTCGAGCCGGGAACGAGCAACGGCCTCACCGTCGCAACCGCCGACCTCGTCATTCAGAACGGGCTCGGCTACGACGCCTTCATGCAGAAGCTCGAGAACGCGGCGCCGAGCAAGCACCGGATCGTGGTCACGATCTCCGACGCGCTCGGCTTCCGTGGCGCCGACGCGAACCCGCACATCTGGTACGACGTAACGAAGCTTGGCGCGGTCGCGTCAGCGATCGCCTCGGGGCTCGAACGCGCCGATCACGCCCATGCCACTGCCTACCGGACAGGGCTCACCCGCTTCGACGAGAGCCTGCATCCTCTCGAGCACGAAATCGCGCGTATCAGGGCTCGTTTCGCGGGAGAGCCTGTCGCCTATACCGAGCCCGTGCCCGGATATCTCATCGCCGCGGCCGGACTACGCAATCTCGCGCCCGCTTCGTTCACCCGCGCGATCGAGGACGGCAGCGAGCCGAGCCCGCAGGATGTCGCGCAGATGACCGCGCTCATGACCAACAAGCAGGTGAAGGTGCTCCTCTACAACAGCCAGGCCGTTTCCCCGATCACCTCGCGTATCCGATCCGCCGCGGCGCAGGCGGGAATTCCCGTGGTCGGGGTGAGCGAGACCATGCCTCCCAAGCTGACTTTCCAGTCCTGGCTGCTAGGCGAGGCGCAGACCTTGCACTCGGCGCTGTCGCGATGACCGACGAAGAGCAGAACATCGTCTCGGTTGAAGACCTGACGCTGCGCTTCGGCGAGCGCACGCTCTGGGAAAAACTGAGTTTCGAGCTCGGCAGCGGTGAGTTTCTCGCCATTCTCGGCCCCAACGGCACCGGTAAGACATCGTTGCTTAGGATCTTGCTCGGGATCCTGGAGCCGAACTCCGGCCGGGTCGTAGTAAGGGGTCGGCCGGCCAGGTGCTGCGCCGCTATCGGGTACATCCCGCAACAGCGCGTCTTCGACCGCGATGTGTCGCTTCGCGCCCGCGATCTCGTCCGGCTCGGTCTCGACGGACATCAGTGGGGCGTAAGCGTCCTCTCTCGAACCAAGCGGGAGCGGATAGACCGTGCACTCGCAGAGGTTGGCGCGTCGGATTTCGCGGAGGCCGCTATTGGACGTCTTTCGGGCGGCGAGCAGCAGCGGCTCAGAGTCGCCCAGGCGCTCGTATCGGATCCGGCCGTGCTCCTGGCCGACGAACCCCTGCTCTCACTCGATCTCTCTTATCAGCGGGTCATCACCGACCTCATCGACGCTCACCGCCGGCGTTTTGGCACACCCGTGCTCTTCGTGACTCACGACATCAACCCGATCCTGCCGATCGTCGACCGCGTGCTCTATCTCGCCCCCGGGCGCTGGGCTATTGGATCAGCCGATGAAGTGCTGAATTCCGAGACGCTCTCTTCCCTGTACGAAACGGAGGTTGACGTCCTGCGAGTGCGCGGCCGTGTGATCGTCGTCGGCACGCCGGAGGATCACAACACCCATCACGTCCACGAGCACCGACAGGCGCACTACTGATGCTCACGCAGCTTCTCGCTCAGCACTTCGTTCACACGGCCCTTCTGGCCGGCGCGGTCGTCGCCGTCATCTGCGGCGCGATCGGGATCTTCGTCGTCACGCGCGGTGCCAGCTTCGCCGTTCACGCCATCTCAGAGCTCGGCTTCACCGGCGCCGCCGCCGCCCTCGTCGCCGGCATCGACCCGGTGATTGGAATGATCGGCGGATCGCTCTCGGTCGGCCTCGCGCTCGGATTCCTCTCGCTGCGCGGGCGCGAACGGGACAGCGCCATAGGCGCCGTGCTGGCCTTTGGGCTCGGTGTCGGCGTTCTGCTTCTCTCCCTATACCAGGGCTACGCGACCGAGGCCACCAACCTGCTCTTCGGCAGCATCGTCGGCGTCAGCGACAACCAGTTGCGCAGTCTGGCCATCGTCGCTCTTGTCGTCGGCGGCGGTCTCGCCATCGCCTATCGCCCGTTGCTCTTCTCGAGCGTCGATCCCGAGGTCGCCGAGTCGCGCGGCGTGCCCCTGCGAGCACTGTCGATCCTGATCTTCCTGCTGATCGCCCTGACGACGGCGGAGGCAATCCAGGTCGTCGGCGTTCTGCTCGTTCTCACGCTCGTCATCACGCCGGCGGCGGCGGCCCAGCGCCTGACGGGAAGTCCAGGCGTCGCCATGCTCCTGAGTATCGGTATCGCTCTCGTCTCAACCGAAGGCGGCATCCTTCTCGCGCTCGAGAAGCCCTGGCCCACGAGTTTCTTCATCGCCACGATCTCATTCGCCGCCTACCTGATCGCTCGCGTCATCGACGCGACCCGCCCGACTGTTGCCCGCGCTTCCGGTCGCAGCACGGTCTCGGCGGCCGAGACACCGCCGGCCGCCGGGCTGTCGCAGGACTGAGACGACCGGCGTTTGCATCGACCAAGAAGGTGTTCCTCACCCTGGCCGGGTTCGCCTTCGTCTTCCTGATCAGCCTGGCGGGGGCTCGCTAGCTGACGTCTGCGCGCAGCGCCCGCCAGCCGAGCTCGAGCGCGATCGCGATCATCAGAACGCCGAAGAGGCGCTGGAGAGAGGCGGGGTTCAGGCTCTCAGCCAGAAGGCCGCCGGCAACGACCCCGGCGAGCGAGCCGAGTCCGAGCTTCCAAACGGAGCCCCAGCGGATGTTTCCGTAGCGGCTCTGGCGCCAGCTGCCGACGAGCACCACCGGAACGATCGCAAGCAGCGAGGTCGCCTCGGCCTGGTGCTGGTCGAGACCGAGCATCAGCAGCGCGGGAACGAAGAGAATGCCCCCGCCGACCCCGAACATCCCGGCCAGAACACCGGCGGCTGCGCCGATCGCGATCGCCAGGACGATCGTCATCCGATCACCAGCCTCAGCCCGATCGCGGCCAGGAGAACGGCGAACAGACCGGTCAGAACGCGGTTGTGAAGCCGCTGCTGGAAAGCGGTACCGAGTAGAGCTCCCGCCGCGGCGGGGATGCCCACCAGCAGGGCGTAGAGCACGCGCACCTCGCCGTACCAGGCGTAGAAGATCGCGCCGGCCACGGCCGTGATCCCGATCGCCGCCAGCGAGGTGGCGGCCGCGACCTTCGGCCGCTGACCGAGCCAGATCAGGGCCGGAACGATGATCGTGCCGCCGCCGACTCCGAACAAGGCGCCGTAGAAGCCGGCGAATAGACCAATGAGAACGATCACCACCGTCGTATCCTAGAGATGCCCCCTTTTTCCGCAGCGAGCCCGGTGGGCCTGCGGCGCCCGCGAGAGAGACGATGGAACGAGAGCAGCTACTTGCCGAGCTAGGCGCCGATCCCGCCCGAGCGGCGATCCTGCTCGACGTGGACGGAACGCTGGCGCCGATCGTTTCCCGCCCTGAGGATGCGCGCGTTCCCGACGCGACGCGGGCGCTGCTGCGAGAGCTCGCGGGCCGCTACGGGCTCGTGGCCTGTGTCAGCGGCCGCTCGAGCGACGAGGCGCGACGGATCGTCGGGGTCGAGGAGCTCTTCTACGTGGGAACGCACGGGCTCGAGCTCGCCGCCGACGCCGAGGCCTGGCGCGAGCAGATCGAGCGCTTCGCCGGGACGGTCGAGTGGCCGCCGGAGTGGAGCGAGAACAAGGGCCTCTCGCTCTCGTTCCACTACCGCCAGGCGCCGGAGCCCGAACAGGCGCGGCAGTCGCTGGAGCGAATCGCCGAGTCGGCCGAGGAGGTCGGGCTCTACACCCGCTACGGACGGATGACGCTCGAAGTCCTGCCGCCGGTGGACGCCGACAAGGGCACGGCCATCCGCTCGCTCCTCGACGAGCGTGGCCTGAGCCGCGCGCTCTACGCCGGCGACGACGCGACCGACCTCGACGGTTTCCGCGCCCTCGAAGGTCTCGAGCTCGGGATCTGCGTGGCGCTCAGCTCGAGCGAGGCTCCGGCCGGACTGATCGAGGCGGCCGACATCGTCCTCGCCGGGCCGGACGAGCTGGTCGAGCTGCTGCGAGCCTTGTAGGGCTTGCGTACGCCCTAGGGACTCGGCGCTTTCTCGAGAAGGTGCGTCACGGGCGCCCTCCCACGTAGAGAAGGCGCCCGTTGCACGATCAGCGATCAGTTCGTGACCTGTACCCAGCCGTTCACCAAATCCGTGGTGATCTCGTTGCTGCCGTAGTTGTTACGGATGCAGAACCCAACGTGCCAGGTTCCTGCACCGGGCACCACGGATGCTGCCGCCGCAAACGTCCGGAATTCTGGATACACGCGGCTGAACGAGTCATAAGCGCCCGTGAAACTGGAGATTGTGCCTCCCGTGCTCGGCTGATAGCAGAGGTCGTATTCGAAGCTCTGCCCGCTTGTGCTTAACACGGAACGAAGTGGCACCTCGGCGGCACCGGTGAGCCGCTGGCTCGCCGTGGTGGTGACGGTGGCGGTGCCGCCGGCGAAGACATAGGCGTCGATACTTCCGGGAATGCTGCCTGCGCCGCCGTTGAAGACCCCGGTCGTGACGACACCGCTAGGGCCCTGTTGTCCTTAAGCGCCCTGCGCGCCTATGGCACCCTGTGCGCCTGTGGCACCCTGTGCGCCTGTGGCACCGGTGGCGCCCCTCGGACCCTTGGCGCCTTTTAGCTGTTTGAGCACGCTCGGCTTGATCTGCTTGGTAGAGGTGATCAGATAGTGCTGACCCGCAGCCACGGCGCCGCCGCCCAGCGCAAAGAAGAGGGCGGCAATCGCGATCACCATGGTGGGGGATGGCCAACGAAACTTCGGCCTCATGAATTCCTCGCTTTCTCGGAGGGCCGCCGAAAGCGTCACGGCGGAGATGGTGCGGACGATACTAAGCGATAAGAAAGCGAAGGAAAACGCGCTTTACGATATTGCTTGCTCGATCGCCTGCCAGGTCAGGCGTATGTCCCCTTCGGTCGTACGCGCGTTGGCGATCGCCCAGCGGATCACGTAGCGGTCGCGCAGGCGGGTGTGTGAGAGGAAGGCGACGCCGCTCGAGTTGACGCGCTCCAGCAGCTCCTCGTTCGCCTCGTCGGTACCGCGCAGGCGGAAGCAGATGGTGGAGAACGGGCGCGGTGCGCAGAGCTCGAAGCGGTCGTCGGCCCGGACGAGCTCCTCGACCAGAGCGGCCAGCCGCACCGACTCGCGGATCTGCTCCTGCAGGCCCTCGCGTCCGTACCAGCGCAGCACCGCCCAGAGCTTGAGCGCCCGCATGCGCCGGCCCAGTGCCGGTCCGTACTCCATCAGGTTGAGCGCATCCTCGGGCGCGCGCAGGTACTCGGGAACGAGGCTGAAGGCGGCGCGCAGGTCGTCGGGGCGGGCGGTGAAGAAACAGGAGCAGTCCATCGGCGTGAACAGCCACTTGTGCGCGTTGACGACGAAGGAGTCGGCCAGCTCGACGCCCGCGAGCGCCCAGCGAAACTCGGGGCAGACCGCGGCCGATCCGGCGTAGGCGGCGTCCACGTGCAGCCAGGCGCCGTGATCCTTGCAGAGCGGCCCGATCTCGGGCAGCGGGTCGACCGAGGTGGTCGAGGTCGTGCCGACGGTGGCAACGACCGCGCAGACGTCGCCCCTGGCAAGCCCCTCGGCCAGCCTGTCGACGAGCATGCGGAAGTCGTCGTCTACCGGGACCGTGCGCAGCTCGAGCTCGAGCAGGCGGCAAGCCTTGGCAACCGAGGAGTGGGCCTCCACCGAGCAGAGCACCGCCCGGCGACCGGCGCCGGCCTCGCGTGCCGCGGCGAGCGCCGAAAGCGTCGAGGTCGAGGCGGTGTCCTCGATGTGCCCGAACCAGTCTTCCGGTAGGCCGAGCAGCTGCCTGATCCAGCCGAGCACCAGCTGCTCGAGCTCGGTGGCGGCCGGCGAGCCGCGCCAGAGCATGGCGTTCACGTTCAGGGCCGCGATCAGCATCTCGGCCAGGATCCCCGGCTCCGAGGCGGTGGTCGGGAAGTAGGCGAAGAAGCGGGGATGGTTCCAGTGCGTCAGGCCGGGCAAGATGATCCGCTCGAGATCTTCGAGCACGGCGGAGAAGGGCTCCCCGTGCTCGGGCGGCTCGGCGGGAAGCTGGGCCAGCACCTCGCCGGGCTCGACCTGCGCCAGCACCGGCAGCTCCGGCAGGCGCTCGAGAAAGCCGGCCACCCACTCGCTCGCGGCCTCGGCGCTCTTGCGGAAGCTCAGGAGCTCTTCCTGGCGCGCAGGATCTGTTCCCACGGACGTGTGTTCAGTACCTGCTCGCTCGTCAGCCATGCTCTCCTCGCTTGTGCCAGGCCCAGCTCGATGCTCATCAGAGTCACCGTCCGGTGCCCGTCGCTTGAGATCACGATCTTAGCCCCTGCCTCGCCTGCAAGTCGCGCATGAACGTCGCGCAGGTCGAGCCGGTCGGGCTGGCCGTTGATTTCCAGCGCCGTTCCGGTCTCGACCGCCCTGGCGACAATGCGCTCGATCGCCACCTGCGGCTCGCGCTCGCCGATCCTGCGCGCGGTTGGATGAGCGATGCAGTCGACGTGCGGGTTATCCATCGCACCGAGGATGCGCTCGCTGGGGCTGCGCTCGAAGGAGGTGTGCAGCGCCCCGAACACCCAGTCCAGCCGCGCCAGCTCTTCGTCGGGAAGATCCATCGACCCGTTCGCCCTGATCGCGGACTCGACTCCGCTGAGGATGCGGAAGGGCGCGAGCCTGGCATTCAGTGCCTCGACCTCCTCGAGTTGCGCCTCCAGCCTCCCCTCGCGCAGGCGGTCTCCGTGATCGGTGATGGCCACGTACTCGTAGCCGCGCTCGATCGCAGCCAGCGCCATCTCCTCGATCGAGGCGCGTCCGTCCGACCAGTTGGAGTGAACGTGCAGGTCGCCGCGCAGGTCGCCGAGCTCGATCAGACGCGGCAGCGAGCCCGCGCGAGCCGCCTCGAGCTCGCCCGAGCCCTCCCTCAGCTCGGGCGGGATGTAGGCGTAGCCGAGCAGCTCGTACAGCTCCTCCTCGCTGCCGGCGGTCACGATCTCGCCCGTCTCGACGCTGGTCACGCCGTACTCCGAGACCGACAGCCCCCGTTTGACCGCGTCCTCGCGCAGCTCGATGTTGTGCTGCTTGGAGCCGGTGAAGTGCTGAAGCACGTTGCCGTACGCCTCCGGTACGACGACACGCAGATCGAAGTGGAGGCCGTTCTGCCCCACGACCTCGGCCTTGGTCTCACCGGCCCCGACGATCTCGGCCACCCAGGCCATGGCGGTGAACTTCTCGATCAGGGTCGCCGGCTCGGTCGCGGTGGCGATCAGGTCGATGTCGTGCACCGTCTCGCGGCGGCGCCTGACGCTACCCGCCTCGGAGACGCAAACCGCTTCCGCCAGCCCGGCGATCTGGTCGCGAACCTCCAGCGCCGCCGGCAGCGCCTGCCCGAGCAGTACCCGTCGCTCTCCCGGCTCGGCCGCGTGCTCGAGCGCCCGCAGCACCTTCGCCTCGATCGACGATCCCAGACCAGGCAGTGTTCGCAGGCGCTCTTCCTCGGCCGCGCGCCGCAACTCCTCGGGCGTCGTCAGGCCCAGCTCGATCCAGAAGCGCGCGGCCGTCCTGGGGCCGATCCCGGGCAGGCGCAGGAACGAGACGACCCCGGCCGGGACGCGCTGCTCGCGCTCGGCCAGGGCGTGGATCTTTCCGTCGGAGACGATCTCGCGGATCTTGCCTTCGATCGTCTTGCCGATCCCGGGCAGCTCGGTGGCCTGCCAGGTCTGGGCAAGCTCGGCGACCGAGCGCGAGCTGTCGAGAATCTGTTTTGCGGCGCGGCGGTAGGCGTTGATGCGGAAGCTGTCGCCTCCCTCCAGCTCGATCAGATCGGCGAGCAGCTCGAACTGGTCGGCGACCTCGGCGTTCGACGGCATACGGGCGGGCATCAGCACGATGTTAGAGCGCTGAAGCCGGAAAGGCCTTCCAGCCGTTCTCTAAACTGGGATCGAGGGAAAACCCACTTTCGCCACACTTTCGACTTGACATCACCCGGTGTCAGGAGATCGCCTCAAAATAACGTCGCCAGGATCAAGATCATCGCCAGGTGCAGGAAAGCGAGGTAGTTGGAGGCCTTCCGGTCGCGGCGGACGGCGACCCTGCGCTTGCTC
>JBEKJI010000039.1:0-17686 GCA_050011315.1 Gaiellaceae bacterium
AAGGAGACAGAGGCCACGCCCGAGCCCGCGTCGGCGGAGTCGGAGCTGAGCGCGACAGAACCGCGCAGGAAGGAGCCGGGTGCCGGCGCGGTCAGAGAGCCCGTCGGATCGGTGTTGTCGACGAAGAAGCCCAGCGAGTCATAACTCTGGGCGCCGTCGAGGTCGGTCGCGAGAACGGTGAGAGTGTGAGCGCCCCCGGAGGTCGTAGTCGAGTCCCAGCCGAGCGAGTAGGGAGTACCCGTGTCCTCACCGACAGGCTTGTCGTCGACGAAAAACTCGAGGCTCTGGACGCCATGGTCGTCGCTCGCGCTTGCCGTGAACGCCGTCGTGCCCGAGACGTAGTTGCCCGCCGTGGGAGCTGAGATCTGGACGTGGGGCGGCGTCCCCGCTGCATCGCCCAGGGAAAAATCGTCGATGGTGATGTCGCCCGTTGCTCCGGCGATGGTCAGAGCGATCGAAAGAGCGGTCGCTCCCGCAGGCGCGGGCGGAGTCGTCCAGGAGATCTCGTGCCAGCCGGAGCTCACGGGAAAATCGGGGCTATCGGCAGAACCTAGCGAGAAACTACCCGAGCCGTCGTCCCAAAAGACCGCGAGATACGGAGGCAGCGTGCCCTTATACCAGCCGGTCACGTGGTAGGAGTGACCGGGTGTCACCGGGGGTGCGCACTGACTGGAGCGGTCGACCATGAACCTCCGCTCGCCGCTCGTCCACGACGTGATCACTCCTTTGATGGCTGTGCCAGGAGTATGGTCGCTTGTTATCTCTGTCCAGGAGCCGTCGTTCGCTCCCCACTGGCTCGGTGTCCAGCAGTCCGGCACGCCGTCTGTGTTCGTGTCGATCTCGAACGAAGGGTTTTGCAAAAGGTTCGGACCAGGTGGCGGCGGGTTCACCGAGCCGTTCATCACCTCACCGACCGTGCGTACGATCGTGCCCTTCGATCTACGCAGGGATAGCCAGTCGAGGAAGGCGGTGAAATCAGTCTCGCTGATCGAATACTCGGCGCCACCGCCGATATCGTGGAATACGAACGGCAGCCAGCCGCCGCCGTTCTGCTCGGCGCTTGTGACGAACGACTCCAACTCCGCGAGTGTCGTCGTATTGGTGACCGAGCCGGTCGCGCGGATGTTGTAGGGGTTCCACGGGGGGATGGTCTCGGCGGTAGGGCAGTGTTCCGTTGGCGTATTGCACCAGGGCGCCGAGCCGAGGATGCCCGTAGTTATCCGGGCGGAGGTGTAGCCGCATTCCGCTGCCAGGGCCTCGACGGCCGGGTTGCTCTCCCCGAACGGATAGGCAAACGAGCTCATCGCGAAGCCATGCGCGATCAAGGCAGTGCGGTCGTCGCAAATCTCCGCACGAGCATCGCCGGACGGGATCAGTGTTAGGTGAGGGTGATCGATCGTATGCCCGCCGATCTCGTTACCGTCCGCTGCCAGGCTGTTGACCTGAGCCCAGCTGAGAAAACCCGAGGTGTCCACCGTGCCGCTGTTCAGGTAGAAGGTCGCGTTCATCCCGTGGTTTTTCAGCAGGTCGCGAGTCGTCCACTGGCTGATGCGGCCGTCGTCGAAAGTGAGCGAGACAACCGTTCGGTACACCGGCACGGAGCCGGCGGCGGAGCCGCTCAGGAAGATCGAGGCCAGGACGCCCAAGAGGACCACCAACACGGGTAGCAGACCTCTGCGAACGTTTGATCGAGACTTAGAGTCCAAGTCAGCCTTCAGAGATGGTCCATACCGCTAGACACGCCGGGGGGCGACGACCTTTCTCAACCTAGGTACCCGTCCGTTGGCTGTCAATAACGTAGTGATCCGCATACCCGTGTCGTGAGCCGCGAGAAGGGACTCGGTTCGAGCGCGCGTCCTCCGGTACGTAAACTCCTGCGAGATGACGCCGCTTCCAAAGCGATTTCCAGATCGAGACGAGATCGAGGCCGTTCGCGCCGAAGCCGGCGCGCTCGAGCCCGGTACGGGCGGGGAGAGCGAGCGGCGCCTCGCCGGCCGTGTGCTGGCGCGGCGCGATCTCGGCAAGCTGACCTTCCTCGATCTGGTCGATCGCTCGGGTCGCATCCAGCTCTTCTGCGAGCAGAGCGTCCTCGAGGGGTTCGATCTCGACCTCGGCGACATCGTCGGCGCGATCGGGCGGCCGATGAAGACGCGCCGCGGCGAGCCTTCGCTCAGGGTCGGGGAGCTGGAGCTTCTGGCCAAGATCCGGTTGCCGCTGCCCGACATCTACCACGGTCTGACCGACGTCGAGACCCGTTTCCGCAAGCGCTACCTCGATCTGCTCGTGAACGAGGAAACGCGCCGCGACGCGCTCCTGCGTGCCCGCATGGTCTCCTCGATCAGGCGCCGGCTCGACGAGCAGGGCTTCGTCGAGGTCGAGACGCCCGTCCTGCAGCCGCGCTACGGAGGCGCCTTCGCCCGACCCTTCGTCACTCACCACAACGAGCTCGACCAGGACTTCTACCTGCGCATCGCCACAGAGCTCTATCTGAAGAGGCTGATCGTGGGCGGGCTCGAACGCGTCTACGAGATCGGCAAGGACTTCCGCAACGAGGGCGTCTCCTACAAGCACCAGCCCGAGTTCACGATGCTCGAATGGTACGAGGCCTACGCCGACTACCGCGACACCATGGCCCGTATCGAGACGCTCGTCGAGTCGGTTTCGCTCGAGGTGATCGGCACCAACAAGGTGAGCTTCCGCGGCGCTGATATCGATCTCGCGGTGCCCTGGCGCAGGCTGCGGCTGCCCGACGCGCTCGAGGCGGATGGACTCTGGACGCGCGACGAGGCCGAGCTCCGGCGCCGGCTCGAGGCCCGTGACGTCGACGTCAGCCACGACCAAACCTGGGCACAGCTGATCGATCACGCCCTCTCGGCTTTTATCGAGCCCACGCTCGTGCAGCCGACGATCCTGCACGACTATCCGATCGAGCTCTCGCCCTTCGCCAGGACGACCGACGAGGATCCGACGCTGGTCGAGCGCTTCGAGTACTTCATCGGCGGCATGGAGCTCGGCAATGCCTTCAGCGAGATCAACGACGCCGTCGACCAGGCCGAGCGCTTCGCGATGCAGCAGTCGGAGCGCGACGCCGGCGACGTGCTCGCCGAGGAGGGCGACCCGGACTACGTCGAGGCGCTCTCCTACGGCATGCCGCCCACGGGCGGGCTCGGTCTTGGCATCGACCGGCTGGTGATGGTGCTCACCGGTCGCGAGACGATTCGCGACGTGGTTCTCTTCCCGGCGCTGCGCTCGCCCCGGGAGTGACGCGTGAGGATCGCGCTGGCGCACGAGTGGCTCGTTCGCTACGCAGGATCCGAGCGCGTGCTCGAGGCGCTGCTCGAGATCTTCCCCGGCGCCGATCTCTTCACGACCATTCTCGAGCCCACCAAGATGCCGCCCACTCTGCGCTCGGCGCAGACGTCGTTCATCCAGCACCTTCCCGGCTCGCACTCCCATCACGAGTGGTTCGTGCCCCTCATGCCGCTTGCCTGGCGCCGTACGAAGATCCCCGCCGACGTCGATCTCGTGCTCTCGAGCAGCCACTGTTGCGCGAAGGCGGTCCGCCCACCCGCCGGAGTGCCTCACATCTGCTACTGCCACACGCCGATTCGCTACGCATGGGATTTCGAGACCGAGCGGGAGCGCTTTCCCGCTCCGCTCAGGCCGGCTGCCCGTCTGGCCATGGCCTGGTTCCGGCACTGGGATCGAGCGGTCAGCCCTCGTGTCACCCACTTCGTCGCCAACTCGGGCGCCGTCAAGAAGCGCATCGAGCGTTTTTACGGGCGCGAAGCGGAGGTCGTACACCCGCCCGTACGAACGGAGTTCTTCACCCCCGGGGATGAGCACGGCGAGCGCTTTCTGTTCGTGAGCCGGCTGACCGGCTACAAACATCCGGAGCTGGTGGTCGAGGCGTTTTCCGAGCTTCCCTTCGAGATCGACATCGTCGGGCGCGGATCCATGCTCGAGTCGCTACGGGCGCGCGCGACCGCGAACGTCCACTTCCTGCCACGGGTCTCGGACGACGAGCTGCGCACGCTCTACCGGCGCGCACGTGCTCTCGTCTATCCGATCGAGGAGGACTTCGGCATCGTCATGGCCGAGGCGCAGGCCTGCGGAACGCCCGTGATCGGGCTTGCGCGGGGCGGGGCAAGCGATATCGTCGAGCCCGGCGTCGGCGGCTGGCTGATCGAGAACCAGGTTGTCGTCGAGTTACGTTCGGCAGTGCGCCGGGCCGCGCGCGAAGACCTCGATCCCGCCCTGATTCGCGCCAGCGCCGAGCGCTTCTCATTCGAGCGCTTCCGCTCCGCGATGAGCAAGATTGTCGCGGACGTAGTGGGAGCGGAAGATTCCGCGCCGAATGAAAGCGACTGACTTGTTCTACGCTACGGTTTCCTATCCGCTGTACCGATAATCGCGGCAACGATCGTATGCCAGCTTCCAGCTCACTCGCAGATCAACTTCGAATCCTCGCCCGGCGGAAGTGGATCGTGCTGGCCTTCGTCGTGATCGTGCCGACCGTCGCGCTCGGTTACTCGCTGCGCCAGTCGAAGCTATACGAGGCCTCGGCTCAGGTTCTCCTGAAGACCGACAACATCACCTCCTCGCTGCTCGGGATTCAGACTCCCACTTCTCAGGACACCCCCGACCGTCAGGCTCAAACCCAGGCAGGGCTCGCGAGAGTGCCGGATGTCGTCAAGCGCGTTCTGACCGTCACTCACACGACGGACATGACGATCAATGATTTCCTCAACGCCTCTTCGGTCAACACTCTCTCGAACTCCAACCTGCTCGAGTTCAAGGCAAAGGCGTCCACCGCGACGGAGGCTGCTCGCCTCGCGACCGCTTACGCCGACCAGTACACGGTGTACAGGAAGCGGCTCGATACGGCCGCCATCGACAGCGCCGAGAAGGACGTCTCCACCTCGTTGGCCAACCTCGGGCCGAACGCCGCCAGCTCCAACCTCTATTCGCAGCTGCTGAAGACGCGGCAGGATCTGAAGACACTTGCAGCGCTGCAGACGTCGAACGCCATTCTGGTCAAGAGCGCCGGCTCGGCGGCGCAGGTGCGGCCTCGCCCCGTGCGGAACGCCGCTCTCGGCTTGGTGCTCGGAATTCTGCTCGGCTGCGGCTTCGCCTTCGTTGCAAACGCGCTCGATACGAGAGTGAACGACGACGAGATCGCCGCCTACTACTCGAGCCCGCTCGTCGGCCGGCTGCCGAGGCCGTCCGTCCGCGTACGCAAGTCGAACCGGCTGGTGTTGCTGGAGGCACCGTCGAGCGTAGAGGCCGAAGCCTATCGCCTACTGAGCACGAACCTCGATTTCCTCCTGCTGACCAACCCGGCGATCGTCTTGATGGTTACGAGCGCCCTCGACGACGAGGGCAAATCGCCCGTCGCGGCGAATCTCGCGATCGCCGCTGCGCAGCCGGGGCGGAGCGTCAGGTTGGTCGATCTCGACCTCAGGCGCCCGATGCTGTCCACCTACTTCGCGATGCCCACGACCTTGGGGTTGACCGACGTAGCCATGGGATCGGCGACGCTCGAGCAGGCGCTCGCGCTCATTCCGGCCGACAGCAACGTCTGGCGTGAGGACGCCTGGGCCACGGGCGAGGTGATCGTCGTCCCTCCCGACACGCCGATGTTGGAGATTCTGCCTGTCGGGAAGATCCCGCCCAACCCGAGCGAGCTGGTCGGGTCGAACGCCGTTCAGGACATCATCGCGGCGCTTCGGGAAACGAGCGATCTCGTCATCATCGATGCGCCGCCGCTCCTGGCCGTCGCAGATCCGCTTGTGATCAGTAAGTCGGTCGATGCGATCATCATCACCGCGCGCCGCACCTCGTTACGCCGCCGCACGATCAAAGAGGCGAGCCGGTTGCTCGAAGCTTGTCCGGCACCGACAATCGGTCACATACTCGTGGACGCCGATGTCGAGTCGACGGCCTATTACCGATACGGCGAGCAGGCGCAGCGCGGACGCAAATACGTCAGAGCTAGCTGAGCCCGGCTAGCGTCGTCGAGCGATCCGCTTGATCTGCCGGCGCCAAGCTGACGGCAATCTTCGTCCGACTCGCGTGATCAGCCAGCGAGTCCGGTTGGGAGCGAGGCGCACACGGGTCAGCGGGTAACGACGCGCACGCGGCACGATGCCCGTCCAGCAGATCGGCGCGTCCTCGGATGTGAAGCGGAGCTTGTAGGACGTAGCGCCTCCTCCAAAGTCGAATCGGTGTTCGCCACGGGCGAAGGTGTCTTCGATCGCCGCGAACAGGGCCAACAATCCCGGCTTGAGGTCGCCTCGAGACTCGTCGAAACCACTGTTGAAAGATAGGGTTTCTCCGCCGGCCGCGAGGAAGACGGAGACGCACAAGGGTCTACCGCGGAGTTCAACAACCCATAGTCGCATCTCGTCTCGCTCGACGAGATGCGTCGCCGCGTCTTCGAGAACTGCAGTCACGCTATTCCCGAGAGATGATCCGCCACGCCCCCGCCAGCGGCCGAAGTGGAGCTCGCCGAAGGCGTGCGTCGCTCGTTCGACCGCCGCCGGATCGATTACGAGCCCGACCGAGCCGCCTTCCGCTTCGAGTCGCCTGCGCGCCTGCGCTATCTGTCGCCTAAAGCGGCCGCTTCGTGCTGCCAGCCACTTCTCGAAACCGGCTGCGAGTTCGAGTACGGGCGCGGGCTTGACCGAGGCGATGTAGCGCCAGGGTCTGAAGCGCCCCGGCCAGCTCTCGACAAAGATTTGCGGCCAGGGAGAACCGACGTCGATCCCTTCGAAAGCGACCAGGTCGGGACGGGGACTGTAGCCGGCGAGAGTGCGGGCGACGAGCGCTGCGATCTCACGCTCGCGTCCCGGCACGGCGAGGGGTGAGATGCGGTGGGTGGTTCCTGCACCGAGCAGGCGGTAGTCGACACGCCGGCCCGGATTCACGAAAAAGGGGGCAAGCCCGACGAGACCTTCGTTCTCGAACACGGCGACCGCCCGCAGCAAGGAGCCCTCAGGCGCCACATGTCGCCACCAGGCAAGCTGCCAGCCGGGCAGCGCAGCAGGGCAGGAGCATATGTGGGCCAGCTCGCGCCAGGGCTGCTCGAGCTGGACGAGCTGTTCGAGGCGTTCAATCACTTCAGCACGGAGAGGCATCCTCAACCTCTTCGTAGAATGCTCTTGATTCGCTTGCGCTGCTCGGGTGAGAGACGACAGGCCGAACGCCGGGCAATCCAATTCGCCTGATCCGGCGCGAGCCCGAGCCGTGTCAGCGGGAAACGGGCGATTCGGGGAACGACGCCCGTCTGTATCAAGGGAGCGCCGTCGTTGGCGAAACGGAACTCGTAGTTGCCGGTTCCAGCACGGGCTCGGCCGCTCTAGCCTGCGAGCGAGCAGCCAGGCCGATTCCGAGCAACAGACCGACCGTGGTAGGCCAGCGAACGGTCGTCGTGAGGAACGAAGCCGTGTATACGGCGATAGCCAGCCCCGCGATCATTGCCCCGATGACCGTCGATTCTAGTGGCAGCCGGCGGCCGAGTAGCTTCCACAGGCTTGTCGCAAAGAGTCCGACGAACGCGGCCAGCCCAAGCAACCCGAATCTCAGCCAAACCCAGAGGTACGAGTTGTGCAGGTAGCTAAACGCGGCGGGTCGGAAACGGTTGTCGAAGGAGTTGAAGAGAGTCCAGTTCGTCGAGGGGCCGATACCGCTGAGCGGGTGGCGCTGAACATTCGCCCAGGCATTGGCAGTTTCCCAGCGACGGTACTCGGTGGAGGCTTCGCGGCCTTGAGCTCCCGTCACGTATTTGACCGCGTGCTCGAGATGCGAGAAGGCGATACCGGGGGAGATGAGTTCGAGCACGATCAGCGCTCCTGCGGCGAGTGCGACCACGACGCGAAAACCACTCCGCTTGCTCCAGATGCCCGTCAGCGTAAGCGCGACCACGATATCGATCCAAGCAGCTCGCCTAAGAGAGAGGACGATGACGAGAGCGGCAAGAACGAGGTAGGGAATGCGCCAGGCCGCGAGATCGACGACTCGAAATGCGACCAGAATCGAGCCGGCTCCGAGTAGGAAGATCGGAGAAGAGTCGTAGTAAGAGAGCGTGTGTAGAACGAAGCCGTTGTAGAGACCCTGAGGAAGAAGGAGCGCCGAGGCGATAACAAACCAGAGCAGGAGCCGCTGTGATCCGAAGCGACGGGCGAGCCAGTAGCCGGCGACGATGGCCAGCAGGAGCGTTATCGACGGCTGCGTGACGTGTAGCCCGTCTCTCAATTCATGAAAAGCGATCGCCGATCCGATCCCGGCCGCGACGAGCGCCGCGGCGGCGAGCGCCGGCGCTCCGGGCCAAACGGGGGGGCTCTCCTTCTCGACGAGATGCGACGCAATAGCGGCAATCACAAGCAATGCGAGCAATACCTCGGCCGGGCTTATACCGGCGACGATGCCATCCCACGCCGTGGCATTACCCGGTATCAGGCCGTCGGTCGGGCTCTCAGAGAAGATGCCGAGCAGGATGGTAATAGCCGCATAGATCGCCAGCGGGGACTCGACTGCGATCGCGGCCAGAGCGATTAACACCAGAACGCCGAGGAGCATGATCGCCTTCGGCGCCGGATAGACGAGCAGTAGCCCGGCTATTACGGCCAAACCTGTGGCGAAAGCGATCGTGATCGCGTTCTGGTGCGATCTCAGTAGAGACATGTGGACAAGGTAGAGCCGGCGCGTCCGCGCCGCAAGATCCCGTGACCGTGTTTCTACGATCTCGCCGGCGAACTAGAGCGAAGAGGCGAGGGCAGCGAGCAGCGTGTCGTAAGCCGGCTTGAGCGATCCGTCGGATCTGATCGCTCCATACCAATACGCGTTCGTCGGATTGATCCCTTCGAGATCGACGAGTCGGTAGTAGAAGACCGCGGCCATGAAGGAAGCCCAACTCGTGTGGGCGAGCTGGTTAAAGCGGGCTAGGTTCTGCTTCTGCTCGGCCTCGGTATAGCACTCCTCCCCGCTGAGGCAGGTCGACCAGCCGACCTCCGTAACCCACATCTTTTGCGCGGTAGCTCCATGCGCCACGAAGGTGTCGTGGATCACCTCTAGCCGACGCGTCTCGAAGGCGTCTCCGTTCCCGGGCGTCCAGTTGTCCACTGACCCGTTCCCATATGGGTGAGCACTGAAGGCGTCGAAATAGGAGTTGAGGTCCGGTACTGCCGCATACATGTCGTCGACCCACTTGCGCCAGCTTCCGTTCGCCGCGTGGTATTGCCACTCCGCGGCGATGATCACGCGCGCCTCGGGATTAGCAGCGCGACCTGCGATCGCGGCGGCCTTGAACAAGCGCGCGTAACGAGCCGGATCGACGGGATCGGAGAAGGACGGGTACCAGGGCTCGTTCCAGATCTCGAAATAGGTCGGCGCGTACTGCACGTAGTCGGAGTGATCTCGCCAGAACGTCCCACCGGGCCCGTACCGAGCCGTGACCTGACCGGTGAACGTCGCGAAGGCGGTCGGATCGGCGGGCATCGTCCAGGTGTTCGTGCTGCCGCTGGCCCAGGTTGGGATCTCGTCGATGATCGGAAGGATGTGGATGCCCCTCTGCGCTGCGCCCAAGAAGAGATCGTCGTAGACGCTCCAATCCTGTCGCCCCCTGATTGGCTCGACCGCCGGCCAGGAAATGTCCTCGCGAATCCAGCGGGCATTGGCGCTGGCGGCGGCGTCGAGCGCCGGCGTGCCGCCTCCGGCGGCGTTCACGATCGTACCGATTATGAGCCCGTTCGAGGTCGGCGGCGATTCCGGAGGTTGGGAAGCCGGGGGTGAGGAGGGTGAGGAAGAGGGCGACGAGGACGCGGGCGGCGGCGAGGTAGGTGGCGCGGGCGTTGTGGTTGCCGGCGGCCTGGTGCCACGCGACCTGCGGACCACGATCTTGCTCAGATTCGCCGCTCTGCTGCGATTGCCGGCTGCATCGATTGCCGCGCCGGCTCGTACGGTCGCAACGATGACGCCGGGCCGCTTCAATCCGCTGACGACGACTTGAAAGCTCGTACGGTTACGAAGTCCGACGACCCTAACCGTCTTCGCGTTGGCCGAACCCGAGAGCTTCACGTCCGCGGCGGTGAAGCCGCGGACAGATTCGCTGAACGAGACCGAAAACCGCACTGCCGACTGTGAGGTTGGGTTGGGCTGGCCGGCGGCCCGCATGATTCTCACGGCCGGCCGCGTCCAATCGTGAGCCCGCTTCGCCGAGCTGATCTGCGTTGAGACCTTCTTAGCGGCCGAGGCGGCGGCAGAAATAGTGGCTGGAAATGCAACTAGAGCGGCGAACAGCGCGAGTAGAAGGAATCGTTTCGGCATCGGTTGTCCCGATGACTCGATCGGCCTTGTGGCCGAGGCACAGATCCCTCGAATCAGGGGTGGTAGGGGCGTTTCCCTCTACTCAGTGATCGCTCTACCCCAAATGGGGATCGTCGACGATCCGGATTGTCGGTCGCGATGAACCGCCAACGCGGTGATCTCGTCAGCGAACGCCTAGCGAGAGCGCCTAGGATGCGAGACGTGCTTGCCCGTGGAGAAGGCCTGGCAATAGGCGTCCGCGCAGCGCGAGGTACGGGAGTGCGCGCCTGATGACCACCGGGGCGAACGAACCAGCGCAAACCGGCGCTGGGAGACCGATCGGTGCGGCAGTCGCGCCTCGGAGGATCGGTCTGGACATCGGCGTTCAGCTCGTGGGCCGGGTTGTGAACCTCGCTCTCGGAGTCGTGGTCACCGCGCTTCTGGCGCGTACTCTCGGCGGTAGCGGTTTTGGCGTCTGGAGCACGCTGCTGGCGATCAGTTCGCTCGTAGGGGTGCTCGGAGATCTCGGTCTAGAGCAGGTTGCTCTTCGTCGCGCGGCCGCGGAGCCGGAGCTCGAGGCGGAGTGGCTCGGTGCGCTCGTCATCCTCAGGGCAGTGACGTCGATGGTGACGATGGCGCTCTGTATCGCCGCCGTCGTACTGATCGCGCCCGATCACGAGGCTCTGGTCGCAGGCATCATCCTCATGCTGGTCTTCCTCACGAGCGCCGCCTCGTCGCTACGGATCGTTTTCCAGCTTCGTGTGCGCAACTCGCTCACGATCGCCGCCCTGACCTTTCAGAGCGTTCTCTGGGCCGCTGTGGTCGTCTACGGCTACCTGTCCGGGGCGGGGATGGTGTTCTTCGCCGTCGGCTTCGTGCTCGCCACGGGACTCTCCTCGATGCTACAGGGTGTGCTCGCGCTCAAAAGGGCGCCCATTCTCTTTCGCGGTGTCCGCGCTCGCTGTGGTGAGCTCATTCGTATGGGCGCCCCGATCGCGATCGCGGGGCTGTTCGTGCTCGGCTACGGCCGTATCGACCAGATCCTCGTCTTCGAACTCGCCGGGAGTCGAAGCGCCGGGTTGTACGCGGCCGCGTACCGGATCTTTGATCAGTCGCAGTTCGCTCCCGTCAGCATCTCGACTACGATGTTTCCTCTTCTCGCGGCGGCGTTCGCGGCCGATCCGCGCCGGTTCAAGGCACTCTTACAGACGAGCCTCGAGTTGCTTCTAACCGTTTCAATGGGAGCGTTCGCGCTCTCCCTCGCGTACTCAGGCCCGATCATCGCGCTCGTCTACGGAAGCGAATTCGCCCGGGCGTCTCGGGCACTTCCCGTGCTCATCGGGGCGTTCGTGCTCGTCTCGATCGGCTATCTGCAGGACTTGCTCGTCATCGTCGCCGGCCGGCAGAAGCGCTTTGTCGTCGCGGCTGTGGTCGCGCTTGTCTTCAATATCGCGCTGAACCTCGCTCTGATTCCGCGCTGGGGCTTCATGGCCGCGGCTGCTACGACCGCGGCGACCGAGGCTCTCGTCGTCGCCATGCGCTGGCACATCCTGCGCGGCCACCTTCCTGAGGGCCCGGCCCTGGGGCGCATTCCGAAGCTTGCGCTCGCCGGCGTAGCGCTCTTCGCTCTGCTCGGAAGCCTGAGATGGTTGTCGGTGGCGGTAGTTCCGGCACTATTCATCGGCGCCATCGCCTATCCCCTGCTCCTCTTCGGCGTCAAGGCCGCTCGCCTGGACGATCTTCGGCTCGTGTTGAAGCGCGAAAGCTAAGCACGAACCGTGCGCTCGGCGAGCTCTCTCCAGCGTGCTGCGAAGCTCTCGAGATCGTTGTCTGCCACGACCCATTCGTGCGCACGAGCCACGATCGAGCGGTCTACCGCTGTGGCGGCGCGAAGCCCGGCGACCACGGAATCGACTGACGGACGGACGATCAGCGCCCGGTACTCGGGAACGTGCTCGAGCAGGGTACGTGTCCAGCCGACTTCGGTCGTAACCACCGGAGCTCCGCAGGCAAGCGCTTCGAGTATCACGAAGCTGCAGGCTTCGTAGCGGGTCGGGAACAGTACAGCGTCGGTTGCAGCGTAGGCGTCTGCAAGCTCTTCGTGCACCAGCACTCCGAGGCCCTTTCCACCCTCTATCTCGGCGCCGGCGACGAGCAGCTTCCATCCCGCTCTCTCACACGCCGGTCGCAACAGGTCGGCTCCCTTGCGCGTCTCGGCTCGACCGACGAAGAGCGCGTAGCTCGTGTCATCTCGCAGCCCGAAACGCGCTCGCGCTCTCGCTCGGTCTCTCGGTGCGAACAGGCGCGTGTCGACACCGTTCGGGATCACCTGGTGGACGCGGAGACGGTAGTAACGAGCCACCTCGGCCGCGGCAGTTTGCGAAACGGCCACGCGCACCGCGCCCCGACCGGCGAGAGCTTCGGCCAACCCATGCCCGAACACCCTGCGAGCGCGCTCGCGCAACACAAGTCCCTTGTCGCCTCGCAGCGTGTGCGCGACCATCGTTCCGTGGTAGACGTGAATATGGGAGACGTTCTTCACGAACGCGCCCAGCGTTCCATTCGAGATGACGAGGTCGGGAGGATTGTCTCTGGGAATGGCGCGAGCCGCCGAGCGCGCCAGACAAAGCGGCTCGGCGCCGATCCGAGAAAGCGTTCGCGAGGGCCATTCTGTGGGGCTGACGACAGAGCATTGCCAACCCGCTTCGGTGAAGACATTCTCGAGCAGCGAGGTGAAGCGCTCGACTCCGCCTTTCGATGGATCGCCGCCAATCGAGACGATGGCAACATGCTTGCCGCTCACCTTTGACCTCTTCCAGTCAGAGTCCGCCAGCGCGTGCGCAGAAAGCCGCTCGAGACCGTGCGGAAGCGCCGGATCACGAAAGCGATCTGGGCGTTGAGTACGGGCCGGCTCAGGTAGTTGCCTTGCGCGAGCCATGCGCCGTGACGGCGCAGGAAACGCCAGTTGTTCCTGATCGCCCAGTATTCGTAGCGGAGCCGCGGTTGGCGCGCGCCTCCATCCCAGTTCTCGATTTGGTAGGCGTAGGTGGCGGGCGTCAAAACGCAGGTGAAGCCGTTGCGCATGGCTGTGACGAAGAAGTCGGTCTCTTCGCGCCAGGCGTTTCCGCGGTAGTCCTCGTCAAAGCGGACCGCATCGAAAACAGTGCGTCGGATGAGGGCTGGCGCGGGAAGGAACGGCGTCTCTATCGCGGATATCGGGAACCTGATCTCGCCGTCGAGCTCGATTCGCGGTTCGGCTGTCGCACGCGCTCGCCTCACGGCTTCCTCGAGTTTCTCCGCGGCGGCGTGAATGAACGGCGCACCGACTATGTCAGCCCCATGAACTGCAGCTTCGCGCTCGAGTACGAGAGCGTAGTCGGGCGGGAAGCGACAGTCGTCCTCGGCGAACAGAATCCACGCTCCGCGCGCGGTTTCCGCTCCGAGGTTGCGCGCGGCTGGTTGTCTGCGGTTCTCGGGCTGCCGTACCACTCGCAACTTCGGATCGTCGAAAGAGGCCAGGACGCTCGCTGTCTCGTCCTGAGAGCCGTCGTCGACGACTATCACCTCGAGCACGCCCTCGAGCGCGAGTATTGCGCCGAGGTTCGTTCGTAGTGCATCTGCGCGGTTGTAGGTCGGCAAGACGACCGAAATGTCGGGTGTTTCCCGGCTAGTCACTGCTCTCCCCGGCCTCGTGAGCCCGCCCCGCCAGGTGTGACCGCAAGCTCGAGCCGCCTGTTTACATGCGCGAGTTCGTCGTTGCTGCATTTCGGACGGAAATGGGATAGACGGGCGCTCATGCGATGTCGCCCTGCGCGCGGACGGCGCGGTAGATCCGCTCGAACTCGGCGGCCACGTGCCGGGCCGAGTGTGTGACCTCGGCGTGCTCGCGCGCTGCCTGCCCTTCGCGCGCGCGCCGGCTGGGATCGCGCTGGTAGCCGGCCAGCGCTTCGGCGAGGGCGGACACGTCGTTCTCGGGCTCCAGGATCAGGCCGCACCCGGGCGGAAGCAGATCGCGGGCGCCCTCGGCGCCGGTAGCCACTACCGGGCGGCCGCAGAGCATGGGCAGGATCACCGACAGCGGCGCCCCCTCTGTCGGGCTGGGGCAGAAGACGGCCACATCGAAGGCCGAGATGACGTTCGCGGCCTCCTTGCCGGGGCTCCGAAGGAAGTGGGCGCGCGTTCCGAGCGGCCGGGCGAGCCGCCGCAGCTCGTCCTCGCTCTCGCCCTCGCCGGCCAGGATCAGGTGTACATCGCCCTCCAGGCGCGCGGCGGCCTCGACCAGCACGTCGTTTCGCTTCTTCGCGTGCAGGCGAGTGAGCGCGCCGATCACGAACGCATCCCCGGCGATTCCGAGCCGCCCTCGGATCTCACGCCGGGCGGTCTCGTTGTAGCGGTGCTCTTCGATGCGAACGGCGTTCGGGAGCACGAAGGCCTTTCGCTCCTCGACGCCGGCCGCGACGAGCGTCGCCCTGGTGCCCTCGGAGACCGCGAGCACGGCATCCACCCGGCGGGCTGTCGTACGGTAGACGAAGTTAGCCAAGCCACTCCGCAGCGGCGCGGGAAGCGGGCCCCACTCCGCCCAGACGCAGGTGGCGCGAAGCGAGCGGGGAAGAGCGAGCGTGAGTAGCTGCTCCTTCTTGAAGTGAAGAAGGAGAACGTCGTAGGGGCGTTCGTGCCGTAGCGCCCGACGTAACTCGGCGCCGAGCCGCGGGCCGGAGAGGAGGAGTCGCTTATAGGAGGCGCGCGAGAGCTTGGGGCCGATCTCGAGTGGGCGGGCGGCCACTCTCGTTCCGCTACAGAGCTCGGGCAGGTTGGTCAGGAGCACGGCCTCGTGCCCGCGCTCAGCCAGGGCATCGAGTAGCCAGACGGCGGCGAACTCGGCTCCGCCCTGAACGGAGCTGGTCAGAACCGAGACGATCTTCAATTCGCCACCTTATCCGCGCTCTCGGCGCTCTCCCTGACGGCGCTGAGAAAACCTCCCCAGTCGACGGCGTAGCCCGCCAGTTCGCCGGCCAGGCGCTCGAGCTCGGTCCAGCCGGCCTCCAGCTCCCAGCCCCAGTGCAGGACGATCGGCACCCAGAGGGCGGCGTGAAGCTCGAGCAGGCGACGAACAGCCGGCAGCAGCTCGGAGGCGCGGCCGTAGAACGGCGGGTAGGAGGGCAGGAAGACACTCCCGCCAAGGACAATCGGCGTCTTCCGGAAACCGAGCACGGAAACCGTCTCGGGCCCTCCGCAGACGACCTCATAGCGGCGGGCGAGGAGGGGATACTGGCGCGCGTCGAAGCGGTTGAAGGGCGGCACGAAGACCGGCGCCTCGACGCCGAGTCCGGCCAGAACGCCGTCGGCCCGGTCGAGCAGTCGCGCCAGCTCATCCCCGTCTAGGCCGGCCAGCTCGGAGCGGCGCCGCGGTTCTACCCTGCGCGTGCGATGGCACCAGCCGTGCACGGCGAAGGCGACGCCGTCTCTACGCAACTCCTCGATCATCTCCTTCTCCGCCACGTCGAGCTCGCGCTCGGCCGTCTCGCTCGGGTCGAGCGGATTGCGGGCGACGCGCGGCAGCGTGGCGATCAGGTACGGCACTCCTGCCGAGCGCATGATCTCGTGGAAGCGGCGGAAGCCCTCCATCCCGAAGCGCTCCGGCTCGTCCCAGGCGCGGTAATGGGGGAACTCATCGACGCGCACGAGCAGGCGTGGCGCGCCCTCCGCCTCTCTTCCCAGCACTGCATACCGGGCGCGTAAGTAAGGTCGTAGACAATTTCTCTCGAAGCCGATCAGGCCGCGTTTCATCGCCAGGCGCTCGAGCAGGCGCGTCGGCGGCTTGAGAAATCTGCGCTCGCGGACTGCTCTTTTCAGCTCGCTTCGGTCGAGCTCGCTCGCCCGAAGCGAGCTTGCCGCCGGCTCGCCCGAGAAGAGGAGGGCGGCGGTCCTCTTCTCATCCGCTCTCACTCGGACAACCGCCTGGACAACCGCCCCGCCAGCGCCTCGATCGAGAACTCGCTCTCTGCCAGCGCACGCGCCGCCAGCCCGATCTTGCTCGCTCTCCCGCTCAGAGCTCTCACGACCGCCGTGGCGAATCCGTCCGCTCCCTCACCTTCCAGGTAGTGGACGCCGCGATGCAGGCCGTCCACGCCACCGGCGGCTAGCGGAGTCGCCACGATCGGCAATCCGTAGGCCATGGCCTCGATCAGCTTCAACGGTGAGCCTCCGCTCTCGAGCAGCGGTACCAGCGCGCAACCGCTCGCAGCGTAGACGCCGGGCAGATTGGCGACGAAGCCGTGCACCTCGATGCGCGGGTCGAGCTTGCCGGTCAGCGCCAGCCCGCGCCCCACCAGCATCAAGCGCGCTTGCGGAACCCGCTTCCAGACCCTTGGCATCACCTCGGTGATGAGGAAGCGTGCGGAGTGCCTGTTGGGCTCGTAGCTGTAGTCGGCGACGAAGAGGGCCCGCTGACTCTCGGGTGTGCGCACGGGCGTGATCGCAGCCACATCGACGACGTTGGGGACGAGGCGAAGGCGCGCTTTGGGCGCCAGCTCGGCTGCCCCTTTCAGATCGCGAATGCTCGGTAGCCAGGACTCGTGCGCCGTTTCGAAAAGACGGCGCTCGAAGCTTGCGAGCTCGTCCAAGGCTTTCCTGTTCCAACCCTCGAGCTGAGAGCGCAGCGTCGATTCGAGGTTGTGGGCGTTGTAGGAGATCCGCCGCTCCTTCCCGAGTAGAAGCAGAGCCGCCGCCACGGTCGGGCCGTCGGCGACGATTCGATCGACGCGCTCGTTGCCGGAACTAGTCAGCTCCGCAAGCAGCTCGCAGGACTGACCGCTCGCGAAATCCTTCGGCACTCCCCGCGCCCGCGCTTTTCGGTAGAGGGACGCACGCCTGAATCCGCGCGACGGTGAGATTTTCCTCAACTCGATCGCCGAATCCCGTACGAGCGCGGGGTCGGGCTCGGTCCCATCGAACTCGACGTATGCGACCTCGACCTTGCCGAGTAGCGCCAGGGCGCGAATGATGCCGACCGTGCGGTTGCCGCGACCGCTGCGCCTGTCGGGCGTATAGGGCGTCACCACGAGCGAGTTCATCGTGTCTCCTTTGGGGCTGGTATCAACTGAAGCACTCCATCGCCTGACCGCGCTCGGCAAGCGCGATACGTTGTCCTCGGCCTCGCCCGTAGCCTCCGGCTACGAACGAGGCGCTGCTTTTCGGAGCTCGGCTGGAAACAGAGAGACACCGGCTGAGCACGATCTCGCGGCCCGAGGACGTTGTCTTCGGGCGCATCCGTATCTACGTCCGATACGAATGCGCCCTGCGTCCTAGCCTCGAACCACGATCTCGCACTCATCCGGCGCCCCTCCGTCCCCAGCCGAGCTCCCTAGCCTCGCACTCACCG
>JBEKJI010000040.1:0-13394 GCA_050011315.1 Gaiellaceae bacterium
GGGTGTGATCGGTGAGTGCGATGCTAGGACGCAGCGTCGTGTTCGTAGCCGGCGGCTACGGGCGCGACCGAGGACAACGCAGCGCGCCGCCGAGCGCGGCCAGGCGATGGAGTGCTTCGTTTCGAGACGAGTTCTAAAGGTCGGGCGGGCCGTGAAGGCGCACTGGTAGTGCGGCGAACGGTCTGGGCGGACACTGGCGCCGCGGGGCGGCCGCTTCGGGCGTGTAGGCCTAGCGGGATAGGCCCTAAAAGACCGCGGCGACGGCAGCTGCTGTTCGAAGAGGTCGGCAGTACCGGCGGCCGCGTTGGCGCTCGCTGGGGTGCCTGACCGGCGTTCGACTCAGATGAGATCGCTAAACGGATCGAGCGGAGCGGCGTCGTCGCATCCGTCGCAGCGCTGGTCGAGCGGGTTGCCGTGGATACAGCACGGCATCGGGATCGACCAAGCGTGCAGCCGAGTCGCGGCATCGACAAGCCGCAACGCGATCACAGCCTGAGACACCGAATACGGATCGGCGACTTCTGGCAGTTCGCTAACGAGAAGGCTCATGCGGGAGCTTCTCCTTGGGGGCGTGTTTTATGGCGGCCGAGCTGATGCTGCTCAGCTCGATTTCCACGGTAAACGGTCTGGGAACGTTTTCCTAGCGCCCAACGGGGAGTTCGGATCCCCCAAAAGGGGGCTAAGGTCCCTGGCCGGCGGCGATGCTTCTTCTCCGTACACCACTTCTCGAGCGATCTCCACGCCGGTCACGAGAAACACAACTCGATCGGGTCTCTACTTTCAGCGCCTGTTGCCGACAAAGGAAGAAGGCCTCAACTGTGGCAAGGCGTCGAGGAGGGGAAGAAGATGTTGATCTGGATCGTCGCGGGAGTCTTGCTCTGCATCGCTTTCGGTGTCGTAGCGAGCGAGTTCCGATCGCACCACCATTAGACGGCGGGCGCCTCGCGGGCCAGCCCGGCGGAGGCGCTAACCACGATCGCCAGGAATCCCCAGACCATCGGATCCTCGAAGAAGCTGGCGTAGAAGAGGCTGTGCACGGCAATCGAGGCCAGGGCGATAGCGCACACGAGCTGGACTCTGCCCGAGAAGCTCGGCCCCGCACGCTGGAACGCTACGACCAGAGCCACAACCAGGAGCCACACGTATAGCGCCAGACCGGCGGCGCCAGTCTCGGCTGCCACCGTGACCGGGGTCGTGTGCGACGCCACCTTGCGCAGTTTCAGCCCGCGGATACCCGCGAGCTCGCCGTAGGCGTGCTTGAAACCGCCGACGCCCACTCCGATCAGCGGATGGTCGACGGCGATCCGGATGCCACGATCGACCAGCGTCGTCCGCGTTGAGGTGATGCTGCTCAGACCCCCGTGCGTCTTGTCGAACAGCTTCGCCCGTAGCTGCGGCGTCGCCAGCCCGAGTCCGCCTACCAGTACCGCCGCGATCGTCAGCGGTATCGCCGCCCGCCAGCGCCAGGTGAACAGCGCGGCGGCCACCACCCCGGCGAGAAGCGCGGCGAAGCTCGACTGCGAGAACGAAAGCAGGAGCCCGATCCAGAGCACGACGATCGCCGCCGTCGCGACGGCCGTCCAGGGCCGTCTCACCTGGGCGATCACGAGCACGAGACAGCCGAGCATCGCGACCGCGAGGAAGCGTCCGTACACGGATGGATCCCAGAAGACGGAGTTGACGCGGAAGAAGGGTGCATAGGCGTTCGAGACGCCGAGCTTCTGATTCCAGAAAATCTCTCTCGTCTGCCACTGGTAGATGCCCACAACCGTGAAGACGAGCGCCATCATGACCAGCTCGGCGAGAAGTCCGAGCAGCAGCCGCCGCGACCAGCGCAGGCGTACAAGCGCCACCGCCAGCAACGTGAACGGCAACAGGAAGGCGTCGAGGTAGATCGCCCCTTCGTGGACGTCGAGGCTCCAGACGAGCGAGAGCGAGCTCCAGGCGACGAATGCCGCCAGCGGCCAGGCGATCGGGCCCAGCTCTCGCACCCGCTCGTCGCCCCGGAAGATCTCGTAGGCGAGCACGACCGTGGCTGCGCCGATCACGACGTAGAGCGGGACGAGCAGGTTGTAGGTCGAGCCGTTGAGCTTGAAGGGCAGACGCGCGGGCACACACGCGAGGGCCAGCACCGGCAGAAGCCGGGGCCACCGAAAAAGAGCGAAGACGAGAGCCCCGACGATCACCACTCCGGCCAGAGCGCCCGCCGCCAGGAACGCCGAGCCGACGCTGGGCATGATCGGTGTGAACACAAGCGCACCGCCGCCGGCTATCAAGCCGAGTCCGGCCACGCGCAAAACGCGCTTGCGTCCGAGTAAAAGCCCGAGCACTCCGAGCGCGGAAAGCGGCCCCCCGATCTGCGCCAGAGCGTTCAAGCTCCCTCCGTCAGCGCTTCCCGCTGACCTTCGAGCGAGCCCACGAGTTTCCGCCTCTTGCAGGGTAAAAGGTCAAGGCCGAGCAAGTCTACAGCCGCCGCGCGCCAAGAGCCTATTCCGGCAGGGTCGTGCTCTAGGGCGCCGGCGAGCGCTCAGGGAGCCGGTTCCTCGACCGCACCGACGCCGCGTCGCCGAGAGAGGAAGTGGCTCGTTCCCCAGACGGCGAACGCGAACGCACTCAGAACGAGACCGGCGAGAACGGTGACGTTCGTCCAGTCGCCGGGAAGCGGCTGCAGCAACTTGATTCCGCTCAGCATCAGCACGATCGAGAAGGCGACCCGGAGCACCCGGTCGGGAATCCCGACGCTGATCTGGCTCCCAAGCATGATCCCCGGGATCGATCCCGGGAGCATCCAGAGCAGCGCATGCCAGGCGACCTGGCCGCTGGCGACGTAGCCAAGTCCGGCCACCCAGCAAAGCGCCGCCGCGTGAAAGATGTCGGTGCCGACGATCTGGCGAGCTGTGAGCGGGAAGGCGAGAAGCATCACAAGCCCGAAGAAGGTGCCGCTGCCAACCGAGGTGAGGCCGACAATGAAGCCGCCGCTCGCTCCCAGCGCAAGGGCAATGGCGCGATCGCGGTGGCGAAGGGCGAAATGTTCGTCGCTCACCTCAGCGCTCTTCTTCAAGAACGTCTTGACCATGAAGCCGATCCCGCCCATGATCAACGCCGCCGCGATGATCCGAGTCTGCAGATCGGCCGCGCCCTTGCCGAGCCGGTGCGAACACCAGACGCCGACGAGCGACATCGGCGCCGAGCCACACAGCATCCAGAAAACGAGAGGCATGTGGGGGGTTCTGAGCGACCGGTGCCGAGCCGCGCCGAACGACTTGAAGATCGCGCCGTGAAAGAGATCGGTGCCGACGGCCTTACCGGGATCGAAGCCGAAGACGAGTATCAGGAGCGGCGTCATCAGCGATCCGCCGCCCATCCCCGTCATACCGACTAGCGTGCCGACGCAGAGACCGAGCAGAACGAACTGCCAGGTTCCGCTGTTCACCGGTGAAATACCTGGATCAAAACCTCGGCGACCTCTGGACGTGTGAACTCGATCGGCGGCACCTCGCCGGCGGAGAGCATCTCGCGCACCTTCGTTCCCGAGAGGACGGTGCGATCTTCGGCGCCGTGCGGGCAGGTCTTGGCCGAGGCCATCGAGCCACAGCGCCGGCACCAGAACGAGTGCTCGAACATCATCGGCTCGACATCGAGCTCGTGCGGCTCGAACTCGTCGAAGATCAGCTGGGCGTCGTAGGTGCCGTAGTAGCTCCCGACACCCGCGTGATCACGACCGACGATGAAGTGCGAGCAGCCGTAGTTCTTACGGCAGATCGCGTGCCAGATCGCCTCGCGCGGGCCCGCGTAGCGCATGGCGGCCGGGAAAGCGGCGACCAGGACACGTTCGGCAGGGTAGTAGCACTCGATCAGCTTTCGGTAGCAGTCGACTCGAACCTGCGCGGGTATGTCGTCGGATTTGGTGTCGCCGACGAGCGGGTGGATGAGCAGTCCGTCCACCGTCTCGAGCGCCACTTTGGTCAGATACTCGTGCGCCCGGTGGATCGGGTTGCGGGTCTGGAAGCCGACCACGCGGTGCCAGCCGCGCTCGGCGAAGACCGCACGCGTCTCGGCCGGATCGAGCGCGAGCTCGGGGAACTCGGGCGTCTGGCGCTCGAACACCGTGACCTCGCCCGCGAGGTAGCGGGGCTTCTGCTCGAACAGCCGCGCGACACCCGGATGCGCGGTATCGGTCGTGCGGAAGCAGAGCTCGGCCTCGCGCTCCCTGTCGTAGTCATAAACCTCGGCGACATCGAGCACTCCGTAGAGGCGGCCGTCCTCGCCGGCCAGCGCGACTCGATCGCCCTTCGGCGCCTCGTCCACCGACAGGCAGACGGGAAGCGACCAGGGGAGTCCGCAGCTCAGGTGCATGCTCTCGAGCACCGACTCGTACTCGTCGCGGCCGAGAAAGCCGAGAAGCGGTGAAAGGGCGCCGTTCGCGATCATCTCCAGGTCGGAGAGCTCGCGGGAGCTCAGAGTGACGACCTCGAGCGCCTCGACGCCGTCCGGGCGCGGTCCGGTGCGATCGACAAGCTCGCCGCCGTGCGGCTTGATGAGCCTATCCAGAGCGGCGCTCATGCGCTCACCTTCGTCCCGATCAATCCGAGCTCCTCGAGCTTGGCGAGCACTACGCCGGCCGCCTGCTCGGGCGATAGCTGCTCCGTATCGAGGGCGACATCGGGGCTGGTGGGAATCTCGTACGGGTCGTCAACGCCGGTGAAGCCCTTGATCTCGCCAGCGAGCGCCTTCGCGTACAGGCCCTTGACGTCGCGGCGGGCGCACTCCTCGACCGAGGCGCCCACATACACCTCGACGAAGGGGCCAAACTCCTCGACCAGTGCCCGGTTTTTCTGGCGGATCGCCTCGTAAGGCGAGATGGCGGCGGCGATCACGGCCGCGCCGTGGCGGGTGAGCCGCGAGGCGACCCAGCCGATTCGCTCGATGTTGGTGTCGCGGTCTTCCTTCGAGAAGCCGAGGCCCTTGGACAGATGAGTCCTCACAGTGTCGCCGTCGAGGTACTCGACGATGCAGCCGCGCTCGTCGAGAGCCGGACCCACGAGATGCGCGATCGTCGTCTTGCCCGAGCCGGACAACCCCGTGAACCAGAGCGTGAAGCCACCACCGCGCGAGCGATCCGACTCCGGGTGCTCGTGCGGGTAGATGTGCTCAACAGTGCCCGGCGCGTCGCTTGCCGCGGCGGCGCCCGGCGAAACGTCCTTCTCGTTCATTTGTCCCTCTCTGTTTTCGAATCGTCGAGGTGAATGCCGCACTCGAGCTTGTCGGACCCGGCCCAGCGTCCCGCCCGCTCCTCCTCGTCCAGTCGTGTCGGGCGCGTGCAGGGAACGCAGCCGATCGAGCGGTAGCCGATGTCGTGTAGCGGGTTGTAGGGAATCTCGTTGACGGCGATGTACGCCTGCACTCGCTTCTCGTCCCAGTCGACGAGGGGATGGACGCGCCAGACTCCATAGCGCTCCGACCACTGAATCTTCCCGAGCCCGGCGCGGCTCGGCGACTGGCCACGGCGAACTCCCGAGGCCCAGGCCGCGTACGGCTCGAGCGCGCGCAGCAGCGGTTCGACTTTGCGGATGTGACAGCAACGGTCGGGGTCGCGCTCCCACAGGTTCGGGCCCTCCTGCAGGTGCTGCTCGGCCAGGGAGATGATCCCGGGCCTGATCACGTTCAGGTCGTAGCGCTCGACCAGGCGCGCGCGGGTCTCGTACGTCTCTCGGAAGAAGAGCTCGGTGTCGAGCTCGATCACGTCGATACGCAGCCCGAGCTCCGCGAGCATGTGCACGAGCACCGAGGACTGCCTCTGCCAGGAGCAGGTGAGGCAGAACTGCTCTCCGAAGCGCTCGGCCGCCCAGCGCAGAACATCCTCAGCCTGCAACGGATCCAGCTCGAGCGCAAGCTGCTCGGCCTCGGCCGCGGAGGCGAGGGGATCAGGCTTGGGATTGATCACGAAGCAGAATCTCTTTGAGCGTGTCGCCGCGGAGCCCGAGCCTCAGCGTCTCTAGCGGAATGACCTCCTCGGGCGCGATGTTGCCGAGGTTTACCTCGGGCCCGTAGTGCTTGATGAACCAGGCCTGCGCCGACTTCGCCGGCGCCTCGAAGATGAGGTCGTCGACGGAAATCTCGTGCGTGATCTCCTCGACGAGCCCAGTCCGCATCTCGCCCGAGGGACGGAAGATCCCCGCCGTCCCGCCTTCGCGCCCTTCGGTTATCACCTTCCAGGAACCGGCTGCGAGCTCTTCCTTGATCCACTGCACCCACTCGTAAGGCGCGAACACGACCTCGGAGTCCTTCGAGCCGACCTCGGAAAGGACGACGAAGTCGCGCGCGAACTCGGCGATCAGCTCGAGCTTGCGCTCGCGCGGCAGGTCGACCGTGCCGTCCGAGATCTCGACGTGCGAGAAGCCTTTGCTCACCAGCCAGCTCTTGTACTCGTCGAGCTTGTCGAGCCCGTAGGCCGCCTCGAAGAGCGTGCCGCCGCAGACAACGGGCGTCTCGAGCGACTTGTAGAGAGCGATTTTCTTATCGAGGTTGCAGGTCACGTACGAGGTGCCCCAACCGAGCTTGACCACGTCCACGTAGTCGCCGGCGCTCTCGAACAGCCCTTCGGCGGCGGCGAGAGTCAGGCTCTTGTCGATGACGTGCGTGATTCCCTTCGTGCGCGGCTTACTGCTGCGCGGGGGCAGAGCGAGAAACCCGTCAGAGGCGGGCATGGATGGCCTCCAATCGCTTGCGGGCTGTTTCCTGGACTTCGTGATAGACGGAGTTTCCGTGACTGTCGATACCCACGGTGAGCGGCCCGAAATCCTTGACCCTGAACTTCCACAGGCACTCGGGCATCAGCTCTTCCCAGGCGACCTCTTCGATCTCCTCGATCTGAGTTGTCTCGAGTGCCGCGGCGCCGCCGACGATGGCCAGGTAGACCATCCCCAGCCGCTGCATCGGCTCGATCGCCTCGTCGGGCAGGCCGCCCTTGCCGCAGATGGCGCGCACGCCGTACTGCGCCCCCAGCCCCTCGGTGAAGCGCACCATGCGGGCGCTCGTCGTGGTGCCGATGCAGATCTTCTCGTAGCGACCGTTGGCGAGCTTGCGGACATTCGGAGCGGTGTGCAGGAGTAAAGCACCGGAGAGCTCGATCGGAGGCTCCTGGCCTTGGTCGAAGATGCGAATCTGAGTGCGGTCGCGGATGCCGATGATATGACCGTCGACGGTCACCTCGTCGCCGGCCCGAAGGGCACGGATCTCGTCCTCACCGGCGGGGAAGGTGAGCCGATGCGAGGCCATCAGCCTTCGTCCTCCTCGGTGTTTCTACGCGCTTCGTCGGCGGCACGGGCAAGAGCGAGCGCCACCTCCTCGGCGGTTTTTAGATCCATTACGACCTCCAAATCTCCGTCCATCTCGTGCGCCAGCGACAGCGAGACGTGGCCTTCGGCGGTCGCGCTGGGATAGGCGAGAACCTCGTCGCCGGTGTCCAGGCTCACAAAGCGGATTACCTCTTCGCGGGGCTGGCTTCCGTTCTCACTCAGGTCGATGTCGTTCACGATTGTCTCCGGCCGGTCTTCCTAGGCGTCGCGCTCGTACTCGATCGAGCCATCCGCGCCGACGTGAGCGCTGGCGCGGCGCGCGGCCCAGCACTGATAGTTGACGGCGACCGGGTTGAGGGTCATGTGGGTGTCGGCCTGCTCGACGTGAACCGCGAGCACCGTCACGTCGCCGCCCATCCCCATCGGGCCGATCCCCGTCTCGTTCAGAAGCTCCGTCAACTCCTCTTCGAGCTGCGCTACCAGCGGATCGGGGTTGTGCGAGCCGACCGGGCGCGCGATCGCCTCTTTCGCCAGATGCATCGCGTAGTCGGCCGAGCCGCCTATGCCGATGCCGACTATCCCGGGCGGGCAGGGCTTGCCGCCCGCGCCGACGATCGAGTCGAGCACGAACTCCTTGATTCCGCGCACCCCGTCGGCCGGGACGCACATCTTGAGGAAGCTCATGTTCTCGGAGCCGGACCCCTTGGGCACGCACTTGACGTCGAGGCCGTCCCAGTCGGGAACGAACTCCCAGTGCACGATCGGAAGGCGGAAGCCGACGTTGGGCCCGCTCGACTCGCGGGTTAGCGTGTTGACGCTGTTCGAGCGCAGTGGGTAGTCGACCGTGGCGCGCTCGGTTCCGGCCCTGAGCGCTGCGGCAATGCGCACGGGGTGGAGCGGGAAGAGCTCCCCAACGCGGCAGAAGTAGACGGCAAGGCCGGTGTCCTGACAGAGCAGGTTGTCGAGCGAGTCGGCGATCTCGACGTTACGCAGGATCGTCTCGAGAATGCGACGGCCGCTGGTCGAGGTCTCGCGCTCGCCGGCCTTCGCCAGCGCATCGCGGAGATCTTGGGGAATGTCCTTGAGCGCCGAGACGTAGAGGGTTGCAGCGGCTTCTTCAACCGCGTTCGCGAGCGTCGCAGCAGTACTCTCGCTTCCGATCGCCATCAGCGCGCAGCCTCCCGATCGGAAGCGCAGGCGCCGCGAGGGGCGAAACGCGAGAAGGTGGTTGTGGAGTGCTTCTGTCTCATCTGAGTATCGACTCGGGGGCTGACTCCGAGAATAGCGGCGCGCGAGAAACGCGAATCGCCTCGAGAACGGTCATGTGGCCGGTAGTCGCTCCCCTGGATCATCCTCAAAGCCAAAGCTGTCTTATTTCTGTTATACGCAATTTTAATCAGGACCGAGCGCTTCGGTTCGCCTTCGACCGGTATGGCAAAGCCGCGGCCGGCGCGAACCGAGCCGCGGCTTTGCCGGGGCCAACCTCGTCAATCGACAGCCGGGGCGAGCTCGGGCCTGGTGGTCGCGGGTTCGTGCCGCTCGAAGCGAATCTCCGGCAGCCAGTTCAGCCAGCGGGGCAGGTACCAGTTCCGCTCGCCGAGCAGCTTCATCGCCGACGGCAGGAGAACGCCCCGGATGATCGTGGCGTCGATGAGAACCGCCACCGCCAGGCCGAAACCGGGCTCTTTCATCTCGACCAGGCGCAACCCGGCGAAAACCCCGAAGACCGCAACCATCACCACGGCTGCCGCGGTCACCGTGCCGGCGGTGGAACAGATCGATTGCTCGACCGCTTTCCCGGTCTCGACTCCGCGATCGACCAGCTCCTTGATCCGGCTGAGGATGAAGACGTGGTAGTCCATCGAGAGCCCGAACAGGATCACGAACAGGAACATCGGTACCCAGGAGACGATCTTCCCGTTCGACTGGAAGCCGAGCAGCGAGTCGCCCCAGCCCCACTGGAAGACCGCGACCAGCACCCCGTAGCTCGCCCCCACCGATAGAAGGTTGAGAACAATCGCCTCAAGTGGAACGACGATCGAGCGGAAGGTGACAAGCAAGAGCAGGAAGGCCAAGCCGAGTACGAAGGTGAAGATGATCGGCATCCGCGCCCTGATCATCGCGTTGAAATCGCTCGTGCCGGCCGTCTCGCCCGTGACCGCCACCGTGGCGCCGGGAATCGCGCCGACTGTTCCCGGTATCAGATCCTTTCGGAGCGTCGAGAGAGCGGCCTTGGAGGCGTCGTCGGTTCCGTTCCCGGCCAGCGGTATCTCGATCACGCCGAGCGTGCCGTCGGAGTTGATCCTGACGTCGATCGGCTCGAACATCTTCCCGCTCGCAACTGCCCGCCGGCGCAAGCTCGTGATTGCCTGACTGACCTGCGCAGAGCGCAGATCGGGCGCCTCGACGACGACGCTCGCCGGCACCTGCGCGCCCGGGAAGGCGGTATTGATCGCCTTGTAGGCCTTGACGGTCTGGAAGCTCGCAGGCAGGTCGGCCATGCTCGGGAGCGTCGTTCGCATGCTCAGCGCCGGGATCGCAAGGCAGAGCATCACGGCCGCGGCGCCAAGCGCCGACACAAGCGGGTGCCTGAGCACGGGATGCAGAAGCGCGGTCCACAAGCGCGAGTCGCGGCTCCGCTTACCGTTGCGACGCAGGAGGGGTATCCCTCCCTTCTCGACCTTGTCGCCGAGCCGCGAGAGCAGCGCCGGCAGGACCGTCAGCGAGCCGATCATGGCGCCGGCGACCACGACCATCGTCGCAACGCCCATGGAGCTGAAGGTCGAATTGTTGGCGAGCAGTAGCCCGGCCATGGCGATGAGCACGGTCAGCCCGGAGATCAGCACAGCCTGACCGGAGGTGGCGGCTGTCCGCTGGAGCGCAACACGCGCCTCAAGACCGGCGGAGCGCTCCTCGCGCTCGCGGCGGAGGTAGAAGAGCGAGTAGTCGACGCCCACCGCCATCCCGATCAAGAGCACCATCGGGGCCGTGATATCCGAGGCAGGGAGCGCGTGGCTGATCATCGCGCTCAGACCCAGAGCCGTGAGTACCGCCGAGAAGGCGAGCACGACCGGCAGGCTTGCAGCGACGAGCGCCCCGAACGCGACAAGCATGATCGCCAGCGTGATCGGCAGCGAGAGTAACTCGGCACGGCGGAAGTCCGCGGCCACGGCTTTGTCACCCTCGCGACTGGCGCTCTCGTCGCCGACCTCGAGAATCTTCAGATCGGGATGCTCCTTCCTCAGCTGCGCGACTGCCGACTCGACCCCGGCGATCTTCGTCTCCGCGTCTTTCTTCGCGAGCTCGATGTCAACGAGCATCGAGCGTCCATTCTCGGCGACGGCTCCACCCGCCTGGCCAAGCCCGATCGGCGTGCGCACGCGGCTAACACCGTCGGTAGTCTCGAGCCGCTGAACCAGGTCCTTGATGCCTGCCCGGAAGCCTCCGTTCGAGACCTTCAGCGCCGAGCTCTGGATGAGCAGGTTCTCGACCGGCGGACCTTGGAAGTCGGCCTTGTCGAGCATCTTCTCGGCGCGACCAGCCTCGCCTGGACCGTTTTCATTTCCTACCATTCGTGTGCCGAAGGCACTTCCGGCGACGATCGCGATCAGCGCGAACGCTAGCCAGCCGAAGAGCGCCTTCTTCCAGTTGCCCGCGCTCCAACGCCCGGCGCGGCCTGCGAGATTCGTCTTTCCCATGATCTCCCACCTTGGTTTGCTTGCCTTCGGCCCCAAGCGTCACATCGGCGCGGTCGCACGGGGATGGGGGGAGCACGCCTGCAGCGGTGCGGCAGGCAGGAGTCTTCGAGGTACGGTTAGCCACACTCAGGAAACGGGGCGATATGGCCAGTCGCGGCACGGCCAGTCGCGGCGTGGCCGAATCAGCGCCGCTTCACGCACCGGGCTCGAGCTCGTATACCGTACGATGTCCCCGGTGATCGACGGCGACAACCATCCGCTGTGCCTCGAGAACGTCGACGCGTAACGCCATGAGGCATTTCCGGAAGACACCGCCTCCCGTTCTGAATCCCGGCGCGAGTGAGTTCGAAGTCAACAACTGGCTCATCTCCGACTTCATCGTCGAGCGACTGATTCCTATCGTGGGCGTCCGTCCCTTCCCGCTTTCCGAGCTCGAGCTGATGACCGCGGCGGTCTGCCGTTTCACGCCCACACACATCTTCGAATGGGGCACTCACATCGGTGCCTCGGCTCGAGTCTTCTACGAGACCTCCGAGTTTTACGGTCTCGGAATCGAGGTGCATTCGATCGACCTGCCGGACGACGTCGCCCACGTCGAGCATCCGGGCCACCAGCGCGGTCGGCTCGTGAGAGACACACCGGTTCAGCTTCATCAAGGAGACGGCCTCGACACCTCGCTGGCGCTTCTGGAGCGGATCGGCGTCTCGGCGCGAGCGCTGTTCTTCGTAGACGGAGACCATTCGTACGAGTCCGTGAGGCGAGAGCTGGAAGGAATACTCGCAAGCGTGAAACGCCCGGTCGTGCTTCTGCACGACACCTTCTTCCAGTCCAGCGACTCCGGGTACAACACGGGCCCTCACCGAGCCATCCGGGACGTGCTCGATCGCGCAGGTCGAAGCTACCACACGCTCGAAACCACAACGGGCCTGCCGGGAATGACTCTCGTCTTCCACGAAAAAGCACTCGAGCGCGGCAGGTAGGTGGCCCGGCGAGCGGGGTTCTTCTTTCCCCGGCTACGAAGGCCGCTCGATACGCCTTTCAGTCGGCGCGCAGGAAAACCAGAACCGCGAGCACGCGCCGGTGCTGGTCGGGCGAGACCGGTAGGCGCAACTTGGCGAAGATGCTGGTCACGTGCTTTTCGACCGCGCGCTCGGTGACCACCAACCGGGCGGCGACCGCCGCGTTGCTCAGTCCCTCGGCCATCAGCGAGAGCACCTCGCGCTCGCGCGGGGTCAGCTCAGCCAGCGGATCTAGTCGCCTCCTCCGGCCGACCAGGCGTGAGACGATCTCGGGATCGAGCGCCGAGCCGCCCTCCCCGACACGACGCACGGCCGATAGGAATTGGTCGATATCGGAGACGCGGTCCTTGAGCAGATAGCCGACGCCTTCGGCGCTCTCGGAGAGAAGCTCGAGCGCGTACTCCGACTCGAGATACGCCGACAGGACGAGCACCCCCGTTTTCGGAAGCTCGGCGCGGATCTGCTTGGCGGCGCGCAAGCCCTCGTCGGTCTGGGTCGGCGGCATGCGAATGTCGACGACAGCGACGTCCGGCTTGTAGCTACGCACCTTGAGGATCAGCTCCTCGGCGTTCCCGGCTTGGCCTACGACCTCGTACCCCGCCTCTTCGAGCAGGTGGGCCATCCCCTCTCGCAGGAGTACCGAGTCCTCCGCGATTACGACGCGCATGGAGTCACCACCTCAAAGCGTGGTTGGATCATCGGACGCCGTCACGATAGCGAGCCGGGCACAAGGCCTCACGAGAGCCTGCCCGTCTCTCATCCCGCCAGCAGCTCGATCGCCGCACCCGACAGCTCGCCCTTGGGCACGAAGCCGCGCGCGCCGCTCTCGGCAATCCGCGCGCCGTAGTCACCCGCGTCGCGGGAAGAGGTGAGGACGATCTTGGGGCCGCCACCGCGGCGTCTGATCTCCTCGGCGACGGCGAAGCCGTCGATGTCGGGGAGTTGGATATCAAGCAGAACGAGGTCGGGCGCGAGCTTTGCGATCTGCTCGAGCGCGCTGCGGCCATCCTCGGCCTCGCCCACGACAGCGAAGCCCTCGGCCTCCAGCAGATGCCGGGCGCTCTTACGAAAGGCCGGGTGGTCGTCGACTATCAGAACGGTGGTCATGAGCTCATCGTGGCACAGCGCTCTACGCTCGCCGGTACGGTCACCCACACACTTCTTCGAGAGTTCCCTCGAACAAAGCGCTGCGCGGCCTGGCGGCGCTCGGCGGCATGATCCTGTTTCGACACAGAGTCGGCACGTTCTCGGACGTCCTTTCTCGATACCGTGCTCCGCCCCGTGGGACGCTTCTATGGTTGTCAAGCCTCACAGAAGGATCCCTCCTCGACCATGAGTCGGTAGAGGCGGCGGCAGAGCATGCGCTTGACGCAGCGAAT
>JBEKJI010000041.1:0-12652 GCA_050011315.1 Gaiellaceae bacterium
GTGGAGCTTGGCCCTTTGTGGCTTGCACGTCGCTTGAGACTTCTGTTTTTCGCTCATGCGGGAACCGTTCGCCGCCAAAGTGCGGGTCCCTGCTCATTCTGAGGCGACTTCCAGACACCGGTTGGTGTCAAGTATCCACGAGTGCCGGAAGTGAGTATTTCTCCCCCCAGCTGTGTCCCCCCACTCGAGGAAGCATGCAGTTAGGCGCGCCGGTTCGTTCTGCTGCTTGTGGATAACGACGTACGCTCTTTTCTCCAATAAAGCTTGGCACGATTTGGTGTCTGACACCGGGGGTAGACCCCGTTAGTGAAGCTCCATCGCTTCGTGCCGTCGGCGAAAAGAAAGAGCGCGCGCCGACTGGGGATACGAGCGCTCTACCGCTCGACGCGCTCGAGCTTCGGACCTGTGAGCGAGGCGTCGAAGTCGAGCTCGAGTGCGAGCGTCTCGGACTTTATCTGCTCGGCGTGGGGAGCGAGGTCGCGCTCCGACTCGGGCAGCGTCAGGGCGATGCGATCGGTCAGCTCGAGGCCGATCTGCTTGCGCAGCGAGTTGATCTCGTGCACGAGGTCGAGCACGCGCGCCTCGAGCAGGAGCTCGTCGTCGAGCTCGGTCGAGACGGCGACCGTGACTCCGCCCTCCTCGGCCAGCGACCAGCCGCCGCGGGCGAATTTCTCCACCAGCACTTCGTCGGGCTCGAGCTCGTGCCCGAGCACGCGGAAGCGTCCGCCACCCAGCTGCTCGAACTCGCCTCGCTCGAGCGCGGCGCGAACCGCGGGCAGCTCCTTGCCGAGCTTGGGGCCGAGCGAGCGCAGCTCGGGCTTGACCTTCAGCTCGACCGCCTCGACTTCGGCGAAGACGACCTCCTTGGCGCGCAGCTCTTCTGCGATCTCGTCCGCGTGACCCTCGGCGCGGGGCGCCCCCTGGACGACGATCCGGCGCACCGGCTGGCGCAGCTTCAGGTTCGCCTGCGAGCGGGCCGAGCGCGCAAGCTCGACTACGCGGCGCAGCTCCGACACATCCTCCAGCAGCTCCGAGTCGGGGGTCGGCGCCTCAGGCCAGCCGGCCAGGAAGACCGAGTCGGGCGTCTCGGGACAGACGTCGGCGACCAGGATCTTCCAGAGGTGGTCGGCGAGGAAGGGCAGTACCGGCGAGATGATCCCGACGCCCTGCACGAGCGCGAACCAGAGCGTGCGGAAGGCCGCCTCGTCGAAGGAGTAGAAGCGCCGGCGCGAGCGGCGGATGTACCAGTTCGAGAGATCGTCGACGAAGCTTTCGAAGGCGCGAATGACGCCGACCGTGAGCGAGGCCTCGAGCGCCTCGGTCGCCTCCTTGACGAGCGCATGAGTGCGCTCGACCAGCCAGCGGTCGAGCGGCTTCAGCTCGACTCCCTGCGGCCCGGCGACGAGATCCTCGAAGCTCGGCTTGAAGCCTTCAATGTTGGCGTAGGTGACCAGGAAGGAGGCCGAGTTCCAGAGCGTCAGAAGCTTTCGCTTGACCTCCTCGGCGGGGCCGAAACCGAAGCGGATGTTCTGAGTCGGCGGCTGAGCGCAGTAGAGCCAGCGCATCACGTCGGCGCCCATCCGCTCGAAGGCTTCGTCAGCGTCGATCGCGTTGCCGCGCGAGCCGTGCATCTCGTCGCCGTTCTCGTCCAGCAGCTTCTCGTAGGAGAGCACTTCTCGGTAGGGCGCGCGCCCGTCCAGCGCGACCGACATGAAGAGCAGCGAGTAGAACCAGAGCCGAATCTGCTCGCGCATCTCGCAGACCCAGTCGGCCGGGAACCACTTCTCCCAGTAAGCGTTATCGGGCAGGTCGGCGGTCGATAGTCCCTTCGAGGCGCCGGTCGCATAGCCCTGCTCGATTCCCTCCGGGTTCTGCCAGCCGAGCGTCGAGAAGGGCACGATGCCGGCGTCGAGCCAGACGTCGCCGACCTCGCTGACGCGCTTCAGATCGTCCCTGCCGCAGGCCGGGCAGCGAATCGAGACGGCGTCGACCCAGGGGCGGTGAAGCTCCTCCAGCTGCTCGATCCCTTCGGTCGCCAGCTCGGCCAGCTCGGCTTTCGAGCCGACCACCGTCACGTGCCCGCACTCGCAGGGGAAGAAGGGCAGCGGCAGGCCGAAGTAGCGGCGCCGCGAGATGTTCCAGTCGCCCATGTTGCGCAGCCAGTCGTCCATGCGCTTGCCGAAGTAGTCGGGCGTCCACTTGACGGTCGCGTTGGCGTCGAGCAACTGCTGGCGCAGGTCGTCCACGGCGATGAACCAGTCGTCGGTGATGCGAAAGACGAGCGGGGTCTCGCAGCGCCAGCAGTGCGGATAGCGGTGGTGGATCTCGCCCGCTTGCAGGAGCACCCCGCGCTTGTCGAGATCGGCGATGATCTCGTCCGCCGAGTCGTGCGCGCCCTTGCCTGCCAGCCAGCCGTACTCGGGCAGGATCTTCCCGTCCTCGTCGATGGGCGCGAGCACCGCCAGGCCTTCGCGCTTGCCGAGCTCGAAGTCCTCGCCGCCACAGCCGGGCGCGATGTGAACGATTCCGGTTCCCTCCTCGAGCGAGACTTCGTCCCAAGAAACGACCCGGTACTCGAGCCCGCTCGTAGCCGGTAGATCGGCGAACGGGCCTTGGTAGCGCCAGTCGATGAGCTGCGCTCCCAGGCTCTCGTCGACGACCTCTCCCGAAACCGGAACGTGATCCAGTACGGCTTTGGCAAGCCAGAGAGCTTCGTCGGCAGTCTGCACCTTGACGTACTCCGCAAATGGGTTGACCGCCGCAGCCACGTTCGCCGGCAGCGTCCAGGGAGTCGTAGTCCAGACCGCCAGCGCCTCGCCCGGCCGCTCGAGCAGCGGGAAGCGCACATAGAGCGAAGGATCGACCTTGTCGCGATAGGCGTCTCCGGTCGTCAGCTCGTGCGCGGAGATGGAGGTACCGCAGCGGGGACACCATTCGGTTGAGCGGTGGCCGAGGTAGAGCCAGCCGCGCTCGTGCAGCGTCTTCAGGAAGCACCAGATGTACTCGATGTTGGTGTCGGAGAAGGTGAAGTAGTCGGCGCCCCAGTCGAGCCACTGGCCGAGCCTCTTGGACTGGCGCGTGATCTCGCTCGTCGACCAGACGACCTTGTCGCGGCAGTGGCGAGCGAACGCCTCCAGGCCGTACTCCTCGATCTCACGCTTGGAGTTGAGCCCCAGCTCCTGCTCCACCCCGACCTCGATCCAGAGCCCCTGGCAGTCGTAGCCGTTCTGGTAGCGCTGGTCATAGCCCTGCAAGGCGCGGAAACGAACGAAGACGTCTTTGAGCGTGCGCCCCCACATGTGATGGACGCCCATCTTCTTGTTGGCCGTGATCGGCCCGTCGATGAAGCTCCAGTGCTTGCCGCCGCGGTTCTTCTCGCGCAGGCGCTCGAAGGTGCGCTCGCTCTCCCAGCGCGCGAGCACCTCCAGCTCGAGAGCGCTGTGATTCGGTTTGGCCGATAGCGGTGTGAAATTGCTCTCCATGGGGCGAGCGAGATTCTAGTGACACATCAGTTGATGCCTCTGGACGAGCGGGCCCTCAAGCTGGTCGAGTGAACATCGACGAGGAGCTTGGGTTGGTACGGCGCTTCGGTATCTCTTCGATCCCGACGATCTTGCTCTTCCGGGACGGCCTGGCGTAGAAGACGGCGATCGGGGCGCACCCGAAGGGTTCCCTCGAGTGCCTGCTCGGGTCCAACGAATAGCGTCAGCCGTTCGACTCTCGACGCCTGGCGCTAAGCGCCCGGCTTGGGCACTTCAGCGATCGTGCTCCGCAACGAGAGCGTAGAGCTTTAGCTGACCTCTAGCAATCCATGCCGAAAGACCGAGGGGACGCGATCAGATCGCGTCCCCTCCCGGGCGAACTCGCGTCCTCTAGGGACTCACGCAGACGGCATAGGCGGTGAAGTACTCCGGGTTCGCGCTGTTGTTCGTCATCCGCACCTGCCATTCCGTGGCAGGCGGGCCGCCGTGCGGCCTCGATATGTCGGGCACGACTTTCGGGTACGTTCCGAAACCGCCCCCGATCAACCGCTCTCCCGCGTCGCAGGGGACAGCCAAAACTCCGTCACTCCCCACGGCAATATTGGCAGAATTGGCGGAGTGCACGACGATGTTGGTCGCGGCGTTGGCCCCGGCGGCCCCGGCGGCGCCCGTGTCTCCCTTCGCTCCCTTCGGTAACTGACCCGAGGCGAAGTCGACGGCCATGAGCGAGCCGTTCTTGACCTTGCTCGAGACAACGGCGTTGTTCTTCAACTGCTTAGTACCGACGCTGTTTTTCGGCAGCGCGTTGACGACAGCGACACTCGCGCCGCTCAGCGCGACGAAGAGCGCGATTGAGGCGACGACCATCGCCGGGGACGGCCTTCGGAGTGGTTTGTACATTGATCTCTTATCTCCTTCGATCGATGGAACGCGAAGTCAATGCCTGCCGCAATCGGCAGCATACTTTCCACGAGGCTAGAGCCGTGCGCGCAGTCCGTGAAGCCGGAAAACCCCAGAGTCAAGCGCCCACGACCCCATAGTTTGAAACGATTGCCGCTAGCCTCAGGTCCCGGGCCTGGAGCCGTCTTCCAGCCTCGGCTCCAGGGTCACGCTGATCCGCTCGGCCTCGAGGCCGGCCTCGCGCAGCGCCTGCTCGACCGCACCGGCATCCGGCGCCTCGAAGAGGTGCAGGCAGATCTCCTCCTCGGGCACGAACACGGACTGCAGATGACGGACAGGCGTGCCTGAAGCAGCGAGCGCGACCGCGGCCTCACGGATTCGCTTCGCGTCTGCTTCGAGCTCCCGACGGGGTGTGTAGAGCTCGGCGAGGTACCGAGTCAGGGAAGCTTCGTTCGCGGCCACGAGTCCGAGCCTAGAGCGTAATCGGCGACGTAGGAAGCCGGAAAACCCCAGACTTAGTCGCTCTCGACCCCATTCTTTGGCGACCGTTCGAAGCCGTTATCGGCAAGCTCGGGGCGCACGCACGCGAGTTGCGAGCGTGAAGAAATGCCGAGCTTGCCGTAGACGCGCGTCAGGGTTGCCTCCACCGCGCTCACGGTGACGAAGAGGCGCTCGGCCACCTGCTTGTTCGAGAGGCCGGCCGCGACCAGACGAGCGACTCGATCCTCCGTCTCCGTCAGCTCTCCACCCCCGGCCGGCGCGCGGCCGCCGACGTGCCCCAGCTCGGCCTTGGCGACGCCCGCGTAGTGACGGGCGCCCATTTGCTCGAGCTCGACGAGCGCCTCGCCGATAACCGCGCGCGCGGCCCGCCGCTGCTTTCGGCGGCGCAGGACACGGCCGTAGACCAACAGCGTGCGTGCGCGCTCGAAGCGGAGCGGCAGCTTCTCGTGCTGCACGAGCGCCAGCTCGAGTGCCGCCTGGGCGCCGTCGAGATCCCCGCGCGCCTCGCCCACAAGCCCCTCGCCCCGCTCGGCCCAGGCGAGGAAGCGAGGCAGTCTCAGCTCCGCGCCGCTACGTCGTAGCGCCTCCACGCGGCGGAGCGCACGCTCTTCCTCGCCTGCCAGGACGAGCGTCTCGATCTCGTCTCCCTGGTGGTATGACCACAGCGACTCTCGTCCATCCGGAAAGGCGGCCGAGATGGCCGCTGCCTCCGCGAGGGCGGCGTGCGTGTCGCCTCGACACAGCTCGACGAAGAGCAGTGAGCCGCGGAGCAGCGTCGTCCAGACAACGTCGCCCATCTCGGCGAGGACCGGCAGCGCCTCTTCTGCCAGTGTTCGGGCCCGATCGAGGTCTCCCTCGTGGGCCGCGATACCCGTAAGCAGCGTGGCGACGCACGCGCAACCGTGCCGGTAGTCCAGGATCTCGGCCAGCTCGCGCGCCTCCTCCGCGAGCGCGCGCGCCCGCTCCCAGCGAGCGGCATAAAGCTCGACGTTTGCGAGCGTGCCTACGATCTGGCAGAGGGCGGCCTCGTCGCCCCGCTCGGTCGCCCGCTGGAGCTGTGCCTCGAGTAGCTCTCTCGCCGTGTCGAGGTCGTCCTGCCAGAGTGCGGCCGTTGCCCGCCAGTACTGCGCCGTCATATTGTGAGCGCACATGGGAAACGCGCCGAGCTCGGCCTCGATGCGGAGTGCCTCGCCGAGCTGCTCCTGCCCATCCAGGCGCGAGCTCAGCAGCTTGCTCGTGCAGACGCTCGTCAGTGCGGCCGCGAGCAGATCGCGTGTGCCGAGACGCCGTGCGAGCGCACAGGCAGCCTCGCTTGTCTCGAGGGCATCGCCCCACTTGCCCGTGAACCCCGCCTGCGCGGCGAGAGCTACTCGCGCGCGCACGCCCACCTCGGTCTCACCCGCTTCCTCCGTCGCCTGCAGGCAGAGCTCGCTCGGCCGAGGTTGCATGCCGCCCCCGACGACGAGGATCGTGGCGCGTTCCGGGCCGGCGGGAAGGCGAACGAGCGCCTCGCTCATGAGCTCCGCCACCCGTCCCATGGGTCCAGCCTCGCTATAGGCCGCCGCCGCCGCCGCGGTGAGCCTCGCCCAGCGCTCGAGATCGTCCTCCGGAGTCATCTCGCGGGCCTGCTCGAGCAGCTCGGCCGCCGCCGCGGGCGCGCCACGCGCCTGCGCTCTCGCCGCGGCCTCCTCGAGCAGCGCGGCCACTTCGGGATCGGGAGATACCGTCGCCAGCGCGAGCTGCCGTGCCCGCTGCTCGAGACCCTCGACGACGCCGGCGAGCGCGCGATGCACCTCGCGTCGCCGCTCGGGGTCGGCCGCGCTCCAGAGCGCGGATGCGACCAATGGATGCGAGAAGCGTAGGCGCCCAGACGTCTGCTCCAGCACGCCCGCCTCGATTGCCCGCTCGAGCTCGGCGCGCACGCCCGCGCCTGCGAGCGCCCGCAGGCTCGGACGGGGGAGCGCCGCCACGTAGAGGAGCGCGTCGCGTGTCGCCTCCGGCAGAGACAGCAGCCGTTCTTGGACCAGCGCAGGCAGATCCTGGCCTTCGAGGGCAATACCCGCCTCTCCCCACTCGAAACCGGCGCGGCCGAGCTCGAGCGCATGGAAGGGATTGCCGCGCGTCGTCTCGTACAGCCGGTGCGCCTGGACACGCGAGAGGTTCAGGCCGAGTCGCCGATGCAGGAGGCGCCGCAGCGCCCCCTCGCTCAGCGGACCGAGGGCGAGCCGGCTCAGCGGCGCCTGGCCAAGCGACTGGGTGAGCTCGAACGGCAGCGGCGCTCCGAGCTCGGAGCGGGACGATGCCAGCAGGCGGACGTTCGCCCTCCCCAGACGACGAAGCGCATAGACAAGAACCGCGCCGCTTGCCCTGTCGAGCCACTGCAGGTCATCGATCGCAAGCACGAGCGGACTGTCCTCGGCGAGCAGGCGCAGCAGGTTGAGAAACGCTACGGCGAGCAAACGTCCATCGATCTCGCGTGGCTCGGCACCCTCTTCCCCGAGAACGACCGCAAGGGCATGCCGCTGAGGCTCGGCAAGACGTTCGAGTGCCCGTCCCGGCGCGTCGCTCAGCAGATCTACCAGCCCCGTGAGCGAGAGCGTCGCCTCGACACTGGCCGGTCGCGTCTGCAAGATCTCGCAGTCGCGCTCGCGCGCCATCTCGACGCCCGCCTGCCAGAGGGTCGTCTTGCCGATCCCGGCCTCGCCCTCGAGCACGAGCGCACGAACGTTCTCGTCGTCCAGGTAGCGACGAATCGCGGCGAGCTCCTCGTCGCGCCCGATGACCTCGGCGACTTCCACCCTCGTCATGCGTATGCCTCGGGGAGGTCGAGATGAATGTCACGCCCACTCTACGTCGTCGCGCGATGGGTGACAACGGACACGGACCTGCTGAGAGTTCCCCAGCTCCTCTACGACTCGATGCGGTGGCCGTGCGTCCGCGCTGCGATCGTCGTTTGAAACGAGCGCTACGGCGAGCGCTGGTATGGCCGCGAGACCGCCACATTCCCACGGCGTGGTAACCCGAGTCCACGTTGAGGATGGTGCCGCTGGCCGTGCGCGGCGTCGTCGAAGAGCAGGTAAGCGCTGGCTGAACCTGGCCGGCAGCGGTGTGAAAATGCTATCCATGCGAGCGAGCGATGTTCTAAGCCGGGATGTCTCCCCCGCGCTCTGGCGTTGTAGAGATAAGAAAAGAACTAGAACACGAGACTGGAAAGGGTGAGCGCAGTGGCAGATGCCGTTACGGAGGCGACTTTCGAGCAGGAAGTCTTGAAGAGCGACAAGCCGGTGATCGTCGACTTCTGGGCCGAGTGGTGTGGGCCCTGCCACGCGGTGGCGCCGGTTCTGGACAAGATCGTCGAGGAGCACGGTGGCGAGCTCAAACTGGTGAAGGTGAACATCGACGAGGAGATGGAGCTGGCGCGTCGCTTCAGCATCTCCTCGATTCCGACGATCATGCTCTTCCGTGGCGGTCAGCCCGACAAGACCGCTGTCGGCGCACACCCGAAAGGCTCGCTCGAACGGCTTCTCGGCCTGAGTGAATAGTTGAGCTTTCCGTGACGGCACAGTGGGATGGAGCGGGGCGCGCTACAAGAGCGCGCCCCGCTCCGTCGATGTCACGGCTACCACCAAGGCCACTTGTTCCGCATAGGTCTCACCTCCCTTCGGATCGACTCAGTTCCAAAGGGGGACGCGGCCGATCGGCGAGTGGTGTCCGTGCTCGCGGAGGCGCGTAGTGCCGCGGAGTGCCGAATGAGTCGTTGTCGGAGCGAATCGGTCGTCGCCGTCTCGAGTCGACGGCTTCTATCTGGACGATACGAGTCGCCTTACCTCTTGGCAAGGTGACCTCGCGCGCCCCTTCCCGGTTGACCGTGCCAATTGGAGAAGGCAAGATTCGAAAACGTGGATGACTCGTTGACCCCCAAGGAGACGATCGGCGAGCGGCTACTGCGCCTGCGCCGGGGAAAGGGGCTGTCGCAGCTCAAGCTCGCGGGGCCCGGTGTTTCGACCGCGCATATCTCCCGGATCGAGTCGGGCAAGCGTCAGCCCTCGGTGAAGGCGATTCGCCTGCTCGCTCGCGGGCTCGGGGTGTCGCCGGAATACCTCGAGACCGGGAGCGATATCCGCGCCTCCGACTCGCTCGAGCTGCGGCTGATCGAGGCCGAGGTTCAGGTCCGGCTCGGAGACGATCTCGACACGGCCTTTCGAACGCTTCTCGACGTCCACGCCGAAGCAAGCCGAACGGGCGAACTCGTCCTCGGCGCCCGTGCACTCGTCGGTCTCGGACTCGTCGCCGCGACCCGCAGCAACCACGTCGAGGCGGCCCGGTTCCTCGAGCAGGCGATCGAGACCGGCAATCTCGATCCGGCCACGCACCCCGACGTCTACGTCACGCTAGGGCGCATGTACTGGCTGCTCGACCGCTACGAGCAAGCCGCCGAGTTCCTCGAGGACGCACTGGAGCAACTCGAGAACAGGCCGTTGGAGGAGATCGCCACCGCTCGCGCCACGCTCATGACCTACCTCAGCTACGCCCTTTCCTCACTGGGCGAGTTCGAACGGGCGAGAGAGCTGCTGCTGCACGTGCACGAGGAACAGGAACAGAGCGCGGATCCCTACAGCCAGGCGCGGCTGCACTGGTCGCTGGCGCGGCTTGCCAAGATGGAGGGCAAGCTCCCGGCGGCGCTCAAGCATCTACGCCGTTCGATCGCGCTACTGGAGTCGAGCGAGGACAACGTCCATCGCGCCAGAGCGCAGCAGATGTGTGCGCAGGTCTTCAATTTCGACGACCAGCCCGAGTGCGCGCTCGAGCACCTCGCGCTCGCCGAGGCGCTGTTCGGCGCCGGCATCGACGCGATCGACCTCGGCCTGGTCCGAGCCGAGCAGGCGAAGGCTCTTGCTACGCTCGATCGCGGCGACGAGGCGCTACGTGCCGCCCACGAATCGGTCAGTCTGCTCGAAGCCGATCCCGACTTTCTCGCCAGCGCCTGGCATGCTCTCGCGCGCGCCCAGGCCGCCTGCGGCGAGACTGCCGAGGCGCGAGCCAACTACGAGCGGGCAGTGGAGAGAATCGCGGCCAGCCCCGGCGAATGGCGGGAGGCCGTGCAGGCCTGCCACGGCTGGGCGGCGGTGCTGACCGAGAGCGGCGACGGAGAGGGCGCAGCCAGGGTTCTTGCCCGCGCACTCGAGATCGAGTGGCAGGGAACCGCCCGTCGCGAGCGAGCCGAACGCGACGATCGGCTCTGAACCCGAGCTAGCCGGGGCCCGCGCGCCAGAGCGCGAGGATCTCGACGACGCTGGGAAAGGCGATCTCCTCGGGCTCGGGGAGCTCGTCGGCGGCGAACCAGCGGATCTCGGCGATGTCGTCGGCCGGCGCCGGCGCTCCCCCCAGAACACGAGCCGACCAGTTCAGGCTGAGTATCGACCGAGCGTCGGGGCCGTCGCCGTAGAGATCGGTGACCGCGCCGATAAACTCGTCCGGCTCGACCTCGAGACCTGTCTCCTCTAGTAGCTCGCGCCGGAGACCGTCAAGCGGCCGCTCTCCCTCCTCGAGGAAGCCGCCGGGCGTATCCCATTTGCCCTTCCGCGGCTCCACGGCCCGGCGCACGAGCATGAGGCGGCCCTGTTCGTCCTCGCACAGCGCGCCTACGGTCGGCGCGGAGTTGGCGTAAAACTCGGAGCCGCAGGCCGGACAGTCGGCCCGCGTCCGCCCGACTACGATCTCCGCGCCACAGCGTGGGCAGAAGTACCAGCCATGAAACTCGGTCATACAACGAGGATAAAGCCCGGGCGCGCGGGGCATAACGTTTCGCCGCTCCCGGCTACAAGCGCTAAGCGGAATGAAGACCCATCGATCTGGTAGATGGCGGCGCTACGTTCCGCAGCCCGCCACCAAACCACCCACTCGCGGGGTCGTGAAACGATAGCTAGAAAATGCGCACGAGATGTGCCGGCTTCGTGCCGGTTCTGTACAGGCCGCTGAGCATCAGACGTGACTCGCTCTTCTCAGAGCTCCGCGGACGGGACCCACCTCACCTCCCCCCACCTTCCCACGGGGCGTAGCACAGTATCGAGAAAAGGCGACCGGGAATGCGTCAGTTCCGTGCCGAAACACGATCGCGCCGCCGAGCACGGCCGGACGCCGAGACGTGTCGTTTCGTGCGAACTCTCAAGAACCGGCCAGCACGACGGGCGCGATCTTCCGGCGCATCATCGTCAGCACGGTGCCGATAACGATCATCTCGCTCTTGCCCCAGAACTGGCCCCAGAAGAACGCTGTCGAGCCGAACGCGATCGTCAGAAAGAGGTAGGAGTCGACCGCGTTTCCGATCGTCCCCGACAGGGCTACGCCCACGCTCAGATTACGATTCCGGATCGGCGTGAAGACAACCGCCTCGACGGTTTCCGAGACTGTGAAAGCAACCACGCTGGCGATCGCGATCTTCTCCAGCGCAGTCCAGCCGGCGAGATCGCCGACGGCCCACGAGATCAACCCGGCCGTATAGACGAGCGGCATCGTCCAGACAAGGCCGCGGATCTGCTGTATCCAGTCGCGAAGCACCAGCACCGCGCCGATGCAGAACACCCCCGCCGGGGCAGCATACGGGGTGAGCGGGATGTCGACGACGTAGGCGCTCGCCAGCCAGTTGGCGAGGATCACGAGGCCGACGTAGCAGGCGGCAAGCGGAAGAAAGAGCTTCATCGGTGCTGTTGGTTCGCGGTTCGCGGCACTGCTACCAGACCTCTCTCGGCGATCGCCGCTTTCGCCCGGGCAGCCTAGCGGAGACACGCGCCTCGACCGAGCCGGCACGGAGTCAGATCTTGCAATTCGCCAGATGAACTAATGCAAGATCTGACCCCTGGTGCAGAGAGCGGCGCGCGAGCGCGGCGCCGCATCTCGCTCACGCGCCCTGGGACGCGAGAAGGCGCCGGGCCCCGGAGCGTGACTTTACGTTGCACGCCCGACTTCCCCTCGGCCCAGCAGCCGTTCTCGCCGCCTTCCTGTTATGACGCGACGCGAACGCGAAGGTTGGCTGGCGGCTGGAATGTGCTCGGTGAAAGACTTCGTCCCGGCTCGACGGCCCGGTCACATACCCATTGCGTGGTAACCCGAGTCCACGTATAGGATCGTGCCACTGACGTTGCGAGCGTCGTCCGAGAGCAGGTAGGCGCTGGCTGCCGCGACATCTTCGGCGTCGATCTGGCGCCGGAGCGGGGCACGCTCGGCGACGATCGCTTCCATGGTCGGAAATCCCGCGATCGAGCGGGCGGCCAGCGTGCGAACCGGCCCGGCGGAGACCGCGTTGACGCGGATGCCCTCGCTGCCGAGATCCCAGGCCAAGTAGCGCATCGAAGCCTCGAGCGTCGCCTTGGCAACGCCCATCACGTTGTAGTGCGGCACCGCCCGCTCGCCGCCCAGATAGGTCATGGTCACAATCGAGCCGCCCGTCTCGGCCAGGTGAGGCTCGGCGGCGCGGGCGATCGCCACCAGCGAGTAGGCGCTGACGTCGAGCGCCATCCAGAAGCGCTCGCTCGGGGTGTCGATGAAGCGGCCTTCCAGATCCTCGGCGGCGGCGAAGGCGACCGAATGCACGACGAAATCGAGCCCGCCGAGCGCCGAGACGGCCTCGGCCACGGCGCGGGTGCAGTCTTCCTCCTGGCGCACGTCGCAGGGCGTGACGAGCGGACTGGAGATCGACTCGGCCAGCTCGCGTACGTTCGCCTCGATGCGCTCGCCCTGGAAGGTGAATGCCATCGCGGCGCCCTCGTCGG
>JBEKJI010000042.1:0-12384 GCA_050011315.1 Gaiellaceae bacterium
GCTCCGACTCCGCCGACGCGGGCTCGGGCGTGGCCTCTGTCTCCTTCCAGCGCTCGCCGGCCGGTGCGGGAAGCTGGACAGAGATCGCCTCGGACGCGACCTCCCCCTACGGCGCCGGCTGGAACACCTCCGCTGTCGCCGACGGCTCCTACGAGCTGCGTGTTGTCACCAGCGACAGTGCCGGTAACAGCCACACCTCTGCTCCGGTCTCGGTCACGGTCGACAACACCGATCCGACGGGCTCTCTGACCAGGCCCGGTACGAACGTGTTCGTGAAGAGGGAAGTCGCGGTCAGCTCTGATTCTGCGGATCCAACCTCCGGCGTCGCCTGGGTTGCTTTCGAGATCGCACCGTCGAGCTACGGACCCTGGCAAACGGCCGCAACGGTTACTTCCGCACCCTGGAGCGCAAGCGTGCGCTTCCCGAAGATGGCGCAAGGCCGCTACTACGTGCGCGCCGTCACCAGCGACCGGGCCGGAAACACGTTCGTCTCGCAGACGCGACGAATCGGGCTCGACAACACCGCCCCAACGTCCTCGATAGCTTGCAACGGTAAGCAGGGTTGCCGCACCGTTTACTTCAAGAGCGTCTACGTCGCTTTCAGTGCCTACGACCGCGGCTCCGGCGTACGCGCGATCCGTTATACGACCAACGGCAAGATTCCAACCGCCTCGAGCAGTTTGTACAGACGTCCTCTCAAGCTGAAGAAGTCCATGGTCGTCCGCTGGAGAGTCTGGGACAGAGCTGGAAATGTCTCGCTCACGTGGTCACGTGCGATCAAAGTGAGTGCGCCACACCGCGCTCACTGATCGTAGTCGGCTCGCGCTCAGAGACCCAGATCACCCTGCAGAAAGTACCGATTGCCGGTGTCGAGGAGGACATCGGCTCTAGCCGTAGCCGAGCTCCCTCAAACGCTCCTCGCCGATGCCGAAGTAGTGCGCGAGCTCGTGCAGAACAGTGATCCGGATCTGCTCCTTCAACTCTTCGGGGTCGCGGCAGAAGTGCTCCAGCGGCCGCCGGTAGATGGTGATCGTGTCGGGCCGGATCGGGTCGCCGGAGCGGCGTTCGGGTAAAGGCACTCCCTGGTACAGGCCAAACAGAGTCGGCTCGCCGGGACGCTCGTCTTCGATCAGGACCGCGACGTTGCGCAGGCCTTTTCCCAGCTCGGGCGGAAGCTCGTCCAGGGCTCGTCTGACTTCGTCTTCGAAGGCCACGGGGCTATTGTCGCCTGCGGCCGTGCGCTGCGGCGGTCAGGCGGCCTTGATCTCCATGATCTTGAACTTCAGCGTTCCGCGCGGAGCCGCGACCTCGACCGTCTCGCCCTTCTTGCGACCCATGATCGCCCGGCCCACCGGCGACTCGTTCGAAAGCTTCTTCTCGGCGGGATTGGCCTCGGCGGAGCCGACTATGTGGTACTCGATCGTTTTCCCGGCCTCGAGATCCCTCAGACGAACGCGTGTGCCGACCGAGACCGCATCGGCCGAGACTTCGCTCGTGTCGATGACGCGCGCGTCCCGCAGCCGTTCTTCGAGCGTTGCGATCCGGTGCTCGAGCATCGCCTGCTCGTTCTTGGCATCGTCGTACTCGGCGTTCTCCATGATGTCCCCGAACTCGCGCGCGATTCTGATGCGGTCGGCGACCTCGCGCCGCTTAACGGTCGAGAGATGCTCGATCTCTCCCTTGAGCTTCTCGTAGCCTTCGGGAGTGAGAATCACTTCCTTCACCGCGGCCTCCTGCGGAAACAAAAGAAAAAGCGTGGCGGAATCGCCAGCGCGGGCGCGCATGGTACCGCGGGCGGCGGCGCGCGTCAAGAATAGTTTTCTAGGCTACAAAGACGTATGAGCCTCGACCTCCGCCAGCGCTGGCAGATCGGCAGCGTCGAGATACCGTCACGGCTGGCTCTCGCTCCCATGGCCGGAGTCAGCGTACAGGCGTTTCGGCGTCAGGCCCGTCGCTTCGGAGCTGGGCTCGTATGGTCGGAGATGGTCAGCTCGGCGGGGCTCCTCCACAAGAGCCGGCGTACGTACGACTACCTGCGCATCGCCTCCGACGAGCACCCGCTGGCAGTGCAGATCTTCGGCTCCGAGCCGGCGCTGATGGCCGAGGCCGCGCGTATCGCCGAGGCCGCAGGCGCCGACCTAATCGACCTCAACTTCGGCTGCCCGGTGCGAAAGGTGACGGCGACCGGAGCCGGCGCGGCGCTTCTCGAGCAGCCCGAGCTCGCCTGCCGGATCGTCGAGGAGGTGGCCGCCGCCGTCTCGGCGCCGGTCACGGTCAAGCTGCGTAGCGGGATCGAACCCGGGTCACGTACGTGCATCGAGCTGGGGCCGCAGCTCGCCGGCTCGGGCGCGCGGGCTCTCGTTCTGCATCCGCGGGCGCAGAGGCAGATGTACGGCGGTAAGGCCGACCACTCGCTCACCGCCGAGCTGGCCGCGTTGGTCGAGATCCCGGTCATGGCCTCGGGCGACATCGGCTCGCACGAGCGCGCGAGCGAGCTGATCGCGACCGGGATCGCCGCGGTGATGATCGGCAGGGCGGCTGAAGGCAATCCCTGGCTGCTGAGCGAGATCCTGAGCGGCGAGCCGGCCGATCCGTCGCAAGCGCAGATCGCGGCCGAGCTCGTCCACTTCATGCGCGAAGTGGCTCGCGAGCTGGGCGACCCGCGCGCCGGCAGCTTCCTGAAGAAGTTCTACGGCTGGTACCTGAAGCGCGGACGCTTCCCAAGGCAGCTCAGGAGAGAGCTGGTCGAAGCCGAGACGTTGAAGGGCGTGGAGAGGCTACTGCTGGCCGCCGCGCCGGGCGCCGAAGATCTGCTCACTCAGCTCGATGCTGAAGTTCCGAGCGTGAGCCAGATGACGCTCGATCTGCCGATCGAATCGCGCGGTTACGACTAACCGTACCCGTGCGGGTCGCGAACGACCGCCTCAACCCCATCCGCACACCTGGTCTTGGTCGTCCGACGTATCAGGCCGAGACCGGTTCGTAGAAGTCGGGCACACCTTCGCGCACTTGGTACACCGCAGCGCAACGGAGACAGCGATACTCGAAATCCTTGATCTCAAGGTCGCCTTGACAGGCGGGACAGGCGAGCTTCAACTGCGCCGCCTCCGCGCCCGGCGCGGTCGAAACGATAAGCCAGTCTCTGTTACGAAGCGGCCAGAGCTTTCGTGAGACACCGCCGAATCGCCTCGCGAACCAGAAGTCGAAGTCGATGAATCTACTTCCGATCGACCTTCCGAGGTTACGCCCTACCGCCACGTAGAGACCAAACCCGAGGTTGTTACGGAAGCTGGTGATGCTCGACTTATCGCCAAAGAGCTGACCAACACGCTCGCTGGTGAACTGTTGGACGTGTCCTTCGTTCCTCAGCTCGTAGTCCGGAACGAAGTCGCCTCCAGCGGAGGCCGGCGTCGTGATCACGACGTAGCGTCGGGCAACCCTCGTGAGCTCCCGGAAAAACCCGTCAGCATCGGGGACGTGCTCGATCGTCTCGGTGCAGAGGACGAGGTCAAAGGCGCCGTCTCCGAAGGGGAGCCGGGCCCCGTCCGCAGCTACACCCGCCAACCCGTAGCGAAGCTGCATCTTCGCTACGGCCGCGATCGCGATATCCACCCCCCATGCCTCGACCCCAAAGCGCTCCGAGATCGCGTGTGTGAAGAACCCTTCCGCACACCCGACGTCGAGGAGAGTGTCGAACTCGAGCATCGAGAGAGCGTCGAGAAGAACGCGAAGGCGCACGTAGTGGCGGTGCCCCGCGCGTGTGTACTCGCCGATTGGCTGATGGTCTCGCGTCGCGAACGCTATCTCGCTCCGACGGCGAGAGGCGTCGGAGAACGTCTTAGCGGACATCGGAGAGCCTAGCCGGTCGCCGTTCAACCCCTTTTCCTCTCAATCGAGTCCGGACAACACATCTCAACGCATCATGCGTCAAGCACTAGCTACTCGAAAAGCCCCCGCGCACGAGGTCGGAACCGCCTATCGGCCGGCTGTGATCCTCGTTCGCGGGAAGCCGCGCCACTTTATTTTACTGGCGTTTCCCTCGATCCACCTCCGCCCGATAGATTGGAAAGCGTGATCGATCTCCACTCCCACATCCTCGCCGGACTCGACGACGGCGCCCGAACGCTCGAGGAGAGCGTGGAGATCGCGCTGACTGCGGCTCGCGACGGCATATCGGTCATGGCTGCGACTCCTCACGTGCGTGACGACTACCCGACCGCGGCCGAGACCATGGAGCGTCTGGTTCTCGAGCTGGAGGGAATCCTGCTCGAGAAGGGCATCGGTCTGCGCGTGCTCGGCGGAGCGGAGATCGCGATCCAGCACCTGAAGACGCTGAGCGATCGCGAGCTGAGACTGTTCGGCCTAGGAGGCAACCCGCGCTATCTGCTGGTCGAGTTTCCGTATTTCGGCTGGCCGCTCTCGCTCGAGACCGAGATCTGGACGCTCAGGCGCCGTGGCATCACGCCGGTGCTGGCTCACCCGGAGCGCAATCCCGAGGTGCAGCTCGCCCCCGCTCGAGTTGCGCCGCTCGTCGCGGCCGGAGCGCTGGTGCAGCTCACCGCCGCGTCAGTTGACGGCCGGCTGGGGAGCCGGAACAAGCGCGCGGCAGCTGCGTTGATCGCCTCCGGGCACGCTCACATCATCGCCAGCGACGCTCACTGGCCGGGATTGCGTGCCGCCGGTCTGAGTCGCGCCGCCGCTGCGGTCGGCAATCCCGAGCTCGCCGACTGGCTGACGCAGAGAGTTCCGTCGGCCATAGTCGAAGACGAGCCAATCCCGCCGCGGCCGCAGACAGAGTCGAGATCGCTCAGGCGCCGGTTCCGGATCTAGACAGGTCGCAAGCCGCCCGAGGCAGCCCCCATCGGCCGCTCGAGGTGCCCCCGCCACCCCGAGGCGGCCAGAACCGGGTCAGGCTTGAGATGAGGTGCGCGGACGTGAGATCAGATAGAGCGCGACTCCGACTAGCAGGAGAAGCACTCCGCCGCCTCCGAGCAAGAAGAGGTCGAGACCCGTGAAGGGCAACGCATTCGACGACGACGCCGTCGCACCTTGCGCTGCAACCTGCGCTTGTGACACACCCGCCGTTCCCCCGTATACGGACTGGGCCGATCCAGCGGCCAGGGCGGACGGAGCCGCGCCTAGAGCCGCAACCAACACTCCAAAAAACACTTTCAGCTTCATCGAAACCATCCTCAGTCTGTCCAGACGGATCACTCGAACGGGTACCCTCAGACTAGTGTCTTAACCGCTTACCGTCAATCGGTTTGATGCGCTAGCACCCTACCCTGTGATCGACCGGGCCAAACTCAGGTTGAGCCCAGGGCGAAACCGAGCGCACGCTCGAGGAAGGCGCGGTCGAGCGCCGCCGTATCGATCTTCTCCCGGGCGCGAACGCGGCGCAGGACGAGGCGGATCAGGGATTCGCGCGGATTGAGCGCCTTGGCGCGCTCGAGATGGACTAGAGAAGCGCTCCGATTCCCTGTGAGGTACTCGGCTATCCCCAGCTCGAGCTGCGCATACCAGTCGAGCGGATCACGCTCCAGAGCCCTCGTGTAAGCGTCCTTCATGCGGAGGTAATCGTGGCGTCGTCCCGCAATAGTGCCGGCGATCACGTCGGGGGTGTCGCTGAGCGGATCGAGCGTGCGGGCCCGGTCGAGCATCTGGTAAGCCTGCGCCGGATGCGAGCGCCAGCTGCGCGAAGCGCTGTCCACGTAACCCGCGGAAAGCCAGGGAGCCAGGTAGCTGACCGAGGCCACCAGCGCCGTCAGAGCGAGCAGCACGATCAACATCTTCCGGCCCGCACGAGGCCCGGTCGGAGCGTCTGCCGAACGGCCGCCCGCCGCGACCGCGGCGGCGAGGCCGAGGAAGGCGAGCGCGGCGGTAGTGAGAGTAGGTATCTCCCAGAACCACTCGACCGAACCGTGAACCAGCCAGTAGGAGAAGCCGACAACAAGCGAGGCGCTCAGACCTCGCCTGAAGGGGTCGAGGTCGCGCCGGCGGGTGGCGGCGAGCCCGCTCACCAGGAAGCCGACGAAGAGCAGTGCTCCGATCGTGCCCGTCTGCGTCAAGACTCGCATCTCGATCGAGTGGGGATCGTTCGGCTCCTCGTCGCTGCGCCGCGCCTGGATGTACTCGGTCGCGAAGTTGTTCGTCCCCACTCCGGCGACGGGATGAGCGCGGAACTCGTCCATCGAGACCCGCCAGAAGTCGTAGCGATGGGTGCCGTAGAGCGAGGTGAAATGGCTCGAGCCCGAGCCGCCCGCCGCCCCTGTGGAGAAGTTGTGCCAGGCGTTCTGAGCGCGATGAACGGGTTTGTTGATCGAGCCGACGACAACCGCGACGGTGAGCACAAGCGCCAGTAAAAAGCCGGAGACGACGGCCAGATCGAGCCGGCGTGCGGTCTTCTCGGCCAGCGAGAGGCGCCGGTCGAGGATAGCCGCCAGCGTCCCTAGACCCAGCAGCAAGACGAAGGTGACGATCATGCCGTTTCGCGCCTGAGCCAGCGCGGCCGCGACACCGCTATCGTGTTCGCCCGCCCGGAAGACGTCGAGCAGCCGGCCGAGATTCGGCAGCGATGCCGCGAGCACCACGAGAGCGGTCACCAGCGCCCTCCCGCGATCGCTGACGAGCGCCACGAAGATGAGGAAGACGATCGGGAACGCGTACATCGAGCCCCGGCTCTGCGCCAGCACCGCCATTTGCACCAGCAAGCTCCCGCTCGCCGCGAGCAGCCCGCGCGCGAGCGGCGGCACCTCCCGGCGCGAAGCGAGATAGAGCGCGGGCCAGAGCGGGATTAAAAACAGCGCCGCCTCGCCGTTCTGATACCCGATCGGCGAAGCCAGCCGCCAGCTCATGAAGATCGAGCCGACATTCCCGCCGTGGAGCGCGTTCTCGATCGTGAAGAAGCCGATCGCCGCCACCGCGACCGCGTACAGAGCGACGAACAAGCCGGCGATCCTGACGTTTGTCGACCAGCGCGAGAAGATCGCGTAGACGGTGAGGTAGAGAAGCGTCTGGTTGGCGCCGTCCCAGGCGTCGCCCTTCACGGTCGCCCAGGTGATCGAGAGGAAGCACCAGACCGTGAAGAGAGCGAAGAAGAGGAGCGCCCCGGTACGCCACTCGCGCTTCCCCAACGAGTACCTGAGATCGGCAGACAAGACGACGAGCAGCCAGAGAACGATCAGCGCTCCCGGGTACCAGACCGTCGGCGGAAACCCACCCTGATCTCCCGCCCAGAAGAGCAGCAGCGCCAGCATGACGAGCATCGGCAATGCGAGCGCGAGATCGGCGAGTCCGCCCGGAAAGAGCCGGCGCAGGCCGCTCGGCCGCACGAGCTTACCGGCCTGCTCGGAGCCTTCACCGCCACGCGGCTGGTTCGAACCCCGAATCGGCATTCGCTCTTTATATCGCGCCCGGAAGTGTTTCTTGCCGGCGAACGCGATCCGGATGGGCCGAATACGCGTCTGTCAGAGCGAGGCCGGCTAGCTCGAAGGGAGGTTGCGCTCCCAGACGATGCGCAGGCCTTCGAGTGTGAGGAACTCCTCCACCGCTCCGATCGTTCGGCAGTGAGGAACGATCAGCGAGGCGAGTCCGCCGGTGGCGACCACCTTTACCCGGCCTCCCAGTTCGGCCTGCATGCGCTCGACGATGCCGTCCACCTGACCGGCAAAGCCGAACACGAGCCCGGACTGAAGCGCCGCGGCCGTGCTCTTGCCGATCACGTTCGCCGGCTCGGCGAAGTCCACTTGGCGTAGCCGCGCCGCGCGGGCGAAGAGCGCCTCCATCGAAATCTCGATCCCGGGCGCGAGCACACCGCCGACGTACTCGCCCTCGGCCGAGATGGCGTCGAAATTGGTCGCCGTGCCGAAGTCGACCGCGATGCAGGGAGCGCCGTAGTGCTCGAGCGCGGCGATCGCGTTGGCTATCCGGTCGGGGCCGACCTCGCGCGGATCGTCGAAGCGGATCGAGATACCCGTGCGCGTGCCAGGCCCGAGTACGATCAGATCGCGCTCGAACCAGCGCTCGGCCAGCTCCTCGTAGCTGCGCACGAGCGCCGGGACGGTCGAGGCCAAACATATCCCCGAAACCGCGTCGAAGTCGATCAGATTTCGGTAGAGAGCAGCAAGCTCGTCGCCGGTGCGGTGCGCCTCGGTGGCAACCCGCCAGTGCTGTTCGAGTCGCTCTCCCTCGTACAGACCGAGAACGGTCTGCGTGTTTCCGACGTCGACAGCGAGCAGCATTGCTAGAGCCTATCCCAATGGAGACGCGCGGCTGAGGCGGTCGAGGCGTGGATGGCAGGGGCCGCACGAGCCGCGAAAGCGCACTGGTAGTGCGGTGAGTGGCTCGGGTGGTTCCTGGCGCCGCGAAACGGCCGCATCGGGCGTGCGGCTAGAGGTCGTCCTCGGACTGGAGCTGCTCGCCGATGCGCTCGGCCAGCGCTTCGGCCGTCAGTTGCGACCCCTCGCCCGTGTTCAGCTCCTCGATAGTCACGTCGCCGGAGGTGAAGACCTCGGCGCGCGGGATGATCCGGGTCGGCCGGTTCTTGTCCCAGACCCAGACGTCTTCCATGCGCAGGTGCAGGTACGGGTAGCTCGGCTGGCTGGTCTGCTCGACCTCGAGCCGGTTACACAGGTAGGTCACGTCCGGGGTGAGGACGCAGTAGCGGAAGAGGCCGAAGACGGCCGAGTACTCCTTCTTCAAGCGGAGCTCCAGCTCGGCCTCGTAGTCGTCGAGATCGTCGAGGTGCGACATCGTGCCTTCAGTCTAACCCCGCGAGCAGGGCTCCAACCGGCCCTTTCCCGGGGACTTCGAGCTCCGGGTCGAGCTCGGCCAACGGCTCGAGCGCGAAGCGGCGCAGATGTAGACGCGGGTGGGGAATCACCAGCTCGGGCTCGTTGACTATCTCCGACCCGTACAGAAGCAGGTCGAGATCGATCACCCTAGGGCCGAAACGGTGACCGGCGCGACGCCGCCCCAGTTCGCACTCGATCAGCTGCAGGCGCGCGAGCAGCTGCCTGGGAGAGAGGTCGGTCTCGACCGCGGCGGCTCCGTTCAGGAAGCGGGGCTGATCGAGGAAGTCCACCGGATCGGTCTCGCGCAGCTGCGAGGCGGCGGCAAGCTCGACACTCGGCTCGGCGGCGAGGCGCTCGAGCGCGAGGCGCAGCATCTGCTCGCGGTCGCCGAGATTGGCGCCGAGTCCCACATAGGCTCTGGTCACGCGCTCGATCCTAGCCGCGCTCCGTAGCCTCGCGGCGGCTCAGGCGCCGCCCGCCGCCGAGCTCGCACGCTCGATCGCCGCCGCGACCGTCAAAGCCTCTACGTGCTCGCGCACGTCGTGCACGCGGAAGATGCTGACGCCGCGTCCGAAGGCGGCCAAGGCGGCGCCGATCGAGGCCGCCGTCGTGCCGCGCTTTGCCTCCGGATCGCCGAGCAGCCGCCCGAGCGAGCGCTTGCGCGAGAAACCGATCAACAGTGGGCGGCCGAAGGCGAGCAGAACGTCGAGGCGGTTGACGAGCGCCAGGTTGTGCTCGACCGTCTTGCCGAAGCCGATCCCGGGGTCGAGACAGATCCGCTCCTCGCGAACTCCGTGCGCCACAGCGAAGGCCAGCCGTTCCTCGAGAAAGGCGGCGACCTCGGAGACCACGTCCCGATACTTCGGATCGGCCTGCATCGTGCGCGGCTCGCCACGCAAGTGCATCAGGCAGAGATAGGCGTTCGAGCTTGCGACCACCTCGGCCATGAGAGGATCGCCCCGCAGCGCCGTCACGTCGTTGACGAGCTCGGCGCCGAGCTCGAGCGCCCTGCGAGCGACCTCTGCCTTGCTCGTGTCGATCGAGATCGGCGCACCGGCCAGCGCTTCCAACACGGGTATGACGCGGCGCAGCTCTTCTTCGAGACCGACCGCCGAGGCTCCCGGGCGCGTCGACTCCCCGCCGATGTCGACGATCGCCGCTCCCTCCTCGAGCATACGCCGGGCTGATGCGATCGCCGTCTCGGCTTCGAAGTTGAGACCGCCGTCGGAGAAGCTGTCGGGCGTGACGTTGACGATCCCCATCACCGAGGGGCGCGGGAACCTGAGTTCGATCGGGCGCACGGGCACACCCAGAGAGTACGACACACGCCGCCGCGGTCGCCCGTCAGCCCTTGGCGCCTTCCGTGCCCGGTAGCGGATAGGGCTTCGGCTTGGCGCGCGACTTGCGTGGTTTCTTGCCGTCGACGTCGCTTGGGGGAACCGTCGTATCGGCGAACACCTGCTCTTCCGACTCGCCCGCCAATAGCCGCTCGAACTGCTCCTTGTCGATCGTCTCGCGCTCCATCAGCAGGATGGCCATGCGATTCAGATCGTCGATGTGCTCGCGCAGAACCTTCTGCGCAGTCACGTGCGCCTCCTCGATCACGCGCCTGATCTCGTCGTCGATTTCGCGCGCCATTTCGTCCGAGTAGTCGGGTTCGGCGCCGTACTCACGCCCCATGAAGGGCTGGTCGTGCGACCTGCCGAGAACGCGCGGGCCCAGCTTCTCGCTCATGCCGAAGCGCATCACCATCTGCTTGGCGAGCTGGGTCACCCGCTCGAGGTCGTTGGCCGCGCCCGTCGTCACCTCGTCGAAGACGATCTCCTCGGCCGCGCGACCGCCGAGCGTCATCCCCAGCTCCTCCATCAGCTCGGTTCGCGTCGTCAGGTAGCGATCCTCACGCGGAAGCGAGATGGTGTAGCCGAGCGCCTGCCCGCGGCTGATGATCGAGATCTTGTGGATGTCCTCGGTTCGCTGCAGGAAGTGCCCGACGAGGGCGTGCCCCATCTCGTGGTAGGCGGTGACCTTGCGCTCCTGCTCCGAGAACAGCCGCGTGCGCTTCTCGGGACCGGCGATCACGCGCATGATCCCTTCCTCCAGCTCCTCCTGGCCGATCTGCTTGAGGCCGCGGCGAGCCGTCAGAAGCGCCGCTTCGTTGACGAGGTTGGCGAGATCGGCGCCCGTGAAGCCAGGTGTCCCCGCAGCAAGCGTGTCCAGGTTGATCTCGGGCGCCAGCGGCTTACCCTTGGAATGCACTTCGAGGATCTTGCGACGGCCGATCCGGTCGGGCCTGTCGACGACGATCTGGCGGTCGAAGCGACCGGGACGGAGCAGAGCCGGATCGAGGATGTCGGGCCGGTTGGTGGCCGCGATCATGATGATGTTGTCCTTCAGCTCGAAGCCGTCCATCTCGACCAGGAGCTGGTTCAGCGTCTGCTCGCGCTCGTCGTGGCCGCCTCCCATCCCGGCGCCACGGTGCCGCCCGACGGCGTCGATCTCGTCCATGAAGATGATGCAGGGCGCCGCCTGCTTGGCCTGCTCGAACAGGTCGCGTACACGGCTGGCGCCGACGCCGACGAACATCTCGACGAAGTCCGAGCCTGAGATCGAGAAGAAGGGCACACCGGCCTCGCCGGCGACCGCCCGCGCGAGCAGCGTCTTGCCGGTGCCGGGTGGTCCGTATAGGAGCACGCCCTTGGGGATCCGTGCACCCAGCGCCTGGAACTTCTTCGGGTTCTCGAGGAATTCCTTGATCTCCTGGAGCTCCTCGACCGCCTCGTCGACGCCGGCGACATCGCGAAAGGCGATCTTCGGCGCATCCGGAGTCATCCGTTTCGCGCGGCTCTTGCCGAAGCTGGTGAATCTCGAGCCACCGCCTTGCATCTGGTTCATCAGGAAGATGAAGAGCAAGAAGATGAAGACGAAGGGCAGCAGCGCGAGCAGGAACGACAAGATTGGATTGGAGCCGGTCTTCTTCGAGCCGTAGTCGACCTGGTGGGCCTGAAGGACCTGCTCGTACTGGGCTCCGGACTGATCGCTGGGATAGCTGACGGTGCCCTTACGCCCGTCCTTGAGAGTGAAGGAGATCTGGCGCGAGCCCGGGCTGAAGGTGACCTGCTTGACCTCGTTCTTCTTCGTGTCCGCGATCAGCTGCGAGTAGTTGAGCTTGGCCGTCTTGGCGCCGCTCGAGCCCGAAAAGATCTGGGCGATCAGGAAAACGCCCGCGACGATCAGGATCAGGGGGAAGAGCGCTCCGCGAAAGAATCTGCCCATTGCCAACAACCTCTATTAGGAGCCTAGCAGCACTCCCGACTTTTAAAACCTCCTGCAACCAGGCTCGAAACAGCCTGGGAGCCGATTCTAAGGGCCTATCCCGTTAGGGGTGCGCGGTCGAAGGGGTCGAGCCGTGGATGCCAAGAGCTCGTTTCGGAATGAAGACCCGTCGACTGGGTGTGATCGGTGGATGCGAGGCTAGGGAGCTCGTCTGGGGACGGAGGGGCGCCGGATGAGTGCGAGATCGTGGTTCGAGGCTAGGACGCAGGGCGCATTCGTATCGGACGTAGATACGGATGCGCCCGAGGACAACGTCCTC
>JBEKJI010000043.1:0-9779 GCA_050011315.1 Gaiellaceae bacterium
AAGAGCAAGCGCAGGGTCGCCGTCCGCCGCGACCGGAAGGCCTCCAACTACCTCGCTTTCCTGCACCTGGCGATGATCTTGATCCTGGCGACGTTATTTTGAGGCGATCTCCTGACACCGGGCGCGGATCATTCACGCTCCGCCGGCTGCGTCCAGCTCCCGGCGCAGCTCGACCGGCAACCGGAACTCCATGTGCTCCTCGACGATCCGGCACTGCTCGATCTGCGCCACTCCGCGCTCGCGGAACCAGTCGCAGACTCCCTCCACGAGCCGCTCGGGCGCCGAGGCGCCGGAGGTGACTCCCACTGTCTCGACCCCATCCAGCCAGCGTTCCTCGATCGCGCCCGCATCCTCGATCAGATGCGCCTCGATGCCGCCGGCTCTGGCCACGTCGACCAGCCGGTTCGAGTTCGAGCTGTTCTGCGAGCCGATCACGAGTAGGAGCTGGATCTCACCCAGCATCTCCCTGACCGCGCGCTGGCGGTTGGAGGTCGCATAACAGATGTCCTCGCGCTTGGGGGAGCGGATCTCGGGGAAGCGGCGGCGCAGCACCTCCACGATCTCGGCCGTCTCCTCGACCGAGAGCGTCGTCTGGGTCACGTAGGCGAGCTTCGTGCCGGGCGGGAACGAGAGCGCCTCGGCGTCGGCGACCGACTCGACCAGCGCGATCGCGTCCGGCGCCTCTCCCATCGTCCCGACCACCTCCTCGTGGCCGGCGTGACCGATCAGCACGATCCGGTAGCCCTCCTGTGCGTAGCGGCGTGCCTGCACGTGCACCTTGGTCACGAGCGGGCAGGTGGCGTCGATCGTCTTCTGCCCCAGCTCCTCGCTGTGCCGGTAGACCTCCGGCGCGACTCCGTGCGCCGAGAGTACGAGAGTTGCACCTGGTGGAGCCTCCTGCTCCTCCTGCACGAAGATCGCACCACGCTCCTGCAGGTCGCTGACGACGTGGCGGTTGTGAACGATCTCCTTGCGTACGTAGACGGCGCCGTGGAGATCGAGAGCCCGCGCCACGGTCTCGACGGCGCGCTCCACCCCTGCGCAGTATCCGCGCGGCGAGGCGAGGAGCACACGTCGCACCACCAGGCCATCGTAGCTGGGCCCGATACTCCGGGAGCGGGGCGGCGAGAGGCGAGACAGGGCGTATCATCAGGGTCCCGGTGACCATCCGCGGGACAAGCCTGCATGCTCAGCTCGCATCGCTATCCGATGCCACGCACTCCAGCGATCTCGTCCTGCTGGTCCTCGCCGTTCTCGGCCTGTTCCTCTTCGTTCACCTTGCGCTCGACCTGTTCGTCCTCAGGCGCCGGCGGCGAAAGCGCGAATCGCTCACCCAGGAGAGCCGCATGGCCGCCGCCGCCGATCTGTCGGCTGCGCTCGCCCGGGCTCGGGGCAGCGAGGAGGCCGGTCGTGTCTTGCTCGACACGCTGAACGAGTTGATCGGAACCGATCATTCCGGCCTGATGCTGATCGACGAAGCTGGGACCGAGGCGCGTGGCTTGATCGCACGAAAAGATGGTGCCGATCTGGACTGGTATCGATCGGCGCGCATAGACCTCAAGAACGAGGTTTCGGGCGTCAGGTGTGCCTGCGAGGCTCGCACGCTCGTCCTGGTCGAGAACGCGCCCGACTCACCGGATGTGAACGCGGCGATGATCGAGCGCGCCGGGCTGAAGAGCGTGGTCTTCATTCCTCTCGAGAGCGAGCGCAGGATGATCGGCGTGGTCTCGATCGGCTCGACGACGAGGTTCCTCTCCTTCACACCCGAGCAGCTGGCGCTGATGAACATGCTCGCCGCCGAGGGCACTCTCGCGCTCGAGCGGACCGACTCGCTGGCGGCGCTCGAGCGTGCGCTCGAGCGAGAGCGCCTCGTTTCCGAGATCTCCCGGCGCGTTCGTTCGGAGTCCGATGTCGACCGGCTGATCGAGGTCGCGCTCGCCGAGACAGCCGAAGCTCTCGGTGCTTCTCGATGCTTCCTTCGTCTCGGCGATCCCGAGACTCCCGCTCCGCTGCGCCTGGAGTGGCGGCAAGAAGGGCTCGACCCGATTCCCGCAGATGCGACGCTGTACCTCTCGGTTTCGAACCTCGCTCTGCGTCAGGGGCGAACCGCTGCGGTAGCCGACGTCGAAACGGGCCCCGAACTCGCCGACGAGTCGCTCGGGGGCCGTGAGGCGCTGCTCGGACTCGGGAGTCGCGCAGTCCTGTCGACGCCGATCGTCCTCTTCGGTGCCGTGACCGGCGTTCTCGCGGTGCATGCGGCGGAGACGCGAGACTGGTCGGACGACGACGTCGCCTTTATCGAGGCGGTCGCGCGCGAACTCGGCATGGCGCTCTATAGCGCGAACCTTCTCGAAGAGAACCGACGACGGCTTGAACAGCAGGAGGGGTTGCTGGCGGCGACCGAAGCCATGACGGGCGAGCTCGAGCTCGACGCGGTGCTCGCGCGGAGGCTGGCCGGCGGCCGGGCGGATCTTTTCAGGGCTCTGAGCACCCGGGACGTGCTCGCCGAGAGCGTTAGGCAGGCAATTGCACTTCTCGATACCGACGCGGCTCTCTTGCTCGGGCTCGAGGGGAGCGAGCTGGTTGCTCGCGAAGGCTCGAGCTACGGGCTGGAGGAGATGCAGGGCACACGTTTCCCTGCGGCGATCTCTATAGCAGGCGACCTCGTCTATTCGCGCCGGCCGCTCGTAATCGGCGATCTGACTTTCGACCAGAGGCGTCTGGAGGCGCGTGATCCCATTATCCGCGAGGGTTTCAAGGCGTTGCTGGGCGTTCCGCTCATCGGCAGCGACGGTTCGCTCGAGGGGGTGCTGCTCGTCTATTCGCGTGCAGTGCGTGCCTGGCGTGCGAAGGAGACGGAGGCGCTCGTTTCTCTGGCGGCGAACACCGCCACAGCTCTGGCCAACGCGGTTCTATACCTACGCGTCTCACTAGAGCGCGAGCAGAGCATCGCGATCCTCTCCAGCGTCGCCGACGGCATCGTCGCGGTCGATCGCGAAGGCAAGATCGTGCTCTGGAATGCGGCCGTCGAAAGGATCACCGGGATCTCGAGCGACGAGGCACTCGGGCGACCCGGCTCCGAAGTTCTGCGGCAAGAGCTCGACTCGGGAACGGAACAGGGAGAGAGATCGATCTCGATCAAGCGCGGCGGCAGAGAGCTGTGGCTGGCGGTGGCCGAGGCGACCATGCGCGATCCCGCCGATCAGATTGCCGGCAAGATCTACACGCTCAGGGACGTCTCCGCCGATCGCTTCGTCGAGCAAGCCAAGTCCGACTTCGTCTCCTCGGTCTCGCACGAGCTGCGCGCTCCGCTCACCTCCATCTACGGCTTCGCCGAGACCCTTCTGCGCCGCGGCGAGCTCTTCGACGAGACCCAGAGACGGACGTTTCTCTCCTACATCGCCTCCGAATCCGAGCGCCTGACAGGCATCGTCGACGCGCTGCTCGACGTCGCCGAGCTCGACTCGGGCGACCTTCAGGTGGAGCTGGGGCAAACGGACGTCGCTCACATCGTGCGCGAGGTGGTCGAGGTCGCGCGTCAGGGCGATAGCGGCAGCAACGGCCACGAGTTCGTGATCGATCTCGGCGCCGACGAGTCACTCGGTGCCGAGGCCGACCGCGAAAAGCTGCGCCGTGTGCTCGTCAACCTGATCGACAACGCGATCAAGTTCTCGCCCGGCGGCGGCAAGGTGACCGTCGCCGGCCAGAAGCGCCCCGGCGTTGTCGAGTTGCGCGTGGTGGACGAGGGCGTCGGCATCCCCGAAGAGGAGCGGGAGCGCATCTTCCGGAAGTTCTACAGGGGCTCGTCTTCGGTGCTGAGCGGGGGCACGGGGTTGGGTCTATTCATCTCGCGTGGCCTGGTGACGGCGATGGGAGGACACATCTGGGTGGACTCGGTCGAGGGAGAAGGATCGAGCTTCGTACTCGAGCTGGTGAGCAGCGACGAGACGGGGGCGAAGAGTGAGTTGTCGTCGGAGAGGGAATAGGAAGGTTTCCGATGACGCGCGTCCTGATCATCGATGACGAAGCGCCGATCCGGCTTCTCTGTCGAGTCAACCTCGAGGCCGAGGGCATGGAAGTGAGCGAGGCTGCCGACGGGACGAGCGGAATCGAGGTCGCGCGCCGCGAGCGGCCGGACGTGATCCTGCTGGACGTAATGATGCCCCGTCTCGACGGCTGGGAAGTCGCCGACGCTCTGCTCCGGGACGAAAGCACCAGCGAGATCCCGATCATCTTCCTGACGGCTCGCGCCGAGGTACGCGACCGTGCTCGCGGGCTCGACATCGGCGGTGTCGAGTACATCACGAAGCCCTTCAACCCGCTCGAGCTGGCGCCGCTGGTTGAGTCTCTGATGGAGCGGATCAGCCAGGGCGGCCGCGACGAGTTGCGCGGCGAGAAGCTGGCCGAGTTGCGGGCGCTTACCCGCGAATAAGTCCGCCGGCAAAGCCGGCGAGGACTTTTCGCGGCGGAAGAAGCGAGCGCTGAGCAGCGCCTCGGCCGACGAAAGTCCGCCACCTTCGGTGGCATGACGACTTTCGTCGGCGATCAAGTCGAAGCGCTGAGCGGCGCCTGCGGCGCCTCGCTCAGCGCCTGCTCCTCTGCGCGGGGCGAGCGGCCGGATTTCGGAGCGGGGTTCGTTGCGTGATGGGGACGGCGTTTCGTGAGCCACGCCCGTCATGCCGGTCGTGGCGGACGCGGCTACGCAAGGGCGAGGCGCCAGGCGGCGTAGACTTCTCTCGGCGGGACGTAGCGCAGCCTGGTAGCGCGCCTGCTTTGGGAGCAGGAGGCCCCCGGTTCGAATCCGGGCGTCCCGATCTCGCTTCCTCGGTCGGCGGCTCCGTGCGACCGGGGAGCCCGGCCTCACGGAGCCGCCTGGCGTCGCTGACCGCACTTCGCTCTACGGGGCCGTGTGTTCACACTGTCCCCTCCGGCGAAGCACGCCCAGCGACGCCCCGAGAAAGCGAGATGTCGAATCGCAGTGTTCGGGCTCGGCCGGCCGAGCCGGCCTTCGGAGCCGCCTGACGCCGCTGACCGTACATCGCTCTCCGGGGCCGTGTGACGACGCTGTCCTCTCCGGCGCCGTACCGCGGCCGGTGGCTCCGAGCGGTTATCCTGCAGCCGGATGGCTCACGACGACTGGCGAATCCACGTCGAGCTCGAGCAGGAAGGCGATCAGGGCGCCGACTTCTTCGAACGCCTCAGCGACGGCCTTGGCGACGAGGCCAGGGAGCTCGCGAAAACGCTCGCTGGAGACCGCCTGGCCGTCTCCCGTGACGGCAGTGAGCTCTTTGTCTACGCCTCGAGGAAGATTCAGGCCGAGCAGGCGCATGCGGTGATCGAGGCCGAGCTGCGGCGCCACGGTTTCGAGGCCAAGGTCAGCCGCGTCGAGCACTGGCTCGAGGATGAGGAGCGCTGGGACGACGAGCCTAAGGACGAGACCTGGGAGGAAGAAGCGGTCGAGCACGGCTGGGCTCCCTGGGAAGTACGGGTCGCCTGCAACTCCCACCGCGACGCGAGGGAACTCGCGGACAGGCTCGAGAGCGAGGGCTACCGGCCGCTACGACGCTGGCGCTACCTCATCGTCGGCACCGATACGCGTGAGGACGCCGACGCGCTCGCCCGCCGGCTGCACGGCGAGGTCGAAGCGGGCGGCGACGTGGTTTGGGAAGAAGCGGCCGACGCCGGCGTCGTCAGCCCTTTCCGGCTGTTCGGCTGACGACCTCCGACCGAGCTGGATCTTGATGAAGTGCCTCTCGCTTTCTCGGGGCGCCGCTGGCGGTGCGAGCCCGGAGAGAACAGTGTGAACACACAGGCTCGGAAACGATCGTACCGCCCGCGACGTCAAGCGGCTCGGGAGGCCGGCCGCGCCCCGGCCAGTAGGAGTCTCGGTCCGAGAGGAGCCCGGACAAGACCGAATCGCCTCTCGCTTTTTCGGGGCGCCGCTGGCCGTGCGAGCCCTGGGAGGACAGTGTCGCCACACGGCCTCGCAGAGGATAGTGCGGTCAGCGGCGTCAGGGCTTTCGCGCTTGTCGCGAAAGCCCGGCCGAAAAAGCGAGAAGCGGGTGACGGGAATCGAACCCGTATAGCCAGCTTGGAAGGCTGGAGCTCTACCCTTGAGCTACACCCGCGGGTACGGGTAGCCTAGCGCTCGGCGCGCGGCGGGTTCGTCCGACAACGAGCTCAGACCCGTCGCCTATCGAGCCCGTCGTAGCTCCCGGCGACGGCTGATTCCGCGCTTCGGAATCGCCCGGCGAATCCCCCGTTTGAGGGGCCCATTCCTCACTTCGGAGGATCGACGGACGCGGCTAAAAGGTCGATCCAGCCTTTATGGCCGTTCGTCATGCGGGTCGGTTTGTTGCGTGCGCTTTTGGCGTTGCCCTGCTTTGCATGCTCGCAGTTCCGGTGGCGAGCTCGGCGCCGGCGAGCGCTCGAGCCAAATCGGTCACGGCGCTCAACAACCAGATCTTGCGCGAGGTGAATCACGTTCGCGTCCAGAATCACCTGCAGCCGCTGGTGGCTTCTTCCCAGCTTGCCGGAGCCGCGGCGGAACACTCCCGCTCGATGGCGTCCGCCGGCTTTTTCACGCACGAATCGGCCGACGGATCCGCGTTCTGGAAGCGAATCCAGCGCTACTACTCAGCGAGTGGCTTTCACTTCTGGGCAGTCGGCGAGAATCTCGTTTGGACCTCTCCCGACCTGACGGCGAAGCAAGCCGTCGAGATGTGGATGAAGAGCCCGCCCCACCGCGCGAACCTTCTCAGCAAGCGTTGGCACCAGGTCGGTCTCGCTGCGGTTCATTCCGCGAGCGCCCCGGGTACTTACGAAAACCGCGCCGTGACGATCGTGACGGCCGACTTCGGCGTCCGCCGCTAGCACCGGCCGGATAGTCGTCGATAATCCGGCCTCCGAGCCAGAAGTCGGCCGCTCTCCGGGCGCTGGTTCGACGCGAACTCGGCACGTTTCCGAGCGTCTTTTCTCGATACCGCTTTCCGCCCCGTGGGTGGGTGGGGGGAGGAGAGGTGGGTCCCGCCGCGTCCCGGCCGGCCGCGCCCGGCGGGTAGCAGAGGCCGGACGAGTCGAACAGAGTCCGTACAAGACCGAATCGCCTCTCGCTTGCTCGGGGCGCCGCTGACGGTGCGAATCCTGAGATGGCAGTGCAACCCGCACGGCTTCGAAGAGGATCGTGCCGCCAGTGGCGTCAGGGCTTTCGTCCTTGGGCGAAAGCCCGGTCGAGCGGGCGAGAGGGGTGACCGGTGGGATTCGAACCCACGACCACCGGGACCACAACCCGGGGCTCTACCAACTGAGCTACGGCCACCGCGCGCCAGACAGTCTAGCGGCGCGGACGCGAAATCCCGTATGCAGGTAGAAAGCCTTCTGCAGCTCGGGTTGGCGCGCTTCCGACTCATGAGACTCGGGCGCCCGCCCGAAAGCTGGCGCCATCGTCGTCTTCAAGGCCCGGCGAAGGCGTTACCCTGTTGGCGAGCGCCTGTAGCTCAGTGGAAGAGCGGCGGCCTTGTTAGAGCTCAGCTCGAAACGAAGCACTCCATCGCCTGGCCGCGCTCGGCAAGCACGATGCGTTGTCCTCGGCCTCGCCCGTAGCTTCCGGCTACGAACGAGGCACTGCGTCCTAGCCTCGCACTCACCGATCGCACCCAGTCGACGGGTCTTCATTCCAAGCTGAGCTCACGCCGCGGGTCGGGGGTTCCGAACCCTCCTCCCGAGGCTCGACTCCGGCTTGCGTTCCGCGGTCGCGGCTGAAAAACCCATGATCTCCCGATCGAGGCGTTACGCTGTTGGCGAGCGCCTGTAGCTCAGCGGAAGAGCGGCGGCCTTCTAAGCCGCGGGTCGGGGGTTCGAATCCCTCCAGGCGCGTGCCCCGGGCTCGCCTTCTCTCATCTCGCTGGAAATTTCGACTCCCCCGGCGGGAGTGAGCGGCTCGGGTGATTTCACTCATCAGGGTGATTACTTTTTGACAAGGTCGTACGATCGTCTGGGGTACTACTGGCCCGCCGCTCTATCTACCGTGCAAACCTCGCCGCCCTCCCGTTGCTCCACCTTCAGCCGCTCGATCAGCCTCGAGCGGATCGAGTCGCTTCCGCTCGGATCATGATCGATTCCGGCTCTCAGCGATCGGAGATGCGCTCCAACGGAGTCGAGTCGTCTCCCCAAGTCCCCTCGAGCAAGGCATCGGTGTCTCTCTCCTCCGGTCGCGGCGGTCTCCCCCCTCCGCGGCCGGAGGCGCCGGTGTAGCCGGGTGTTAACCTCAACCGCCTGCTGCGCTCACTCGAGCCCTCGCTTCGTTCCGAGCTAGGGCGCGCGATCGTGCTGCAAAGGGCTTACTCGAGCAGGTGGAGGTACTGATCGCCGTTGCCGGCGGCTCGTTCCGGGTTCGCAGCGGGCTACACGGTGGCACTCGCTTCGAGATCGCCACTCCGTTTTCCTAGCCGGCTCGGTCTATCCTTCGAGAGCCGCGGGCGTGGCGGAACTGGTAGACGCGACGGGTTTAGGACCCGTTGGGCTAAGTGCCTGTGGAGGTTCGAGTCCTCTCGCCCGCAATATCCGACGGAAGTCTCACGACTTCCGTCGGAGGAGAGAAGAGAGTGCCGAGTCGCGCCTACGGCGCTTTACTCAGCACCTGCTCCTACGTACGGAGCGGCCTGGCCGGGGTTGTCTTGCGGGGTCCCGTCGAGTCGGGGACGGGCGTTGGCTGAGCCGCAGCCGCGCGTGTCGGCTGCGGCGGCTTCGCCGAGGATCTACTCCCTTCCGGGAGTGATCCCCGGCGGTGTGTTTCTTTTGCTCACACGGCGCCAGACTCTCGCCGTCTCTTTGTCGTTCAGACGGGTTCGTCCGCGCCCATGTCGAGACGGAAGGGCGGGTATTCGTCGCGCATCAGCGATGCATAGGCGGCGACTCTCACGATCCAGCGGTTCATGCCCATCACGAAGTCGAAGATGTCGCGCGGGTAGCGCTTCTTGAAGAGAAGCACGACGGCCGCGAACAGGACGAGCACACCGATCAGGCCGCCGGCGAAGCGCGGGCCGCCACCGCCCTGGAAGATGGCGACGATCAGGTACTGGGGGATCGCCAGCAGCCACCACTTGACCAGTACGAGCCCGCGCGAGAGGCGCTCCGGGTAGTCGATCTCGAGCGTCGCGGGGTAGTCGGGGTCCGGCCCCAGTTTGAAGGGCGGGTAACGATCGGTTCCGAGCGCGGAGTAACCATAGAAGCCGACACGCCAGCTCCAGCGCAGCACGCCGACGTTGAAGTCGAAGAGACCACGCGGATAGCGCCCGGTGAAGAGGATGGCGAAGAAGGCGATCACGCTCACCACGATGAAGGCGATCCAGAGGAACAAGAGCACGATGAAATGGGGGATCAGGAGCAGCCACTTGACCAGCCAGAGCCAGCGGTTGAGCTCGGGAGCCAACTCACCTTCGACACGGGCGGGATAGACGGGACGGGCGGTTGATGCCTCCATGTTTCCTCCTTGCTGCGAACGATCGCTGCCGAAAACCTGCTCGATTATGACGGCCGGAGACTCGGAGGACAGTGCGGGTAGCACGAGCCCGCAGAGGATCGTGTCGCCAGCCGTGTCAGGCGGCTCTTAAGGCCGGTCGCGCCCGGCCCCGGGCCGGCCATGTCCCTATCCCCCTTCGGTGTCAGGAGATCGCCTCAAAATAACGTCGCCAGGATCAAGATCATCGCCAGGTGCAGGAAAGCGAGGTAGTTGGAGGCCTTCCGGTCGCGGCGGACGGCGACCCTGCGCTTGCTCTTCA
>JBEKJI010000044.1:0-9817 GCA_050011315.1 Gaiellaceae bacterium
ACTCCGCCTCGACCCCGATCAACACCGCGGTCACGGTCGACGTCTTGGCCAACGACACCGATCCCGACCCGCTCGACACGCTCACGGTCACCGGCAACACCGATCCCGCCCACGGCACGGTCGACTGCTCCTCCGGTGACGAGTGCGTCTACACCCCGAACACCGGCTACACGGGCACAGACTCCTTCGCCTACACGATCTTCGACGGTAACGGCGGCAGCGACACGGCCACGGCCACGATCGACGTCTACCAGCCCAACCGCCCGCCGGTCGCCGTCGACGACTCCGCCTCGGCTGAGGCCGGAAAGGCCGAGATCATCTCGGTGCTCGCCAACGACACCGATCCCGACCCGCTCGACACGCTCACGGTCACCGGCAACACCGATCCCAAGCACGGTTCGGTTGACTGCAGCGGCGGGTTCTTCTGCACCTATACCGCCGACGACGGATACGCCGGACCAGACAGCTTCGACTACACGATCTCCGACGCGGGCGGCCTCAGCGACAGCGCCACCGTGAACATCACGGTCACCGTCCCGTCCAACAATCCGCCGACAGCGAACAACGACGCTGCCTCGACGGTCGCTGATACTCCGGTGACGGTGAACGTACTCGTCAACGACACGGATCCCGACGGAGACGCCCTGACCGTGACCGGTCACACGGATCCCACTCACGGCTCTGTCGATTGCAGTCTGGGCAGCTCCTGCACCTACACGCCGGCGAGCGGCTATACGGGCTCTGACAGCTTCGACTACACGATCTCCGACGGCCACGGCGGCAGCGACACCGCGACCGTGAACATCACAGTCACCGCCCCGTCGAACAGCGCGCCGATAGCTATCAACGACATCGCCTCGACGCTCGCTAATACTCCGGTGACGGTGAGCGTGCTCGCGAACGACAGCGATCCGGACGGCGACACCCTGACCGTGACTGATCACACAACGCCGACGCACGGCTTGGTCAGTTGCAGCACGACCGCTTGCACCTACACGCCGGCGAGCGGCTATACGGGCTCCGACAGCTTCGACTACACGATCTCCGATGGCAACGGCCACACCGCCACCGCTACGGTGAGCGTGACCGTCACCGCCACTCCGCCTCCGCCGGCGCCCGAGGCGAACCTGGTTATCACTGTTACTGGGCCGAACACGGCGCACGGCGGAGATAACGCAACGTTCACGCTGACGGTGCAAAACGGCGGGCCCGACACGGCCATCGACGTTGTCGTGATCGACACGCTTCCCGGTGATCTCACCCTCGTCCCGGGCTCGATCGTTACGAGCGGCGTCTCCGGCGTTTCGTGCAGCGTGTCCGGCTCGACGATCCAATGCACGTTGCCGTCGCTCGCGGTCGGCGCGACGCTCGGGATCACGTTCACCGCGCGGATCGCCAACGGCGTGGCTGCCGTCGTTGATGCAGCGACCGTGGCCGCGGCGACTACCGATCCGGTCACGAGCAACAACGCGTCTTCGGCATCGGTGAGCGTGGCGCCAGCGCAACCCTCGACGCGACAGCTGACGACACTCTCGATCAAGAACATCGCCGAGCTGAAGCCCGCGTACAAGGGGAAGGTGCGACCCGGTCAGTCGTATCAGTACCGGATCACGGTGAAGAACACAGGGCAATACACGGCCTACAAAGTGGTGGTGTGCGAGGTCCCGTCACAGCAGCTCGCGTACGTGTCCGCGCCGCAGGCGAAGTTCTCGAAAGGTCGTGCCTGCTGGACGATCGCGGAGCTCGCGCCCGGTAAGTCGCGGACGTTCGTCGTCACGGTTCGCGTGGACAATACGGCGAAGCGGGGCGTGATCCGTAGCACTGCAGTTGCCTCGGCTGAGAACGCGCAGAAGTCAGTACGCGCCGTGGCCAAGGTTCTGGTGACGGGACTCTCGGTCAAGGTGGGGCGCCCCCAAGGTGTTACCGGTTAGATGAATCCGCGAGCGATCGTCCTGCTATCTACGGCGCTGACGCTGGCGATCCCAGCTCAGCTCGGTTTGGCCTCAGGACGTGAAAATGCTGCCGGCTCGGTTGCGCCTTCTCGAGCGACGGGAGCGACCGTCGCGAAGGTCGTCGTAAAGACGGTCGCTCTCGCAAAGCCCGGCGCGGGAAAGATCAAGTGGCGGATCGCTACGGAGACGGAGTGGGGTCATGGCCCGCAGCAACTGCTCGTGCTCGATCAAGCGGTCGACGGGCTCGGACGGCAATGGTTGAAGGTACGCCTTCCGGTCAGGCCGAATGGAAGCTTCGGATGGATCCGCGCCGATTTCGCTCTCGTGTCGCACACCCCTTACTGGATCGACGTCTCGCTCCATCGAAGGCTCATCGAGGTCTACCGTTCGGGCAGGCTAGTACGGCAGTTCCGTGCGGTCGTCGGCGCGCCAGCGACCCCGACACCGACTGGTCTGGCCGCGATCTACGACCCGATTCCACAACCGAATCCGAACGGGTTCGTGGGGCCGTGGGTGCTCCACCTCACAGCGCTCTCTAACGTCCTGAAGAAGTTCGACGGAGGATCGGGGCGCGTCGGAATCCACGGGCGCAGCGGGGCGAGCCTGAGCGATCCGCTCGGGTCAGCTCGCTCGCACGGGTGTATCCGAGTCGACAACGACCAGGTGCGCTGGCTGGCGCGGACGGTTCCGCGTGGAACGCCGGTCAATATCCAGGAGTGAAATCGCCGGCTCGCGCCGGCTTCGCCGATTCCAGTCTCAGCACTCGCCGAGGCCGGCGACGGCGGCTAGCGGCCCTTGGCCGTATGCCGGTCGTGGTGGCATCGAGTCTGCGTAAGGAGTTCACGGGGACGCTGCTCTTCGAGGGCGTCTCCTTCGCGCTCGAGCGGGAAGAGAGGATGGCGCTGGCGGGGGCAAACGTAGCCAGCAAAACGACGCTTCTGCAGCGCCAAGGTCGCGGCCGCCCGTCGTCTACCATTCGCTCCGGAACGGCGCCAAGACGGTTCTTTTTGCGGAACCTGCGAAGTCGCAGTATTATAGTGCGAGTTCGTAGTAGTTCTATAGAGGAGTTAGAAATGCGAAAAGCCGGACATGCGCTCCTATCGCTCGCGGTCGTGCTGCTCGTGTTGGGCATTACGACGGCAGCGGCAAACGGCGGCCCGAGCGGGCGATACAAGGTGAACGGCTATCGCCTCAACCTGACCTGCGTAGGTAAAGGAAAGCCGGTGGTCGTGCTCGACGCGGGGCTCGGCGCCGACCACAACCTCTGGCCTGTCGCCGTCCAAAGGGCGAGCGTTCTGCATACCCAGGTCTGCGCCTACGACCGCTACGGCGTCGGCCTCAGCGACGGCGCGAGCTGGACTCCCAAGACGCGAACGGTCGATCGAGCCGTCAGCGATCTGCACGCGCTCGTGCGGGCCGCCAAGCTCAAGGGGGGCTACGTCCTGGTTGGTACATCGATGGGAGGCCTGATCGACCGCGAGTACGCGCGGCGCTACCCGAAGGACGTCGCCGGCATGGTCCTGCTCGACTCGGCGCCGGACGACTGGAACACCTACACCGGTACCGAGACGTTCGCCTTCGCGAGCGAGAGCCTCAACGTCACCGCCGCCTCGACCGCCTTGCAAGCATCGGATTCTATCGGCGCGAGGCCGCTCGTCGTCGTCGAGGCCGGCGACGACTCGACCGTGGCGTCGTCCTGGGCTAGCGGCAAGACGGACTTTCAGTCCTACTGGGACTCGGCACAGCGCTCGCTCGCTCGCATATCGCGCGACTCGATCTTCGTCGTCGCCGCCAAGAGCGGTCACATCGTTCCTCAAGACGCGTCGCAGTTAACGATCGAGGCGATGCGGCTCGTCGTCAACGGTGTGCGAAGCCACGCGAAGCTACCTCGCTGCGCTAAGACGAAGCTGCCGAAACTCGGCGGCAAGTGCTAGTGCGCAAGACACGGCGAACAACTCGAACGGCTCGTTGCCGCCGTCGAGCTCTTCGCGAGGACGGATGGAGTCGCCGCGGCGACTCCGATCCTCAGGCCGCCGTCGAGCAGAGCCGGTAAGAGCGCACGGCTACCCTTGGCGCATGCCAATCGTGGTGGCATCGAGTCTGCGCAAGGAGTTCGCCGGGACGCTGCTCTTCGAGGGCGTCTCCTTCGCGCTCGAACGAGGGCAGAGGGTGGCGCTCGCGGGCGCGAACGGAGTCGGTAAGACGACGCTTCTACAGGCGATCGCCGGCAGAACGGAGCTGCAAGCCGGCGAAATCGCCCTGCAGAAAGGAACACGAATCGCGCTGCACGATCAGCGGCCCCCGCTTGAGCGGGGGCTCGACCTGCGCGAGTACATGCTCTCGGCGAGCGGCGATCTACTTGCGGCCGAGAAGGAACTGGCGCGGCTCGAGGCGGCGATGTCGGCGGGCGAGCACGATCCGGCGACGCTCAAGCGCTACGCCGGGGCACAAGCGAAGCTCGAGCACGCAGGCGGCTATGCCTGGCGCACCCGCTATGAGGCGGCGGCGCGCGGACTCGGCTTTTCGGACAGCGATCTGGAGCGGCCGCTGGAGAGCTTCTCCGGCGGAGAGCTGACCAGAGCCTCACTGGCGCGAGCACTCGGCGCCGACGCCGATCTCCTGCTGCTCGACGAGCCGACCAACCATCTCGACGTGGCCAGCATCGAGTGGCTAGAGAGCGAGCTCTGCCGCCTCGACGCGGCGCTCATCCTGGTCGCGCACGACCGCTGGTTCCTGGAGGCCGCGACCAACTGCGTGCTCGAGCTCGAGGATTGCCGGGGCACCTTCTTCTCCGGACGCTGGCACGCCTGGCGCGAGGAGCGGGCGCTGCGTGAGCAACATGCGGCCAGAGTCGCCGCACGCCAGGCTGAGGACATCGCCCGCCTGGAGCGCTTCGTCGCTCGCTTCCGCTACGGCACCAAGCACCGCCAGGCTCAGTCGAAGCTGAAGCAGATTGCGCGAATCGAGGCGGAGAGGGTGGAGGCGCCCGCTCGCGCCCGGCGCTCGCTCGGCTTCGAGTTCATCAAGCCGGCGCGCTCGGGGCGGACAGTGCTCGAGGTAAAGGGGCTGAGAGTGGATGCCGGCGGCCGCACTCTTCTCGACGGCGTCGAGCTGGTGATCGAGCGGGACGAGCACGTCGCCCTGGTCGGGGCGAACGGCTCGGGCAAGACCTCGCTGATCGAGACGGTGATCGGCCGGCGCCGCCCGGCGGCGGGAACGGCGCGCCTCGGTCACGGCGTCGAGCTCGGCTTCTTCTCTCAGCACACGCTCGAGCTGGACGAGCGTGGTAGCGTGATCGACTGCGCCCGCTCCACCACCGGGCTCTCGCGCCAGGACACGCAGAAGCTACTCGGGCGCTTCCTCTTCTCCGGCTACGAGGCGCAAGAGAAGCTCGTGCGGATGCTCTCGGGAGGGGAGAGGCGCCGGCTTGCGCTGGCGCTACTCGTCGCTTCGGGCGCCAACTTCCTCGTTCTCGACGAGCCCACCAACCATCTCGATCTCGAGAGTCGCGAGGCACTCGAAACGGCCTTGGAGGCTTTTAATGGGACACTGCTCCTGGTTTCGCACGATCGGGCGCTGCTGGATGCCGTCGCCGAGCGCACGCTCTCGATCGAGGCAGGCGGGTTGCGCTCCTACGACGGACGCTGGGCCGACTATGCACATGCACGAGAGCTGGAGCGCGAGCCCGCGAAGCCCGAGGCAGACGCGAAACCGAAGAAACCCCAGCCCGAGCGGCCAAAAAAGTCGTCCGTGGCCAAGGAGCGTGAGCGTCTCGAGCAGGAGATCGAGCGGCTGGAATGCCAGTTGACCGCACTCGAGCGGGAGTTGGCGGAGGACTGGGCCAACCTCGAGAAGCTCGGCGTCTACCGCATCACGCGCGAGCGGATCGACCGGCTCGTCGCGCGCTGGGAGGAGCTGGTCGAAGAGGAAGGCCTGAAGTCCCGCGACACGAGTGTCGAGCGTCTCGACTAGGAACGACAATGAGATCGAGCGATAGACGATTCGACCTTCCGGCCCGAGGGTCGGCTCGGATCTCGCGTCCCAGGCGCCCTAGCCGAGTATCTACCGGCTCGCGGCGTTCGAGCCGCTCTCCGATGTCCCAGGCCCCGAATAGCGCGCCGGGGCGCGCTGTGTTACCCGGCGCAAGCTAGACTCGGAGTACCGGCCGAGGAATATGGGAATTGCGGCACCTGCGAGAATGAGATAACCATGTTTCGGACTGTGCTCGCCGTCTTGGCCTCGGCCGTATTAATGGTGACGGTCGGCTCGAGCGTGGCGCGGGGCGCCTTTCCGGGGGAGAGTGGAAAGATCGCCTTCGTCAACGATCGAAACGGCACGCCTTCGATCTACACGATGAACGCGGACGGGACTGACGTCAGGCGGCTTGTGCCGAACCAGCCGCAGGGAGCCTTCCCCGCCTGGTCGCCGGGAGGTCAAGTCGTGCTCTTCTCGGTACTAGTCTCAGACCAGCCCGAGAACAAGTACGAGCTCTGGACTATGGGAGCGAACGGAGGTGCTGTTCATCGGTTCCTGTCCGGGCAATCGAGCGAGCCGATCTCCTCAACCTGGTCTCCCGATCGAAAGAAGATCGCCTTCTACCGCAACGGCTATCTCTGGATCGCCAATGTGGATCGCACCGGCGTTCGCCAGCTTACACGTTCGGACTTCAGCGATGGGGCTCCGAGCTGGTCGCGCCGCGGTCAGATCGCCTTCGACCGCGACGGGAGTATCTGGGTCGTCGATATCCGAACCGGTGCGAAGCGCTCGCTGGGGTCAGGTAGCGAGCCGTCCTGGTCGCCCGATGGACGCAAGCTCGTGTTCGTGGCCGCGCCCTCCGACGGAGCGAACAACGACATCTATGTGATGCGAGCGAACGGATCGGGCCGGCACAGGCTCACCGCCACCGCGGGCGCAAACGAGATCCAGCCCACCTGGTCGCCGAACGGGCTCTGGATCGCCTTCAGCGCGAAGAGGGGCGTCTACGCCATGAGATCGAGCGGCAAATCTCCCCAACTCGTTGCCGGCAAGGGCTGGCAGCCGAGTTGGGCACCGAAATCGAACGAGCTCGTTTACTCGATGCAGACAGGACGCTGGGACGGACTCGTCTACCGCGTCGATCTCGGCGGTAAGCACAAGAAGCAGCTGCTCCGCCCGACGCTGGATGCGAGTCCGCAATGGTCGTCCGACGGCACGCAGCTCGCCTTCTCGCGCGACGGCTTTGTCTACGTGGTAAACGCCGACGGTAGCGACCTGAACTCGATCGGTCTGGAAGGCTCCGACCCTGCCTGGAGCCCGGACGGCAACCTGATCGTTGTCAGTTTCTTGCTAGATCTGGTCGTCGCTAACGCGGATGGAAGCGCACCTCAAAGTGTCCCGCTCGGCCTCGATCCCGCGGACTACGAGCGCGTGTCCGATCCCGCTTGGTCGCCCGACGGAACCAGGATCGCCTTCGTCGCGACGGAGACATCGGGCACTCGCGACATCTTCGTTGTGGGCCCGGCGGGGAGATCCCTCGCGCGACTGCCGCTGGAATGCGCCACGATCGGAGCTTCCTCCCCGACGTGGTCGCCGAGCGGGGAATACCTCGGCCTCGACTGCGACCAGTCGATCGCCGTGGCCGATGCGGACGGACGTAACCTGGTGCCGATCGGTTCGGGCCTCAATTCCATGCTCGCCTGGTCTCCGGATGGCACTCAGATCGTCTTTTCCGAGCAGTCCGCCGAACAACCCGCACAGCTCTTCGTAATGAACTCCGACGGGACGGTGCGCTATCAACTCGATACGGGTTCCGGAGCCAGCGACCAGCCCGATTGGCAGCCGATCCCGGTCACTGTCCGGTCGAGAAGCTGAGAAGCCAGAGGTCTGCGTGCGCCCGCCGCTAGCTCTCGTTTCGAGGGTCTGGCGGAGGGAGTACCGGGGCGAAGCAGAAAACCGAAACTGCCAAACTAATCTCGGAAGGGGACGTCGGCTACTCTCATGAGGCTCACGCTCGGGGCCACGGTTGCCGTGACGGCGATGTTGTTTGCCGGTGCGGCTCCGGCCCGTACGCCGATACCCGCGCAGAAGGTCGCGTTGAACGGCATCAAGCAGGCCGCGGCCAAGGGCAGTATCGATAGGGCCAGCGCTGCCAAGTACCGGGCGGCCGTGAATCGCGCCGCGCTCCTTATCCGCCGCTTGCCGAAGGCGCGGAGCACGCCTGTATCGGCGTGTCTCAGAGAGGCGGCCGCGACGGCGGCGAAGCTGACGGCGCCACGGGCCCGAGCCGTCTTCGGGCAGCTTGCCGTGAACAACTCCTATTTCGCGCTCGATGGACCACCCGTCGGCCAGAAGGACATCACCGATGTCGACGGCATCGTCTACCGGTACTTCGCCGGGCTCGGTTTTCAGTTTCACCCACTTGCGAACTTCGCGGCGTTGAATGCCCGTGTTTCTTCGGGAGACTTGGGAGGTGCCGATCGCCTTGCGCAGGCGCTGATCGCACGGGGAGTCTCGGAGCCGGGCGGCGGCATGGGTTGGGAGTACTACTTCGACTATTCAGGAGGGCGGGCGCCGTGGCTATCGGGGATGGCCCAGGCGGTCGCCGCGCAGGCGCTCTCCTATTACGGCACGAATAATGCAAGCAACGAAACGAGCTCACTGGATGCCGCCCGGCTCGCGTTCCTCTCGATCCCCGGGCGCCTCGTTCAGACGGTCGGCCCAGGCTCCTGGATCAAGCTCTACGGCTTCAACCACTCCGTGGTCCTAAACGCGCAGCTGCAGTCGATCATCTCGCTCAACGATTACGCGCAGTTAAGCGATGACGTAGACGCGGCCGCGCTCGCTGCCTCGATGAGTCGGTCGGCCGCCGCGAACCTGAACCGCTTCGATACCGGCTACTGGACCTACTACGCGCTTCCGAGCAAGCCCTCGCCGCTCAGCTACCAACGATACGTCGTGCAGATGTTGAGAAGGCTCGCTGACGACGACCCGCGTTTCTCCGTTGCGGCAACCAAGTTCTCGGCCTACGAGAAGCAGCCGCCTGCGTTCAAGCTCTCCGACAGCGCCACCGGCACCGTTCGATTCTGGCTCTCGAAACCCGCGACAGTCGAGATGCGCTCGGCCGCGGGCGCGACAAAGCGGCTCTCGCTATACGGCGGTTGGTATACGCTCGGTTGGAAGTTGCCAATGCGCGCCGGCGCCTACTCCGTCTCGGTCAGCGCCAACGACTGGGCCGGAAACCGTGCTTCGTTTACCGCCCTACCGATCGTGCGTGTGGTCACTCCGCCCTCCTGGGTCGTCGTTGGCTCGGCGGTGAGCCAATCCAAGGCGATTCGGGCTGTCAGCCGAGCTTCTCGGCCGGAGCCGGGCTCGACAGTGCTTCGCAGGCCTCGCTCGCCGCTAGCGAAGGTCTGAACGCGGTTCGCCTGAGCGTGCCGTGGCCGGCCGGCGCGTCGGCTCCCGATCCGGCGATCGTCACGGCCTTACAAAGCGTTCCGGCCGGGAAGCGCCTGATTGTCGAACTGGCTGCCAACCCGATGCCGAGCGATGACACCGGTCGCGGCGCTCTCGCCGTTTATGCCCGCTCGCTCGTCCAGCAGGTTCCCGGCATCAGCGATCTACTGCTCGGGCCGGCGCCGGCAGTAGCCACTACGCGGGGCTATGTCGCGGCACTCGGATCCCTCTACGACGCGGTCAAGCCTGGAGTCTCCACGCTCACGATCGCCGGAGAGTTGGACGGTGCCACCTCGCCGAAGGCAACGCTTGCCTCGCTTACCGAGAAGTACGTCGAGGCCGGGCGCTCGGCGCCGTTGATGGACGAGCTCGCCTTCCTTCCGTCCACGGTCGTAAAGAGTGGTGCCTGGACGATCGACAGCTACAGCCAGCTG
>JBEKJI010000045.1:0-9086 GCA_050011315.1 Gaiellaceae bacterium
CAGGCAGCCCTCCTCCGCTTTGAGGGCGATCTCGCGGGCGAGCTCTTCCATGCCTTCGTCGGTGTCGATCTCGACCTTGAGCTTCATCCGCGAGAAGCCGAAGTGCCCGTCTTCTCGCGTACCAACGGTGCCCTCTCCGCTCACGGCCAACGCGTGCAAGGGCAATCCCTGGCGCCCGGCGATACCCACGAGCGTGATCGCGACACACGATGCGGTCGCTCCTACCAGGAAGTCCTCCGGGCTCCAGATCGTCGGGTCGCTGCCGCGGAACTCGGGCGGAGACGAGGTCTCGATCTCACTCTTGCCGCTGACGCGGGTGGCAACGCGCGTACCACCGAGCCACTCGATCGTGACCGGAAAGCTGAACTCCTTGGCTCGCATTTGTGCCTCTCTTCTCCTCTGGATTCTCGGTCGAGTCTCTGCTCCGGGCTGGCTCTCAGTAAAGCGCACGCGTCTAGTCGAGATAACGCGTCCGAGCTGCGGCGCCGGCGAGAACGGCGCCCGACTATCGCCGTTACTCGGCGCTGGAGAGGGCAAACTCGCTCCCCCCGGAGTGATGGTTGCGCTTGCACTCGCAGCGCGAACGCGAGAACATGCGCGCGTCCGTCACGCTAATGGAAGGAGCCTTTCTAGATGCCCGAGGCAAAGAAAGAAGTGACCCTGGATCTCTCGAAACTGAGCATGCCGAACATGGAGTTCGTGGTCTATGTCGTCGCGCTTCTCGTCGCAGCGATCGTGGTCGCGATTGCGAAGACCCTGAACGTGAACGCCTGGTTCACCTTCTTCGAGATCACAACCGCGCTCTACATCCTCAGCCGCGGCGTCGCCAAGGCGCACAACGTCAAGGAGTAACGCCGTTCGTGCGCTCGCGTAGCGCCGGGCCCGGCGTCCGGCGCTACGCCTTGGCGCGCGCCTTCTCGAGGCGGAGCTTGATCAGCTTGCCGCCCTCTGGAATCGGAGTCGGGTAGTTGCCGTCGAGGCAGGCGCGGCAGAAGCTCGTCTCCGGCCGCTCCGAAGCGGTTTGCAGCCCCTCGAGCGAGAGGTGGGCGAGCGAGGTCGCGCCGATGTGGCGGCGCACCTCCTCGACCGACTTCTTGCCGGCGATCAACTGCTCGGCGTCGCCGAAGTCGATCCCGTAAAAGCAGGGGAAGACGACCGGAGGCGAGGAGATGCGCGCGTGCACTTCGGTGGCGCCGGCCTCGACGAGCATGGTCACGATCTGGCGCGTGGTCGAGCCGCGCACGATCGAGTCGTCGACGATCACCACACGCTTGCCGGACACCTCGTCGAGCGGGTTGAACTTCAGCTTCACTCCCTGGTCGCGTAGCCGCTGCTCGGGCTCGATGAAGGTGCGGCCGACGTAGCGGTTCTTGATCAGGCCTTCACTGAAGGGGATGCCGCTGGCGCGCGAGAAGCCGATCGCCGCCGGTGTGCCCGAGTCGGGGATCGGCATCACGAGATCGGCCTCGACCGGCGACTCGGCGGCCAGGATCTCGCCCATCCGCACTCTTGCTCCGTGCACCTCGACGCCGAGCAGGCGGCTGTCGGGCCGGGCCAGGTAGAAGAGCTCGAAGATGCACAGCGCGGTGTGCTCCGGCCGCTCGACCGCCTGGACTGAGTGGCACCCTTCCTCGTCGATTACCACCAGCTCGCCGGCTTCGATCTCCCGCTCGAGCTTGGCGCCCACGATGTCGAGCGCGCAACTCTCGGAGGCGATCACCCAGTCGTCGTCGAGCCGGCCCACGCAGAGCGGGCGGATGCCGTACTGGTCGCGGAAGCCGATCAGCTTGCCGTCGGCAAGCGCCACGATCGAGTAGGCACCGACCAGCCGGGTCATCGCCGCTGCGACGGCCTCTTCGAGCGGGCGCTCGTCGTTGGCGATCAGCGCGGCCACGATCTCGCTGTCGGAGCTGGTGCTCAGGCGTACGCGCTGCGCGGCGAGCTCCGAGCGCAGCTCCTCGACGTTGGTGAGGTTGCCGTTGTGTGCGAGTGCGACGGTGCGGGCGCGCCCGCGTAACACGAGCGGTTGCGAGTTTTCCCAGTGACTGCCGCCGGTGGTCGAGTAGCGGCAGTGGCCGATCGCGAGCTGCCCGTGCAGTCCGCGCAGATTCTGCTCGCTGAAGACCTGCGTCACCAGCCCCATGTCTCTGAGGCCGTAGATCCGTCCCTCGTCGCAGACGGCGATCCCCGCCGACTCCTGCCCGCGGTGCTGGAGCGCGTGCAGCCCGAAGTAGGCGAGCCGCGCGTTATCGCGCTCGGGCGCTCTGATGCCGAAGATGCCGCACATTTATCGTCCTGGGTTCTCCGGGGGTACGCCTTCAGCTTGCCAGGCGCGGGTCAGCTCACCGAGCGGAAGGCCGTTCAGGGAGTCGCCGCCGGCAGTGCCGATCTCGCGTAGAGGCACGCCTTCGGCCTCGAGCTGGCCTACGTGCTCGCGCGCGCAGGCGACCACGGCCAGACCGCCGCACTCGCCGAACAGCTGTATCGGATCGGCGGGAAGATCGACGCGGGCGCCGATGCCGCTGGCGATCGCGCATTCGGCCAGGCAGACCGCGAGCCCTCCCTCGGCGACGTCGTGGGCGATGGAGAAGAAGCGGTTGTTCTTCCAGAGAAAGCGAACGAGCGCGGCCTCGGCCTCGAGATCGAGCTCGGCCGGCGCGCCGTAGACCGTTTCGTAGCGAGCCTGGTACTCCGAGCCGGCGATCGAGAGCTGCGGCTCGCCGGCGAGCAGGACGACGTCGTCCTCGCGCCAGGCGTCGGTGACGTAGCGCACGTCCGGGACGAGGCCGACGCAGCCGACGACCGGGGTGGGATAGATGGGCTGTCCGTCGGTCTCGTTGTAGAGCGAGACGTTGCCCGAGACGACCGGGATGCCGAGCGCCTCGCAGGCCCCGGCCATGCCCTCGATCGCCTCGTTCAGCTCCCAGGCCATCTCGGGCTTCTCGGGGTTGCCGAAGTTGAGGCAATTGGTGATCGCGAGCGGCTCACCGCCGGCGCAGGCGACGTTGCGAGCCGATTCGAGTACGGCGTGGGCGCCGCCGGTGCGCGGGTCGAGCCAGGCGATGCGGCCGTTTCCATCCAGCGAGAGAGCCAGCCCGCGCAGAGAGGGGCGCAGCCGGATCACGCCGGCATCGAGGCCGGGGCGGCGCACCGTGCGCGAGCCGACGATGTAGTCGTAGCGCTCGTAGACCCAGGCACGGTCGCGGATGTTGTCGGAGCCGAGCAGCTCGAGTAGCGTCTGGCGGAAGGGAGGAGCGACCGGCGTGGGAGGCGGATCCTGCTTCTGCCGCGGTGCGAACTCGAGCTGGTAACGGGGAACATCTTCGGTCAGGAAGCGAGCGGGTATTTCGCCCACGACCTGCCCGTCCCAGAAACAGCGCAGAAGGCCGGAGTCGGTCACCTTGCCGATCTCGGTGCAGGGCAGCTCCCAACGCTTGCAGACCTCCTTCACGGCGGGGACGAGCGAGGGCGTGACGGCAGCCACCATCCGCTCCTGGCTCTCGGAGATCATGATCTCCCAGGGCTCGAGGTCGGTCTCGCGCAGAGGCACGCGGTCGAGGTGGATGTCCAGCCCGAAGGAGGCTGCCATCTCCGACAGCGCCGAGGCCAGCCCGGCCGCGCCGCAGTCCTGCAGGCTCTCGACCAGGTTCTTCTCGATCAGCTCGACCGAGACCTCGATCAGCTTCTTGCCGGTGAAGGGGTCGCCTACCTGGACGCTCGGGCGCTTATCGGCGTCGTCCTCGCCCAGCTCCTGGCTGGCCAGAACGCTGGCGCCGCCGATGCCGTCGCGCCCAGTGGTGGCGCCGAACATGACCACGCTGCCGACACCGCTCGCCCGCGCGCTCGTGAGCTGCTCGCGCGGCAGAAGGCCGACGCACATGGCGTTGACCAGACAGTTGCCGGCGTAACGGGAGTCGAAGAAGGTGGCGCCGCCGACGGTCGGAACGCCGACGCAGTTGCCGTAGGTGCCGATACCGGCGACCGCGTTCTCGAACTGGATGTCGTCCTGTCCGAAGTAGAGGCCGTCGAGCAGCGCGACCGGCCGCGCGCCCATCGCGTAGATGTCGCGCAGGATGCCGCCGACTCCTGTGGCTGCGCCCTGGAAGGGCTCGACCGCCGAGGGGTGGTTGTGGCTCTCGACCTTGAAAGCGACCGCTTCGCCGCCGCCGAGGTCGACCACGCCGGCGTTCTCGCCCGGACCCTGGAGCACGCGCTCGCCCGTCGTGGGCAGCTTCTCGAGCAGCCGCGCTGAGTGCTTGTAGCCGCAGTGCTCCGACCACAGCAGCGAGAAGACGGCTAGCTCGAAGTGATTGGGCTCACGCCCAAGCAGCTCGCATATTCGCTGGAGCTCCCAGTCGGTGAGCCCGAGCGCGCGATGGATCGGCTGTTCTTCGATCTGCGCCAGTAGAGCTTCAGTCTATCGGCGCGCCTCGACGTGCTCGCGGTTGAGCTTGCTCAGACCCGGTTGCCGCCTCGTGACGGCACTTCGTTCCGCCGCCCGCCACCATGAGTGCGACGGCACTTCTCTCTACACCCGCCACCGATCCACCCGCCCGCGGGGTCGTGAAACGGTACCGAGAAACGGCCGCGCAAATGCTCCGAGAGCGTGCCCAATTCGTGCCGATCTCCCCAGACGGTTTCGCGACCTTCGTTGGAGGCCCGAGGCGGTCTTTCACCCTGAGCTAGGCTCCAAAGCGAGATGAGCGAAAGCAAGCTTCGACTCCGCCGCGCCACCCCCCACGACGTCGACTACCTGCTCGCCCTGCAAGTCGAGCCGGAAGCTGCGCACTTCCTGTCGGCGGGCAGGGCGAGCACGCACGAGCAGTTACTGGCCGAGGTCGAGCGCTCGCTCGCCGAGCCGGAGGCGTTCGGGCGGCTTCTGGTCGAGGTTCCCTTCGAGCGCGAGTGGCGCCTGGCCGGCGCGATCGGCTTCGAGCGCACGAACCGGCGCAGCCGCATCGCTCACCTGAGCGGGCTGGCCGTTCATCCCGACTTTCGCGGGCACGGCCTGGGCGCGGCGGCGATTCGCGAGCTGGCGCGGGTGCTCTTCGGCGAGCTCGGCTTTCACCGGCTCGAGGCCGAGACCTACGGCTTCAACGAGCGGGCGATGGCCGTGGTCGAGCGGGCCGGCTTCGTGCGCGAGGGCGTCAAGCGCCGTGCCTACTGGCGCGATCCCGAATGGGTGGACGGCGTCTGCTTCGCACTAACGGTCGAGGACATCCAAGAGACGCCGTAAGCTTCGGGCATGGAGCTGACCCACACCTGCTACCGCATCGGCGACCCGGCCAGGTCGATCGCCTTCTACGAGGCGCTCGGCTTCGAGAAGCGGCGCGAGCAGCCGATCCGCGACGAGGCCGTCAACTACTTCTTCGGCGTCCCCGGCCGGCCCAGTCCCGAGCTGGAGCTGACCTATAACTTCGGCGTGTCTGAATACGAAATCGGCAGCGGCTTCGGCCACGTCGCCGTCCGGGTCGACGACCTAGAGCGGACGCTCGCCCGACTCGCCTCCGAGCACGGCATCGAGCCCGAGCGCCCGCCCTACCGGGTCAGCGAGAGCGGACCGCTGATCTGCTTCGTCCGGGATCCGGACGGCTACCGGATCGAGCTGATAGACGTCTCCGGTCGCTAGCGAGGATGGTCCGACGGTTACCTACGCTACTTCACGGCTTTGCGCGCGGATGAAGTGCACTCTTTTGCGCCCAGTTTCGTGAACAGAGCATCGCTCTTCTCCGCGATTGTCCTGCCCTCCCTAGCGAGCTTCAGCGCTGTCGCCTCGTCAAGGTCATTCTCCCGCATGGCAGCGGCTGCTGTTGCGACATGAGAGGACAGTTTCTCGATCAGAGTTATTGCCTTATTAAAGGTCTGTTGCTCTCTCAGGGGTGGACTCAGGGTCTTTAGCCTAGAGATCTCTTTGTGAAACAGAGGTAGCGACGCCCTGAGCGACGACTGCGGGTTTTTAGCGGCGGCGATCTCCATCTCCTTGTTGAACTCGGCGCAGACCGCATTCGCTCTTGCGGCAAACTCCGCTTTCGTGAGACGCTTACCGCCTCCGCCGCCACAGCCTCCGAGAGCAAGTGAGCCAGAGACGACCAGCATCCCCAGCGCTACCGTCGCCCTGCTCTGCATGATCTCAGTCCCTTTCAGGTAGGGGGTCACGCGGATCGTAATATCAGCAGTGCGTTCACGAGTGCAGATCGGCTGCCCGACGGCTACCGGATCGAGCTGATCGACCCTTCCGGCCGCTAGACGAGCGCTGCGCTGCGCTCGCGCGCGGCATCCACGAGCGAAGCCAGGATCAGCGCGCCGTCGGGCGAGCCGAGCAGCGGATCGACCGCGTGCTCGGGGTGAGGCATCAGCCCCATCACGTTGCCGGCCTCGTTGACAACGCCGGCGATCGAGAAGGCCGAGCCGTTCGGGTTGTCGCCGTGGTAGCGGAGCACGACCTGGCTCTTTCGCTCCAGCTCGGCCAGCAGCTCGTCATCGCCGGTGAAGTTGCCGTAGCCGTGCTTGATCGGGATGCGCAGCCGCTGCCCCTGCTCGCAGCGCGAGGTGAAGGGAGTGTCGGTGCGCTCCACGCGCAGGGTGACGTCGCGGCAGATGAAGGAGAGAGAGGCGTTGCGGATCAGCACGCCCGGGAGCAGCCGCGCCTCGCAGAGAATCTGGAAGCCGTTGCAGATGCCGAGTACGAGCCCGCCGGCCGTGGCGAACTCGATCACCGCGTCCATGATCGGAGCGAAACGGGCGATCGCGCCGCCGCGCAGGTAGTCGCCGTACGAGAAACCGCCGGGCAGGACGACGGCCGAGGTCCCATGCGGGAGCTCCGTCTCGGCGTGCCAGACAAGCTGCGCCTCGGCGTCGAGTGCCGCCAGCGCCCAGACGGCGTCGCGGTCATCGAGCGAACCGAGGAAGGTGACGACTGCGATCTTGGGGCGGTCGGGCCTCACGCCTCCTCCAGCAGCTCGATCTCGTAGCTCTCGATCAGGGGGTTGGCGAGCAGGTCGTGCGACATCTGCTCGAGCTCGGCGAGCGCCTTCTCGCGGTCGGAGGTCTCCACCTCCACATCGACCACGCGCCCGATGCGGACGCTGACGATGTCGAAGCCCGACTTGGCGAGCGAGCCCCTGACAGCCTCACCCTGCGGATCGAGGATGCCGGCCTTGGGCCGAACCAGCACCGTAGCTTTCACTTGAGCACCACCTCCGGGTTCGCCAGATAGTCGTCGAATGAGATCTCGGTCAGTCGCTCGAAGGCCTCGACGTAGCGCGCCCGGGTCGAGGCGACGACCTCTTCGGGCAGCTCCGGGCCCGGGTAGGCCTTGTCCCAGCCCGTGGCTTCGGTCCAGTCTCTGACCGGCTGCTTGTCGAAGGATGGCTGCGGGCCGCCGGGTCGGTAGGCGTCCGCGGGCCAGAAACGCGAACAGTCGGGCGTGAAGATCTCGTCGGCGAGCACGAGCGAGCCCGCAGCGTCGAGTCCGAGCTCGAACTTGGTGTCGGCGAGCAGGATTCCCCGCTCGGCTGCATGGGCCGCGGCGAAGCGGTAGAGCTCGAGCGAGACCGCCTCGAGCTGGTCGTAGCGCTCTTCGCCCACCAGCTCGACCCCCCGCGCGCGGTCGACCGTCTCGTCGTGTCCGACCAGCGCCTTGGTCGAGGGCGTGAAGATCGGATCCGGCAGGCGATCGGACTCGACCAGGCCGGGCGGAAGCGTGTGCCCGGCGATCTTCCCTGTGCGCTGGTAGTCGTTCCAGCCCGAGCCGGCCAGATAGCCGCGCACGACGCACTCGAGCGGCAGCATCTCGAGGCGCCGGCACTCGCTCGAGCGCCCGTCCGCTCTCAGCCCGAGCAGATGGTTCGGGACGATCTCGCGCGTGCGCCCGAACCAGAAGCCCGAGATGCCGGTGAGCACGCGGCCCTTGTCGGGGATCTCGGTCGGCAGTACGACGTCGAAGACCGAGATGCGATCGGAGGTTACGAGGAGCACCCGGCTCTCGTCGAGCGCGTAAATTTCGCGCACCTTGCCCGAGGCCAGGTGCCATACCGCCTCTTCCGTCAACTCTTCTTCTCCTTGCCGACGATCGTGTTCAGCCGCGCGAAGACGGTATCGACGTGCGCGAGGTAGGTGCTCGTCTCGAAGACCGACGCAAGCGCCTGCTCGTCCAGCGTAGCTGTCACGTCCTGATCTGCCTCGACCAGGGCGCGGAAGCTCGTCTCGGTGTCCCATGCCCGCATGGCGTCTTCCTGGACGATCCGGTAGGCCTCGTCGCGCGCGCGCCCGGCGGAGACGAGCGCCAGCAGCAAACGCTGGCTGAAGTAGAGACCGAAGGAGGCGTCGAGATTCCGCTGCATGCGCTCGGGGTAGACGACCAGCCCTTCGATCAGCCACGAGAAGCGCTCGAGCATGTAGTCGAGCGCGAAGAAGGCGTCGGGGATTACGACGCGCTCGGCCGAGGAGTGGGAGATGTCCCGCTCGTGCCAGAGAGCGACGTTCTCGAGCCCGACGACCGCGGCGGCGCGAACGACGCGAGCGAGCCCGCAGATGCGCTCGGCCACGACCGGATTACGCTTGTGCGGCATCGCCGAGGAGCCCTTCTGACCCTTTCCGAACGGCTCCTGTACCTCGCGCACCTCGGTGCGGGCGAGGTGGCGGATCTCGAGCGCGAACTTGTCCAGCGAGGAGGCGCAGAGAGCGAGCGTGTTCAGCAGCTCGGCGTGACGATCGCGCTGGATGATCTGGGTCGAGGCGGGCGCCGGCTCGAGACCGAGGCGCTTGCAGGCGATCTCCTCCACGCGCGGGTCGGTAGCCGAGTAGGTGCCGACGGCGCCGGAGAGCTTGCCCACGCGCAGCTGCTCGAGCGCGCGGGCGAGGCGGGTGCGGTCGCGATCGAGCTCGAAGGCCCAGACGGCGAGCTTGAGACCGAAGCTGGTCGGCTCGGCGTGGACGCCGTGAGTACGGCCAATGCAAACCGTGTGCTGGTGCTCGCGGGCGAGGGCGACGACAGCGGCGAGAGCGCGCTCCAGTCCTTCCAGGATCAACGCGCCGGCCCGTCCGATCTGCAGCGACAGGGCGGTGTCGACCACATCCGAGGAGGT
>JBEKJI010000046.1:0-8383 GCA_050011315.1 Gaiellaceae bacterium
GGAGCTTGGCCCTTTGTGGCTTGCACGTCGCTTGAGACTTCTGTTTTTCGCTCATGCGGGAACCGTTCGCCGCCAAAGTGCGGGTCCCTGCTCATTCTGAGGCGACTTCCAGACACCGTTGGACATCGAGGGGTGTTCGTGCCGAAAGTCGGACTTTTGCTCCACAACGCCACGTATCCGCCCCGGCACGTGCGGCTCGGGCGGTGGCTATCCGTACCGCCGCTCGGGAGTTGGCTCGATCGGAGATCGGGGCTGGAAGCCGGTACGGTTCGCGTATGGCCCGTGAACCCTCGGCGCCCGCACGTGCGCGACCTTCCTTGCGCGTCTGGCTCTTGATCTCCTGCGCGATCGTCGTGATCGTCTTCCTGGCGAACGTCCTTCCCGGCGTCTTCGATCTCAAGCACGGCAAGCGTACGTACGTGATCTCGGGCCCGATCGAGCGCATCGTCTTCGACTCCAAGGGCACCGCCGATCTCGATATCTCGCCCAGCCGCGACGGGCGCGTTCACGTCCGGCGCAGCTCCGCGATCTCCGACGACTCGCGGCTGATCGAGCGGCATCAGGTCTCCGGAAAGACGCTCACGCTAACGTCCTCTTGCACCGGTAGCCGGCTCGGCGTGCTACGTCGCTGCGAACTCCACTATCAACTGCAAGTGCCGAAAAAGGTCGCACTCTCGATCCGGGTGCACTTTGGTCGCGCGACGGTCAACGGATTCCAGGGCCGGCTCGACTTCAGGTCCGACGCGGGCGACTTCGTCGGCTCCGGTTGTAGTAAGTTCGCCTACCTCTCGCTCGGTTTCGGCCGGGTCGAGTACCACGACACCTGCGTTCCCAAGGTCGCCCGGGTGCGTGTGCGAGCCGGAGACATCGAGCTCATCGTTCCGGCCGGGCGCTACGCCGTCCGCGCCAAGTCGAACTGGAAAGGCAGCGACGTCAAGCGGCCGTTCGAGAACATCATCGAAGACCCCGGCGCGCCGAACAGGCTCGACGCCGAGCTCACCTGGGCCGGCACGATCAAGATCAAAGGGACGAGCCGATGAGCCGGGCTTACGAAGAAGAGCGCGAACGCACCGCGCACGGCCCTTTGCGACGCTCGCTCGGACGCGTCCTCTTCGATGCCTTCAAGACCGGCATCTACATCCTCGTCAGCTTCCCGCTTGCGATCGGCTACGTCGTCTACTTCTCGGTCGGGATCAGCCTCGGCTTCGGGCTGGTCATCCTTCTCGTCGGCTTCGTGATCCTCGCCTTCGTCGTCCTCGGGGCGACACTGGCGATGCGGCTCGAGCGATGGTTTGCCATTCACCTGCTCTCGGCCCAGATCCCGCCGCTCAACCTGCGTCGTGTTCGGCCTGACGCGGCGTTCGAGCGTAATCGCGGCGAGCGAGGCTTCCGGGTGGTCTTTCTGCTCTCCACGGAATACCTCTCGAGCGCGTCGCTTTGGAAGGGCCTGGCGCTGCTCGTGGTCAAGCTGCCGTTGACCGTGGTGGCGTTCGTGCTGGCGCTGATTCCGGCGGCGCTGACGGTCGGCTTCGCGCTGGCACCTCTGCTCGGTTATTACAACGCCGGCTGGAGCGTCGATCTCACCTCCAGCGGCGCCTGGGTCACCGGCCTGATGGCGATCCCTTCGCTGATCGTCACGATCGGCGTCCTCGACGGCCTCCGCAGCGTCCTGCGCCGCGTCACCACCTTCTTCCTCTCCTCGCCGCCGCCGGCCGACCGATTGGTGCGCGACTCACTGGCCGAAGGGCTTGGCGACGAGTCGCTCACGATCGCCTACTGGCTGCCCGAGCGCGAGATCTTCGTCGACGACGAGGGACACGAGGTGAAGATCGCGGCGGCCGCGGCATCGGGACGGGTCTGGACGCCCGTCGAGCACGACGGCAAGCTGATCGCCGCTATCATCCACCGCCCCGACCTGGCCAACACCGACATCGTCCAGACGGCCGGAACGGCTGCCGTGCTCCAGCTCGAGAACGAGCGCCTGCGGGCCGACCTGCGAGCCCGGCTCGACGAGCTGCGCGACTCACGCGCCCGCATCGTCGAGGTCTCCGACGCCGAGCGCCGGCGCCTGGAACGGAACCTCCACGACGGCGCCCAGCAGCAGCTGGTGGCGCTGGCGCTGCAGCTACGCCTCGCCCGCAGCAAGACGACCGATCCCGAAAGCGCGAAGCTCCTCGACGGCGCCCTCGAGCAACTCGAGCAGGCGCTCTCCGAGTTGCGCGAGCTGGCGCGAGGCATCCACCCGGCGATTCTCAGCGACCGCGGGCTCAGCGCGGCCGTCAGGGCTCTGGCCGAGCGCCAGCCTCTCCCGACCGAGATCGAGTTCGAGGTAACGCGCGAGCTGGAGCCGACTGTCGAGGCGACGGCTTACTTCGTCATCGCCGAAGGGCTGGCCAACATCGCCAAGTACGCCGGCGCAAAGCTCGTGAACGTGCGTGTGCGCGAGCGGGGCGAGGGGATCGAGATCGAGGTCGCCGACGACGGTTGCGGCGGCGCCGACGCGAGCAAGGGAACCGGGCTACACGGGCTCGAGGAGCGGCTGCGGGTCGTCGACGGGACGCTCCTCATCGAGAGCAAGCCCGGGGAGGGAACGCGTCTCCTGGCGCACATCCCGCTGCCGGCCGGCGAGGAAGAAGAGCCGGACGACTCCGCCGATCAGGAATGATGCCGGGATGCGCGCCTGCGTCTGCCTCCCCACTTACAACGAGCGCGAGAACCTGGAGGCGATGCTGCGCACGCTGGCGGGCGTGCTCGGCGCCGACGATCGCGTCCTCGTGATCGACGACAACTCCCCGGACGGTAGCGGCGAGATCGCCGATCGCCTGGCGAAGGAGCTCGGCTTTGTCGATGTGCTTCACCGCGAGCGCAAGGAAGGGCTCGGAGCGGCTTACGTCGCCGGCTTTCGCTGGGCACTCGAGCACGGGGCGGAGCTGGTACTGGAGATGGACTGCGACTTCTCTCACGACCCCAACGACGTCGCGCGCCTGATCGAAGCCGCCGAGGACGCCGACCTGGTGCTCGGCTCCCGCTACGTCGCGGGCGGCGGCACGCGCAACTGGAGCCTGGCCAGGCGCCTTATCTCGGTCGGCGGATCCTTCTATGCGCGAACGCTCCTGCGCGTCCCCATTCGCGACCTGACCGGAGGCTTCAAGTGCTACCGGTGCCAGGTGCTCGAGACGATCGAGATCGACACGATCTCGGCCCGCGGCTACGCCTTCCAGATCGAGACGACCTACCGCGCCCTGCGCGCCGGCTTCCGCGTCGTCGAGATCCCGATCGTCTTCGCCGATCGCGCGGCCGGCGGCTCGAAGATGGGCAAGCGGATCGTGCTCGAGGCGATCTGGAAGGTACCGGCGCTGAAGCTGGAGCGCTGGCGACCGCGGGTCGCTGTAGACGACGAGCGGAAGATAAACGGCTCCGAGCGATCTCGATAGGGCATCTAGACAAACCGTTACTTGTTTCCCGCACCAGGTTCCGTTCGGGTACCCGATAAGAGCGAGGGGGTCGAGATACCGTGTGCTGCTGAGGAGGTTTGAGCGGAGAAGCGGGCTGCGCTCAGACGCTCGGGGCGACTGCTGGCGGCCGAGAACGAACCGCCGATCACGTCCGGCGAGACGGCGAACAGTCCGATCCCGTGAGCCTGAACCCGCACGATCGCCTTGACAACGCATCGTCACGCGTGGCGCCGCCGGCCATCAGTAGCCCGTATACGAGCGCTCAGCGCTCCAACCGGCGCGCACTCGAGCGCCGCAGCTGTCATGATCGCGTTGCCCACCGAGGTCTCTGGCAATTCAGGCGCAGCGAAGCGTGCGAAGTCCGGTTGATGGGCTTTGATTCGGTTTATACAGTCTGGATAAGAAAGGAGCGACATACACGCTGAAAGCGTTTACCTTCTTGATACGACGGATTGTATGCCATGTATTCACCATATGCTAGAACGTTCTACTCAGAAAGAACCGGCCTATCTATCCTGGTTTATACAGACCGCATAAACATTGTTAAGCGCTTGAGTAAGTCGTATTGTAGTGCGGCTAATTAGGACGTTGTGAAATGTTCAGGTTTGAGTTTAAGGAAGCCACCCCTGTTTTATTAATTTTAGGTGCAGGAGCGATTGTACTCGCCCTGCTTGGGGTGAACCCGTTGGATCTCAACAAATCACTTGAACTCTGGATCCGAATCGCCTTGGGTGTTTTGGGATGTGCTCTGTTCGTAACCGCTTGGCTTTCCGGACGGGGAGGTGTGACGAAAGAGCCGGGCTATACACTCCCTCCCGAATACCGTAAGCGCTTTGATGAGGTTCAACAAAATATCCGGGGTCTGACTCCGGACCGCCAAATCCTAGCCGATCGTCAAATCGGCCGAGCCAACTTTGTTGTACTCAATGAGAACATTCTCGAGGCCAGAACAGATGTTGTCGTGAGTTCTGACGATAATCATCTGACTGCACAAGGTGGTGTCGCGAAAGCAATACTCCAACGTCTCGGGCCGGACGTTGAGGAGGAACTTGAACGTTTGCGACTGAACCGGTTCCGGCAGGGCCAGCTTGCCATTACTACGGGCGGCCGGTGGAATCGGAGGGCTGTGATTCATCCAGCGGTTATTGATTTGGATGAGAACAGATATCCGACAGAGGATATTATTCGAACGATTGTGCGCCGGAGCCTGAACTGTGCGGTCGCGCTCGGGGCACAGAGTATCGCTTTCCCGGTGCTCGGTGGCGGCACTGGCTCCAAGTATATGACGCCTTCAAATAGCGTTCACGCTTTGGCAACAGAGATCTCGGCGTTCTTGGATGAACACAAATCCAGTCAGGACGGCCTCACCCATGTCGAGCTATACATCTTCAACCGCGATGATGCAATAGGCCTTCCTGCCGAGATGTTTACTGTACTTGCGCCGAAGGCAACCGTCGCCCAACAAAGCCTTGCAGGGGACGTGCCGCATGCGGCGCGCCCCTGAAGTACAGCGTTAGCGGAAGCGAGAATCCGATCTAGTACATAGCATCGTTTGGCTTCCCAATATTCCTCGGCTCAAGCTACTTCGGGATTCGGACGACCTTCGGGCGCCTCATCTTTGAGACTGCGGGTTACGTTTGCTGCTTTCGCAAGCCGATCCCGGCTCGTCTCGAAAGTGCTCCCAACCGGCGAGCTCGAGCGGCTCTCCGTCGCGTAGGAAGAGCACGCCCTCGCCCTCCTCGCAGCGGCCGATGACGGTGAAGCGGCCGGGCTCGGGGACGGCCGCCAGTAGCTCGTAGTCCTCACCGAAACCGCAAGCGAGCGCGTAGACGTCCAGGTCGAATTGCCGGGCGATCTCGGCGACACCGTCGGCGACGGGCACCCGCTCGAGCTCGATCACCGGGCGGCAGTGTGAGCGCTCGGCGATGCGCAGGGCGTCGGAGGCGAGCCCGTCCGAGATGTCGAGCATGGCGTGAGCAGAGCGGGCCAACTCCTTTCCTTCGGCGACCCGCATGGGCGGGCGCAGGTGCGAGCTCACAAGCGGACTCTCGAAGCCTTCTTTCAGGCAGTGGAAGCCGGCCCCCGAGGCGCCGAGCGGACCGGTGACGACGAGCAGATCGCCCGGGCGCGCTCCATCCCGTCCGGGAACACGCCCGGCCCGGCCGAGCGCGGTCACGCTCAGGTAGAGCCGGTCGGCCGCGGTCGTGTCGCCGCCGAGCACCGGCACCCCGGCCTCGGCGATCCCCTCGTAGAGCTCGACCACATCGTTCGCCTCGGTCTCGCCAGGCAGCCCGAGCGAGACGATCAGGGCCTCCGGCTCGGCGCCCGAGGCGGCCAGGTCGGAGACGTTGACGGCCGCCGCCTTGTAGCCGAGGTCGCGCCAGCTCGTCCAGTCGAGGCGGAAGTGAATGCCTTCTACAAGCGCATCCTGGGTGACGACGAGATCGGGCGCGAAGCGAGCGGCGTCGTTTTCGATCCGCTGCACCAGGCCGCGGCGCTCGAGCTCGCCGAGCAGGCCGAATTCTCCGAGCTCAGAGAGCCGCATCGATTGCCTCGATGAGCGCGCGCGAGTCGCGCGCGGCGCGGATCACGGCCACGCCGCGGGCGCCCGCGCGGATGCAGTCGGCGGCGTTGGAAGTATCGACACTGCCGATCGCCACGACTGGAATCGAGACCGCGGAGCAGATCGCAGCCAGGCCGTCCAGCCCGATCGCAGGAGCGGCATCGGTCTTCGACGGGGTCGCCCAGACCGGCCCGGCGCCGATGTAGGCCGCGCCGCGCTCTTCCGCTTCGATCGCCTCCTCGACACTCGAGGCCGAGAGTCCGAGCACGAGCCCCGCCGCCAGTGCCAGCTCGACGCCCTCGTCGCTTTGCCCGAGATGAACGCCGTCGGCCGTAAGCGCGATCGCCGCCTGCACGTCGTCGTTGACGATGAAGGTCACCGGAAGCTCGCGAAAGGGGCGGCCTCGCTCGACCAGCTCGTCCGTCGGCAGACCTTTCAAGCGCAGCTGCACGACGGTGGCTCCGCCCGCCACGGCGACCAGAGCGGTCTCGAGATCCTCGACGATCGCGTGCAGCTTCACGAAATGTGGACGCGGGCGTCGAGGGTTGCCGGGTCGAGGTTGTAGAGCGCGTCGTAGAGAGCGGCGTGGAAGCTGCCGGGGCCTTTCGCCTCGGCCGCGGCGTCCTCGGCGGCGACGCCGAAGGCTGCTAGCGCCTCGGCGGCCGCCTCCAACGGCGAGTGCGACTTCACGGCCAGAAAGCAGCCGGTCATCGCCGTGGCCATGCAGCCGGTTCCGGTGACGACGCCCATCAGCGGATGCCCGTTTGTCACCGCGAGCACCTGCTTGCCATCGGAGACGTAATCGACCGGGCCGGTCACCGAGGCGACGCAGCCGTAGCGGCTCGCCGTACGAAGCGCGATCTCTTCAGGGGACGCGCCGATCGAGATTGAGTCCACCCCGCGCACCTCGGCCTCCTGCCCGGCGAGAGTGGCGATCTCGCCGGCGTTGCCGCGCACGGCTGTGACATCGATCTCGGCGAGGAGGCGCTCGGCGCTTTCGGTGCGGAAGCGGGTCGCGCCGGCTCCGACCGGATCGAGCACGACCGGCACATCGGCCGCGTTCGCCGCCTTTCCGGCCAAAATCATCGACTCGATCCAGGGCTCCGAGAGAGTGCCGATGTTGAGCACCAGCGCCGCAGCCGCGGTGGCCATCTCCTCGACCTCTTCGCGGGCGTGCGCCATCACCGGCAGCGCTCCCAGGGCTAGCGTCGCGTTCGCGGTCTCGTTCATAACGACGTAGTTGGTGATCTGATGGACGAGCGGCCGCCGCTCTCGAATCAGGCGCAGGCTCGCCCCGGGCGAGACGCTCATTTCCCCGCCTCCAGTCCGAGTACGTCAACGGGTCCCTCCCCGGCGCCGAGCCATTCCAACCCGTTCGCAACGGCCTCCGACGCGATCCGTCCCGCCTCCTCGGCTGCCTGGCGCAGAGGCATACCTTTTGCGAGCAGCGCGGCGAGTGTCGCCGAGTGAGTGCAGCCGGCGCCGTGCGTAGACCGCTTCGCGTACCTGGGCGCGGGAATCTCGAAGTGCTCGCTCCCGTCGAAGAGGTGATCTACGGGCTCTTCGCCGTGCCCGCCGGTGACGATCACGGCCGCCGGGCCGAGCGCGTGAATGCGCTCCGCCAGCTCTCTGCGCGGGCCCGGCCTCCCCGCCAGCACGATCGCCTCGTCGAGATTGGGAGTCACCACAGTCGCCAGCGGCAGCAGTTTGCCGACGAGCGCCGCGATGGCTTCCGGCTGCAGCAGCCGCGCCCCCGAGGCGGTGATCATCACCGGATCGACGACGAGCGGTACGGGGTGCTCGGCGATAAAGTCGGCGACCGTCTCGATGATCGGCCGCGAGAAGAGCATCCCCGTCTTCGCCGCGTCGACGCCGATATCCGAGAAGACGGCATCGAGCTCGGCCAGCACGAACTCCGGCGGCGTCTCGTGCACGGCCGTGACGACGACCGTGTTCTGCGCCGTCAGGGCGACGATCGCGCTCATGCCGAAGCAGCCGGCGGCGGCGAACGCCTTCAGGTCGGCCTGGATCCCGGCGCCTCCGCCCGAGTCGGACCCAGCGATCGTCAGACACCTAGGAATCATTTTGAACTCTCCTCGGAATGAAGACCCGCCGACTGGGTGTGATCGGTGGTTCGAGACAAGGAGCTCGTCTGGGTACGGAGGAGCGCCGGATAAGTGCGAGATCGTGGTTCGAGGCTAGGACGCAGGGCGCATTCGTATCGGTCAGAGATACGGATGCGTCCGAGGACAACGTCCTCGGGCCGCGAGATCGTGCTCAGCCGGTGCTTCTCTGTTTCCAGCCGAGCTCCAGAAGTAGGGAGCGTTCGTAGCAGCGCTACGGGCGCGACTGAGGACGCAGTATC
>JBEKJI010000047.1:0-6256 GCA_050011315.1 Gaiellaceae bacterium
AGTCACTCCGGCAGCCGCGCCTACCGAGCCGGGAGACAGGTCCCACGAAGGACACGAGGTCAACGGGTGGCTGAGTCATCCCGGCACGGCAGGCACTCTCCCTGTAGAGCCGGACGGATTTCTAGATCTAAGAACTACACAGAGGGTGGGGGGAGGAGAGGTGGGTCACGCCGCTTCCCGGGATTACGAAGCGAGACTCACCCAGCTACTAGGTCGAGCGCTGACCGGGAGTCCTGCCTTTGAAGAAGACGTCCTCGTCCTTGACTCGCCCGATCCCGATCAGCCTGCCGTCGATGTCCTCGACCACGAATTCATAGCATCCGTAAGGCGTGATCTCCGGCTCCCGGACGATCTTGGCGCCCTTCTCCTTCAGCTCCGCGTAGAAGAGGTCAACGCCCGCGACATCCTCCGGGTCCAGATAGACGTCATAGCCGGCGCCGTAGCGCGCTGTGTTGGACTCAACCTCGCCGAATCTCGACTGGACGACGATGATCTCGACGCTGTCACGGTAGAGCGTGGCGAAGGCATCCTCGGCCTCGTAGTGCTCGACCAGCTCGAAACCGAAGACATCGCGGTAGTACTCGGCGGTACGCCTCAGATCGGGCGCGACGAAGATCGGGGCAACGTTGTCGAGTCGGGCTCTCCCGGCCATCTACGGGTATGGTCGCACGCCGGCGGCTTTCGCGGCGGCGCTTCGATTTTCTGGCTAGCCCGGCTGCAAAGTGCGCGGTTGCGTCTTCTTCTCGAGCTCGGCCGCTCGTCCAAGTAGCTTCGCCGCGTCGTCGCGGCGATCTTGGTCGCGTAGCATCAGAGCCCAGGCGCGGCAGACACGCCCGGCCTCGTCGAACTCGTTGCTCTGCTCGAGCAGATCCACCGCCTGCTTGAACAGCGGCTCGGCTTCGGCCGTACGGCCTCGCTGGGATTGCACCATCGCCAGCACTCCGATCGCGCCACCGTGGTCGCTCGGGCTTTGCGCCAGCAGCTTTAAGGCTCTATTCGCCAGTCGCTCGGCTTCGTCTGTCTCGCCGAGTCTGACTGCGCATTTCGCCTGGTCGGCGACGTAGAGGCCGAGATCCTCGAGCCTTCCCTCCTGCTCGAACGCGCTCACGCAGCGGTCGAGCGGCCCTTTCGCCTCCTCGTAACGACCGTCGATGACCAGGATCTGCCCGAACAGGCCGTAGGCGTTGGCGAGGGCGAGCGAGTCTTCGCCGGCCTCGAGCAGCGCGATCGCCCGACGCATGTGCTCGAGCGCGGTCGCGGAGTCACCTGACATCGCGGCGATTCGGGCCAGCGTCCAGTAGGTGGAGACCTGCGCTCGCCGGTCACAGCTGTTGCCGTGGCGGCGCACCGCCTCTTCCAGCACCTCCCGCGCCTCGTCGAGGCGACCGGCATCTGTCAGCGCGTAGCTGAGGTTGACCGCCAGCCGCATGTAGGCGCCGATGTGCTCTCGGGCGTGCGTCTCGACAAAGCCGAGCGCCGATTCGAGCAGGTTGACAGCTTCGACCCGCCGGCCCACCGCGGCGTAGGCCTGGGCAAGCGCGATATAGACGTCCGGTCGCAGTGGCGGAGTGATCACCACCGAAGTGGTTGCCTCTTCGAGTAGTGGGATCGCCACGTCGTAGGCGGCTGCGGAGCCAAGGGTGAGGCCGAGCGTTGCCACGGCGCGCGCCGTCAGCATCGGATCGCCGAGCGCGCGTGCCTCGGTGACGAGCGAGCGTAACGTATCCAGGGTCGTCTCGGCTCGGGTCCCGACCCGGATCTCGAGCTCGGCATCGGCGACTCTCACCTCGAGGTCGCCGCGCGGGCCGAGCGGTCGGCCGGTTTCGAGGTATTCCGGGCTCACGTCGAGCTGCTTGGCAAGCGCACGGATCGCTCTCACCGACGGCCGTCGCAGTCCTGCCTCGATCCGCGAGATGTGGGCGGTGGTCAGGCCGGGGCCGGAAATCGCTTGCTGAGAGAGACCTTTCTCCTTGCGCAGGCGCCGCAATCGTTGGCCGAGCGTCTCCGCTGGCTCCTTGTGGGCTTCGTCCATAGGTCGCATCTAAGCCGGGGACCTCCTTTGCAGTTTAGCCGTTGGCGTATAAGAGTGTCAGAAGACACGGGTGTCTTATGACATAACCAGCGACCGGGTGTGCGGTTCCCAGCCTTTGTCCCTCTGATGTCAAGGAGAGGGGGTGACTCGCATGGTACGCAGCAGATTGGGTTGGTTCTAGTCCTGCCATCGACCAGCGCGGCCGGTTTTTCAGCGATCTGGCCTGTTTGAGCCAAATCTCAGAGCCGGAAACCCTCGATCGAGGGATGCCTATCCCGCGAGGGTAGCGCGATCGAACCGTTGCAGAGCCGGGGCGCCGGGTAGATGCCGGCGGCTCCGGCTCCCCTCGGTGGCCGCTCTCCTAGTAGCCTTGCAAAGGTGTTCACAGGGATCGTCAGGGAACTGGGACAGGTCGTCTCGATCGAGCAAAGCGAGCAGCAGGCGCACCTTTCTGTCACGGCGCCTGGGCTTGCGCCGGGGCTCGAGATCGGAGACTCGATCGCCGTGGACGGCTGCTGCCTGACGGCGGTGGAGATAGACGGTCAGACCATCTCCTTCGACCTCAGTCTGGAGACGCTATCGCGCAGCGCACTGGGCGCGCTCGGGCCGGGCCGCGGCGTCAATCTCGAGCCGGCGCTTCGTGCCGGAGAGTCGCTCGGTGGTCACTACGTCCAAGGCCATGTCGATGCCGTCGGGCGCGTGCGCTCGCTCGAGCGCGAAGGAGACGGCGTGCGCATGTGGATCGAGCTGCCGCCGGAGGTGCTTCGCTATTGCGCCGAGAAGGGCTCGCTCACCGTTGCCGGTGTGTCGCTGACGATCGCCGAGCTCGGAGACGATGAAGTGGCGGTGGCTTTGATCCCGCACACGCTCGACGTGACGACGCTCGGAAACGCGGAGCCGGGCGATCTGCTTAATCTCGAGGCGGACGTGATCGCAAAGTACGTAGAGCGTCTGCTGCCGGGGAGGACGGAGGTATGACAGCGGAAGTGAAGTCGAGCCCGGTTCCGGGATTCGCCACGATCGACGAGGCTATAGAGGACATCCGTGCCGGCAAATTCGTCGTCGTGGTCGACGCCGCCGAGCGCGAGAACGAAGGAGATCTGACGATCGCAGCTCAGTTCGCCACGCCCGAGGCGATCAACTTCATGGCCACCAACGCTCGCGGTCTCATCTGCCTGGCGCTCTCGCCGGGTCGCTGCGACGTGCTCGGCCTGGAGCAGATGACCGAGCTCAACGAGACGCCCAACCAGACCGCTTTCACCGTCTCGATCGAGGCGCGCGAGGGGATCACGACGGGTATCTCAGCCCAAGACCGCTCGCACACCGTCCAGGTTGCGATCGATCCCAGTAAGGATTCGCGAGACATCGTTCGGCCGGGTCACGTCTTCCCGCTCCGGGCGCGTCCCGGCGGTGTGCTCGAGCGTGCCGGCCAGACCGAGGCCGCGGTCGACCTCGTGCGGCTGGCCGGCTTGATTCCGGGCGGCGTGATCTGCGAGGTGATGAAGGAAGACGGCTCGATGGCGCGCGTGCCCGACCTGATCGAGTACTGCAGCCGGCACGGGATCAAGCTGGTCGCGATCGCCGATCTGATCGAGTACCGCCGCCGCGCCGAGATGCTGGTCGAGCGGGTGACAACGGTGCGGATGCCGACCGAGTACGGCGAGTTTCGCGCGGTCGCCTATCGCGAGAAGCTGACCGGCAAGTACCACGTCGCGCTGGTGATGGGGGAGATAGAGGGAGCGGATGACGTGCTCGTGCGCGTTCACTCCGAGTGTCTGACCGGGGACGTTTTCCATTCGCTTCGCTGCGACTGCGGCGAGCAGCTCGAGTACGCGCTCGAGCGCATCGCCGGGGAAGAACGCGGCGTGCTCCTCTACATGTCGCAGGAGGGGCGCGGCATCGGTCTGCTCAACAAGCTAAAGGCATACGAGTTGCAAGAACGGGGTCTCGATACCGTCGAGGCCAATCTGGAGCTGGGCTTCGGCGCCGACGAGCGCGAATGGGGGATCGGCAACCAGATCCTCGTCGATCTCGGGCTCTCGACCATCCGCCTGTTAACCAACAACCCGCGCAAGCTGAGCATCGCCGGTTACGGACTGACGATCGTCGAGCAAATTCCGATCGTGATCTCACCCAACGTCGAGAACGAGCGCTACCTCGCGACAAAACGAGATAAGCTCGGCCATCGATTACACCACCAAGGAATGCACCTCGATACAGAGCTGGAGGCTGAAAAGTGAGCGGTAAGGGATCTAGACCAGACGAATCGGACCAGCCGGCTCCGTTCGATCAGAACCCCTGGCCTGGTCAACCCGGCTACAAACCGCTGAGGCCGCCGCGCGGATCGCACAACAAGCCGCCTGCGATCCCCGAGCCGGAACCGCCCGCCGCCGAGGTCGTGGTTCCCGAGGCACCCGCAGCCGCGGACGTCAGTCCGCTGCAGGCTTTCGTCGAGCCCAAGCCCGAGCCCGCGCCCGAGCCCGAGCCCGAGCCCGCGCCTGAGCCCGCGCCTGGGCCGGTCGCCGGGGCGCTCTCGAGCGAGCACGCCGTCGGCGATCTACATATTCCCGCCGGGTACCGGACGATCGAGGGCCTGCCTCTCGGCGGCGGCCGCAATGTCGGAATCGCGGTCAGCCGTTTCAACGGCCAGGTTGCCAACGGCCTGCTCTCGAGCGCTCTTGCGGAGCTGGAGAGGCTGGGTGTGCGCGACGACTCGGTCACGATCATGCCCGTGCCGGGCGCTTTCGAGTTGCCGCTGGCGGCGATGGCTCTTTCCAAGTCACGCCGATACAGCTGCGTGATCGCTCTCGGCTGCGTGATCCGGGGCGAGACGCCGCATTTCGAGTACGTCGCCGGTGAGGCCGCCAGCGGCATTCTCCTGGCGGGGCTCGAGACGGGCGTGCCGGTCGCTTTCGGCGTGCTAACCGTGGACACGATCGAGCAGGCGGAATCGCGGCTGGAGAAGGGCGCCGAGGCGGCCCGGAGCGCGCTCGAAATGGCCGACGCCTTCGGTCGCCTGCGCTTGACCGCCGGAAGCTAGCCTGTTAACGAGATCTCAACGGCTTTCTTAGCCCGGTTTCATCCGCTTCTGCAAGAGTGCCGCCAATGAGCGATCCCGGCTACGTCCACGGTTACTCGCTGCGCGAGACCGCCCGCCTCTCCGACCAGGCCGACACACTCGTCGACCTGCTCCACCACGACACTCACTATCCGGGCGGGACGCGCGTACTCGAATGCGGCTGCGGAACCGGTGCCCAGACCGTCCACCTCGCCGCGCACAGCCCGGAGGCCGAGATCGTCTCGGTCGACCTGGTGCCCGAGTTTCTCGGGCGGTCGCGGGCACGCGTCGAGGCGGCCGGCTATGGCAATGTCAACTTTCAGGTCGCGGACGTTTTCGATCTCCCTTTCGCCGAGGCGAGCTTCGATCACGTCTTCGTCTGCTTTTTGCTCGAGCACGTTCCAGAGCCCGAGAAAGCTCTCCTCAATCTCCGGCGCGTGCTCAAGGAGGGTGGCTCGATCACTGTTATCGAGGGCGATCACGGCTCCTGGTACTGCAATCCCTCGACACCGGAGGCCGAGCGCACAGTCGCCTGCCAGGTCGAGATCCAGGCCCGTCACGGCGGCGACGCGCTGATCGGTCGCCGCCTCTACCCACTGCTCTGCGAGGCCGGTTTCCGGGTCGCCCACGTCAGCCCGCGGCTCGTCTATGTCGACGACAGCCGTCCCGATCTGGTCGAGGGCTTCTCCAAGAACACCTTCATCGCCATGGTCGAGGGCGTTCGTGAGCAGGCGCTTTCGCTCGGATTGATGGACGAAGCGAGCTGGGACAAAGGAATTGCCGACATGTATCGGGCCGCCGAACCGGGCGGAACCTTCTCCTACACCTTCTTCAAGGGAACGGCGCTAAAGCGCGCCTAACGAAACGAAGCACTCCACCGCCTGGCCGCGCTCGGCGGCGCGCTGCGTTGTCCTCGGCCTCGCCCGTAGCTTTGGCTACGAACGAGGTGCTGCTTTTCGGAGCTCGACTGGAAACAGAGAAACACCGGCTGAGCACAATCTCGCGGCCCGAGGACGTTGTCCTCGGGCGCATCCGTATCTCTGACCGATACGAATGCGCCCTGCGTCCTAGCCTCGAACCACGATCTCGCACTCATCCGGCGCCCCTCCGTCCCCAGACGAGCTCCCTAGCATCGCATCCCCCGATCACACCCAGTCAGTGGGTCT
>JBEKJI010000048.1:0-5691 GCA_050011315.1 Gaiellaceae bacterium
CGGTGTTTCTCTGTTTCCAGCCGAGCTCCGAAAAGCAGTGTCGTGTTCGTAGCTGGAGGCTACGGATGCGACCGAGGACAACGCATCGCGTCGCCGAGCGCGGCCAGGCGGTGGAGTGCTTCATTCGACACGCGCTCTTAGGCGAGGAGCTCTATGCGTTCGCCGCCGGAGAGCTCGAGGTGCCCGTCGGCCTCAACCTCGTTGGTCAGGATTCGCTCGGCGGAGCGGGCGCAGCGCGGGCAGAACTGCTCGCTTGCGCCGGCACGGAGCTGGGCGAGCGCATCTTCGACCGGGCGCGGCGCCTGGTAGATGCGCGACGTGAGCATCGAGTCGAGCGCGTCGGCGACATGGATGATGCGGGCGCCGAGGGGAATCTCCTCTTCCGCGAGCCCATCCGGGTAACCACTGCCGTCCCAGCGCTCGTGGTGGTGACGGATCGCCGGCACGGCGTCGGCGAGGAAGCCGAGACGCTCGATGATGCGGGCGCCTTCGTCGGCGTGGCGACGCATGACTCCCCACTCCTCCAGGCTGAGCCGGGCCGGCTTGAGCAGGATCGAGTCGGGGATGCCGAGCTTGCCGATGTCGTGGAAGAGAGCCGCGTAGCCGAGCAGGTCGAGCTCCGCTTCCGAAAGCCCGAGCTCGCGACCGATCGCCAGCGAGAGCTTCTGAACGCGGCGGGAGTGCCCGGCGGTATAGGAGTCGCGCGCGTCGACCGTAGCCGAGAGGCTCTCCATCGCCGCCGTCGAGCGCTCGCGCAGGAGCTGGTTCGCCTGCGCCAGAGAGACGTTCTGCTTCTTGATCGTCTCGGCCGCTTTGCGTAGCTTGCGCGAGCTGCCCTGGGTGTGACTCAGGTAGGCCTCCTGCGTCCTCCGGATCAGCACCAGCGGCAGAGCAAAGACGAGCAGCGCGTAGGCGTGGATGGCGTCGTAACCGAGCACCATCGCCGCCGCCACCGCACCGTATACCAGGTAGTGGCCGGTCATCCAGGAGAAGCGCTCACGCCAGAGAGCCCACCAGCCCTGCTCGGACTCGAGCGCCAGCGCCAGTGCCAGCAGGCCGGTGTTGAGAACGAAGTAGACGCCGCCGGCCATCAGCGCCGCCGGAATGACCTCGACCCGGTGTGAGCCGAGCGGCAGCATCAGCACGAGGTCGAAGGCGCCCACGGCCCCGAGCGTCGAGACGGTTAGAGCGCCGATGTTGAAGAGCAGCTGATGAACCGGCGAGCGACGCGTACCCCAGTCCACGATCGCCGCCACCAGCGCGGCGGCGAGCGCGATCCGAACCCCGAATAGCGAGGCACCGGCGATGGCGCCGACGGCAGTGACCGAGATCGACGAGTCGTCCGTCTCGATCGCCAGCACCTGCCCGATCGCGATCAAGGTCAGGAGCGCGCTCATGCCGACCAGGTCGCGGCTCGAGCCGAAGACGGCACCCGCCACGCCGCCCGAGACACCCGCGAGCGTGAGCACGGTGATCAGTCGCATCAGCGGGCGCGGGACATCCGAGACGCGCAACCACTCGCGTGCGCGCGTGCGCCGGCGCTCGACCTTGGGCTTCACCGCCGGTGGCGGCGGCAGCGGCGTCACGTACTCGCCGTCCTCGGGGATCATGACTGTGGCCGCCCTCGAAGGCTCGATCAAAAGGCCCAGCTCGGTCGAGGCGGCGACGACGCGGTTACGGCCCTGGAGCTTGGCGCGGTAGACCGCCAGGTCAGCCTGGTGAATCAGCTCGGTCTGGGTCGTTCCGTCGGCCGGGAAGAAGGCAACACCGATCGACACCGTCGCCCGGATCGGCTCGGCCGCCGTCTCGACGTGGATGGGCCGCGCCGCCACCTCGCGCCGGATCCGCTCGGCGATCTCGAGCGCCTCGTCCAGCGGCGTGTCGGGCAGGAGCACGCTGTACTCCTCGCCGCCGAAACGGGCCGGTACGTCCTCGATGCGCAGGTGGGCGCGGAAGACCTCGGCCACGGCGCGGATAACCCCGTCGCCGGCGAGATGGCCATAGGTGTTGTTGATCTCACGCAACAGGTCGAGGTCGACCATCATCAGCGCCAGCGGCCGGTGCCGGCGCCGCGCCCGCTCGAGCGCCTCGCCGAAGACGCTACCGAAGTAGCGGGCGTTGTAGAGACCGGTCTTGGGATCGACCCGCACCTCGGCCTCGAGCGCAGGTACCGCCAGCGAGCGCTGAATCAGAGTCAGCGGCGCGAGCGCGAAGGGAACGAGCACCGGGTTGTAGCGCCACAGGGAGGCGACCGCGATCCCGACCGAAACGAGCACCAGGTCGGGCGCGTAGTTGGCGGGGGAGAAGACGCCGAGCTCGCGGAACGAGTGGCCACGCGCCAGGTGCACAATCTCGTCCAGAAGCAGGTGGTTGACGGCTACGAAGACGACGCCGGCGGCGGCGGCGGCGAGCGCGAAGTGCAGGTGGCGCGGTCCCACCAGACCCTCCTGCGGCAGGTAGCGGAAGACGGCGCTCGTGGCCAGGATCGCGAGCATCGAGTCGCAGGTGTTGAAGATCTGGATGTACCAGGGCCGCCGCTCCTTGAGCCAGTCGGGGATGAACTGCGCCACCGCTACCAGCACGGCCAGCTCAGGCGGCAGGAGCAGCACCGCTGCGATGACGAAGACGATATCGATCGCATAACACTCGTTCTTGGGCGTGATCACGAGAAGGAGATGCGCGATACCGGCGCAGGCAGCCAGGATGGCGAAGGTCGTCCAGGGCTCGTGGCGGTCGGAGCCGAGCCGAGCGAGGAGTGGCGCCAGCGCGACGATCGTGCCGCTCAGGACCACGAAGAAGAAAAGCGCTGCACGTGGCGGCAGCCACGCGCGTGTGATCTCACCTGCCGCTTCGCTACGACCTTCCATAGGGGTCATCCTCGACGCCTAGCGATTATCTCCATAGCTTAGGGCGGTTTCGAAGCAAGCACCATGCGCCCGTCGCCTGGGATCCCTCTCTTCTCGGTTCATGCCACGCGGGGCGCGGCCGAAATACGCTCCTACGGCGAGGGAGCCAGCAGCGGGTCGCGGAGCAGGGCCGCGAAGTCGCTGCTCGTGAGCGGATTGGCGTTCGCGCTCATGTCTCCTTGAACCTTCGCCTCGTTGTCTAGGTCGGTTTGGCTTTGAGACGCCCAGGCCGAGTCGATGGTCGAGGCCGACGCCCACCACTTGGTTTCCCAGGCGACCGACGCCCACCACTTCGCCTCCTGCGAAGCCGACGACCACCACTTCGCTTCCCAGCTCGCAGCGTCCCAATCGCTCGGATTGCTCGCGATCGCCTTCGTCCATTTGTCCCCGTTGAAATACGGGATCGTGCTGACCGACCAGTTGTAGGCGAGGAAGCTATTCAGCGCCGCGTTCGGGTTCGGGAGCGTTCCGCCGAGCAGGCTCGCTGACCTGGAGACGTTGAGCTCACCCACACCCAACGAGCCCGCAGTTGCGGCGGGCGTCTGCTCGGAGCCGAGCATGAGCGCGCCCTTGACCTGATCGGGTGTCAGCTCCGGGTGCAGAGCCAGAAGCTGTGCAGCCGCGCCGGAAATCACGGGAGCGGCGAACGAGGTGCCAGAGAGCTGCAGGTAGCCGGGTGCGTAGACGTTGTTCGGGAACTCGCTCAGCAGCGCCGAGCCCGCCGGCACGGCGCCGATCATGTAGCGACCGGAGGCGCCGATATCGGGCTTGGCGAAGCCGTCGAGCGTGTAGCCCCAGGTCGACCAGGGAGCTGCGACATCGTCGGAGCGGTCGAGCGTGCCCTTGTTGTCGAGCGCGCCGACCGTGATCACGAACGGGTCGTTGGCGGGAGCGTAGCGAACGGCGGTCGACTGGCCGTCGACGCCGTAGTTGCCGGCGGCGGTGACCACCACGACGCCCGAGAGCCAGAGCTTCTCCACGGCCTTGTCGAGCGGATCGTTGACGAAGTGACTCGGCGTGGTCGAGTGCAGCGAGAAGTTGGCGACCTTGATGTTGTAGGTGTAGCGATTGTCGACGATCCACTGGGCGGCGGCGATCACGTCGCTCGTTGTCGCCATTCCCTGGTCGTCGATGACGTCGAGCGAGATCAGCTTCCCGTTCGGGGCCGCGCCGACGTGGTTCGCGCCGACACCGGCGAGAATCGAGCTGACGAAGGTGCCGTGCCCGTCGCCGTCGCCGGCGGAGTTCGGCGCCAGGCTGCAGAGGTTCACCTGCGGGATCAGCAGGCGATTTGCCATGTCCGGAACGCTCGTGTTCACACCCGAGTCGACGACGGCGATCGTCGGCGTCGGCGGAGCCGGGTTCCATTGGTACGTCCAAAGGTGCGCGAATCCGCTCAGGTACGGCCAGAGCTGGACGTTGGAGTAGTTGTCGAAGGCGGTTTGTATGAGCGTGGCGTCGGGACTCACGGTGAGCCCGGGGGTCTTCGCCAGCGTCGACATGCGCGCCGCCGGCAGATTGGCCGCGATACCGCCTACAAGCGGAAGCTGCTTGCGCAGGGTCCCGGTTCCGTAGCCGTCCTTGACCGCGCTGGCCTTGTTGAAGGCGCTCGTGGCGCCAGACACGGCCTTGTCGCTGAGGATGATGACCGGCTCGCTCTTGGACGGGCTTGACGTCGCGTCGGCCAGCAGAACCGGATCGATAACGGTCGCTGCAGCGCCCGCGTTACCGATCCAAGCCAGCGCTACGAGGCAGATTGCGAGCACACTCGCCGCCTTGCCGAGGCGACCCCGCAGAGCAGGGTAGAACACACGTCCGATGACGCCGTCCGTGAACACGGTGACTCCTCTCCGCATATACAACCTGAACCGCAGCGAGGGTCTGGTCTGGGGGCCATCCACCCGCTACGTCTTCTGCTTCGAAGGTACCCCTGTGAGAACGTTCTCATACTCACCCGTCCGGGTGATGAACCCGCGTAGCAGGGGGAAATGAGCCCCGATTTACTCACTTTGAGGGATCAAGAACCGCCAGATAGCTCGCAGCTTCCGACGGAGAAGCGAAAACGCGAACCGAGACGGCGACCAAAATCGGGCTGATCGCGACAATCCAGGCGGTTTTCTTACATAGCGTTCGCCCTACTCGGCCATGACGGCGCGCCGGAACACGGAGCGTACCGGGGCCGAATCCGGCGCCTCTCGCGTTTTCGGCTGGCGGCTCCTCGGGCCGAGGGTGCGAGACGGCCCCGGGAGGAATCGAACCTCCGCACGCGGATTCGAAGTCCGCCGCTCTATCCACTGAGCTACGGGGCCCGGAGGGAGTATGCCCTAGCCGGCCCGGTTGCTTCCCTTTGACCGGCTTGACAGTTTGGACCCGCGCCCGTGCTTACCGGTCGCGGCGCCTCGTTCGAACCTGACCCGGCTAATTGTGGAAGAAGCGCTCCACTTTCGGCACGAACGCCCTTTGACGCCAAGCGGTGTCTGACGCCGAAGGGGGATAGGGACAGGTGTACGGGACTGGAAGGCGATATCGCTCTTTCTCTCTAGTTTGCTGAAAACGAGCGATCGTCTGGAAGCGAAGGCGAGACCCGCGCCCGTCCCACCCCGGTGTCCTTTCCGGCCGTTCAAGAACCGCTCCACTTTCGACACGAACGCCCCTTGACGCCAAACGGTGTCTGGAAGTCGCCTCAGAATGAGCAGGGACCCGCACTTTGGCGGCGAACGGTTCCCGCATGAGCGAAAAACAGAAGTCTCAAGCGACGTGCAAGCCACAAAGGGCCAAGCTCCAC
>JBEKJI010000049.1:0-3615 GCA_050011315.1 Gaiellaceae bacterium
GGAACTCGCCTGGAAACGATGCACGCCACCGTCTGAACGCGCTCGGCGGCGCGATACTGCGTCCTCAGTCGCGCCCGTATCTAGATTCGATACGAACGCTCCCTGCGTCCTTGCCTCGCACCACCGATCACGCCCAGCCCGCGGGTGATCGTCCCCAGGAGAGTTCCACACACGGGCTCGGAGAGGATCGTGCGGTCAGCGGCCCGAGGCGGTGGCGGAGCCGGGCTTCGCCCGGCGGGAGCCGCCGCCGGCCAGTGGCGCGGGCGCGGAAAGGATGACGCCCGCGTTCCGGGAAACGCGGGCGTCGGCCGCTGGGACTGACTGGCAAATCAGGAAAAGGCGAGCAGCGATCGCGGTCGCCGGCTCGCTACCGGCAGGAAGAGGTCGGCGCGCCCGCCACAAAACGCATGTCGAGCGCACACGAGCGCGCCGCCTCCTGCCTCCGCCGCATGGCGGAGCGTCGCTAGACTCGGCCGCTCGAGTCGTCGCGACGATCCCATCCGGGTGGTCCACGCACTAGCTGCGTCGCCCGACCAGCCCCCTGTGTCGGCGACACCGATACGCACATACTCACCCGGTGGTAAACCTGTTTTTTCGGATAGGTGCTTGTCCAGCTCGACCAGCGACGTCTCGAGCGAGAGCAGCCCGCCCTGACGCATGTAGTCGCGGGCGCGCAGGCTGAGTCCGAGCAGCAAGCCTTCGATCAAGGGGCGGTCGACGGCAATGGACGTCCAACGGTCGCAACCCAGAGCAAGATGAACCGCGATGCCGTCCTCGCCGAGAAAGTCGAGCGCGTCGCCGAGATGCTCGACGAGCTCGTTCGCTGGAACGAGCGGCCCGAAGCGCTCGGGAGATATGTCGAGCTGGTCACGAAGCTGAAGATCGTCACGAAGGAGGACGCTCACGGCTCGAGCACCTCTGCCTCCAGGACGCGCTCGAAAGCGATCTGCGCGCGGTTGAACCCCTCCGCGATCGCTTCGGCCGAGGGACTGTGGAAGAGACAGAAGCTGACTTCGTCGTCTGGCATGTAGATGGAGCGCAGGTAAACAACCTCTGCCTCCTCAAATCCGTTCAGCTCCCGCACAGCGGCCGTGACACGTTCTCCTTCCGTGCGCAAGGCGCTCACGGTCGGACGCGGAACGTATCTCTCGACGACGAAGGTTCTCATAGGTGGTGATCCGGCACGCAGGGGAAAAATAACTACCTTCAGGTTAGAAAACCGCTGTACAAAACGAAACCCGAGGATCCCGCAGACTTTGCCGCACCCGAATACGTAGGCCGGTGGCTATGAAACCGTGGAGAACGTTTGCGGCAACGTTTGCAGAGGTTTTTCAGCCGTTTTCGGGTTTCTTATCCTTGCCGGCGCGCAGGCGGTTTGCGAGTTCCGCGCGTGATTCGATACCGAGCTTGCGATAGATGTTAGAGAGGTTGGCCTCGACGGTGCGCACGCTCATGAAGAGCTGGGCGGCGACGTCCTTGTTCGAGCTTCCGGCCGCGACGAGTTCGGCCACGCGTCGCTCGGTTGCAGTCAGCTCGTCCGTCTCGGCTCCTCGCTTGCCACACGCGCGCGCGAGCTCGCGCTGCGTTTTCTCGGCCCAGAGCCTCGCGCCGAGCGTCTCGAAGCGCTTCAGCGCCTGGGAAAGCTGCTGCTGGGCCCCGCCGCGCCGTCTAGCGCGCCTTAGAACGGCACCGTAGAGAAGCTCGGTGCGGGCTAGCTCGAAGGGAACGGCTAGATCGGCATGCGCGGCAAGCGCGCTCTCGAAGGCTTCACGCGCGGCGGCGGCGTCTCCTCGAGCCGTCGCCAAGAGACCGCGCGCCCGGCTGAACGCCGCAACCGCCAGCGGACGCCCCGTCCGCTTCATGTCGTCATCGAGCTCGACGAGAACCTTTTCGGCCTCGTCGAGCTCGTCGAGGGCAACCAGGGCCTCGACGAGATCCGCGCCGGGAAAACCTTTGTGCGGCGGTTCAAAGAACAGATCCTCGTCTCGGTGTCCGGTCGCCCCCGGAGACACGTACCAACGGATGGCTTCACGCGGTTGGTCTTGCGACAAGGCGAGTAGGCGGTAGTGGACGACTCCGTAGGTGGCGGCTTGGCGATCGCGTGCGGACTCGGCCGCATTGATTATCTCGATCAAATGCGAGCGCGCTCGCTCCGCGTCACCTTGGAGCGCGTGCACCATCGCGACCGCCGCGTCCAGGTGTCGCTCGACGAAACTGATGCCAACGTCCCTTGCCTCCTCGCGTGCGTTCTCGGCGAGGCGCAGCACGCGCTCCCAGTTGCCAAGGTGGACCTCGGAGTACATCTCGATCGTGAGCAGATGCAGCCACTCGGCGAGGCGACCCTCCTCGAGCGCTCGTTCGACCTCGGGCCGAATCAGACCCTTGCTCCGCTCGTAATCGCCGATCCAGTAATGCTGCGTCGCGTACCAGACGCGCGGGCTTCGTCTGCCGGGGAGTCCGCCGACCTCGCGCTCGAGCTCGAGTGCCCGTTGCATCAAAGGCTCGTCGATCGGTTCTCCGAGGAGGACTCTGGCGTTCGCTACACCCTGCAACGCCTCGATCAGGAGCGCCTTGTCGCCCGCCCGCTCGGCGTGCCCGACGGCGTTTTCGGCAGCGACGAGCTGACTTTCGGTCTCGTCGATCCGTCCGTAAGTCGCTCCGAGTAGGACGAACGAATGTGCCAGACGGCGATCATCGCCTTTTGCCTCGGTTACCGCTTGGCGGCAAAGGCGGATCGCCTCGTCGAGATCGTCGACGATCTCCGAGAGAAGTACGAGCGCGTCTGCGCGCTCGGGGCAGGGTCCCAGCTCGGCGATGAGCGATTCGAGCAGCGTGCGGCTGCGCCTGGTATCGCCGGTAGCGAACAGGTGCTCGGCGGTCGCCAGCCGGCGCCGGTAAAGGTCGTCCTTCGTCTCCGGTGGCGTCATCTTGGCGGCAAGCTCGCTCAGCTCTGCGGCGGCATCGGGAGCGGCTCGGGCTGCCGCGGCGCTGGCGGCGTGCTCGAGCTCGCTGGCAACGCTCTCATCGGGGCCGCTTGAAGCCAGCGCCAGGTGCCGCGCTCGCTCCTCGCGGTTCGTCGTTAGCTCGGCCGCTCGAGCGTGGGCGCCACGCCGCTCGTCGGTGGAGGCTTCCGCATATACGACCGAGGAATGGAGCGGATGAGTGAAGCGGATCCGCTCGTCGTCGAGCACGACGACGCCGGTCTCCACGGCCTTGGTGAGACTGCCTCCCCCCGCCTTGCGCAGCAGCGCGAGTGTCGGCTCGGAAAAAGTAGCGGCAAGAAGAAGGCTCTTCTGGGTCGGATGCGGCAGGGCCGCGAGGCGTTTACCGAGAAGCTCGCGCAGCGATTCCGGTACGCGCAGCGGAGTCCCTGCCAGCGGTGGACCGTGCTCCATCTGGGCGCGGGCGAGCTCGAGCGCGAAGAAAGGGTTGCCCTCCGACGCCTCATAGAGCGACATAAAGAGGGGCCGAGGGAGCCGAAAGCCGAGCCGATCGCGGATCAGGCTCTGGATCGCACCGAGGCTGAGCGGTCCGATCGTCAGACGCTCGAGCGTCTCTAGAAGGCGTGGAGCGAAATCGGGATCGAGCGGAACTCCGGTTGCGGCGTCCTCCTCG
>JBEKJI010000050.1:0-3274 GCA_050011315.1 Gaiellaceae bacterium
TCAGCCGGTGCTTCTCTGTTTCCAGCCGAGCTCCAGAAGTAGGGAGCGTTCGTAGCAGCGCTACGGGCGCGACTGAGGACGCAGTATCGGGCCGCCGAGCGCGGCCAGACGGTGGAGTGCTTAGTTTCGAGGCGAGCTCCTAACTCTTCCCCTTCGCCGGCATGAACTGCTCGACCAGCTTGGTCATCTCGAGCGGGAAGAAGAACTTCGAGCCCGGGCTCTCGGCCAGCTTCTTGATCGCGTCGAGGTACTGCAGGCCCATGGTGTTGGCATCCACCTTCTTGGCCTCGGCGCATATCGTCTCCAGCGCCTTGGCCAGACCCTCGGCGTTCAGGATGGCGGCCTGGCGCTGGCCCTCGGCGCGCAGGATCGCGGCCTGCTTCTCGCCCTCGGCGACTGTGATGTTCGACTGGCGCGTACCTTCGGCCTCGGTCACGACGGCGCGGCGCACGCGCTCGGCCGACATCTGGCGGTTCATCGCTTGCTCGATCTCCGGCGGCACGGTCAGCTCACGGATCTCGACGTTGGTGACCTTGACGCCCCAGCGCTCGGTTTCGTGGTCGAGCCGGGTGCGGATCAGCTCGTTGATTCTGTCGCGCTGGGAAAGAACGTCGTCGAGGATGATGTCGCCGACGACCGCGCGAAGCGTCGTCGTCGCTAGGCCGACCACAGCCAGGTGGTAGTCCTCGACCTCGAGCACCGACTTCTCGGCCTGGTTGATGTCGATCCGCAAGTAGACGAGGAAGTCGATGTTGAGCGCGACGTTGTCCTTGGTGATGTTCGTCTGCTTGGGGATGTCGAGCACCTCGGTGCGCGTGTCTACCTTCATGATCTGGTGCAGGATCGGAATCTTGAGAACGACGCCCGGCCCCTTCATTCCCTCGAAACGGCCCAAGCGGAAGCGCGCGACACGCTCGTAGTCGCGGATGAAGTTGATGATCGGCACCTTTTCCTCCTAGCCCTTCTTGGTTTTCTTGGGTTTCTCTTTTTCGAGCGACTGCACGATCGCACGGAACCCGTCGACCGCGACCACCTTCAAACGCTCGCCCGGCTCGGCAGTGCCGCCTCCCTGCAGCTCCGCCTGCCAGGCCTCGCCGTTGAGCCAGACTTCGCCCGCGGGCGCCAGGCGCGTGTTTACCTCTGCGATCGCGCCCACCAACGACTTGCTCTCGATCGGGCTGACATAGCGCTTGCCGTGATGTGAGAGGTGAACTTCGCGCGCCATCAGAAGCACGAGCAAACCGACGATCACGGCGAGCGAGATGAGTAGCCACAAGCTCACGGAAGGGTTATACCCGGGCAAGCCGGGGCTGCCGAAGTAGCCGAGCAGGAAGACGCCGCCGAGGATGATCGAGGCGGTTCCGGCGATACCGAAGACGAGGTGCCCCGGTGCGTGCAGCTCGAAGCCGAGGAAGGCGATACCGACCAGGATCAGCGCCAGTCCCGCCCAGGAGAAGGGCAGTACGCTCAATCCCGCGAAGGCCGCAAGCAGGCAGATGACGCCGAGCGCGCCTGGAATCCAGGAGCGGCCGCCCATCCAGAGTTCGACGATCAGACCGAGCCCGCCGATGTTGAGCAGGAGGTAGACGAGGTTGGGATCGGAGAGGAAGCCGAGCAGCCGTTCCCAGAAGCTCATGTTCACCTGCTCGACGTCTACGCCGGTGGTGTGGATGACCTTCGGGCCGGCGCTCGAGGCGAGAGTGCGCCCGTCGACGTCTTTGAGCAAGGCGCCGAGCGTCGGCACCTCGAGGTTGGCAATGCCGAGCCGTACGGCCTCCTCGGCCGAGTAGGCGCGCGCCTCGAGGATCGTTGCCTGCAGCGCTGCGACGGGGCGGTGGCGACGGACGGCGATCGAGCGCATCAGCGCGGCCACGAATTGGGTCGCCTTCTTGGCCTCGGTCGAGCCCAGGTTCTGCCCCTGCGAGCCGACCACGGCCGCGGCGCCGATGTTGGTCGCCGGTGCCATGGCGAGAAACGCTGACGCAGCGGCGATGAAGGTTCCGGCCGAGGCCGCTCCGGCCCCCGACGGGCCCACCCACACGACCACGGGAACGGGCGAGGCGAAGATGTCGCCGACCATCTCCTGCATCGAGGTGATCGAACCGCCGAGGGTGTTGAACTGGATGATCACCACCTCGGCGTTCTCGCTCGCTGCGTGATGAAGCGCTCCGTTCAGGAAGCGCTTGCCCAGTTCGTTGATATCCGCGTTGTAGTGGACGACGACCACCGGCCCGCCTACTGCACTCTTCGGCGCGCCCCGAGAAGGGCCCGAGACAAGTCCGGCCAGTGCGGCCACCAGGCAGGCAGCGGTCAGCAGGCGGCGGATTGTCATGAGGCGATACTAGTGCGTCCGCGCTCGGATATTCGCACGCTCGGATATCAATTGCCGTCGCTGGCAGGCCACTCTCTTGCGTCCTGATCTAGAGCCCCGCGCCCCGCCCGGTGTCAGACACCGTTTGGTGTCAAGAACTTTTTTGTCTTAAAAGAGCAACTTCTTATCCCTAGGCAGCGGATTCACAGCGGTGGGCAACTCGACGAAATCGCGATAGCGAGTTCGCCATCTCGGGCCAGGACCTAAAGCGTCACGGAGTGCAGTCTCATCCAGAAAAGGCGCGACCGGATCGATACCGGCACTGGCGCGATAGCTACTCCACGGCGAGTCGGACGGTTCGCCGCAGAGACCCGCCCGGACCGGGTTATGTGCGACATAACGGCAAGCCATGAGCAAGTGAGGTTCGGTGGCGATCAACTGCGCGAGATACCTATTTCTAGACAGGTGCGCGCTGTGTTCGTGAACTCGGTTGAAACGCCTGGAATAGCCGCTATTCAACTCTTGCAGGGCCTTCGAAAGACGAGCGTCTGGGGTTTGGACAATCAAGTGATAGTGGTTTCCCATCAGGCAGTAGGCCAGACACGGCAGCTCATGACGCTCAACGGCCCAGCCGAGCCTTTCGAGGAATTCCTCTCGATCCTGGTCAAATAAAAAAAGCGGTCGCCGATCGCTGCCTCGCGAGGCGACATGGTAGATCCAGTCGGGGACGAATACGCGGAGCGGTCTAGGCACGCGATCCACCCTAGAGCCAGCTACTCCCATACAGACGCTCGGTGACTCGAAAAACCCACTTTCGTTACGAATACCCCTTGACCCGTTTCGGTGTCTGGAAGTCGCCTCAGAATGAGCAGGGACCCACACTTTGGCGGCGAACGGTTCCCGCATGAGCGAAAAACAGAAGTCTCAAGCGACGTGCAAGCCACAAAGGGCCAAGCTCCACCG
>JBEKJI010000051.1:0-4747 GCA_050011315.1 Gaiellaceae bacterium
AGGCTCAACAAGGACTTAGTAGAAGAAGGGGCGGGGTCAACACCCCCGCCCCTTCTGCCGATTAGAGGGACTACTTACCGCGAGCCATGACCAGATCGCTAAAACTCACCTTTGGCATCGTCGGCGCCGTTCTGTTCGCCGTTACCTGGTACTTCTTCGCCCCGACCCAGATCGGCGGCCAGGCCTCATACGTGACGATCAGGGGTGTATCGATGGAGCCCCTGATGCACAAGGGCGACCTCGTCATCCTGCAGAAGCGCTCTCACTACGAGATCGGCGACATCGTCGCCTACCGCTCGACAGAGATCCACCAGGTCGTCCTGCACAGGATCGTGGGCAAAGCAGGCGATCGCTACATCATGCGCGGCGACAACACGCAAGGCCCCGACCTCCAGCGCCCGCTCTTCAAGGACTTCGTCGGCGAGCGATGGATCCAGCTGGATGGCATGGGCACCTGGCTCAACCGGGCGCGCGAGCCAAAAAGCGCAGCCCTTCTCACAGGCTTGGCGGTACTAATGGCCGGAGGCACGATGGGCGCCAGCCACTCCCGGCGCAAGAGGCGCCCGAAGACCACCACTCCCCCGCTTCCCCGCCGCGGCCGCCCGACCACGGCCTCGACCACGGCCGGGCTGGTAGTCGTCGGACTGCTCGGAGCGATCGCCGTCTTGCTTTGCCTCGTCTCCTTCGCCCGGGCTCCCTCGCGCCAGGTGGCGGTTGCCAATCTCTGGCAGGAGCGCGGCCTGTTTTCCTACCAGGCCCACACAAAGCCGGGCATCGCCTACCCCTCGGGCGCCGTCAAGACCGGCCAGCCAGTCTTCTTGAAGCTGGTGCACAGCCTGAAGGTCGCCTTCGACTACCGGGCGAGCTCGAGAGATCCCTTGAGCCTCTCGGGCAAGGCAAGCCTGGTGGCGACGGTCACGGGCGACGGCGGCCAGTGGGCGAGGAGCTTCACCCTCTCCCCGAAGCAGAGCTTCTCGGGCTCCGCCGTACATCTCGCGGGCACGCTCAACCTCGCCTACCTGCACTCGCTGATGCTCAAACTGCAGACGGTCACGGGCGTGCCGATCGACTCGTTCGAATTGACCCTGCAGCCCCAGGTGCAGGGAAGCGGCCTGGTTGCAGGCGGTCCTCTCGAGGCCGACTTTGCTCCCTCCTACCGGCTCCGCCTCGACTACAACCAGCTCGCCCCGGAGACGCTCGGGCCCTCCGGTCCTCTGACCGGCAACAGCCCCCTGCAGACCGAGACCCAGGCCGGCACGAAGAGCGAGCCGGCCCATCTTGCCCTCAGGCTCTTCACGCCCAGCGTCAATCAGGCGCGCGTGCTCTCTCTGCTTCTACTTGCCCTCTCGGGCGGCTTGCTCGTCTTGATCTTCGCTCACCTGCGCCTGCGGCCGCAGCTCGACGAGCCATCCGAGATCGAGCGCCGCTACGGAGACCTGCTCGTCCCGGTCGGGCGCGTGCGCGACAACTGGACCGATCCGGTCGAGGTCGAGTCGATCGAGGCGCTCGTGCATCTGGCCGAGCGCTACGACCGAGCGATCCTGCACGTGATCGACGGTGGAGTCGTGCACCACTACCTGGTCGAAGAAGAGGGCTCGATCTATCGCTACGTCGCCTTCGAGAACGTCTCCGTGAGCTCGGATGCCTACGAGGCGGCGGCTCGGGCAGACGCAGGATCCACGCGGGTGAAGTAGATGAAGAGGAGAAAGCGAAACAGGCACGGCCGATTCCTTCACCTCTTGCTGCTCGGATTCGCCGGGCTGATTGCGGCGACCGCCGTTCTCGCGCTGGCAAACGTGATCCTGGGCGTCAACCCGCCAGGGCTGGGCCAGGTGCAATCCGGTAATACGCCGGCCACTATGGAGCCGCCGCTGTGCAAGCAGTACGGCATCAGCCCGACAGACATCCTCACCGCGAGCGCGCCCGCCGGTTCCACGACCTCCGATCTGATCCTCGGAAACAACAACAATCAGACCCTCAACGGCCGCGGCGGTAACGACTGCATCTTAGGCGGAGGGGGCAACGACACGATTACCGGCGGTAACGGCACCGACGTCTGTATCGGCGGCCCGGGAACGGACACGTTCACCAGCTGTGAATACTGCGATACGACGGGCTGCGCCCGCGGCTAGGCGAGGAAGTCCAAATGCGACGCAGAGCACGACTACGCGGCTTGATCGTTTTGGGGATCATTGCGATCATCGCGGCGACCGCCGCTTACGCCTACACGAGCAGCATCAACAACGTCAACCCTCCGCTGCTCGGATCCGGATCTGGAGTTATCGGTAAATACAGCGTCGTCAATCCCGGCAGCAACATCACCTACAACCTGAATGCGAACAGCCCGCAGAACATCGACTCCATGACTTTTCCCCTCACCGGAGCCTCGACATCAACGCAGGTGAAGATCCAGCTCATAAGCGGCGGTACCTGGTATTCGTGCACTGTGGCCGCCGGTGCGCCGCCCACCGTTACCTGCCCCACTACCGCCCCACAGGCGACCGCGATCGGCATCAACGGGGGCACCCTCACCATCGTCGCGACCGGCTGACGCGGCGACAGAGGCTCTCTGGCTCGCACTCGTGGGCGGGTAGCGCCGTGACTCCGAAGTGGTTCTGCAGGTAGCGCGCTTCGGCGAGAATCGGAAGGCTTCGGCGGGCGATTACTGGAGCGATGCTTCAATCGCTCCGTACGCTCATCACCTCGCTGGCGATCGCTTCCGTCGTCGGCAGCGTTGCTCAGGCTTATGCCTCAAGCGCTACTGCGCAGGTCCCGTCGAGAGCGCAGATATCCACGGCGGGCGTTGTGATCGACGCTGTCAAGTACGACACCGCAGCCGACTTCCTGCGTGGCGTCAGCTTCCACGTCAACGCCACCTCGGCCACGATCAGAATCCGCCTGTTCGACGGGGGCGCGTGGCTCCCCTGTAGCAACCGCGACGGAGCGGTACGGTGCGAGACCTACAACTTCCCGGCCTCCGCAGTCGAGCGGCTCGAAGTCACCGCCAGCTGAACGACCTTCCCCGGCCGAGATCGTGTCCGGAAGGGACGCGTTGTAGTCGCAGCGCTCCGTCAGTACGCTGACCGCATGCCGGATAGCGCCAGAGTGATCGTGCTCGTAGACGCAAGGAACGTGCTGCGCTCGCAGTGGCCGAACCTGCCCGAGCGCGAGCTGGTCGAGCGCTGCCGCGCCTGGGCCGGGAGAGAACATGTCCGCGTCGTCGTCGCCTTCGACGGCAGGGCGCTCGGCGATCTGATCGGCGAACGGGTAGAGGACGAACTACTGACGGTCGTCGGGACGGGCTCGGAAAGCGCCGATGACTGGCTGACTCGCCGGGCCGCCGAATTGGCGGCGAGCGGAGAGGAGCACTGGCTCGTCACCTCCGACCGCGAGCTGCGCCTGCGCGCCGGCAAACACACGGTGTGCTCGATCGGCGGCGGCGCCTTTTTGCGCGAGCTCCTCTAGGAGGAGCTACCAGAACAGTCTCCGCCCATTAGGTACGCTCGACCGAGATGCCCGGCCGGAGACGACAGCGGATGCGTCGGCGTGACTTCGAGCCCGGCGCCGGCACTCTCCCGGCCGAGCGCCTGCCGGAGCGCGTGCGCCCACGTGGAGCCCACCCGACCGAAGGCGCGGAGCTGCGACGATGGGTGCTCGAATCGCGCCCTCGGATCGAGCGCGCCTCGCGCATCCGCGAGCTGGTGCTCGGCGCTCAGGACGGGCTGATCGGGACTTTGGGCCTGCTGACCGGTCTCGCCGTCGCCGACGCGTCGAGCAAAACGATCGCGATCGCCGGCATCGCCGAGATGGCTGCCAGCTCGCTCTCGATGGCAGCCGGCGTCTTTCTCTCCAGCCAGGCCGAGAACGCGCTCTTCCGCGGCGCGATCGCCGACGAGCTGGCCGAGATGGACGACCACCCGGAAGTCGAGCGCCGCGAGCTTCAGATCCTGCTCGAGGAGGAGGGAATCCCGAGCGAGGACGCGCAGACCGTGAGCGAGATCCTGGCTCGTCACCCCCACTCGCACGTGCGCATGACGGTCGAGAAGGAACTCGGACTCGCGTACGGCGAGCATCGCACGGCTCTCGGCGACGCACTTGTCGTCGGGGCGACGTTCGTCGCCGCCGCCTGGGTTCCGCTCTTCCCCTACTTCGCCTGGGGAGTGAGAACAGCGCTCGCCGTCTCGCTCGCCGCGACAGCGACGGCTCTGTTCGGCCTGGGAGCGCTGAAGGGCCGGATCGCCGGGTTGCGCCGCTTGCGCAGCGGCCTGCACGTGCTCGCGGTCGGCGGCGCGGCCGCTTTGATCGGCTTTCTCGTCGGCGAGCTGATTCCGCACCTGATCTGAGCCTGGAGCTCGTCTCGGAGCGATGACCGTCGACTGGGTGTGGTCGGTCGATGCGTGAGGGCATCACGTTCCGCAGCCCTCCCCCGAGCCACCCACCCGCGAGGTCGTGACACGGTAGCGAGAAACAACGCAAGAAATGTGGCGACTTGGTGCCGATTCAACACGCGCCACCGAACGTGGGTCGCGAGGCGTTCTTCCGAGGACCCGAAACCGGCGGGACCCACCTCTCCCCCCTGGAGCGCATAGCGGGATGAAGACCCGCCGACTGGGTGTGATCGGTGAGTGCGAGGCTAGACCCTATGACGGCTGAGTAGCCGCGAGCACACAAAGGCCGGATCCTCCGAGTTGCAAGATCGGGGGGTTTATCTGGCCGGAGACGGGCTCCGGCTGACCCCATACAACCG